>JBBRLJ010000003.1:0-197406 GCA_038231435.1 Planctomycetota bacterium
AGACATCGAGCCCCGACAAAGCCCGAGGGGTAGGCCCGTTAGGGCCGTAGGGGCGAAGCCCCTGACTGTAAACAGCCGCCCATCGCTCCGCGATGGGGCGGGCGCCGAGGGGCGGTCGGCGGATACAATCGGCGTAGCCGATCCGCCGACGATGTCGCAGCGCAGCGGAGACATCGAGCCCCGACAAAGCCCGAGGGGTAGGCCCGTTAGGGCCGTAGGGGCGAAGCCCCTGACTGTAAACAGCTCACTTGCCGATGCAAAAGCGGGAGAAGATCTCGTCGAGGATCTCGTCCGGGGTGGTGGCGCCGATCAGCTCTCCGAGCAGGCCGGCGGTGGCGCGCAGATCCTCGGCGAGCAATTCGTCGTCAGGGAGCCCGGCCGGGTGTCCGAGCATGCCCTCGAGCACGGCCAGGCATTCCGCGAGCAGGCGTTGCTGGCGGGGCTCTCCGCCCGACACGCCACCCAGGCGCGCAGAAAGCAGGCCGAGCAGCGCAGGGATGCCCTCGCCGGTGACCGCGGACACCGCGAGCGTGGCGCGTGGATCGGGCAGGCCGAGATCGCTCTTGGTGGCGAGCACCAGCGTGCGCTCGGGCGGCATCGGCCACTCCGCCGACGCAGACGCGGGCAATGGAGCGTCGGGCGCCGAGCAGGCGAGCACCAGCGAGGCGCTGCTCATCATTGCGACGGCGGTGGCGATTGCCGCGCGATCCAGTCCGTCGCTCGCATCCATCCAGCCGGCGGTGTCGATCAGCCTGATCAGGCGGCCGTCCACCAGGAACGGTTCGTCGAGGGCGTCGCGGGTGGTGCCGGGCACCGCGCTGATCAGGGCCGGAGCGCCGGTGAGCCGGGCGAAGAGCGCGGACTTCCCCGCGTTGGCGGGGCCGGCCAGGCATACCACCGGGACGCCATCGGTCGCGATCACCGCCAGCCGCCAGCGCGACAACATGCCGGCGAGCGCCCTCAGTTCGGTGCGCATCGCTGCGGGGTCGAACGAGCGAACGTCGTGCTCGTCCAAAAAATCCAATCCCGCTTCGACCTGCGCGCGCGCCTGCAGGAGCCGCGCGCGCACGCGCGAGATCTCGTTACCGAAACCGCCGCGCAGGCGCGCGAGTGCGAGCGCGGCGCCAGCCGCATCTGCCGCGCGCGTCACCGCCAACACCGCCTCGGCCTGATCGAGCGTGAGCCGCGCATTGGCCAATGCCTGGCGCGTGAACTCGCCCGGGGTCGCCGCCTCGGCGCCGGCGCGGCGCAGCGCGACGAGCGCCATCTCGACCAGGTCGCGGCTGCCCGGGATGGAGATCTCGACGAGATCGTGGCCGGTGGCGCTGCGCGGACCCGGCGCGAGCAGCGTGCGGCACGGACAACGGCCGCCAGCGAAGGTCCACACGCGCGGCTCGCACGACCACGGCGTTCCCGGCTCGAGACCAGCGGCGCGCGCGATGGCGACGGCGCGTGGTCCGCTCAGTCGCAGCAGCGCGACCGCTCCGCCAGTCGGGGTCGCGCAGGCGCAGATGGTGCGCTCGATCGCGGGAGCGGCAGCAGCGGAGGACACCGCCGCCGCCGGCTATTTCATGCCCAGCTTGCGCTTCACCATCTTGATCTCGATGGTCGACAGCACCGCCTGGACGGTGAAGTAGAGGACCAGTCCCGCGGGCATGTTGTAGAAGATGACGCCGAAGATCACCGGCAGCCAGCGCATCATCTTGAACATCTGCTCCTGCTGGGGATCGCCGCCACTCGGCGGCTTCTGCATCATGCTCATCCACACCGTCACGCCGATGTAGATCAGCGGCAGCGGATTGATGGTGGCGAGCGCGCCGAAGAACGGCCAATGGAAGCCGAGGTACCAGACCTGGTCGGGCAGGGTGAGATCGCGCACCCA
This sequence comes from Planctomycetota bacterium, assembly GCA_038231435.1. Taxonomy (GTDB): domain Bacteria; phylum Planctomycetota; class UBA11346; order UBA11346; family UBA11346; genus JACCZE01. The sequence goes on from JBBRLJ010000003.1 coordinate 1,883, forward strand.
CAAGAATGATTGTCCACGCAGATCGGCGAGATGGCTGAACATCTGGTAGAGGCCCATGAAGATCGGGATCTGGATAAAGATCGGCAGGCAGCCGCCGAGCGGATTGACGCCGTGCTTCTTCCACAACTCCATCTGCTTCATCGCCAGCTTCTGCTTGTCGGCCTTGTACTGCTCTTGCAGGTACTTCAGCTCGGGCTGCAGCTTCTGCATCTTCATCGTGCTCTCGTACTGCTTGTACGTGAAGCGATGCATGAGCGCCTTGACCAGGAAGGTCAAAAGGATGACGGCGACGCCATAGTAGTGCACCACGTGCGCAATCAGATTCAGCATCCAAGCCATCAGCTTGGCCAGGCTCTTGAAGAACGAGTAGTAGGCGTCGGTGAACTCGAGGCGCTTCTCGGCGTCGTCGAGCTTGGCGAGCTCGGCATGGGTCATCGCGGTGACGCCCAGGGCCCACGAGACATCAAGCTCCGCGCCACTCTTCAGCGTGAACGGATCGAGATTCGCCGACGCGCCGTAGATGACGTCGATTTCGGCTTGGCTGTAGATGCCGGCGGGCGTCTCGTTGAGGAAGCCCCGATAGCTGGTCTCCTGGAACGAATCCGCCGGCACCTGCGCATCGGCCTCGCGCAGGATCACGCCTTCGGGCGTGTACCACGACGCGAAGAACCGGCTCTTCAGGCCGAAATAATCCGGGTGGATGCCCTTGGGAAACTTCTCGACGATCCCGTCGCGTGGGAAGCCGAAGTGGTCGAGCGATCCGGTGGCCCCGCCTGAATGCACGACCGCCTTCTGGTAGCCGGCCTCGACGATCGGATCGTCCTGGTGGATGCCGTCGATCGGGCGCAAGCGCGGCGTCACGGCCGCGGGCTTCTCGCCGAGGTTGCGCACCTTGAGCACGACGTGGACCTGCGGCTTCTTGGCGTCCATGCGGTAGGACATCGAGTAGCCCAGACCGAGCTCGGGCTTGCTGAAGGTCATGGTGCACGCGTCGGGAGCCTGCTCAGTGATCTGCCAGGCGCCCTCGGTCGCGGGCTCGGCCGCGAGACCCATGCCCTCGACCAGGTTGTGCATGTCGTATTCGGGGCGGAACCGGTCGAGCACCGCGAGCGGCTCCTTGCTGTCGATCTTCTCGCCCTCGGTCCGCCACTTGGGCAGCTGCACGGGATGCTCGCTGAGCAGGCGCATGCGCGCCACCGAGGCGCGATAGGTCGAGAGCTCGACGGTCGCGCTGGCATTGCCGATGGTGACGTGTGGCCACAGCGTGGTTCCCGAGCGTGCGCCCACGGGCTTGTCGAGTTCGGCGGACGGCGCGGACGGTGCCTCGGATGCGGGCACGGGTGGGACGGCTTCGGGCTTGGCGGCTGGCTCCGCCACCGCGTCGGCGGCGCGCGCGACCGGGGTCAGCAGCGCGGCCAGCAACACTGGCAGCACGACCGCTGACAACAGCGACGACGACATCGACGACATCAGCGAGATCACGGAACGCATGCGTGCTACCCTTCGCTCGACACGGGCTTCACCGCGCGAGGCGGAAGCATCTCGCGGCTGCGGTGGAGACAACGGTTTTCGCCACACGGTTGAGGCCCCGGCCGGGCCGGCGACCGGCCCGGATCACTCCGCCGGCAGCTTCGCCAGGCGCGCGGTGAGGTCGGCCAGCATGGCGTCGAGGTACTGGTCCTCTTCCGGCGTGCGGTTGCCCGCGGACTTCTCCTTGAGCACCTGGAGCAGCTGCACGGTGTAGCGCGCGAATGGCGGATTCACCGTGCGTTCCCCGCTGAGCGGATTGGGGATCTCGCCGAACTGCATCAGCGCCTGGCTGGCGAGCCCGGAGAGGAAGTTGAGGAAGTTCGCAGCAGGGACGTCAGCCATCGCCGCATGATCTCGCTGCAGGCGCGGGCACAAGCCACCGCCCCGGCCCTGGCGCCTGGTGACAAGCGAGAGGCGTTGGGCCCCCGACCGTTCGCCCTGGAGCAGCTCCGGCATGCGTGCTACGCTCGAGCGATGTCCCTAGGCGCGGTGTATTGGCAGATGTGGCGGTCGGGGGCGAACACCGTCCGCCACTTCGTGGTCGAGCAGAAGCTGCGCGGCGCGGCGATGGTGTTCGTGGTGGGAGTGGTGTGGGCGCTGCTGTCGGCGCTGTTCCTCGGCCTGCTGTGGTTCCTCGGCCAGGACGAATACCTGGCGCTCAAGGCGCGCCTGCTCGAGAGCCTGCTGGCGCTGTTCTTCTTCACGCTGTTCTTCCTGGTGACGATCTCGGATGCGGTGCTGGTGTGGTCGGCGCTGTTCCGCACGCGGGCGGGCGCGTTCCAGGCGGCGCTGCCGCTGAGCGACGTCCAGCTCTACTGGGCGGCATCGGTCGAGGGCGGCTTCTGGGCAGGATGGGCGGTGATGGTGCTGGTCGCGCCGTTGGTGGGCTCGCTGGCCACTGAGGCCGCCTCGCCACTGCTGTTCGTGCCAGCCGCCGCTGCGGTGATGGCCGCGCTGATCGCCTGCTGCATGGCCGCCGGGGCGCTCGGCGCGATGGTGCTGGCGCGCGTCGTGCCGATCATTGAACGTCGGCTACGCTGGATCCTGGTGACGTTGGCGCTGATCGCGATCGCGGCGGGCTGGCGGATCGCGCACGGTTATGCCCACGCCCAGCCGACCCAAGTGCTGGGCGACGTCATCGGGCGGCTGCGCTTCGCCGAGAGCCCATGGCTGCCGCCGGCGTGGGGCCAGCATGCGCTGATCGCGGCGAAAGCATCACGCTGGGGCGAGTGGCTGCACGACATCGCGCTGCTGGCGTCGACGGCAGGCGCGTTGGCGATCGCCGGCGAGACGGTGGCGCGCCGCCGGCTGCGCTGGGATCTCGACGCGCTCGCTGGGCGCGCGCGCGTGCGCGGCAGGCGCGCGAGCAGGCCATGGCGGCTGCTGCCCCTGTTGCCGCGCGATCTCGCCCTGCTCGCGGCGAAGGACCTGCGCCTGTTCATCCGCGATCCGACGCAGGTGATGCAGTTCGCGATGTTCTTCGGGCTGCTCGGATTCTACATGCTGATGCTGCCCAGGCTCGGTACCGCGTTCCAGGAGCACGAATGGTGGCGACCGGTGGTGTCCATCTTGAACCTGACTGCGGTGGCGATGGCGCTCGCCACCTTCACCGGGCGTTTCGTCTACCCGCTGCTGAGTCTCGAGGGCCGGCGGCTGTGGGTGCTCGCACTCGCCCCCTGGCCACGCAGCCGGGTCGTCACCGCCAAGCTGGTGTTCGCCCTGATGGTGGCGCTGCCGGTGAGCGTCGGACTGGTGGTGTTGTCAGGAACGCTGCTGCATCTCCCTCCGCTGGTGGTCGCCTACCAGACCTTGGTGATCGTCGGCCTGGCCGTGGGCCTGGCCGCCGGCGCGCTCGGACTCGGCGCACGCCTGGCGGATTATTCCCAAGACAACCCCGCCAAGCTCGTCGCCGGCTACGGCGGCACCGTGAACCTGCTGGCGAGCCTGGTGTTTTCAGGTCTGCTGATCTCCGGAGCCGCCCTGCCCCTCATCCTGCGCGCCGGCCCCGCCATCTGGGCCCTGGGCGTCGCCTGGACCCTCGCCATTTCCACCCTCTGGACCTGGGCCGCCCTCCGCCTCGCCTGGCGCTGGTTCGGCGCCCTCGACCGCAACCCCACCCTGCGCTAGCCAAAATCCCGCAACGGGATGTTGGTAGCGGACAGCGCCCCGAGCCTTGTCTCCACCCCACCCTTCTCCCCGGCTCCCGGGGGGCAGCGCGGAGCGCGATGTTGGGGGGCCGTAGCCCCCCAACTGACAGCTTCCTCGTGCGCCCTCCCTGCGTACGACCAGGACATGGAGCATCCGTCCTTCCGCTGGGCCATGGTCCCGATGGCGTTGGCGATGGCATCGGCGTTGATGATGGCGGTGTCGACGACGCCGACCGCCCAGGCCGCAGACGCCGTCCTCCAGGTGGACTCCGAGCTGCTGCGCATGAGCGACGCCCAGCGCCAGAAGGCGGTCGCGGACATGTCCGTGCCCACGCGCGTGAAGATCGCCGGCGGCAAGATGCGGCTGGCGGACGCCATCACGCAGCTGTCGGCGGATGGCAATACCACGACCCTCGACAGCGAGGTCGATCCGACCCGCGAGGCCGAGCTGCCGCCGCTCACCGGGACCTACTGGGAAGCGGTGGTGGCGATCTGCGACGCCTACGAGCTGGTGCCCAAGCCCGGGGTCCCGCGCGGCGGCCAGCCAGCGCACGACGAGCGCGGGTTGGCCCTGCAGACCGGCACGCTGGAACTGCGCCAGCGCGATCCCGCGAATCCGGTGATCCTCGCCGCCGACGGCCCGCTCCTCGGCGAGGTCGAGGAATGCGAGATCAAGCACACCATCGGCGCGAAGAAGGAGACCGCGGCTGAGATCGTGATGTCGCTGCGATTAGAACCCCGCTTCGTCGCCGACCGGGTCGGCGACACCGGCATCAAGCAGCTGCGCATCGAGGATGCCCAGGGACGCAGCCTGGCGGTCGAGCCGGAGGCCCAGAACGACGGCAGCGACGTACCCGAGCTCTTGCGCGTGCGTGCACGCGTGGGCGACGACGCGGGCACCATCATGGTCCTGGGCGAGGCGCGCGTCTCGCTGGTGGAGCCCTGGCGCCTATCGGCGCCACTGCGACCGGGCTCGAGCGTCGCCATCTCGTGCGCCGGCAAGAATCTCACCCTCCATCTGGTCGATGCGGAGCACCAGGGTCTCAGCGGCGGCCAGGGACCGATGCTTGAGCTGTTCTTCCCGCGCGACGCCCTGTGGGCCGATCCGCGCATCCGCCTGAGCACTGCCGGCAAGACCCTGGCGCACCGCGGCAGCGGCGGCAGCCAAACCGGCGCGGGACGCGTCGTCTACAACACCTACCCGGCGCTCGAGGACGCCGCCTACGACGCCACGGTGTCGGGTTCGGCGCGCCTGTCCGCGGCCCCGCTGCGGCTCGAGGTCAAGCTGCCAATCGATCTGGCAAAGCTCGGCGCGAAGATCGCGGCCAGCGCTTCCGAGATCGATCTGTTCAAGCCGTCGCACGTATCCTGGCCCGCGGGGAAGACCTCGCTGAAGGATGCGCTCGCCCGGCTCGAGGTCTCTGGAAACCAGGTGCTGCTGCAGCTCGGCGCCGACGAGCGCGCGACGCGTGAACTCCCCGCTTTCGACGGCACCTTCTGGCAAGGCGTGCTCGCCGTATGCGCGGCCTTCGACATGGCGATCATGCCGCCGACGGCTCCGCCGGTCGGTGCCCAGGCAGACGGAACGGATTCACCCGCCTGCCTGGCCGCCGGGCCGCTCAGCCTCGGAGTCCGCCGCATGCCTGCCGGCGCGGCTGGCACCACCGCGACGACCGCAACGCACCAGGCGTGCGGCGCGCTCCTCGTCGAGATCGGCAATGTCAACACCACGGTATCGCGCAGCCTGCTCGGCGGTGCGCACCAGGCCGAGGTGGTCTGCCATCTCCGCCTCGAGCCGAAGGCCGAGGCGGAACTGGTCGGATCGTGCTCGGTGTCCGCGAATTCCTTCGGCCAGGACGATCACGGACGCGTCGTGACCATCGCCGATTCCGCTCCGACCGCAGCCAAGAATCCGGAGCAGGATCGCCGCATGCGCGGGCGCGTGCTCGGGCAATTGCGCGCGCGCGGCGGCGGCAGCGGCGGCGAGGGCGACGATGCGAGCCCACGCTACGATCTGGTGTTCACCGCGGCCAATCTCGAACAGGACGCCACCTCGCTGATCGTCACCGGACAGGTACGGATCGAGGTCCAGCGCCAGGTGCGCGCCGAAGCGACGCTGTCCCCCGGCGTGACCTGCAACATCCCCTTCGGCGACGGCACGCTCGCAGCCACGCTCTACGACACCGCTGCGGCCGAGGCCTCGGGACTGCGCCAGCCGGCGCTGGGCCTGTCCGGACAGGGTAATCTCGAGGAACGCAGCATGAGCCTGATCCCGCCATCGGGGACTCCGCTCACCACCAACGGCCACGGCAGCTGGTCGCACCACGGCCGCCAGGAGATGCTGTACCTGTATCCGATCACCGAGGAGGGCCCGTACCGGCTGGTGATCAACGACCTCGTCCATCTCGCCGACGTGCGCGTCCCGTTCTCAGCCACCATCCCGCTGCCTTAAGATGGGGGCTACGGCCCCCATCATCGCGCTCCGAAATTCAGAGCAGCGCGCAGCGCCAGGTCCCACACCTCCCAGACCGTTTCTTCCCGGGGGGCAGCGCGGAGCGCGATATTGGGGGGCCGTAGCCCCCCAATTGAAAGGCCCTGGACGGCACTGGTGGCATGCCAAGACTCGCGCGACGAGAGAGACCATGCACTCCATCCAGCTGTACAATACGCTCAGCCGCAAGAAGGAGCCCTTGAAGCCGCTCAAGGCGGGTTCGATCGGCATGTACGTCTGCGGCGTGACTCCGTACGACGATTGCCACATCGGCCACCTGATGGGTCCGGTGGTGTTCGATGCGATCGCGCGCTGGCTACGCGCGCGCGGGCTCGCGGTGCGCTTCGTCAACAACATCACCGACATCGACGACAAGATCATCGACCGCGCCAAGCGCGGCGGCGAGCCCTGGGACGCGATCTCGAAGCGCTACACCGAGCAGTACTTCGCCTTTCTGAAGCGCCTGCGCATCGCCACCATCACCGATCATCCGCGCTGCACCGAGTACATCCCGCAGATGGTCGCCTACATCCAGGACCTGGTCGGGCGCGACCGCGCCTACGTGGCCGCCGATGGCGTGTACTACGACGTCCAGAAACAGCCCGGGTACGGCAAGCTCTCAGGCCGCAAGCTCGACGAGATGATCGCCGGCAGCCGCATCGGCCGCGACGTCGAGCTACGGCATCCCGCCGATTTCGCGCTGTGGAAACTCGCCAAGCCGGACGAGCCGAGCTGGCCCAGCCCGTGGGGCGCCGGGCGCCCGGGCTGGCACATCGAATGCAGCGTCATGTCGCGCGAGACCCTCGGCGAGACCTTCGACATCCACGGCGGCGGCGACGATCTGAAATTTCCCCACCACGAGAACGAGATCGCCCAAGGCGAGGCGCATGGCGGGGATTACGCGCACTGCTGGATGCACAACGGCCTCATCCAGTACGAGGGAGTCAAGGTCGGCAAGTCCGATCCGCGCATGAAGGACCCCGCGTTCGCCGGCCGCTTCAAGGCCGCGCACCTGCTCGACACCTACGGCGCCGCCACCATCCGCTTCCTGCTGCTGCAGGGCCACTACCGGCGGCCGAGCGACTTCGCCGAGAAGGCGCTCACTGCGGCGCGCACCGCGCTGGGCAGGCTGCACGCGCAACTCGGCGAGTCGATGACGCAGCCCATCGATGGGTCGCTGGACGAAGCCGCCAAGCTGACGCGCATCGCGGAGCTCGCCCTGCCCGCGCCGCTGGCCGCGCACCGCGACGCATTCTTCACGGCGATGGACGACGACTTCGGCACCGGTGGAGCGATCGCGAGCCTGTTTTCGATCGCCGCCGAGGCGCGCAAGCTCGACGCGGACGAGGCCCGCGCTGCCACCCTGCTGGTGCGCGATCTCGGCCGACTGATCGGGCTGTTCATGCCCGGCGATGAGAAAGACACCTCGGCGCAATCCGATGCCGGATCCGCGTCGCTCGACGGCGTAATGGCGCTGATCCTGGATCTGCGCCAGCAGGCACGCGCGAACCGCGCCTTCGCCATCAGCGATCGCATACGCGAAGCGCTGGCCAAGGCGGGCATCGCCATCAAGGATGCCAAGGACGGCGCCTCGTGGGAGCGAGCCGGTTCGGCCGAGGACGCGCTCGCCCAGGCGATGGCGCTGGTGATCGAATTACGCCAGCGCGCGCGGACCGACAAGGATTTCGCGACCAGCGACCATATTCGCGACGCCCTCGCGAAAGCCGGCGTCGCCATCGCTGACGGCAAGGACGGTGCGACTTGGAGCCACACGAGAGCGCAGACGTTGTGACCCTGGCGCGGTGACCCGACGGGCCCCAGCGCGGGCGAGTCCGACCTCCAATACCCTCCGAGTCAGGAAAAGCCGTCACATCGACCGGCATTGCGCATTTTTCGATAACGTTATCTTTTTTTGATTCCCGACCACTGTCTACCTGGAGCACGACCATGCCCTTCCGCGCCGCAGGCTGTCTGGCTCTCGTCGCGTGCATGGGCTTGCAGCCCTTCCTGGGAGCGGCCGAAGGCGCTGGCGCCGCACCGGCTCCTGCCTGGGAACAGGTCGGCTGGGGTGGCGGGTCGTTCTACTTCGCCGCCGCATGGCACCCCACGGCTGAGAACGTCATCTACCTGGGCAGCGACTGCGCCGGCGCCTTTCGCAGCGAGGACAAGGCCAAGCTGTGGCGCTTCGCCAATCGCGGGATCTGCGATTACGCGGTGTACTCGCTAGCCGTCAGCCCCGCGTCACCCGACCAGGTCTACGCGCTCACCGATGGCGGCCTGTGCAAGAGCGTCGATCGCGCGAAGACTTGGGAATTCATCGCCGACAGCGCGGCGGCGAAGCTCGACATCCGCTCGGCCAGGAATGGATCGGTGCGGGCGGTGGCGATCGATCCGCGCAATGCGGAGGTCGTCTACGCCGGTTCGCACACCGGCACGCTGCACAAGACCGAGGACGGCGGCCGCACCTGGCGCGAGCTGACCTACCGCGATGCGCTGCCCAAGCCGAAGGCTTCCCCCTCCTTCCATGGCGCCGGCGCTCTCGCCCTCGCCTATGGATGCGACGCGGCAGGGATGGAGACCATGGGCCGCGTCAGCAAGACCTACGGTCCCGGCGCGGCGGCGAAGGACTGGTCTGCTTACAAGAAGCTGTCGGTGCATGTCCTCCTTCCCGGCGCCGCCCCGGTGCTGCAAGCCCAGCTGGTAGTGCAGACGGGCGACGCCTGGCTGTGGCAGGCGGGCACCTGGATCGATGGCAAGCCCGGCGAGTGGATCGACGTGAGCCTCGACCTTGCGACCATCAAGGACCTCGCCTCGGTGCGCATGCTCCACGTCGTGCTGCGCTCTCCGCAGGCAGCCTGGAAGGGCGAGGTGCTGATAGATGCGGTGGCGCTGCACTCCGACGCGGCCGGCACGGTGGGTGCCGACCACGATCCGGATGGCACGTCCACCGTCCTGGTGGCAGACTGGGAGAAACCAGGCGACAGCGACGGCTGGAGCGCGAACCGTGAGTTCAAGGATTGCCTCCACGTCACTGCCGCCAGCCAGTCGCAGAAGAAGCAGGGCGGCGACACGCTGTCCTCGGTAGCGGTGGCGGCCAGTGAACCGGCCACCGTGTATGTCTCCAACACCATGCTCGGCGTGTTCCGCAGCGACGATGCGGGCGCCTCCTGGACCGCCCTGGATGCGCCGAAGAAGGTGCTCGACGTCGTCGTGTCGACCCGTGACGCGGGCGTGGTGTGGGCGGCCTGCGGCGCCGATGGCATCCACCGCTCGCTCGACCGCGGCAAGACCTGGACGGCGATGAACGAAGGGCTGACCAAGGGCTGCGCGATCCGCGAGATCGCCTTGCATCCCGCCAAGCCCGACCTGGTCTACGCCATCGGCAGTGTCGGATGGGGTGGCTCCCTGTTCCGCTCCGACGACGGCGGGAAGTCCTGGTCGCACAACGAAGCGGTACGTGCCGGCATCCCTGGAAATCCGACCCTGCCCGCGGACGCCGTCGGAGCCGAGCGCCGCGTCGGCCTGAGCACGGTGACCAACCTCGCGGTCAACCCGAAGAATCCTGATGAACTCTTCATCTGCGGGAACTGGCGCAACGTCTTCAGCGCCGATGGCGGCAAGACCCTGGAGGAGCGCTCGACCGGCGCCGACAACACCTGCGCCACCGACATCCAGTTCCTCAACGGCAAGACCTACGCCACCGCCATGGACGAAGGCCTGATGGTGTCCGAGAACGACGGAGGCGAGTGGCGCCAGCTCATCCCGCTCACGTACAGCGACAACGTCAGCGGCCATTTCTGGCGCGTACGCGTGGCTAAGTCCGGCGCATCGACGCGCATCGTCACTACCGCCTCGCCTTGGAAATCCTTCGCCGATCCCACGTGCGCCAACCGCGCTTACGTCAGCGAGGATGACGGCAAGACTTTCGCCATATCGTCCGCCGGCCTGCCCGACTATGTGCCGAACGTGAATTGCATGTGGGGCCGCAGCTTTCCGCGCGCCCTCGCCGCCGATCCGAATCATCCGGACGTGATCTATCTGGGCATGGACGGCGATCCCGAGCCGGCGCGAAAGCTGCCAGGCGGGGGCATATTCCGCTCCGTGGACGGCGGCAAGAGCTGGACGCGCTGCGCCGGACAACCGGGAGGATTGCGCATGTACTATGGACTGGTCGTCGATCCCTCGGATTCCAAACGGCTGTTCTACAGCTGCTGCGGCGAGGGCGGCGGTGGCTGGCGCAGCGAGGACGAGGGTGCCACCTGGGAGCACGTGTTCACCGCCGAACCCTGGTGCTTCAACATCGAGGTCGCGCCCTCGGGCAAGGCGTTGGTGGGCGGCAAGAACCTCCACCGCAGCACCGACCACGGAAAGACCTGGACCAAGATCACGAACTTCAGCGGGGACGCGACCATCGTCGGCATCGCCGTCGATCCCGCCGACGAGAAGCGCATGTGGATCAGCCGCACCACCTGGAATTCGAGCGACGACGGCGGGATCTTCCGCACCACCGACGACGGCGCGACCTGGCAGGAAATCACCGGCGACATCCCTTTCCGCAAACCGCAGATCCTGCGCTACAATCCGGAAACGCACTACCTGTGGGCCGCCGGTGCGCCGATCTTCAAGCTGAAGCAGTGAGCATGACCCGCTCCCAGATCGCGTCCCAATGGCTACCGCTGTGCATCATCGGATTCGGTCTCGTCATCACCCTAGAGGCGGCTGAAAGCCCCGCCCCCATCGCGCCCCCCGTAGATGCATCGTGGTTGGCCAAGGTCGAGACCATCGAAAACGGCCTGGTGCGCGTCGGCGCCGATGCGCTGCACGGCGGACGCCTGGTGGAATATTCGCTGGGCGGGCGCAATGCGCTCTACAGCGATGCCCTCCATCCGGAGTGGGTGTTCCCCGACAACGACCATTGGGTCGGACCCGCGGGCGGACGCTTCGACATCGGTCCCGAGGAGATCCTGCTCGAACACACCGTGTTGACCGATGGGCCCTGGACGATCGAACGGGTTGACCGCCTGCACCTGCGCATGGTCAGCCCGGTCGACACGGTCACTGGCGTGCAGCTGAACCGCGATGTGGTCCTCGACCCGGGCTCAACCAGGCTCAGGTGCACGACCACCACCACCAATCGCTCCGATCGGCTCCTGCACCGGTCGTACTGGGGCCGCTCGCTCGCTCCCGGCGGCGGCATCTTCATCACCTCGCTGACTCCTGACAGCCGCTTCCTCAACCAATTCATCGAATACACGCTCTATCCGACGTTCCAGATCCTGATGCAGCCCAAGGACCCGGCGGTAACGATACGCGGCGAATACCTGATGCTACGCGGCGCACCGCTCCAGCCCAAGATCGGCCTGGACACCCAGTCCGGATGGATGGCGTACCTGATGCGCACCGGGATGCTGTTCGTGAAGCGCTTCCCGGTCTACCCCGAACGCCGCTACGCGGATCTGGCCGGCCTGACCATCTCGGTGTGGTCGAACCAGGATCGCATGGTCGAACTCGAACCCCTCGGACCTGAGGAACGCCTCGCCCCTGGGCAGAGCGCCACCTTCACCGAAGACTGGTGGCTGCTCGACCATCCCTTCCCCGCCGATGGCGAGGAGGTCGATCCGGCGCGCATCCGCGCCTTCGCAGACCAGCAGGCGCCGCCCGCGCCTTGACGGCATCGAGCCCGCGGTCCTCCATTGGGGAATCGATGTGCGGAGTGCGGATGACCTGGATGGCTTCCCGCTGACGCGAGATGATCAGGTACTTCCAGCCGGTGATGTATTTTTTGCTGAAGACGGACTTGGCGTTCACGGCCGAGTCGCGCAGTGACCAGTCAGTCGCTGAGGGCAACTACCTCTGGCGCTACGCGCGGGACTACGGCGCTATGCGCGGATAACGTTATGCGCGGACTCGGCGCTACGCCGCAGGTTCGCGGGACTTCAGGATCGGCGCCTGGAAACTGGTGGTCGGCGCGCGCGTGGGGGCTTCGGCTTTTGCCGCGGCGGCGGGCGACGTCGCGGCGGGAACGCCAGCAACCACATGCGCCGGCACGCCCTTCAGATCCCACACCATCCCCAGCCATGATTGGACCACCAGCAGGTACCAGCTGACATCGACTTCGTACCAGCGGAATCCCTGGCGCACGGTGGACTGGTAGTGGTGGTGGTTGTTGTGCCAGCCCTCGCCGAGTGTCAGCAGGGAGAGCAGAAAATTGTTGCGACTGGTGTCGCTGGTTTCGTAGCGGCGCGAGCCGAATACGTGCGCCAGGGAATTGATGGTGAACGTCGCGTGCGCAGTGATCACCGTGGAGATGAGGAACCAGACCAGCATCTGCGGGCCGCTGGTCTCCCAGCCAGTGCCCTTCAGGCTCGGAACGCAATGGTTGAGCACCATGCCCAGGCCCCAGCAAGCAAAGCCCAGAGACGCAGGCGCAAGAATGTCGAAACGATCGAGCCACAGCAGCTCGGGAAACTTCGCGAGATCCGGAACCAGCTCGAGCTTGCAGCGGAAGTTGGCCCGCGAAGCGAACCAGCCCATATGGCTCCACCAGAAGCCCTTCTGCTTGGGCGAGTGGGTGTCGTTGACCTCGTCGGAATAGCGATGGTGGTGGCGATGGTGCGCAGCCCACCACAACGGTCCGCGCTGGGCCGAGGTGTTACCGATGTACGCCCAGACGAACTGCCAGAAGCGGTTGGTCTTGAAGGTTCGGTGCGAGAAGTAGCGGTGGTACCAGCCGGTGATGGCGTGCATGCGCAACAGGTACAGGAACGCGGCCATGGCCACGGCCGTCCAACTCCACCCGACCAGGATCACGAACAGGCAAGACAGGTGCAGCAGCGCGAACGGGATGATGCGGACGCGATCGAGCTTCTCGGAGTCCGCCTTGCCGATATCGGCCTCAGCCTGGGTAGCGTAGACGGCGCTGGCATGCTTGGCGTTAGGATCACCGGAGTGGCTGTCGATCCACAGGCAGGCGGTCCTGGCACAGTGGCTGAACATGCGGCGGAACGTCATGCGCTCTCGTGCGTTCGGCGCGGATCGAGGACCCGGCGCGGGGTGGAACGGATGAACTCGATGACGAACCGGGCAGGATCCGCGCCATCGTCGAGTAGCGCGCCAGCGGTCAGATCGCCACGCTGCGTCATCCCGGACAGTGTAGGGGCCGCAGCACGATTTCCACCACTTGTGGCGATCGTATGGGCGATTGCGTGTGATGCCGGAAGCGCTGCAAAGGTCGTGCTCCGAGCGGGATGCGACCATGGCCCCTTCAGGGTTCAAGGCGCGGAAGTGGGGCGGCGCTCAGCGCGAATCAGGAACGATGCCGCGTTTCTCGAGCAGCTGAGCCACCTGCGCGATCACCACCGCCTCGGGCTCGTTACCGCGGATGCGCAGATCGCAGACCGCAGTGCTGGTGCCATGCGGATCGACCTCGATGACCAGGCTGGTGGCGTCGCCGATCAGCGCCTGCACCGCGCCGTGATCAGCCAGGCCGATCGCGTTGGTGGTGGAGACCACCAGCATGCCGGCGTTGATGAGCAGATGCGCGACCTCGCCGAAGCGGCGCACCAGTTCGGAACGCGCCGCATCCACGGTGAGGTCGTGATCGACGCCGAGCAGCACGTTGGTGCCGTCGAGCATGTAGGCCTGGCGGTTCTCCTCGAACAGCGCCTTCTCGAGCGCGCGCGCGTAGCGCTGCTTGCCGACGCCGGCCTTGCCGACGAACATGATCAGGCCCGCGCGGTGGCCGAAACGCTTGGCGCGCTCGACCGGCGTCACGCCGCCCTTCACCCAGTTGAAGTCGCGCATGCGCGCTTCTGAGCGGAAATCGTCCTGGGCATCGGCGACGCCCGCGGTGACGATGCCGCCGCCGGCGACGTCGTAGCCGTCGACGATGACGAAGCGGCCAGTGGCGTCGCAATCGCCGATCAGGTCGTACGGCAGCGGCTGACGGCTCTCGAGGATCACATCCGCGACGTCGTGACGACCGACGTGGTCCTTGACCAGCTCGGTGTTCAACTCGGACGCGTCGATGACCTTGATGAGCTTATGAATGCGGATCGGCGCGGCGACGGTGCCGATCTTGATCTTGTAGTCGCGTCCCTGGACGAACGGCTTCTTGCCGAGCCAGATGAGGTTGGCGCGCAGCCGCGTGCTCACCAACGGCGCATGGCTGGCGTGGCTCATGATCTCGCCGCGGGTGATGTAGATCTCCTCGCTGAGCGTGAAGCCTGTCGACCACCCTGCCTCGACCTCGGTGCGCGGCGCCGCGTTGAAGGCCTCGATCGATTTGATCGTCGTCGATTTGTTCGACGGACTGAACACCACCTTGTCGCCCACCTTGGCGCGGCCGGCGTCGATGCGCCCGGCGATGATGCGCCGGTCATCGCCATGCCCGGTGAACTTGTAGACCGCCTGCACCGGCATGCGTAGCGGCAGCGCGTCCTTGGGGGGAGCCTTGGCAAAGCCATCGAGCGTCTCGAGCAGCGTCGGACCTTTGTACCAGTCCATCGGCTGCGAGCGGATCGCCAAGTTCTCGCCGTTGATGGCGGCGATGGGGATGAACTGCTTGGGGCTGACCGCACCGATGGCGGCGAGGAATTCGCGGTATTCGGCCTCGATCTTGTCGAAATGCGCCTGGCTGTGGCCGACCAGGTCCATCTTGTTGACGCACACGACCACCTGGCGGATGCCGAGCATCGACAGGATGTAGCCATGGCGGCGGCTATTCTCGCGAACGCCTTCCTTGGCATCGATGATCAACGCGGCGGCCTCGGCGCGGGCGGCGCCCGAAATCATGTTCTTGAGGAACTCGATGTGTCCGGGAGCGTCGATGATGATGTAGTCGCGGCGCGCGGTCTTGAAGAAGCAACGCGCGGTGTCGATGGTGATGCCCTGGTCCTGCTCATCCGACAGCGCGTCGAGCAGGAAGGCGTACTCGAACGGCTTGCCGGTGCGCAGGCATTCCTTCTTCACTGCGTCGAGCTTGCCTTGCGGCAGCGAATCGGTGTCGGCGAGCAGGCGGCCCACCACCGTGCTCTTGCCGTGGTCGACGTGGCCGACGATGACGATGTTCATCTGCTCGCTGGCGCTGGGCGCCGGCTTCAATGCACCCTTGGTGCTGCCGAGGGGATCCGGGGCGGAATTCTGGACGGTGGCGGTCATTACATGTACCCGTCGCGGCGGAGTTCTTCGAGCCCGTGCTTGCCGTCCTGCAGGCGGCCCGAGCGTTCGGCGATGTTGCGCAGCTTGCCGCTCTTGAGCTCGGCGATGATGTCGTCGACGTTCTTGGCGGTGGACTGGATCGGCGTCTGGCACGGGCCGCATCCCAGGGAGCGGTAGCGGGTGCCCGCGCCCTGGTCGTAGTAGAGCGAGACGGTGGGGATGTTCTCGCGCTTGATGTATTCCCAGATCGTCAGCTCGGTCCAGTCGAGCAGCGGATGGATGCGCACGTGGGTCCCGGGCGCGTAATCGGTCTTGAACTGGTTCCAGAACTCGGGCGGCTGGTCGCCGACGTCCCAGGCGTTGTTCTTGTCTCGCGGCGAGAAGTAGCGCTCCTTCGAGCGCGAGCCTTCCTCGTCCGCGCGGGCGCCGACGATGACGCCATGGTACGGTTCGCTGTCGGTATCCGGCTCGTAGCGGCCGGTCTCCCAGTTCAGGCGCGTGCGCGGACGCGTGCCCTGGAGGGTCGCCTTGAGGGCACCGGCCTTGAGCGCGCCGCAGCATGCCAGGCGGTCGACTTTGTCGGGATGGCCATCGGGGAGATGCTTGGTCGCGGGGAACGTACGCCCGGCGGCGATGGTCTCAGTGTCCGAACCGACGACCATGTGCAGGCGGTATTCGCAGGCGAGGCGATCACGGTAGGCGATCATCTCGGGCAGCTTGTAGCTGGTGTCGATGTGCACGAGCGGGAACGGCACGTGCCCGAAGAAGGCTTTGCGCGCCAACCACAAGAGGACGGTGGAGTCCTTCCCGATCGACCACAGCATGCACAGGCGTTCGAAATGGCGGAACGCCTCGCGCAGGATGTAGACGCTCTGTTGTTCGAGCAGCTCGAGGTGATCCAAGACCCTATCCCCTTCCGTGTTGAGCTCGGCAGTCTCGGCATGATGCCGTCGCTGGCAAGATTCCAGGCAGCTATTCGGCAGGCCTGGACATAATTACCATGGATATAGCAATTCTTCGCGCCATGTCCCGTGACGCTGTGGGTTCCCTTCACGGCCTGTTCGCCAGAGTGCCCCCATGCGGTTGAGCTTCCTCATCGCGTGTCTGCTGCTTGCCTTGCCGGCACCTCCAAGCGCCGGTGCCGAGTTGCCCGCGCAAGAAGCACCGTGGTCGGGCATGATCGCGGTCTCGGAAACCATCAACGGACCCAACGAGAGTGGCGGCGACCAGCTGGAGCTCGAGCATTTCGCGCACACGATCGAGGAACGCCTGCGCCAGGCGCGTAGCGAACTGGCCGCCGCCCCACCTATCATCGCCCGCGTGGTGCGCGAGGACATCGGCTTCTACGAGACCGAGCTCGAACGCGTGGTCGCGGCCCGCGGTGGCGCACTTACCATCGGTCGGACGTCCTACCTGATCAAGGGCGATCGCATGCTGCTGCATGCCGACGGCGCGCGGCTGCTGATCGACCGCACCAGCGGCGAGGCGAGCGGCCTGGTCGATGGCCAGCCGAAGACCGCGAAGCTGCAGGCGATGCCGGCCCAGGAATCGCTCGACCGTTATCCCGCGGGCCCCGAGATGCTGGGCTACGAGACGCGGCGGCTCAAGCGCACGATCAAGGGCCGCAGCTACGTCATCGATGTCGCTCCAGGCCTGCCCAACCCGTACGCCATCGGGCTGATCGAGAATGGACAGGACGACGACCTGGTGCGCCAGCTGTCCGAGCTTCCGGGCCTGCCGATGATGGTGAGCGAGACCAGCGGCGAGGCCACGCGCAGCCTCTGCGTCACCTGCGTCGATCGTCATGAGGTCGCTGACGCCGTCTTCAAGCCGTGATTGCGAGGGCTGTGCCCCCGGGCCCCCACGGCCTTTGTCGTCCTTTTTTCTGGCCACCGGGTGGCCAGAAAATTTGCGTGATGGGCTCCGCCCATTGTTCACGCAAACCAGGACTCGGCGGCCGCCACTGTTTCGGGGGCTGTGCCCCCGGGCCCCCACGGCCTTTGTCGTCCTTTTTTCTGGCCACCGGGTGGCCAGAAAATTTGCGTGATGGGCTCCGCCCATTGTTCACGCAAACCAGGACTCGGCGGCCGGCGGCTGGCGCCGCGGTTTAAAGGATCCGAAGGCTTCTGGCCGCCGAGTGCTCTTTCTCACCTTGTAAAAGTAATTCACCACCGGGGGCCCCACCGCTCTGCGGTGGGGCGGGCGCCGAGTGGTGGTGGGCGGAAACGATGGGTGGGGCCCATCCGCCCACGTTTTCGCCGGCTTCCGGCGAAAACGAGCCACGACAAAGCCCGTGGGGTAGGCCCGCAGGGCCGTAGGGGCAGAGCCCCTGAAAATAACAGTTCACGCAAACCAGGACTCGGCGGCCGGCGGCGTTGCCGCGGCTTTGACGAGCGGGCAACCGACAGGCTTCGACGGCTCGGATAACCAAAGCGCGTCGACCGGGTAATGAGTGGCGATGATCTCCTGCAGTCCGACTAGGAAGACGGACGGCGGACGGTCTCATCCCCCTTCTGCTTGCGAGCCTTGCGGCCTCGTCGATAGTCCGCGCCCGAGGTAACCCGCATGGCGCTCCACGAAGAACTCGATGCCCTGGCCGCACAGGTGCGCAAACGTTGCGACTTGAAGCCGAAGGCGGCGTTGCTGCTGGGCACCGGACTGGGCGGAGTCGCCGAGCGCATCAAGGCGGTGTGCAGGATCCCGTACTCCGACCTCGCTGGCATGCCACGCTCTACCGCCGAGAGCCACAAGGGCGAGGTCGTGCTCGGCCATCTCGCCGACGTGCCGGTGGTCGCCTTCAGCGGGCGCCTGCACGCCTACGAAGGCCATTCGCCCAACGAGGTGGTGGTGCCCGTGCGCCTCGGCCGCCGGCTCGGGGCCGAATCCCTGATCATGGGCTCGGCGGTGGGCGGGCTCAATCCGCAGTACCGCATCGGCGACATCGTGCTGCTCGAGGACCACATCAATTTCATGGGCATCAATCCGCTGGTCGGCGAGAACGACGACCGCGTCGGCCCGCGCTGGCCGGATATGATCCACACGTACGACCCGCGCCTGCTCGAAGCGGCCGAGAGCGTCGCGCTCGCGGCACGCATCAAGGTCCACCGCGGCGTCTACGTCGGTGTGCTGGGCCCCAACCTCGAGACCCGCGCCGAATACCGCATGCTGCGTGCACTCGGCGCAGATGTCGTCGGCATGAGCACGGTTCCCGAGGCCATCGCCGCGGTGCACTGCGGGCTCAGGACGCTCGCATTCGCCATCGTCACTGACCGCTGCTTGGCCGACGCGCTCGAGCCGGCCAACGTCCCGGCGATCATTGCCGCCGCCAAGGGCGCCGAACCGGTGCTGACATCGTTGATCACCGGATTGATGCCGAAGCTGGCCGCTGGTGGGTAGTCATCGATGTGTGGTGTTTGGTGGGTGGTAGACAATCACTGATCACCCGCCCAGCATCGCGCCGCTCGTCCTCCCCACCTGAACATCGCTCGACCCGCACACCAGACACCACTCACCAAACACCACACACTAACACCCATGCTCGACATCAGCATCGACTCCAACCCCAAGAAATCCGATCTGACCGTCGTGGTCATCGGCTACTGCGCTGCGAAGCTGCCCAAGCTGGTCGAGGCCCAGGCGGCGCGCGTGGCCAAGGGCACCGCCGGTGCCCCCCTGCACCTCGTGGTGCCCGATGGCCGGTTCCTGCTGATCAAACCGGACGAGAAGCCGTGGCTGGTCGGCGGCGAGAGCTGGCGGCTGCTCGGACGCGATGTCGCCGAGGCGGTGCGTTCGGCCAAAGCCGAGTCGGCAACGGTGCTGGTGCAAGGCCGCGGCGCGAACGTCCAGGCGCTGGTGGAAGGTGCCGCGCTCGGCGATTACCGCTGGAACGCCTGCCGCAGCGGCAAGGAGTCGAAGCGCTCGCGCATCGCCATCCACGTCCCCGGGCACGCCGACGCGGTGAAGGCAGGCCTGGCGGTGGCGCGCGCGCAGAACCTCGCGCGCGAACTCGCCGACATGCCGCCCAACCAGCTGAATCCCCAGACCTTCGCGGCGCGGGCGCGCAAGGAGCTGCAGGGTTCCGGCCTCGATGTGCGCGTAACCAGTGGGCAGAACGCGCTGCGCAAGGCCGGCTTCCCCGGACTCGCGCAGGTCGGCATGGCCGGCTCGGCCGATCCGTGCCTGGTCGAGATCCACTACAAGCCGAGCAAGAAGCGCCGCAACGGCCACCGCAAGGACACCCGGCTCGCGTTCGTCGGCAAGGGCATCACCTTCGACAGCGGCGGCATCAGCCTGAAGCCCGGTGACAAGATGTGGGAGATGAAGGCCGACATGAGCGGCGCGGCGGCGGTGCTCGCCACCATGAGCTGGATCGCCGACAACGAGCCGTCGATCCCGATCTCTGGCTATCTGTGCCTCGCCGAGAACATGCCCGACCGCACGGCTATGCGTCCAGGAGACATCTACGAAGCGCGTAACGGCAAGTGGATCCACGTCGACAACACCGATGCCGAAGGCCGCCTGGTGCTCAGCGACGTGCTCACCTACGCGGCCGAGCGCGGCGCGTCGCACATCGTCGATATCGCTACCCTCACCGGCGCCTGCATGGTCGCGCTCGGCGAGAAGATCGCCGGCCTCATGGGCCGCGGCGAATCCTTCCTGCAGACGGTGCGCGCCGCCGGGCAGGAGGCTGGCGAGGAGTTCTGGCAGCTGCCGCTCTACGGCGAATACCGCTCGATGCTCGACCATCCCCACGCCGACATCAACAACACCGGCGGACGCTTCGGCGGCGCCATCACCGCTGGCATCTTCCTCTCCGAGTTCGTTCCCGAGAACGTCCAGTGGGCGCATCTCGACATCGCCGGACCGGCGATCCAGCCGGGCGGCTGGCGCTACTACGCGAAGGGCATGACCGGATTCTCAACCCGCACGCTGATCCGGCTGTCCCAAAAGCTCGGGTGACGAGTTCCGGTGAAGGGGTTCTGGTGAAGGAGTCCCGGTTGATGGAGCTCGGGTGAAGTCCGCGCTGGCGCAGAAACCGAGGCAGAAACCGGGTAAGCCCCGTTCGGCTCGCCGATGGCATCCGTGGCTCGCGGCAGCGAGCCTGCTGCCGGCCGCGTGCATCCTGATCTCGCCAACGGCGCCGTGGTGGATCGGACAGATATGCGTGCACTGGACGGCCCACGCCTGCTTCTTGCTGCTGCCCGCGCTCGCCGTTTTCGGCCGGCGGCCGGTGGCCGGCGCTTCGTTGCTGTTCCTGATCGCCCTCGGCTGTGTGCCGTGGTGCATCGCGGATCTCGAGGAACGTGCACCGATCCCCCCGCCCGGCCGTGCGGGGATCAGCGTGGCCAGCGCAAACGTCTACACCCACAACCCCCGGCGAGCCGAAGCCATCGCCGCGGCGGAACGGGTCGATGCGGATCTCCTGTGCCTGGTCGAAGTGGAAGAATCCGACGAGAGCGCGGGCCGCAAGGATCCGCGCTGGCCCCACCAGGTCTGGGCGGGCATGGGCGGCATGGCCCTGCTCAGCGCACGTCCGCTGCTTGCGCACAGGGTGTGGCCTCAGGAATTCAGCGCCTGGATCGAGGCCACCATCGACATCGATGGTGCCGAGGTGCGAGTGCTGGCGGTGCACACCACCTCGCCGACCAAGCCGCGCCGCGAGCGCGACCGCGGCGCCGAGCTCAATCGCATTGCCGCCTGGGTGCGGAAGGAGACGGGGCCGATCATCGTCCTCGGAGATTTCAATCTCACGGTCGGCGATCCCGCATGGCGCGACCTGCATGCGGGATCCGCCCTGCGCCGACCGGTCGGCCGCGAGCCCGCCACCTGGCCTTCTCCTGCGGTGGGGCTCGGCATCACCATCGACCACATCCTGGCGCGCGGCCTGGCGCTCGGCACGCCGCTGCCGATCTGGCTGCCGGGGAGCGACCACCGCGGCTTGATAACTCGCGTTGCCCTACCCTAGCCGTTCTCCGCGACTCTAGCCGCGCCGTGAGCTAGGGGGGTGACGTCTCCGCTCCAGCGAGCCACGCCTGGGCATGTACTGGCAGCGGAGGATGCGGCGCCGGTCCATTGTGGAAGCGCAGGCCCTGGAGAAGCCGCGCGTTCGCGGGCCCGATCGAGATAGCGGTGGCCGCAGGGATGTCCTCCTGCAGCAGCAACATCGTGCCGCTGGCCAGCGTCAGGTGTCGATGCGAGGCCGCAAATCTCAGTGTCAGCTGTCCGAGTGGAGCGCCGGGCAGCGGCACCGTCCGCGGCCCGCTCGACGACGCGCGCGAACGGGTGACCTGCATGGTGCCAGGGCTGAGGGTCAACAACAGACCGTTGAGCGATCCGTCGGCGATGCCGACGTCGGCACCCTCGGCGTGTTCGTCCCAGGCCAAAGTCCCGTCGAGCACCCAATCGGGCGACGGTTCGGGATGCGGCGCATGCGCGCCATCCGCGGCCGCCCAATTCGTCCATGCGTACGGGATCGACGAGCTCGCCGCTTCGCCCGCCTTCAACGTCCGCGAGGTGAGGGAAGCCGTCCCGCTCGACACGCCGACCACGCTGCGATTGTCGACGACCGACAAGGCGACGCGGCAGCCAGCTTCTGCGCGCACGGTGTCGTCGGGGAGACCGCAGACGAACTGGTTGGCGGCCACGATCCAAGCGCCGCCATTGGTCAGCGAGATGCCCGCTGATTGCGCGACCGCGTTGGCCGGGCCGGCCAGCACGGCCAACGAGCCGTCGCTCCACGCCAGCACCAGCTGGCTTCCGCCTGGCACCACCACCTGCCGATGGTCGACGTTCGAGCCGGCGACCAGGGCGCCGCCGCCGAGGCTGGCCTCGCCCTCGACCTCGAGGACCCGGCACAGTGTCTCGCCGGCGGTTCCCCGCCCATGGCGCGCGGCGAAGACCAGCGCGGCGATGAAGATGGCGCCAGCGATCAGCAGCAGCGGCGCCAGCCGCAGCTGACGCCGCGATTCGGGCATCGCGACGGGCTCGAGCGACGGCCGCGCATTGCCAAGGCGCGAACGGGCGGTGCGGGTGAAGCGGTCGCTGCGACCCTCGAGATCCAATCGGTGCTTCACCGTGTCCTGGAAAGCAGTGCCCATGCCGGCGCGCAGATCGGTGACCACCCCGAGCTGCTGCCACGCCAGACTGGCGGCGGACGAGCCCTCGCGCGGATCGCGTAGGAAGTCGTAGAATTCGCGCAGGTCCGCGTCGCTCAGTTCGCCGAGCGCGAAACCGGTGGCGAGCTCCGAGATGCGCTCATCGCGGGTCTGGCCGCCATCACCGGCGCCGGTTGTCGGATCAGCGTCCATCAGCCGGCATTCTCCATGCGTCGCTCCGCGCAGTCCTTGAGCTTGCGCTGCAGCCGTGACAGCCGCTGGCGACAAGCGTCGGGACGGATGCCGAGCGTTTCCGCAGCGGCGTCGCTCGACAGGCCCTCGGCATGGACCATCTCGAAGAGCCGTCGGTGCTCATCGCCGATCTCGGCGAGGCACGCGCGCAGCGCGCCCAGCCGATCGGCCTGCTCGCCGTCGTCTGCGGGTTGATGGCGCAACAACTCCTGCCGCACCAGCTCGCGCAGATGGCGGCGGTCGCGGTCTTGGCGGCGGTGGTACTCCATGAGCTGGCTGCGCGCGATGGTGATCAACCAGGCGCGCGGGCTGGTGCCCGGATGGTACTGCTCACGCTTCGCCCAGGCGCGCGACAGGGCTTCCTGCGCGAGCTCGTCGGCGAGTTCGGGGTCGGCGGTCTCACGCAGCATGGTGGCGCGGATCAGGTGGTGGCAGCTCTCGACCACCTGGGCGAAGGCGTCCTTGTCACCCTGGTCGCGTGCCCGGGTCATCCACTGGTCCAGATCGTCACTCATGGATCGCTCGGTCGCTCATCTGTCTCGTCTGTCGCACTGAGCGCTCATGGAAGACCGGGTCTCACGTGCATACTCCCGATGATCGAAGCGGTTGATGACCGGTGCCCAGGCGCGGCTGGCCTTGGTCACAGCTCCGTAGCGCCTACGTTCTACCACGGAGGCATCACATGTCGAACGCGGCTCCCGCCACGGTCCCGGCCAAGCAATCGGAAGCGGAACTCCTGGCCCGGCTGGCGCAGGCCAAGACCGCGCTCATGCAGGAGCTGCAGAAGGTCATCGTCGGCCAAGACGAGGTGCTCGAACAGCTCACCCTCGCGGTGCTCTGCCGCGGCCATTGCCTGCTCGAAGGCGTTCCCGGCTTGGCCAAGACGGTGATGGTCCAGACCCTCGGGCGGGTGCTCGACCTCAGCTTCAGCCGCATCCAGTTCACTCCCGATCTGATGCCATCGGACATCACCGGCACCGACATCATCCAGGAGGATCCCGAAACCGGTCGCCGCCAATTCGAATTCCTGCAGGGTCCGCTGTTCGCCAACCTGGTGCTGGCCGACGAGATCAACCGCACGCCGCCGAAGACCCAAGCCGCACTGCTCGAGGCGATGTCGGAGCGACGCGTCACCTGCCGCGGACGCACCTACGAGCTCCCCGATCCGTTCTTCGTGCTCGCCACCCAGAACCCGATCGAGCAGGAGGGCACCTACACGCTGCCCGAGGCCCAGCTCGACCGTTTCATGTTCCTGGTCAAGGTCGGGTATCCCAACAAGGCCCAGGAGACCGAGATCCTCAAGCGCACCACCGGCGGCGCGACGCAGGTGCTCAACCGTGTCTTCACCGCCAAGGAGATCGTCCAGCTGCAGGACGTGGTGCGCCAGGTGCCGGTAGCTGACCAGGTGTATACCTACGTGGTCGATCTCGTCCACGCCACGCGTCCGGGCGGCGGCGCTGACGTCGAGGACGCCACCAAGTGGCTGCAATGGGGCGCCGGTCCGCGCGCCGGCCAGATGCTGATCCTCGGCGGCAAGGCGCGCGCCCTGCTGCACGGACGGTTCCACGTCACCACCGATGACATCGCGGCGCTGGCGAAACCGGTGCTGCGCCACCGCGTGGTGCCGAGCTTCGCGGCGCAGGCCCAGGGCCTGGGATCCGACGTCATCGTCGACCGCCTGATCGCGCACATGGCCCGCAAGACGAAGTGACCGGCGCAGTCTCCGCCATGGTCGACGACATGACCTCCGCCAGCGGCTCGCTCCATGGATCAGTCCACCAGCAGGTGCTCGACCGTCTGGGCAAGGTCTTCGTGGCCGCGCGCCAGGCGGTGGAATCGGTCCTCGCTGGACAGCACCGCTCGGTGCGGCGCGGACTGTCGGTCGAATTCGCCGGACACCGTCCGTACCAGGCGGGCGACGACCTACGCCGGCTCGACTGGATCGTCTACGCGCGCTCCGACCGCTACGACGTCCGCGTCTACGAGGAAGAGACCCGCCTACGTGCCACCCTGATCGTGGATTCGAGCGGTTCCATGGGTTACTCGGGCGGAGGCCGCCCGAGCAAGCTCGACTTCGCCAAGCTCCTCGCGGCCTCGCTCGGTTTCCTGATGGTGCGCCAGAGCGACTCCGTCGGCCTCGCGATCTGCGATACCGAGGTCAGGGCCCACCTGCCGCCCGCGGGCACCATGGGGCACATGCTGACGCTGATCGATCGCCTCGAGCGCACGCCCGCGGGCGGAGAGACCTCGCTCGGCGGCGTGCTCTCGGCGCTGGCGCCACGGCTCACCCGGCGCGGGCTGGTCATCCTTATCACCGACGCATTCGATGATCCCGAGAAGCTCGTGGAGGCGCTGCGTCTGCTGCGCTACCGCAAGCAGGACGTGCGCCTCTTCCAGGTCATCGATCCGCTCGAGGAGAGCTTCCCCTTCCAGGGCATGATCGAATTCCTGGGGCTCGAGCACGAACCGCGCCTGCGCCTCGACGGCGATCGCGTACGCGCGTACTATCAGCAGGCTCTGGGCGCCCATCGCGGCAGGCTCGCCGAGCTCTGCCACGGCATCGGCGTGCAGCTCGAGACCATCCGAACCGATGAGGACCTGGCGCTGGCGCTGGTGCGCGTGCTCACCCAGCGCTCGGTCACGGCGGTGCGGCAATGACCACTTGTCGGGCCGCGGGCGCGGCATGATCGAATTTGCCGTCCCCGCGCTCGGCGGAATTGCCGCGATCGCCGCGCCGGTGCTCATCCACATCGCCCACCGCCGCCGCTTCAGCCCGATGTCCTGGGGAGCGATGCGCTTCCTGCAGGAGCTGCTCGCGCGCAAACGACGGCGCATGTCGATCGACAACCTGCTGCTGCTCGCGGTGCGGATGCTGGCCATCGCCTGCCTGGCGCTCGCCCTCACGCGCCCGCAGCTGAGCTTCCGCGCCGCCGGGCTCGGCGATCTGATCTCGCGCCAGGGGCGCACCTCAGCCATCATCATGATCGACGACAGCCTCTCGACCGCCGCGCCGCGCGGAGCCCCGGCATTCGCGGCGATGCAGAAGCTCGGACACGCCTACCTCGAGACGCTCAAGACCGGCGACGAGGTGAGCATCGTGCAGCTGTCGCGCCTCGGCGATCCGGTGGCGGATCCCATCTACGATCTCACCGCCGCCGGCGAGGCGATCGACAAGCTCTCGCCCACCGCGGTCGGCAGCGACATGCCGGCGCTGATCGACGCCGCTCTCGATCGCGTCGGCAGGCACCTGAATCCAGACATCGAGCTGGTGCTGCTGAGCGACGGCCGCGCTGAGGGCTTCGGGGTGGACGCCAAGGAGCGCTGGGAGCGCCTGCGCGCGCGGCTGCGTGGCCCGGACAACGCCGTGGCCGGAACCCGCGCGCGGCCCCATGTCATCCTGCTCAGCCCGCGCAGCGACCAGGGCGAGCGCGGCAATCTGGCGGTGTCGGCGCTACGCATCGACCGCACCCTGCTCCCTCCTGGCAAACCGGTGGCGGTGCGCGCCACCATCTCCTACGACGGCGCGCGTCCGATCGCGGGAGCGCTGGTGCGCCTGCTGGTGAATGGTCGCGATGTCGCTGAGCAGAGCCTTGACCTCGCTCCGGGCGAGATCCGCGAGCTGGTGTTCATCCACGCCTTCGCCGAACCCGGCAGCTACCTGCTCGAGGCGGTGGTCGAGGGCGCCCGCGATGCGCTGGCCGAGGATGATCGCCGCGCGCTGGCCGTCGAGGTCGAGACGCGCCTGCCGGTGCTGCTGATCGAGGGCAAGGCGGGACGCTCGCTCGATGGCAGCCTGGGCATGCTCGCGGCCGCGCTCGATCCGCTCGCGAGCCCCGGAGGGACATCCGACGGCCGGGCCTCGACCGACCTCTTCGCGATCGAACGCGCCGGCGTGTCCGGCCTGACCGAGCAGGCGCTGTCGGCGGCGCGCGTGGTCGTGCTCGGCGACGTCCCTGCCCTGGACGCGGGCTCGGTCTCGGCGCTCGAACGCTTCGTGGTCGGCGGGGGTGGGATCCTGGTGGTCGCCGGACCGGCGACGGATCCCGAGCTCGCCAACCGCTTCTGGGCGCGTAGCGGCGACGGCTTCCTGCCGGCGCGCCTGGGTCCGGCGCGCCTCGCCGATAAGCCCTTGCACCCGTCGACGGCCGCCATCGGCCATCCCGCGCTCGAGGCCTTCACCTCGGGAGCCAGCGACGCGTGGAAGGAGATCTCGGTGTCGCGCTGGTTCCCGCTCGAATCTCCGCCGGCCGACTGCGAACGCTTGCTCGCGCTCGACGGCGGCGAGCCGTTACTGGTCGATCGCGCGCGCGGACGCGGACGCGTGGCGCTGCTGGCGACCGGCCTCGATGGCGCCTGGAGCGATCTGCCGTATCGCAGTGCGTTTGTGCCGATGTCGCGATCGCTGATCGCCTGGCTGGGTGGGAACATCCTGCCCCCGCGCAATCTCCTGGCCGGTGAACGGCTGTCGTGGTTTCCCGCCCATGCCTCAGCGACGAATGCACCAGGCATCCCCACCCCCATGGCCTTGGCGGCCACCGCCGAGGGCCCGGACGGGAAGCCGGTGGCGCTGGCGCCGAGCGCGTGGGAGGGCCACCCGGCTTTGGTCAGCGGCATCCTCGTGCAGCCCGGGGCGTATGCGGTGCGCGAGGCTGGCGGAAAGCACACCACGTGGTTCGAGGTCGGCATCTCTCCTGGCGAATCGCGCCTCGCCCCGCTCTCGCCGGCCGACCTGCAGGAATGCCTCCATGACGTTCAGCGCCACGCGGTGTCCGAACCGAAGCAGGTGACCGAGCTCTTCACCAGCGCCGGCAATCGCACCTACGACCTTTGGCGCGTGCTGGTCATCGCCAGCGCATCCCTGCTGTTGGTCGAGACCCTCCTGACCCGAGGCCTGGTCGGCCGCGAACGGGCGGCCGCGTGAACGACGCGCAAGGATGGCATGTCGCCCTGGTCGGGCTGCCCTGGTGGCTGGTGCTCCCTGCCGCTACACTCTTGGCCTGGGTGCTGGTGCGCCTCCAAGCGCGCGAGACCTCGCACCTGCCCCCGCGTGCCGGCTTGGTCCTGCGCGCGCTGCGCGCGGCAGCCGCGGTGGCGGTGGTGATCCTACTGCTCGAGCCGACGCTCAGTCGCGACATCGCCAAGAGCGAGCTGCCAGCGGTCGCGGTGATGGTGGACACCTCGGGATCCATGGCTGCCGCCGATGCGCGGATGGCCGCCGTGCACCGCCTCGACGAGGCGATCGCCCTGGGCCTGGTCCCCGCCGAGTTGCGGCCCGACCTGTCGCGACGCGCGGCGCGCGAACTGATCTCGCTCGACGAGGACTACGACGCCATGACCGCCGCGCTCGCGGCCCAGGAGGATGCGCGACGGCGCGGCGACTCGTCGGCGCAGGGCGGCAGGATCCAGGCGGGAGTCGCGGCCAAAGGGCGCCCCGTGGATTTGTGCGCGCAGCATCTCGAACGCACCAGGGCGTTCTCGAAGGATCTCGCCGGCACCCAGGAGTTCTCGGACCACTTCCACGCCCAGGAGGCGCTGCTCGAACGCCTGATCAAGGCGCTCTCGGTGAATCGCGGCGAGGTCGTCGACACCGCGCTCGCTGCCGATGTCGCGTCGTTCCGCGAGCGGGTGCGCGCGCTCGCGGGCAAGCTGGAGGCCGCGCAAGCCGCGGCGGACTCCGCCCTGGTCGCGGGGGCCGAGAAGGGATCGCCGGTGGCCGGCGGACTCGCCACACTCGGCGCCATGTCGCGCTACGAGCGAGCACGCGCGATCGTCGAGCGGTCGATCATGCCAGCGCTGGCCGGCAAGGCCGAGATCACGGTCATGCCCATGCTCGACCACGGCGACGATCACCCGGACCTGGGCAAGATGACGCCGTCGGGCAGCACCAACTTCGCCGACGCCCTGTCGTACCTCGCTCGCGAATGGCCGCGGAATGGCGAGGCCCACGTCGGCGGCGTCATCCTGGTTTCCGATGGGCGTCAGACCGCTGGCGGCGACGCGCTGCCAGCGGTGCGCTCGCTGGCGGCGCGCGGTGCTCGGGTCGCCGGCGTGGTGGTCGGCGATCCCGATGCTCCACGCGACGCGGTGGTGGCAGAACTCGGCGGCGCCGCCGAGGTGTTCAAGGGGGAGACCGTGCGACTCGATGCTCGATTGCGGATCACCGGCTATGACCAGGCCGATTGGGATCTGATCCTGACCCGCGACGGACTCGAGATCGAACGACGCAACGTCCGCGGCACCGGGGCATGGCAGACCGAGCGCTTCGAACGCCCCGATCAGGAACCCGGCCTGCACACCTGGCAGGTCAGGCTCGAACGCGCTGGCGCGGCGGCGAGCGCGGTCAGGGCGGGCGGCGGGCTGACCCGCGAGGTCTGGACGGGGCTGCCGGGCACCTCGGTCCATGAGATGCTCGAGCAGTCGTCGCGCAAACCCGTCGAGTCCTCGCGCATCGGCGATGCGTCCACCGCCGATCCGCGAGAGAACTACGGAGAGCGGTTGCGAGGTTACATCCTTCCGCCCGCGAGCGGACCCTACGTGTTCTGGATCAGCAGCGACGACGGCTCCGACCTGCGCCTGTCACCGAGCCGGGATCCGAGGGAGGCCAAGTCCATCGCCACCGTTCCCGACTGGGTGCCCGAGAACATCTGGGACAAGTACGAATCCCAGCACTCGCAGCCGGTCTCGCTCGAAGCCGGCAAGGCCTATTACATCGAGGTGCTGCACAAGCAGGGGCTCGGCGGCGCGCATCTGGCGATCGGCTGGCAGATGCCGGACAACAAGCTCGAGCGCCCGATTCCACGCACGCGATTAGCTCCCGCGGCCGATGCCGCGAAAGCCGAGGACAATGCGAATTCTCGCGACGATCTGCCCGAGGCCAGCATGACGAACAACCAGGCCGACTGCACCGTCGCCGTGGTCGACGACCCGCTGAAGGTGCTGCTCATCGATTCCGCGCCGCGCTGGGATGCGCGGTATCTGGTGAGCATGTTCGAACGCGACCGGCGCGTGCAGGTGGATCGGCGGTATCGTTCGGTGCTACTGGCGCGTGGCGGTCACGAGCTGCTGCCGCCGACTCAAGGTCAGCTCGACGCATTCGACATCGTGGTGCTGGGCGACCTGACCGCCGCCGAGATCCCACCAGAGGACCAGACACGCCTCGAGAAGTTCGTCTCCAATCGCGGCGGATTCCTGGTGTGCATGAGCGGGCCCCGCGGCATGCCGGCGAGCTTCGGTCTCGGTGGCATCGCCAACGTGCTGCCAGTGCGGGCCGGAACCACCGCGACGGTGACACCCCAGGCGGTAACCGCGTCGCTTCCCGAGCGTGACGCGGCGCGCGGTGCCGCGCTCGACTCCGCGATCACCACCGTGCTCGACGATCCCGCCCTCAATCGCAAGCTGTGGCCAGCGCTCCCGGCCCTGCAATGGTCGCTTCCCGGTATCACCACCAAGCCAGGTTCGGACGTGCTGCTGGTATCGCAGGGGGCAGTCGCGAATCCGCTGGCGGCGGTCTGCCGCTACGGCGCCGGGCGGGTCTTGTGGATGGGCACCGATGAGACCTGGCGCTGGCGCGATCGGCTCGGCGACCGCGTGCATCAGGCCTTCTGGCTGCAGGCGGTGCGCTGGGGGCTCGGCAGCCGGCTGCGCGGCAAGGATCCACGCCTGCAGGTGGCTGTCGACCGCATGCTCATCGAGCCCGGCGAAACCGTGGAACTGCGCGCTCGCGCGCGTACCTCTGCCGGCTTGGTCGTCACCGAGCCACCGCAGGCCCACGTGCGCAAGATCGACGACGACGGCAAGCCCGTCCCGGGCAGTGAACAGACCCTGGCGTTACGCGCGCTTCCCGATGCCGAGGGCTTGTTCCACGCGGGTATCGCCAACCTCGGGGAAGGGCGATGGCAGTTGACCGTGAGCAGCGACCATCCCGAGCTGAGCGGATTGACCGAGGTCCGCGATGTGCTGGTGCGCACGCGCGCCAGCCTCGAGGGCGTCGAACTTGCCGCCGATCCTGCGAACCTGGCGCGCCTCGCGGCGGCCGGCGGTTTCCATGCGAGCGGCATGCCCGAGGCAGCGGCGTTGGCCAAGGAGTTGGCCACGAACCTGGTGCCGACGATCACCCGCTCCCGTACCGTATGGCGTCTATGGGACGGTTACGGGGTGCTGGTAGCCGTGGTCGGCCTGCTGAGCCTCGAATGGCTGTGGCGCAAGCGTCAGGGACTGCCCTGATCCAGCGTCTGCAGCCTGCCGCCTCCATGTGGGCCGCAGTCATTCTCAGACTAGCCGGACAGCCCGCCCGAAAGTCAGCTACGCCGGGGCACGCTGACGCACGGCGCCACCAAGCGTAGCTCGCCGCTGGCTCATCACGCATGTGAAGGATCGCCGTATTTCGCTGCCGATGCAGGTGTGGATCAGGGTAGAATGCGCCGCTGACACGGCCAGCTGCCACCATCGCCACATACTGCTGCAGATCGGTTGCAGACGAACTCCGGAGGTTCCAATGACACGCGCCCACCGCCTTCCCATCACCTGCTCACTGCTGGCAGCCCTCGGGCTGGCGGCTTCCGCCACGGCTGCTGATCGGGACCACGCTCAGATGTGCTCGATGGGTGCCTGCGATGATTCCGGCAGGCCATCCGCATCGAGCGCATCGAGCGCATCGAGCGATTTCCGCGCCGCTCACATGAGTGATGGCAAGGACCGCACAGTCTCGGCCAAGGCGGACGTCACCAGTCCAGGAAATCGGGCGACGGGGCGGCACGGTCATGCCGGGCCGGGCTACTCTGAGTCGGGTTACGCCGGAGATGCGGGCCACGCTGGAGATGAGGGCTACGCTGAAAATCGCACGGCCATGACCGTTCACCCCCCTCTGACGCAGAGGGCCGCCAACATGCGCGACAACAAGGATGCCACCACCTCTGCCAAGGGTGCCGATGACTGGATCGCCGCCCGCCATGGCGCGGTCCACGAATCAGCCATGGTTGCCGATCTCGGTGAGTTTCGCGCAGCCAACATGGCTGATCACAAGACCAGCCTGGAGCCGAAGGCCGAGGCCAGGGGCGAGGAGACTGGGATCGGATCCAGCCGAGAGCGAGCAGCTGCGGGATGGCAGTCCGGCTTGGTACTGAACCCGGAATCCGTTTCGGAAGGTCCGATCACCGATGCATCCGCCACCGAGGCCCGGATCGCCACTGGTCCGGATTCGTCTGCGCCTGCGGCTCCAGCGACGAGGCACGAACAGGGACTCTGGAACAGCGGACACGATGCCGACGTGAGCCAAGCGCCCGCGGCGGTCCAAGCGACCATCGCCCGCGAGGCGGCGGGCCGAGACCTCCATACGCTATCGGCCAAGGTCGAGAACGGACGGACGATCTACGACGCCCGTATCGCGCGACCTGGCGACGATGAACTCCGCCTGAAGGTCGCCGAGGATGGTTCCATCGTCTGGCGGAACGATCTGAAGGAGCAGGCCACGGCTCCGCTGATCCAGCCCACGGACACGAGCAGTGGATCGACGTCGACGACGGTGGCTCCCGCGGGGCCGATGAAGGCCGCGGATGAGCAGCAGGCGATCGGCCACGCCTCTGGCTCGGGGAGCTCCGGTTCCTCGACCGGTGCGGATCCCTCGCACTCGACTCCCGCCGATCAGTCGCGCCAGGATCCTTCGACCGCGCGCGCGAACGCCGAAGTGGATGAGGCGAAGATGAGTTCACTCGACACCAGCGACACCAGCGGCAATGGAGTCCACGATGCCCATGCGGTGCCGGCCGCCACGGACACCGACGGCTGGTTGGGCTTGGGCTCGGGCAACCGCGTGGCCATCGAGGAGGTGCCGAAAGCGGTGAAGGATGCGATCCTGCGCGAAGCCGACGGCAAGGCGATCTCGCGCATCGACCGGGACAGCGAGCAGGGCAAGACCATCTACAAAGCGCGCATCCGCGTAAACGATGGCAAGGACTTGAAGCTCAAGTTCGCCGAGGACGGCACGGTCGTCTCGCGGAAGTAGCTTTCTGTTGGGGGGCTACGGCCCCCCAACATCACTGTCGGTTGGGGGGCTACGGC
Source organism: Planctomycetota bacterium (assembly GCA_038231435.1). GTDB lineage: Bacteria > Planctomycetota > UBA11346 > UBA11346 > UBA11346 > JACCZE01. Next base: position 34,612 of record JBBRLJ010000003.1, read on the forward strand.
CCCCCAACATCGGCCTTCGGCCTGCCCCCCGGGAGGCGGGGAGAAGCAGGGTTTGGAGCAGGCACCTGGAGCGCTGCTCGGCGCGAAAGTCAGGTCAGGCCGAAATCGAAGAATCTGGCGGCGTTGCGGTAGCAGATGTCGGTGACCATGTTGCCGACCAGGTCGAGGTCGTCGGGGAGCAGGCCGGCCTCCATTTCGCGACCCAGTGTGGCGCAGAGGATGCGCCGGAAGTATTCATGGCGGGTGTAGCTGAGGAACGAGCGTGAATCGGTGAGCATGCCGACGAAGCGGCTGAGCAGGCCCATGTTCGAGAGTGCGTCGAGCTGGCGCTCCATGCCGTCTTTCTGGTCGAGGAACCACCAGCCGCTGCCGAACTGGATCTTGCCCGCGATGCCGCCGCCCTGGAAATTGCCGATCATGGTGGCGATCATCTCGTTATCGCGCGGATTGAGATTGTAGATGATGGTCTTCGCCAGCTGGTCGGTGCCATCGAGCCGGTCGAGCAGGCGAGACAGCGGCTGGGCGTAGTTCGCGTCGCCGATCGAGTCATAGCCGTGGTCGGGACCGAGCGCGCGGAACATGCGCGAGTTGTTGTTGCGCATCGCGCCGATGTGGAACTGCTGCACCCAGCCCTTGGCGTGATCCATGAGCGCCCACTCGTGGAGCATCGCGGACTTGAAGCGCGCAGTCTCGTCGCGCGACGGCTGGTTCCCCGAGCGCGCTTTGGCGAAGATCGTTGCGATCTCCGACTCGGTGTACGGCTCGGCGTAGACCGTGTCCAAGCCGTGGTCGGACAGACGGCAGCCGTTCGCGTGGAAGAAATCGTGACGCGCGCGCAACGCGGCCATGTAGTCGGCGTGGGTGCGAATCGGGATCTTCGCCACAGCCGCGAGCCGATCGAGCCATTCGTTGAACATCGGCACCTGGTCCACCGCCATGCCCTTGTCCGGGCGCCAGGTGGGGCGGACCTGCACGCTGAAAGCGCGGTCGCGTGCGATCGCTTGGTGGTGCTCGAGCGAGTCGATCGGATCATCGGTGGTGCAGACGACGCGTACGTCCATGCGCTCCATGATGCCGCGCGCGCTGAAACCCGGTCGGGCGAGCTGCTCGTTGCAGCGTTGCCAGACCGATGTCGCGGTGTCGGGGCCGAGCAGTACATCCGTCACCCCGAAGGGCCGCTTCAGCTCGAGATGGGTCCAGTGGTAGAGCGGATTGCGCAAGCACTTCGGCACGGTCTCGGCCCAGCTGCTGAACTTGTCGCGATCGCTGGCGTCGCCGGTGATGCGGCGTTCGGGGATGCCGTTGGCGCGCATCGCTCGCCACTTGTAATGGTCGCCCGCCAGCCAGATGGCGGTGAGATTCTCGAAACGCCGGTCGCTCGCGATCTGGTCGGGCGGCAGATGGCAATGATAGTCGATGATCGGCTGGCCTTCGGCGTACTCATGGTAGAGGCGTTGCGCACGGCGGTTCGGGAGCAGGAACTGCTGCGTGATGAACACATGCTTTTTGCCTGACTTCGCCAGGGTGCTCCCTGGGGTGGCTTTCCGTGGCCGTGGGCTGCGTCGGGCGGTTCTCGGTGCTGGGCGGGCCATGGCGACTCCTTGCGGGGGATGCAAGGGTCGCTGCGGAACCGGCACAGACAAGGCCGTGCGGCGCGGTGCGGAGCGAGATTGGGTCTTTATTAAGCGACCAGGGGCATAGCCTCTTCGCCTTCCCCTGGGGCGGGTCGCCGACGGGATGGAGCGGTATGACCGAGTCTTTCGTGGCGGACGTGGTGGACGCGGTGGCTTCCGTCCCAGCCGCGGGACGCAGCGCGGTGCTGCCTTCGCCGATGCCAGTGGTCGCGCTGCCGCCAGCGGCCGGCGCGTCGGTCCAGGTGTTGAAAGTAGCCCCTCCTCTGCGGGCATGGTCCGCGGCGTGGTCATCCCACCTGACGCCCTTGGCTCTGGCCGGATTGATGTGGGCGGCGCTGCTCGGAGTCGGATTGGCGTTCAGGCCGGTGATGCCGATGGACGAGACGCGCTACCTGACCATCGCCTGGGAGATGTGGACGGGCGGCGACCATCTCGTGCCGCACCTGAATGGACAGCCGTACGCGCACAAGGGACCGCTGCTGTTCTGGCTGGTCAACGCGGCGTGGATGGTGACGGGCGTCTGCGACTGGTCGGCGCGACTGGTGTCGCCGCTGTTCGGCCTGGGCTGTCTGCTGCTCACCTCCCGCCTCGGCGCCATGCTGTGGCCCGACCTTCCTCACGTGCGGCGCTACGCTCCGTTGGTGCTCGCGGGCGGCGCCTTCTGGAGCGTGTTCTCCACCCTCACCTACTTCGACACGCTGGTCACGTTCTTCTCCTTGCTCGGAGCGTGCGGCATCGTCCAGGCATGGCGCGGCAACGCCTGGCTGGGCTGGCTCCAACTCGCGCCCGCCATTGGGCTCGGATTGCTGACGAAGGGGCCGGTCATCCTCGTGCACCTCGCGCCGATCGCCTTGTTGGCTCCCTGGTGGACGCGTGGCTCCGCGCAGGGCCAGCTGCGCGGAGCGCGCTGGCTGGCCGGAATCACGGCGTGCCTGGCGGTGGGCATAGCGATGGCCCTGGCGTGGGCGTTGCCCGCGGCGCGCGCGGGCGGTGCCGAATACGAGCATAGCATCTTCCTCGGACAGACCGCCGATCGAGTGGTGAGTTCGTTCGCCCATCCCCAGCCGTTCTACTGGTATCTGCTCGTGCTGCCGGTGATGCTGTTCCCTTGGGCGTTCTGGGTGCCGTTATGGCGCACCGCCGTGGTCGCATTGCGAGGCACGTGGTCGCGAGCGCCCGTGCCCGCACGCGACGCCGGCGTGATCGAGATGATGCGCGAGCCGGGAGTTCGCGCATGCCTGTGCTGGGTCGGATGCGTGCTGGGGATCCTGAGCCTGGTCAGCGGCAAGCTGCCGCATTACCTCATGCCGATCCTTCCCGCGTGCTCACTGCTGATGGCCCGCGCCCTACCCTTGTGCCGCATCGATCGGCCGCGCCTGGCTCAGCTACCGGTGGCCCTCACGCTCATGCTCGTCGGCGCGGTCGCCGCTGCTCTTGCGATCATCGATCCGCCCGCGTTTCCGGACTGGGTACACCGCATTCCGGCGTCCGCTGGCACCTCGCTGTTCGTGGTCGGCGGCGTGCTGCTGGTCTTCCGCTTCTCCGATCCGTTCGCCTGGGTGATCGCCGCCACGGTGGCGATGGCCGCCGTGGTGATGTCCGCGCACGCCACCACCAGCCGCGGCGTCCGCACCGCATACGATCTCGCGCCCATGGCCGAGCGCATCGCCGCCTGCGAACACGCGGGGATCAAGGTCTCGTTCCTCGGCCTCTACCATGGCGAGTACACCTACCTCGCACGCCTCGCCAAACCGTTGCCACGGATCGAATGGCGCGAGGCGCGCCGTTGGGTGTTCGCACACCCCGGGGAAGCTTTCGTCGCCGTCTACCGCGACGAAGCGATGACCGCGCTCGGCGACCCTTCGTTCATCCAGGATTTCCGCGGCAAGAATCGCGTCGGCCTGTGGTATGCCGACGAGGTACGCGCCAACGCTTTGGCGCACCCGCCTCTGGATCTCGGGCCAGGCTACATCTTCGATCGCGACGCCGCCCTCGATACGGGCAGACGGACGGATGCCGAACAACCCTGAGCTCGTACCGTCGCCGCGCCAACGCGGTTGGCTCCATTCGCATCTCCTTCCGCTGATCGCGGCGTGTTTTATCGTCTTAGCCGGCTTGTCCGGCTCCTATGACCTCGCCTTCAGCGACTGGGCGCGTTCGTGGACATCGGACGCCCGCCGGCCTGTCGACGAGCTGGTGGGAATGGTGCGGGTATTCGGCAAAGGAGAGGTGGCCATCGCGCTGGCGCTGATCGTCGGCGCGCTGGGCTGGCGCAAGCAAGCGCTGCAGATCCTGGTCGCACTCGCCGTGGTCTCGATCCTGGTGACCGCGGTCAAGCACGGAGTGATGCGCGAACGGCCCAATCACAGCCATGGCTATTCGTTCCCCAGCGGGGACGCCGCCACCGTCGCCGCGCTGGTGGGTCCATTGATCGGCAGGAGCTGGCGGCTCGCGCCGATCATGATCGGATTGATGCTGGGAGTCTGCTACGGACGCATCCATCAAGGATACCATTATCCATCCGATGTATTCGCCGGCTGCGCGACCGGCATCTTCGCCGCAATCATCTCCGCATGGCTCGTCGCCCGGCTCTCGAAGCGAGCGCCCAGGCTTCCGCCAGCGCGCGCATGGCTCGCGTGCGCGCTCGCCTGGATCGTCGCCACGCTCACCGTCCAGGCCTGGGCTCGCGGCCATCACCAGCCGTCCGCTGGCGGCGACATGGACGCGTTCCTCTGCGTGTTCGGTCCACCACTGGCGTTGGCTCTGGCCGTGCGTTGGTCCGCCATTGCCCGCCTGCGATCGGGGCTCGGGCTGCGCAGCTGGACGGCGCCGCTGCTGATCGGAGCCGCGACACTCGTGACCCTGCTGTGGCTGAGCACACGCTCGAGCCTGTGGGACCGCGACGAGCCGCGTTTCGCGCGCGCCAGCGTCGAGATGGCCGCGTCAGGCGACTACATCGTACCCACCTACAATGGCGAGGAGCGCCTGCACAAGCCGGCTGGCATCTACTGGTTGATGTCGAGCTCGCTCCGCGCGTTCGGCGAAACCGAATTGGCTGCCCGCCTTCCCGCGGTGCTCGCCGCGCTCGCCATCGGTTGGCTGACGTGGTGGATCGGACGGCGCCTCACTAGCACTGCTGTCGGCTCCTGGGCCGCCGCCATCGTGGTCACATCGCCGCTCCTGGTGGTGTGTGGCAGCGCGGCGACGACCGATGGGGTATTGGTGATGTTCATCACTTCCGCGATGGCGCTGTTCGCGCATCAAATCACCTCCATGAACGCCGGTAGCGGCAGCAGCCGATCCGGCATGCTCATCCTGTTCGGATCAGCCGTGGGCTGCGCGCTGCTCGTCAAGGGACCGCTCGGAGCGGTGCCAGGGCTTGCCGTCGTGGCCACCGGGTTCCTCTCATGGGGGAAACCCGTGTTCACCGAACGGTTCACCGTCGGCTTCTGGATTCGTTTCGCGGGAGCGATGGCCCTGGCGCTAGATCTGTTCCTGGCCTGGGGCATCCCCGCGTTCGAACGAACGGACGGCAGGTATTTCTCCGAGGGGATCGGCAGGCACGTGATCGGTCGCAGCTTGAGTCCGATGGAAAGCCATGGGGGCGCCTTCTGGAAATCCATCCCATACTACGTTCCGGTAGTGATCGCCGCGTTCTTCCCCTGGATAGGGTTGCTGCCGGGCGCGCTTTCGGCGTTGATCGCTGGCCGTTTGGGCCACGAGACCCGAGCCTTCCTGCTCGCATGGATGGTGCCGACTTTCGTGGTGATGAGCTGCGTCGCGACCAAACTGCCGCACTACATCCTACCGATCTTTCCCGCGCTCGCCCTCACCGTCGCCCTGCTGATGGCCGCGGCCCGCGACGGCAAGCTTTCACCGCGGGATTGGCGCTGGCTGCGCGTCGGCACTTGGCTGATGGTGACGATGGCAGTGGTGCTGGTCGTCGCTCTGCTCGCGGCACCTTGGCTGCGACTGATCCCCCTCGAGGCTCTTCCGGCGAAGGTGGCGAAGGGACTCTCCACCTTGCCGCCGCTGCCCAACCTGCTCGCTCCGCTCGCGGGCATCGCGCTGGTCATCGCGACCATCGCGGTGCTGGCTGGACGCGCGATCGCTCACCGCCGGCTGGACCGCGCCGGCGTGGCGATGGGAATCGGCATGGCGCTGTTCGTGCTCGCGGCCGGCCTCGACGCCATGCCGCGTTTCGAGGAGCTCAAGCCCTCGAAGCCCCTGGCCCTGGCCATCCGCGCCGCGACCCCCGCCACGGTCCCGGTCAGCGTCGTCGACTACGACGAGGCGAGTCTGCACTTCTATCTCGGCCGTGGACCGGTCACGGCGATCGGAGCCGGCGAGGCCACGGTGGCGTGGACGATGTCGCCGGGTCCAGGCGTGCTCGTGCTCACCCGCGAGGCGTTCGAGGCGCTCGGCCGGCTCGATGGAGTCACACTATCCAGCGCCAACGACTCGTTCCAGATCACCGATCGCGCGGCCGGCTCGCGCTCCCTGCGCGTCATCGGAGCCCAGGCGGGGTTGAACATCGCCAATGGCAAGTGGTGCGATCTGATCGCGGTGGCGAAGGATTGACCAGAGCGTACGCACGCAGCGGCGGAACAGCGACGACGGGCGACGGCCCCTGACAGGCCGTCGCTCAGCTCAGCATCTCAGCGCGTTCACTTGGCGGCCTTCAGCTGCGGTTCCAGCACCTTCTTCATGAATTCGTATTCCTCGGTGAAGGCCGGATCGTCCTTGAACTCGGTGGCCGCGACCTCGGCGACGTACAGCGCCTGCTTCGGCCCGCCGTTCAGTGCCGCCCGCCAGGCGATCCAGAAATACTTCGGCTTGTAGTTGACCTCCTCCTTCCAGATCGCGATCACCTGCTTGTACCAGTCCATCGGCAGGAAGCGCGCGGTGTCGCCCAGCCACTGCGCGGTGTCATCGCGCAGGCGCTTGTCGTTCTTCTCGACGACGAAGTGCAGGCGCTCGCGCACGATCTTGGGATCCTGGGCGACGAGCGCGGTGATCAGGCGGCCGAGGTGGTACTCGGACTCGATCTGCGGATGCTCGATGTCGAGCTTCTTGCACGCGTCCATCGCCTCCTCGAGATGCTTGCCGAGAGCCGCGACTTCGGCCGGATCGAGCGCTGTCTTATCCTTCCCGAACAGCTCGGTCAGGCGCGAGAACCAGAACGGCACCGAGATGCGGATCCACGGCAGATCGAGGTTCAGCTGCGCGAGGCCGCCGATGCGCTTGTCATGATCGTGCTCACCGCTCTTCGGTATCTCGGCGCCTTCGAGCAGGGCCAGGAAGCGGTCTTTCTGGTGGACGGTGCCGTCCTTGGCGGTGACCGATTCCTTGCCCAGGATGGCGGCGTAGTACTGGCCGGCCGAGGCGTAGCGCATCATCGCCTCGTCAGGCTCGTCGATGTCGCGGAAGGCGATGGTGTTCAGCCACAATTGGACACTCTTCGCCAGCTCCTTCAGGGTCGGATCGTTCGGCAGCGCGTCCTGCCCGGCGCTCTTGAGCGTCGCGATGCCGACGGCCGAGAACATCTGGGTCAGGCGGCGAAGCTGCTGGAACTGGCCGGACTGCTCCCAGGCCTCCTTGCTGAACTCCGCGCTCTCGAGCCACTCACTGATGCGCTCGATGCGCGATGACATCGCCTTGAGCATGGTGTCCTTGACGGTGCGCAGGGCCAGATCGTCGAGGTGGCCGTTGAGTGCTGTGGCCAGCTCGACTCCGAGCTGCACCGCCGAAAGACCGAGCTTGTCCTTCAGCGCCGGCAGCTGCTTGTCCAGGACGTCCAGGGTCTGCGCCCGCGCCTCGTCGAGCTTGCCGGCCTCGATCAGGTGCTGGATGAGCTCGACGTTCATGTACAGCTTGCTGGTCGGCTCGGCCTCGGGTGTCCGCTCGATCGCCCAGCGGTGGTACTGCGCGGCCAGGTCGTACTGGCCGGTGTACGAATAGAGGCCAGAGAGCTCGCGGTAGTTGGCGTTGTCCTGGTCGCCGTCGGCGATCAGCTTGAGCATCTTGCTGATGCCGCGCTGGTAGGTCTGGAAATGCCAGTCCTTCTGCACGTCGATCATCACCCGCGCGTATTCCGGCTCGGCGAAGATGCGGTAGCTCAGGCGCCAGGCCGAGCGGGTGTTCTCGCCTGAGAAGCGCAGCAAGAGGCCCAGCCCATTGGGATCGAAGGTTTCGCTCTCATCGAAATTCTTGTAGGCCTTCTCGAGCGCGTGTTTCAGGTCGGCGTCGACGAACTCCATCGCCGGACCGGTCTGGAGGATGTAAACGTGCCACTGGCTGTCCTCCTTCTTGTCGGCCCATGCTAGCGCGGCGTGTTGCGGCAGGCTGATGACATGCGCGGTGCGGCCTTGGCGCTCGGCGATCGCCTGGTAGAGCTCCGAGAGGTCGTCACAGTCGCCGCGAACCATGCCGCCAGTGGCGGTCGAGATGGTCTGGACGGACGTCTGGTGGATATCGCCCTTGTCGCGCTTGTTGCCGATCAGGTATGGGAAGCGGCTGTCTGGGCTGTCGTACACGTAGGTGAAGAGGAACTCGCCCACCAGATCGAGATGGGCTGGATCGGGCAGCGCCTGGGCGGCCTGGGTCAGGAACCGCTCGGCTTCCTCGGGCGAGCCGTTCTTCGGGGCGAGCAACTCGCCGCCCTCGCTCTCGATGCCGAGGATGTCGCCGTTTAATCCGACGAGCACGATGTTCGGCGGAATGAAATCGGCGACCACGTTCTTGGTCGCGCCCTTGCCGCGGCCAGGCACGTTCTTCCGCCATTCGTCCTTGTCCGCGATGAACGCGCCGCCGGCCTTCCAGGTGGCCAGCAGCTGGCCGCTGTGACTCTGATAGAGCCTGGCTCCGAGCGGGGACTTCGGCGTGGCGGCGGGGTCGGAGCCCGGTGGCAGGTCGATCACGACGTTCATGTCCGGGATCGAATGGTACATCGGCTGCGGCTGGGGCCGCATGACGGCGCTGCGCGCGGGAGTGGAGAGGATCCAACCGCCATAGCCAAATGCGTTGGTCACCTTGGCCAGCCGCATCGGCTTGCCTTCGCTCGTTCCTTCGAAGAGATCGGCTGGCTGGAAGCGCTCGGCTTCGGTGATCGCCGACTGCAGGCTCTCGATCTGCGCCTTGTGCTTCTCCGAGAACACGCCACCCAACCAGCCGAAACGCGACACGCGTCGCGCGAACGCGGGACTTACCTCGTCAAGGTCGATGTTGCCCTCGTCATTGCCCATGCGCTTGAGCACGTCCTCGACGGTCTTGCGCCCCAGTTCGTCGAGGGGCGTGTTGGGCAGCTCCTTGACCAGGACCTGGACGGCGGCGGCGACCTTGGCCTTGTCCTCGCCGCGATCGGCTGGCTTGGCCGTGGACTTCTTGAGCACGCCCTCCTCGAGCACCAGCGCCGACGCCGAGCGCAGATGGTAGCCGGCGATGATGCTCTCGGCGAGCAGCAGGTCGGCAGCCTGGAGACCGGCTTCCTTGGCGTGCGCGATCAACTTTGGCAGCGCCGCGACGGCATCGACGCGGTTGTCCTCGAGCAGCTTGCGCGTCACTGGCAGGCGGCCGATGTCGGTCTCGAGCACCGGACGGTCGCTGAAGATCACCGGCGCGAATCGGTACGAGGCACCCTTGCCGTCCTCCCAGTAGACCTTGTCCTCGCGCTTGACCACGCTGGCCACCGAGGGCAGCTGGTTCAACAGCTGGTCGACACCGATGCCGGCGTCGGTGGCCGCGCCGGGAGTGGCTGGAGCCACCGGCGATACCGGTCCGGCGGGTTCCGGATTGGGGGCCTGCTCCACGGCGTGGGTCGATAGCGCCGAAAAGGCCGCGAGGAGCGTGGCGAGGACAGCCGGCAAGATCTTCCGGGGCACGGTCTTCATGGCTTCTTCTTCGTATTCATGGCTGGAGGTACGAGGCTGTAAGGGTTACCGTCAGGCGTGGATGCGCTGACGATCGCTGCGGGTTGAGGCGGTCAAGACGCGCGCCTGGCAGCTTCGGCGACCCCGCTGCGACGGCATGGGTCCAACGTCCCCTCCTCTGGGTGGTTCGGAAGTCAGAAAGGGTGACGTCGCTGCCGGCAGAGGCTTTCATATGTGGCGAATGCCGCTATGAATGTCCTCCCCAAAAAATTCCCGACCAATCCCGACAACATCCCGATCCAGGCCCCCGACGGCGATCCAGCTGTTCCAACAGCGCCATCAGCCCCAGATCGCAACCAGAGATCCCCATGCCAACGTCACTCACCGCCCCCTCCGCCCAGCCACCGGGCGCGGACATCGAACGTCGCGGTGACATCCGCAACATCGCGATCATCGCGCACGTCGACCATGGCAAGACCACCTTGGTCGACGCGCTGCTCAAGCAGGGCGGTGTCTTCCATGCCAAGGAGAAGATCGAGATCTGCGTGATGGACTCGAAGGATCAGGAGAAGGAGCGAGGCATCACCATCCTGGCGAAGAACTGCGCCGTGCATTTCGTGAACGAAGCCGGCGTCGACACCCGCATCAACATCATCGACACCCCTGGCCACGCCGACTTCGGCGGCGAGGTCGAGCGCGTGCTCAAGATGGCTGACGGCGCACTGGTGCTGGTCGACGCTTTCGAGGGCTGCCTGCCGCAGACCCGCTTCGTGCTGCGCAAGGCCATCCAGACCGGCCTCAAGCTCATCCTGGTGGTCAACAAGATCGACAAGCCCGGCTGCGACCCGACCGTCATCCCCGATCGCATCTTCGACCTGATGGTCGAGCTCGGCGCCGAAGACTGGCAGCTCGACTTCCCGGTGCTCTACGGCGCCGGTCGGCTCGGCTACATGATGAACACGCTCGACGGCGAGAAGACGGACCTCAAGCCGCTGTTCGAGGCGATCGTCAGGCACATCCCGGGGCCGCCGATCAAATCGAAGGCCCCCCTGCAGCTGCAGGTCGCCAATATCGATCACAATGACTTCGTCGGCCGCATGGCCATCGGCCGCATCTTCGCCGGAACCATCTCGGCGAACATGCCGGTGGTGGTGGTGAAGGGGCCCGAAGGCATCCCGCACAAGGGCCGCGTCCTCCAGCTCCACCGCTTCGCCGGCCTCGGCCGCGAGGAGATCAAGGAAGCCCGCGCCGGCGATATCGTGGTCGTCACCGGCATCGAGCAGGTCGACATCTCGGACACCATCTGCGAGGCCGAGTTCCCCAATGCCCTGCCGCCGATCCCGATCGACGAGCCCACCATCAAGATGACCTTCGGCGTCAACACCAGCCCGCTCGCCGGCACCGAGGGCAAGCCGCTGCAGAGCCGCGACCTGCGCTCGCGCCTCGAGAAGGAAAGCCAGAAGAACGTGGCGATGCGCTTCGCCGACACCGACCAGCCCGACGTGTTCGAGGTCTCGGGCCGCGGCGTGCTGCACCTGTCGGTACTGATCGAGGACATGCGCCGCGAGAACGCCGAGCTCCAGGTCGGCCCGCCACGCGTGATCTACAAACAGGACGAGAAAGGGAATCGCCTCGAGCCGATCGAGCTCGCCGTGGTCGACGTTCCCGACGCCTCCGCCAGCAAGATCATTAATATGATGCTCTCGCGCCGCGGCCAGGTGACGGTGATGGAGGTCAAGGGTTCGTTCCAGCACCTCGAGTTCTCGATCCCCTCGCGAGGCCTGCTCGGCCTGCGTAACGCCATCCTCTCCGCCAGCCAAGGCGAGGCGACGCTCAACACCATGTTCCTCGAGTACGGGCCGTACCGCGGTGACATCGAGCGCCGCTCCAATGGCGCGGTCATCAGCCAGGGCGGAGGCACGGTCATCCCGTTCGCGCTCTTCAACCTGCAAGACCGCGGCCGGTTCTTCGTCGACGTCGGCGAGCCCTTGTACGAAGGCCAGATCGTCGGCGAGAATGCCAAGGACACCGACATGGTGGTGAACCTGAGCAAGGAGAAGAAGCTCACCAACATCCGCAGCTCGGGCGCAGACGAGGCGATCAAGATCACCCCGCCGCACAAGATGTCGCTCGAGGAAGCCCTCGAATACATCAAGGTCGACGAACTCGTCGAGATCACGCCCAAGGCCATCCGGCTGCGCAAGCAGTTCCTCACCGAGAACGACCGCAAGCGCCTGACGCGCACGATCTAGTTCCGTCCGGCGCCGTTCCGGGGTTTCGCGATGGGAGGGCGCTCGAAAGCGCCCTCCCATCGCTGTTCCGGGTGATGCCCGCTTTCCCGCGAGTCGCGGGCAGCGAAGCTGTAGCCATGGCCACCTCGACGGCACACGTCCCGATGCGGGCGATCACCAAGGGGCCGCGCCACCATTGGTTCGGTTATTACGACAAATGGCAGATCAATCCCTCGGGCAGATACGTGCTCGGAATGGCGGTCGATTTCGAGCACCGCTCGCCGCGCGCGGACGATGTCATCGAGATCGGCATGGTCGATCTGCGCGATGGCGACCGCTGGATCCGGTTGGGTGTCAGCCGTGCGTGGTCCTGGCAGCAGGGCTGCATGCTTCAGTGGCTCCCGGGATCGGCGAGCACGGTGGTGTGGAACGACCGCGTCGACGATCGTTTCGTCTGCCATGTCGTCGACGTCGCGGGAGAGGCCACTGGCGGCGCCGCCAGCGGTGGGAAGGCGGGGACCCGCCGCACGCTCCCCGCACCGATCTACGCGCTCAGCCCCGACGGACGCACCGCGGTATCGCCGGACTTCCGCCGCCTGAACGACACCCGCCCCGGCTACGGCTACGCCGGCCTGCCCGATCCGCGCCGCGACCTGGACGCGCCGACGGACACCGGCATCACCATCATGGACATGGCGACCGGCGCGCACCGACTGCTGATCCCGTTCTCGCGCGTCGCCGCCATGCCCTGCGCCCGCCACGACGTGGCCGGAAAGCATTGGTTCAACCACCTGCTCTTCAACCCCGACGGATCGCGCTTCATCTTCCTGAATCGTTGGCGGAACGCCCAGACCGGCGAGGGCTGGCGCACGCGCATGTTCACCGCCGCCGCCGACGGCAGCGACATCCGGCTGGTCGACGACTACGGCGGGGTCTCGCACTTCATCTGGCGCGACCCGCGGCACATCCTCTCGTGGGCGTACGCCCGGCCCGAGGGCGATGGCTTCTTCCTCTACGACATCGACAGCGGCGGGGCGGAACTGGTCGACAAGGAGGCGATGCCGGTTGACGGTCACTGCACCTATCTGCCCGAAACATCGGCAAGCCCGCGATGGATCCTGAACGATTGCTATCCCGGCAAGGATCGGCTGCAGCGCATCTACATCTACCATGTCCCGAGCCGACGCCGGCTGCCGGTCGCCGATCTGCATGCGCCGCCTGGGTACGATGGCGAGTGGCGCTGCGACACCCATCCGCGCACCAGCCGCGACGGTGCCACGGTGGTGGTCGATTCCGCCCATGGCGGGAACGGACGGCAGCTGTATCTGCTCGACATCTCCGCGCTGCTCGAGTCCTGAACGGCGCCGTCTGGCGCGCCGCGCCGACCCCGCGCTAGGGACCTTCGATCTTCACCACCAGGGCGGTGATGTCGTCGGCGAAGCCGTCGAGCGCATGCGCGCGCACGCCATCGATCATGCGCGTGATCACCGCAGCGGGGGCCTCATCCATCGCCATCAGCAGATCGCCCATGAATCGGCGGCGTCCGTATTCGCTTCCCGCCGGGTCAGCCGCCTCGAACAGGCCGTCTGTGAACTGCAGGAATGTGTCGCCGCCCTGCAGCTGCAACGTGTGCGGCTCGATGTTGGCGCGGAACATTTCCCCTTTCATCAGGCCGATCGCCGGACCGGGCGTGCCCACCTGCATCAGGATCGATCGCCGGCGTGGATTCGCGAGCACGCCGGGGTGGTGGCCGGCGCAGACGCTGGTCATGACCTTGGTCTCGAGGTCGATGACCGCAGCGAACATGGTGATGAAGTACGAGGTATGCAGATCGTCGTGCACGTCGTCGTTGAAGCGACCCACGATCTCGGCGCAGGTGCCACCCTCGCGCACGGCGTGGCGGAGCGACTTGATGGTCGAAGCGACGATCATCGCCGCGCTGGTGTCGTGGCCGCTGACATCGCCCACCGCCAGGAACAGCGCAGACGTGCCTACCGGCACCAACTCGTAGAAGTCTCCGCCGACCAGGGAATGCGGCTCGTAATGCACGGCGATTGGAAAGCCCGGTATCTCGGGAATGCGCGGCAGCAGCTTCTCGATGACCGCCTTGGCGTGGGTCATGTCGATGACCGGCTCGGTCGAGACCGACGCAGGCGCGGACGCGGCCGGACGCGGCTCGGCGAGGGCGCTCGCGATCGGTGCGAAACAGCCGCTCGGAGAGACGGCTAGCGCGGCCTCCGTGACAAGGCGCGCCAGTTCAGCCTCGTCGAGCATCTCGAGCCTCGGCAGATGGGCATGCGCGAGCACCTGCGCCATCGAGCGCACGGTCGCCGCGTCCACCTTGCCGCCAGGAAGCGGGATGCCCCGGGTCCACCGGCCGTCGAACGGATTGAGCCATTGCCCATCCTTGCGGAAGATGCGCAGCCTGCCGTCCTTGGCGATCCTGCCCTTGAGCAGATGGGCCCAGCGGAACGCCTCGATCTCGGGCGCGGTGCGCAGCGCGAACTTCATCCACGGACGGTTCTGCAGCAGATGTTCGCGTCCCGGCGAACGGTCGCCGAAGGCAGCCTTGACCACCGTGCCGGTGAACGGATCGATCCAGTGTCCACGGTCCAAGGTCCACACCGAGAACAAGGGATCCTCGGCTAGCCATTCGTCCACACGACGTTCCTCGGCAATCGGGGACGCGCCGGACGCGGAGATGGTCGGAGGCGTCGGATGTCGTCGTGGCGGTGGGCGGTTCATGGGGAGCCGGTAGCCGGCTATCCTAATGATACCATGGATTCGCAACGATATGCCCCCCATTCAACCCGCAGCGAACCGACCGGCGAGGCAAGGTTCGGGTAAACCCTGGGCCCGGATGTCCTCGTTCAACCATGGCGAAGCCATCCGGCCGCCGAGCCCCGGTTTGCGTGAACAATGGGCGAAGCCCATCACGCAAACGTCGTGGCCGCCTGGCGGACAAGACGAAGGGCGACAAAGGCCGTGGGGGACCGGGGGCGGAGCCCCCGTGTATGCCATGGCGAAGCCATGCGGCCGCCGAGCCCTGATTTGCGTGAACAATGGGCGAAGCCCATCACGCAAACGTCGTGGCCGCCTGGCGGACAAGACGAAGGGCGACAAAGGCCGTGGGGGACCGGGGGCGGAGCCCCCGCAATCAATGCCGACGTCTGAAAGCCTCAGGAGACTCCCCGACCAGCTGTTTGAACTGCGCCGAGAAGGCGTACGGGTTGGGGTATCCGAGTTCCTCGGCGACCGCCTTGATCGGCAGGTCGCGCGTCTGCAGCAACGCCCGCGCGCGATCGATGCGCCTGCGGATGCGGTACTCGCCTGGGGACACGCCCATCAATTCGCGGAAGACCTTGCGGAAGCGCTCGTAGCTCATGCGCAGCTCCGTGGCGAGCGACTCGAGCGACAGGCGCGGGTCCTCGACCAGGCGGCGGCAGGCGCGATCGATCAGAACGCGGTATGGATCGGAGCCATCGCGCGCCTGCTCGCGGGTGACCAGATCGACCAGCAGGTCGAGCAGCTTCACCAGATGCCGCGGCAATTCGCGCTCGTCGGCGTCGCGAATGCCGGCCACCAGACGGTTCAGATCATCGATCACCGCAAGATCGATTCCCGGCTGCTGCACTGGCCGGCGCGGATCGAGTACGCCGAGCTCGACCAAGGTGGCCGCCATGCTCGGCGTGACCACCATCCAGCATTCGGCCCAGTTGCAGCCTGCGTCGAACCTGACGGTGTGGCGGGTGCCGAGGAAGCGGTGGAAGATCGATCCGACGCGCAACGGCCATTCATTGCCCGCGTCGTCGCGGAAGGTGCCGCTGCCGCGCAGGCAGTACACCGCCGAGTATTCGTTCGGCTGCATCTGGTCCGCGTCGAGGATCCTGCCTGGCTTGACCAGGAATCCGCAGCCGATGCGCCCGGTGTTGCGCGACGGTCCCATGGTACGGTAGGCGGTGTCGTTGCGTAGCAACGCCATGGGCACCTGCGACTGCGACGATGGCGTGGCGCCGGCGCGGCTCATGCCCGCAGGGTATCCTCGAGCCGCCCGGCCACACCCCGGAAAGCGCCGCCCGTTGGCGCCAGCCCATGGGCGGGTACCGTGCCGCATGAGCCGAGACACACCGGTGGCGAAGCGACGCGCGTCCGCCCGCTTCTTGTTCGCGCAGATCGGCGAGGCGCGCGCCGGAGCAACGGTCGAGAGCCACAGTCACCCGTTCTGGCAACTCGAATACCTGACCGCCGGGCGCGCCGTGGTCAGCCTCCGCGGCGGAGACGTCCCTCTCGCGCGCGGCTCGGTGTTGCTCATCCCTCCCGACGCCGAGCACGGTTTCGCGTACGCCGCCGCGGGCACGGCGTGGCTGTCGATCAAGTTCTCGGCCGACGGCTTCGACGCTCGCGCCGCGGGCCTGGTGCGTACCGCCGAAGCCGTCCCCCTCGCGGATACCCTGCTTCAGTGGTGCGCGGATGGGGCGCCGGCCGCACATGCGCGCGAGCCGCTCGACCACCTGCTGAGTGCCATGCTCGAGCTGGGAGCGCGGCCAGCCCCGCGCAGCGAGCGCCAGCCCACGGTGGCGGAACGCGTGCGCGCGCTCATCGACGGCCACGAAGGCCAGGCCTGGACCGTCGCGGGCGTGGCACGCGCGCTGCGCTATTCGCCCGGCCATTGCTCGGCGGCGTTTCGCGCCGAGAGCGGCCTGCCACTGAAGACCTACCTCGATCGTGCCCGCGCCGACCATGCCGCGCGCATGCTCACCTATTCGGATCTCGGCATCGGCGAGATCGCCGCGCTGATGGGCTTCGCCGATCCCTTCGTGTTCTCGCGCTTCTTCTCGCGCGTGCGGCGGCGTAGCCCCAGTGCGTTCCGCGCCCGGGCCCGCGGCGAGGCGCCGGCACACCGTTGAAATCGACATGCGCTCCGTCGATCATGCCATGGGCGATCGACGCCGACGCTCATGCTGGCGGTCGAGGCACCCATGACCGCCAGCTCCGCCAACCGCTCGTCTTCTTCTCCTTCTTCTTCAAAAGCGGCTCTCACCCCGAGCGGGCCAGGAAGAAGCTTACCCGCCTGGAAGCTTCCCTACGCCCGCCTGCTCGAGCGCTGGTGCCGCGCGCTGCTCGCGCACCAGGTGCACGGCATGGGTCCGGGTCTGGACGGCGGCCTGCTCTGCCCGGCATGCGCGCGCGTGCATGGCCGCTGCGCCGATGCCGTGCATCCACTGCTGTGCCAGGCGTGGATCAGCGGGGACATGCGCTATCGCGACGCCGCCATCGCCTTGCTCGACTGGTCACAGGCGGTGAGCGGCGACGACGGCAGCTGGACCAACGAGATCAGCGGGCACGAGTGGAAGGGCATCACGGTCTTCAGCGTGATCGCGCTGGGCGAGGCGCTCCGCCATCATGGCGATCTGCTCAACAGGCCGACCTGCGCGCGATGGCGCGAGCGCCTGCGTCGCGGCGCCGACTACGTCCACGCCAACCTGACCATTGCCACCGGCAACATCAATTACCCGGTCGCCGCCGCGGCGGCGTTGGCAGTCTGCAGCGCGGTGCTTGGCGAGGCGCGCTACGCCAACCGCGCACGCGAACTGGCAGCTTCGTGCATGGAATTCTTCACCGCGCACGACTCCATCCCCTGGGGCGAGGGCTCCAAACAGCCGTCGCCACGCGGCCTGCGCGCGGTCGACCTGGGCTACAACGTCGAGGAGACGCTGCCGAACCTGGGATTGTACGCATCGATCCTCGGTGACAGCGCCGTCCTCGATGTGGTCGAACGTTCATGGCGCGTCCACCTCGAATTCATGCTGCCGGACGGCGGCTGGGATGACAGCTGGGGGACGCGCCTGGCGAAATGGACCTGGTGGGGCAGCCGCACCTCCGATGGTTGCGCGGGCGGACTGTTGTTGTTCGCCAATCACGACGCGACATTCGCCGAGGCGGCGGCGCGCAATCTTGCGCTGCTCGAGCGCTGCACCCACGACGGCCTCCTCTACGGAGGCCCGCACCATCACGCGCGCGGTTTCGCCCCATGCATCCACCACACCTTCTGCCACGCGCGCTCGATCGCCGCGGCGCTCGATCTCGGCGTCGATCCTGCAGCGAACCGGATCTCTGCCCCCGCCCAAGGCGTGCGCTCGTACCCTGATCTAGCGACCTGGATCGTCCGCCGCGGCCCGTGGCGGGCGACCCTGACCGCGAGCGACACGATGAATCCCGATGTGCTGAGCAGTCATCCGAGCGGAGGATCGTTGTCGCTGCTGTGGCACGAGCGCACCGGGCCGCTGCTGTGCGCGAGCATGGCGGAGTTCCGCCTGGTCGAGCCGAGCAACATGCAGACCGCGCGGCGCGCGAGCGACATGGCGACAGCGACGCCACGACTGGAATGCGACATCGACGGCACCGTCTATCGCACGGACCTCGACATCCAGGCCGAGGTGGCGGTCGTCGACGAGCGCACGCTTGAGGTACGTGCTCGCCTGGTCGATTCCAGGCATGCCGATCCAGCAACGGGCCCGCTGCGTGCCGTCACGACCTACCGATTCTCGGCCGAGGCTTTAGAGATCGACGTGCGCGCCGATGCGAGCTACGCCGCGCACGTCCGACTGGTGTTGCCCGTGGTCTCGCTCGCCGACGAGCCCCTGCGAGCGATCGCGGGCGGCATCGAGCTGGTCAAGCCTGGCGCCGTGGTCACCGTTTCTGCCATCAACGCCGACGGCGACGCAGCTCCTCAGCCACTCCCCGCCGGTCGGGTCTTCAACCAGGTTCCCGGTTTCGAGGCCGTGCCACTGTCCTACGGGGTCGGTCGAGGGCTGCGATTGCGCCTTTCGGTGCGATGATCATGACCATATTTGACATCATAAAGACCAGCTCGGGTATGTAATGCTGGATTCATCGATTAAGATGCCATTCATCTGCCGAAGCATATGACCATATCCACTGTGTGGCGAACGAACTTTTCGCGACGCGGTCCGGACGCCGGCCCAGGAGCCACATGACCAACGCGACCGCTACCTCCGCCAAGCCCCTGACCGACGCCCAGACCAAGCACTTCGCCGAGCGCGGCTACCTGGTGCTCGACGGCTTCATCCCGCAGCCTCTCAACGACCTGCTCAAGCGCGAGATCGACACCTGGCTCGCCGCCGCCAAGGGCGACGACGACCGCTACGCGACGCCGACGGGCGAGGCGCCTAAGCGTCCTCTGCAGATCGAACTGCCGGAGCACGGCAAGCTCGTCAGCCATCCGCCCCTGATGGACATCATGGAGCAGCTGATGGGGCCGGGCTTCGGCTACCATCACCTCCACACCGCGCGCCACGACGCCGGCTGCGACGGCGTGAACTGGCACCACGACTACGAGCAATACCCGCAGGCCAACCGTTCGCACCTGATGACGCACGTCTTCTACTACCTCAATGGGCTCGACGGCACCGTCGGCGATCTGCTCGCGCTGCCGGGGACGCAGAACCTGGTGATGGAGCGCAACGCCTACTCGGTGTGCGGTACCGGCACGCTCCCCGGCGAGATGGTGTTCGACAACCTCTCGCCCGGTTCGGCGGTGATCGTCCACTCGGCATTGCTGCACGCCCGTCGCGCCAAGCCGGGGGGCGAGGGCAAGGCGCGCTACTTCATCGACTGCTCGTACTGCCAAGCTGGCACCGCCTGGCCGGCGTCATGGAACTACAAACAGCAGTTCGCGCGCGCGCGCGAACTCGGCCTCGATCGCGGCGGCCGATACGCCCATCTCTTCGACGAAGCAACCTTCTTCGATCCGCAGAAGGGCATGGAGAAATTGCGCGCGATCAACAAGGGCAGCCTGGTGCAACGACTCTAGGAGCACCACTGGTGCAGGCTCTAATAGGACTCTAAATACGTTTTAATACAGTGCTTTAGTGACTTCGGCACGATCCGCGCGATGCCGGCGCGGCTGGACGCGCGGCCCTGACGAAGCACTATCAGGGCTGGAGAGCCGACATGCAACTCACGCAGGAGCAACGAACCAGCTTCATCAGCGACGGTTACGTGTGCGTGCCGGGCGCGGTCCCACGCGCGCAGGTCGACGCGGTGGTGCGCGCCATCAACCACGATATCGGCAAAGGCATTGATCCGGCGATGCTGCCGACGTACCGCGTCCAGAGCTACTGCCCGTCGCTGGTGTCGACTCCGCTGGTGACTGGGCTGTTCAACGATTCGCCAGCGATGGCACTGTTCCAATCCGCGCTCGGCGCGGGCCGGGTGAAGCCGGTCACTGGTTCGCAGATCGCCTTGCGCTTCCCCGGCAGCGCCAATCCGCCGATCAACCCGCCTATCAACTCGCCCAAGCTCAACCCGCCGCACGTCGACGGCATCTCCAACGCCGAAGGCACCAACGGCGTGCCCAAGGGCAGCATTGCCAACTTCACCGCGCTCGCCTGCATCCTGCTGAGCGATCTACCCGAGCCGCTGTCGGGCAATTTCATGGTCTGGCCTGGTACCCACCGCAGCAACGCCGCGCATCTGCGCGTGCATGGCTCGCGGGCGCTCTTGCACGGCATGCCGAATACCAACTTGCCCGAGCCGGTGCAGATCACTGGCCGCGCCGGAGACCTGATCATAGCTCATTACCTGCTGGGCCACAGCGTGGCTCCGCACCTCTCGCCGCACATCCGCTACGCCTGCTTCTTCCGCGTCGAAACCATCGATCACGAGGAGACGCGCGAAGCGTCGCTCACCGACGAATGGCTCGAGTGGCACGGATTGCGCGACCTCCATTGCAGGGGCTTAGCCCCTACGGCCTGACGGCCTACCCCACGGGCTTGGTCGTGGAGCGACGGGGCCCCGGGGTAGGCATGTCAGATGATGGGCGACGTCGTCCGTGCATTGGGGTCTGCGAGAGAACTCCCGGAATTACTCAGCTGGGACGGACAGTGCTCGGAGCGCTGCCGTGGCGGGCGCGCCAGGCGCGCGTGAGATCCGCGCGACGCGCGAATCCCGCCTGCTCCGCCGCCTCGGCGACGCTCGCGCCTTCGTCCAGCAGGTGGCGCGCCATGCCCAGGCGCAGCTGCAGGATCATCTGCTTGGGCGAGGCACGGAAGAACGCCTTGAACACCGCGTGCGCCTGGCTGGGGCCGAGCCCGCTGGCCGCGAGGATGCGGCGCGTCGTCAATCCTGGCGTCATCGGCCACAACGCCGCAGTCATGCGATCGAGCGCTGGATTCGGATAACTCATGGTCGCGAGGCGTTCGGCCGCCAGGCCACGGCACAGCCGCCGCCCCAACTCCCGGCGATCGTCCGCCGACGAGCTGCGGGTAAGGCGCTCGCACCAGCCATGGTACGGCTGCAGCGGTGCGCGGCCCCAGACCCGCACGCCGTCGCCGCGCACCTCGAAGTCGGTCACGTCGCTCACCGCGCCGATGTCGATGTACTGCGCCTTCGCCCGCAGCGGCGCGTGGCGGTGGCGCGTCGCCGGAGGGATCGCCAACGCCTCACCGGCGAGCAGGTCGTGGCTGCCCTGGGGGCCGCCCTCGATGCGCACCGCGCCCGCGAGGCAGACGACCACCGTCGGGATGTGATGGAGATGATCGCCGACGTCGCGTGGGCAGGAACGCGCGACCCAGCGGTCGGCGCGCCCGAGGCTCTCGCCCGCAGCTGCCAACCGTGCCATCGCCCGCGCCAGATCCGGGTCATGCAACGAAGTGGCCGCCATGCGGGCAGCATAGGACCATAACCTACGGTCTCAATCGCAGTTCGTGTACCCAGGATCGCGAGAGGACCGGCCTCCGCCCACTCCCGGTGCGTAAGCATTGGGGCAACCAGCCGGAGCTTGCCGTGATCACCATCCCGATCTCCCCGGACGAACGCCTCGCCGGAACCATCTCGGACACCCACCTGTGCGAAGCCGTCGCGGCGATGCGCGAGGATGGCGCGGTGGTGCTCGAGGGCGCGGTGGATCCCGTGCACGTCGCTGGCTTGCGCGAGCGGATGCTCGCCGACGTCGAGCGCGTGCTGGCGCGCACGGACGTGCCGTACAATTTCAACCGCGGCAACGTGCAGCAGTCTCCACCGCGCGCGGCGCGCTGGCTGTTCCGTGACGTGCTCTGCAACGAGCAGGCGATCGCCGTGACCCGCGCACTGCTCGGCCCGGGGCCCACCAACAACTTCTACAGCGGCAACACCGCCTTGCCGCACTCGAGCGAGCGCCAGCCGGTGCACGTCGATGGCGGGCATCTGTGGCCAGCCGATGCCGGATACACCCCGCCGAACGGCATCGTGGTCAATCTGCCGCTGGTGGACATGGATGCCGGCAACGGTTCGACCGAACTCTGGCTCGGGTCGCATCGCGACCTCACCATGCATGTGTCCATGGATCTGCCGGTTCCAGCTGCCGCCATCGCCCAGCGCCGCGCGCACTGCCCGCCGCTGCAACCGCGTGTCGTGGCCGGAAGCCTGCTGCTGCGCGATCTCCGCCTGTGGCACGCGGGCATGCCGAACCCGAGCGCGTCGCCACGGCCGATGATCGCGATGATCCATTGGGCATCGTGGTGGCGGAATCAGGACGTGCTCGAGTTCCCGACAGATGCCGAGCTGATCCTCGCTCATGGGGAATTGCGCACGAACGCCCGCTTCGTCGCGGGCGCGATCGACCACACGCTCCTGGACCATGCCTATGCATTCACTGGATCCGACGTCTAGACGTCCAGTGGATCAGGCGGCTTGGTGCGCCACGGCCTCGCCAAGGAATCCTGGGCACCCGGGCTACCAAGCACCCGGCCGCTTCTTCCATACCACGCTCCTGCGGGTACGACGAGCAGCATGCCGACACGTCGCCTGGTCATCTCGTGTTGCCTCGCGGTCTCGGCATGGTCGCTCGCCCCGCAGGCCGGGGCTCAGGACGACATGCGCCTGCGGGCGATCCGTGCGGCATCAGGCGAGGATGCAGGGATCGGCGCCGGCCGCGTGGCTCCGGCGCCGGCGCGCTCCAGCGGGTTCGCCAACCTGCTGCCGCCCGCGCCCTCGATCACCGGCGTCACCGCCACGCCAGCGGGCGCCGTCGGCCAGTTCACCAAGCTGGAGCTGACCGTCGCGATGACCAATGCCGCCGGGACGTACGATCCGGATCCGGCGCACGCCGCGGGCGTCGACCTGAGCGGAACATTCATCGGCTCGGCCGGCGGATCCGCGCCACAGGTCATTCCCGGATTCTTCGACGGCACCGCGTGGAAGATCCGTTTCGCGCCCGACCAGCCGGGCGCCTGGACCTATCGCATCGATGTCACGACCGCCGGAGGGTCCGCCGCCTTCACCACCGGCTCGTTCGCGTGCACGATATCCTCGGGCCATGGGTGGTTGCGCGCGTCGGGCACGCGCCTGGTCTTCAACGACGGCACCGGCTTCATCGGCAATGGCCACAACAGTGGTTGGCAGACCGATGCTGAGACTCCGCCGCTCGCGCAGATGGCAGCTGGTGTCGAGAACCTGCTGAGCTTCTGGCTGGTACAGCCGTGGGCCTCGACCGATCCCGCGAGCGGCGGCAACTACAATCCGACGCGCGCGCCGATCGAGAACGCCTTCCACGGACTCGGCAACTACGAGCAGCCGTCGTGCCAGTACATCGATGGCGTCGTGCAGCGCGCCGAGGCGGCCGGCGTCTATCTGCTGCCTTCGATCTGGGCGCATGACCAGCTGCATACGCCCACCACCCCAGTGGCCGACGGCTGGCCCTCCTCCTGGGACAACAATCCCTACCAGACGATTTGCGCTCCGGCCGCGTTCTTCACCCTGACCAGCGGCAGCGTGGACACGCCGCAGTGGACCTATCAGAAGAATTTCTACCGCTACCTCATCGCGCGCTGGGGCTACAGCACCGCGATCGCGGGCTGGGTCGCGGTGGTCGAGGCGGAAGGCACGACGGCGGGCGCGGCGAGCATGTCGCAGGCGTCCACGTGGAGCGCCGCCGTGAACAGCTGGTTCGCGGCCATCGATCCGTTCCGGGGACCCGCGTCGACCTATCCCATGGGCATCAGCCGCAGCGACGGCTCCGCATCGGCGCTGACCTGGACGACCGGCTGCGGCCTGCGCGCGTACGATTCGTACCAGTCGAAGAACAGCGACACCGCCATCGGTGCAACGATCGCGACCCAGACCCGCACCATGCGTGGCGGCGGCGCGCCGGTCCTCCACAGCGAGTTCGGCGGCGATGTCTCGGGCGGCGCGAACCAGCCAGCGCATCTGCATGCAGGCTTGTGGGCGGGGCTCGCGGCCGGGTCCGCCATGACGCCGCTGTTGTGGACCGACGGCGGATCGTACCCCCTGCTGACCGATGCGACCTCGGGCGCGGCCATGCGCGACGAGTACGCGCGCCTGGCGCAGTTCGGCGCCACGATCCCCTGGGCCGCCGGTCCAGGCGTGGCCGAATCCGCGCTGACCATCAGCGGCGGAGCGACCTACGCAGCCTGGGGCATGCAGCTGGGCGATCGCGGCTGGGCCTGGATCCAGAATTCCGCCGGCACCATCTCGCCCCAGACCCTGACCGCGGCGGGGTGCTCGCCCGGCACCTACCGCGTCGCCTGGCACGATCCGTGGAGCGCCAGCGGCATCCCGATGGCCGTGGTCGCCCCCGTGGTGGTGGGCGGTGGCGGCATCCTGTCGGTCGGTGTTCCCGCCCACGCGCGCCGCGACATCGCCTGCCGCTTCTGGCGCAATGCCGCACCCACCGCGAGTGCCCAGGCGGTCGCGATCGCGGGAGCCACCGCGATCACGCTCGCCGGCGCAGATGCGGATGGGGATGCGCTCGCCTTCGTCATCGCGACGCCTCCCGCCCACGGGACGCTCACCGGGACGCCTCCGTCCGTGACCTATGTGCCCGGCAGCGATTACGCCGGCAGCGATGTCTTCACCTTCACCACGGGCGACGGCCTGGCCTCGTCGGCGCCCGCCACCGTCACCCTCTCAACGGCGGCCGCGGCGACCTCGGGAAGCGGCGGCACCGCTCCGGGCATCGGTGGTGGTGGTGGTGGTGGTGGTGGCTGTGGCCTCGGTGGTCTGTTCGGCCTGGTCACGGTCCTGGCGCTCTTCGCGAGTCGCCGGGGCACGGGGCCCAGACCCCGTTCCTGACTCCCTGACCGGCCGAACTCAGCGCGCCGGGCCGGCTTCGGATCAGCGCGCGACTTTCCCCTGTCGCATGCCGTAGCATATGGAACGGCTTCCGCTTACGCCGTCACAGGCTCGTCCTGGCGGCGTTTCCGCACATGCCCACTCCGCCAGTCCCCGCACCAGCCGACCCGAACCTGCCGATGCGCGGTCCGCTGACCACCTCGTTCATGCTCCATTGCGGGGTGTTCCTGGCGATCAACGCCCTGGCTTGGGCCAACGTGCGCAGCGTCCAACGTCAATCCGACGCCTTCATCGAGCACATCGCCAAGAAGGAGCGGCGCGACGCCGAACAGGCGCGCAAGGAGCAGGCTGACGCCGCCAAGGACGCCGCGAAAAGCCAGCTCGCCATGGAGATGGCCGACATCATCGCGGCCGACGTGCGCTCACCGGATCTCGACCGCATCATGGCCATGACCACCGACGGGATCTCGGACCTGTTCCAGGACCAGGACGGCGGAGCCGCCGACTACGATCAGGACCGGCTCGCAGCCCTCGATCGCGTCCAGGCCAATGCCGACCAGCTGCTGCGCGAGGCGCTGGTAGCGCAGGTGCGGCAGTACATCCGCGACCAGGTCGCTCCCGAGATCAAGGAGCGCATCGCGCACGAACTCAAGAACCAGACCGGTGGCGAGCTCGAGAAGACATTTGCGGGCAAGCTCCGCGAGGACAAGGCCAAGCGCCTGCACGAAGACGCCGGTGCTTTGCGCAAGCAGGCCGAGGAGCTCGGCCAGGAGCGCCGCGAGCTCGAACAGGCGCGCGGTGAGGCGGAACGTGGCGAGGCCAAACCGGCGGGCGAGCGCGCTGGCAAGGCGCGCGACGCCTTGGGCAAGACCGAGCAGGCCGTCGCGGCGAGCGCCGCGGCGGCCGCCCACGATGATCCGAGCCTGGCCAAGGACGCGGAAGCGGCCAAGGATTCCACCGCCGAGCGCGCCGCCGTCGATCAGGCCAGCGCGTCCGCTCCCGGCGAAAAGACCACAGCCGTCGCCGACCTCGCCGCCGCCGGCCAAGCGATCGAGCAGCGCGCCCAGGCACTGGGGAAACTGGCCCAGCAACTCGACGAGCATGCCAACAACCAACCGGGTTTCGACGGCCTCGAGCGGCGTATCGCCGCTGCCGCCAAGGACCAGGTCGACACCGCGCTGCGCGACCAGGTGGCGCGCGAGGTCACCGACAAGGCGATCCCCGAGGCAACCGACAAGATCATGCAGGCGGTGGGCAAGGACCTGGGGCAGCTCGGCATCAAGCAGGAGGAATTCGCCGGACTGCTCAAGCAGGATATCGCCAAGGCGCTCTCCGAGGGTCTCGGCGCACCCGACGCGTCAGCGGCCTGGTTGCGCACCGAGCAGGCGGTGGGGCTCGACGCCAGCCGTGGCATCGACGCCGCG
This sequence comes from Planctomycetota bacterium, assembly GCA_038231435.1. Classification (GTDB taxonomy): domain Bacteria; phylum Planctomycetota; class UBA11346; order UBA11346; family UBA11346; genus JACCZE01. Next base: position 60,861 of record JBBRLJ010000003.1, read on the forward strand.
CGTGACGCGGTATCCACAGCGGCCGAGAAGCTCGCGGCGCTGGCCCAGCGACAGGATGCGATCAAGGCCGTGGCGGATCACCCGATCAATGCCCAGGCGCCGCAGGAATCCGCTCTCGCCGACGATATCGCCACTGCCGAACGCTCGGCGAAGGACGCGCTGACGACGACGCGCGAGGATTCCCTGGCCAGCGAGGCCGAGGTCGATCGCGGCCTCGAGCAGCTGCGCCACCATTCCTCCAGCGACCTCGCGGCGCATGCGGCGGCGGCGAGCAGGAACGGTAACGTCAGCGACGCCGCGCGCTTCATGGACGACACCGCGCGCACGCTGCGCGAATCGGCCGCCAAGCTCACGGAAGTCGCCGGCGCGCTCGATCGCGAGATCGCCGCGCGCGACGCGGCGGCGAAGGATCTGGCGGCGAAGATGGGACCGCTCGCGGCCAAATCCATGACCGGATCCCTGGACACGGGCGCGACGCAGAGCGCCGATGCGCTGGCAGCAGCCGGCAAGCAGGTGGTGTCGGCGAGCGCGAACCGCAGCGTCGACACCGCCGTCGGCCAATTCCAGGCCGGCAACGTCCTCGGCAACGCCGGGCGGCTCGCCCAGCTCAAGCAGCTGATGGAATCGGTGGCGCAAGCGAAGAAGAACGCCGCCGAGGGTCGCACCGGCGGCTCGCCCACCCTGTTCGGGGCGCCCGCGGGCGGCATGCGTGGCAAGGGCGTGGCCAAGGCGGCGCTGGTGCGCTTCAATCGCGACGCGTACGAAGCCTTCGTGAAAGACCTGCGCAGCCGCACCAATCCCGGCAACGCCTATGCGCCGGTCGCCGAAGTCACCGGGATCGACAGCGTCGCCGAGCCCGAAAGCGGCCCTTTCCCCGCCGTGGTCTACGCTCCCGCCAAGGACCAGGCTAAGGGCCAGGCGACCGACGCCGCCAATAGCCAAAAGAGCCCCACGAGCCCCAAGCCGCCCGAACGGAAGGTCGAGGAGCCCACCTACAAGCACGTCGCCTTCGGCTGCGCAGCAATGGTCGAGCATCCTATCGTCATCGATGGCGATCTCGGCGATTGGGGCGAGCTCACCCATCCGATGGCGATGCAGTACGGCGTGCAGGACGCGAACGCCAGGATCGAGAACGGCACCAAGGTCTACATGCGCTGGTCGAACGACGGCCTTTATCTAGGATACGTCGTCCATGACGACGGCGGCGTTCAGCAGCCGTCGGCAAAGACGCCGTACATGGGCGACTGCCTCGAGTTCTTCATCGACATGGAGAACGGCCGCCGCGGAGCGATGGCGCAGAGCCAGTTCTCTCACCAGTTCATCTTCACGCCTTTCGGCTGCGCCGAGGAGGCGCGCGTCACGTTCTCCGAGATCGGCCGCAGCTTCCGTGGCCTGTCGCAATTCCAGCCGTATCCGGACACCGAGCGCAAGCGCGGCTGGTCCGCCGCCAAGCAGATCGCCGGTGGCTACAGCGTCGAATGCTTCGTGAAACGCCAGGCCCTGTCCAAGCCGGTGCTGGTGCCCGGCGCCTACCTGGCCATCAACTTCTCGGTGAACATCGACGCCCAGGAAGCCCACCAGACGCAATGGTCGGCCTCGAAGGCGATCAACAGCTGGGACAAGCCGGACACCTGGGGCGACGTGCTGCTCCTCGGCGCAGACGCCTCGGTGCGAGCGCTGACCCTCGACGCCAAGCCACTCGAGCGCGTCATCCCCGGGCAGGCGGTGATGGTCGAGATCACCGACCCTGACATGGACCTGGATCCCGCGCACGAAGACCGCGTCATGGCCACGGTCGGCGTGAAGGATGCGGTGGACCAGGTGATGATGGTGCTCAAGGAGACCGGGCCCGACACCGGCGTGTTCCGTGGTTCACTCAACACCCAGCTCTATCTCGACGAAGCCAGGAAGAACACCGTCAGCATCCGACCCGGAGACGTTCTCGAGATCGGCTACGACGATCCGCGCGCCGCCTATGGCGAGCAGCACCGGCGTGTGGCCGCGGATCTGCCCGTCGCGCACCCGGTCATCACCTTGTCGCTGCGCCAGACTCCGGCACCCTCACCCCAATAACCAGCACGCGACCTCCGACCATCCGGGCCACTGCCCAGCCAGGCTCTCAGCCAAATCCCAGCCAGACTCTCGAAGAAGGATCATTCCAGATGCGAATCACCATGCGATCGATCACGCGCCTCGTCGCCATGCTCGTGCTCACCGCCCTCGTCGGCGGCGCGAGCCGCGCGGCCGACGCTCCGGCTGCGGCGGTTCCCGCCCCGGTCTCCACTCATACTGCGGACGCCACGGCTGCCACAGCCTCCAGGGCTCCGGCTTCGACCAAGGCGGCTGAAGTCAGCGAAGGCAAGGGCGACCCCGGATTCAACGTGGTGGGCGAGGTCTTCTCGTGGGGCATGACGCCGCTGTGGATCTGCTCGTTCATTCTCGTCGCGATGGTGATCGAGCGCACGCGCTCGCTCAAGCCCGAGCGCGTGCTCGATCCGAAGATGGTCGACGAGGTCGCCACCCTGGTCGGCGACCTGAAGCTGACCGAAGCGCAGAGCCGAGCCGAGAGCTCGGGCACGGTGATCGGCAAGGCCTGGGCCCAGGGCCTGCACGAATTCTCGCTCGGTGGCGTGCCGTTCGCCGAGGCGCTGACCAACTCAACGGTCCTCGCCTTCAAGCCACTGAAACGCAACCTCCAGGGCATCGCCACCATCGGCGTGATCTGCCCGCTGTTCGGCCTGCTCGGCACCATCGTGGGCATGATCATCACCTTCACCCACATCTCCGCGGCGGGCGGCGCCAACAAGTCGGCGATCGCCGGCGGCATCGCCTTCGCGCTGGTCAAGACCGCCGGTGGCCTGGTGGTGGCGATCCCGGCGATCGTCGCTGGGCGTTACTTCCAGGGCCGTCTCGGCGGCTTCGCGGTGCAGGCCGAGGCGGCGATCAACCGCATCAACTACCGCCACAGCCATGGCCTGTCGCTGTCGCGCAAGGGCGGCTCCGATGCCGCCGAGCCGGCGCCGGTGTCGTTGGCGATGGCTGGGAGGATCTGACGTGCAGAAGAGCCTGACCTCCGAGCTCGAGGAATACGACGATCGCGCGGATCTCATCCCGATGATCGACTGCGTATTCCTGATGCTGCTGTTCTTCGTCGTGACCGCGACCTTCTCTGACCAGAACCTCTTCCAGGTCGAGCTGCCGAAGGCAGAGCAGGCAGAGGTGCGCGACACCACCGACGCCACGGTGGTATGCATCTCGAAGAACGGCAATTTCGCGCTTGGCCAGGACTACGTGGCCGACGACGCCTTGATGGCGACGCTACGCGCGCAGCTCGCCGAGCGCAAATCGAAGACCCTGGTCATCCAGGGCGACAAGGGATGCCCATACGAGAAGGTGGTGATGGCCGTCGATGCCGCGCACGCACTCGGCGTCAACGAGTTGTGCCTGGCGGTCGCGCAGCAGTGAGCGGCTGAGCTTTCACGGCGGCCTTCCGCCGCGAACCGAGGACACGCCGCCTCTCAGCCGAGCGCGCGCACGGTCTTCCCGGGCACGATCGCGCATGCCGGGATCGCGGGCAGCTTCGCCACGCCGGCCAATGCTTTCGCGGCGATCGCCGCGAGCTCACGGAACGGATACGCCAGCGTGGTGATTCCGGGATAAAGCCCAGTGAAGGTGGGGCTCGCGTCCACGCCGAGCACCGACACATCGACCGGCACCGACATGCCAGTATCGCCGAGGGCGCGGATCACGGACAACGCCTGCCAGTCGTTGAGGCAGAAGAACGCGGTCGCGCGCCCGTCGCGGGCCATGGCGGCGATCAGCCCGTCGTCGGGACCATGGATGACCGTAGCCTCGAGTCCGGATTCGATCATGGCCGAGCGGTAGCCCGCCTCGCGCGCGACGATGCCGTGCGCGCGACGGTGGTATGAGAGATGGACGATGCGCCGATGGCCGAGGCCGAGCAGATGGAAGGTCGCGGTACGCCCCGTTTCGTGCTCGTCGGGCGATAGGAAACGCACACTCGGCCCGAGGCAGGGCGCGACGAACGAGACCACCGGCAATGCTCCGTCGAGCTCCGAGCGCAGGCGGATCCCCTCGGCCGGCGGCACCACGACCACTCCGGCGGCGCGGCGCGCGGCGAAGTCGCCCAGCGCCTCGTGGAATTCGCGCTCGTTGTCCACCTGCGCCAACAGCAGGCGTAGGCCGGAGGGCGCCACCGCCTTGCGCACCTCGTTCATGAGATCGAGGAAGAATGGACTGTCGATCGCCGGCACCAGCGCACCGATGGTGCGGCTCGTGCCGCGCATCACCTCGAGCACCGCTGGATTGGGCCGGTAGCCGTGGCGTTCGGCCATCGCCAGGATCCGGCCGCGGGTCACGGTGCTGATTCCGGGCCGATCGTGCATGGCGCGATCCACCGTACCCTGCGAGACACCGCACAGGCGCGCCAGCTCCAGCGACGAGATCATCGGCGTACGGACGGCGCCCGCACGGACCCGGATCCCCGTTTCGCCGGCGCACGCGTGGCGCGCACCGGCACCACGACAGCCAGCGACTGGCCCGCGCGCAAGCGCTTGGTGGGCGCGAACGCCGCCTCGCCTACGTCCGCGAGGACGATCCTGGCGAGGCCCAGTTCTCCGTGCAGCACCCGCAGCGTCACCGTGATCCCACGACCCGAACGCTTCTGCGAGCAGGTGCCCCAGGCGTCGCCGGTGGACCAGAAATCGCGCGTGCCTGAGGGCGCCGCGCGGAAGGTCATCGCGCCCTCGACCGCCGAATAGTGGAACCCGGTCAGCGCCAGCACGCCCGCCCACGCCACCATCGCCCGCGCGTAGTGGTGGCCGCATTCGGCCTCGTCGAAGGGGCTGCGCCGTGCGCCGTCGTAGCGCGCGCGCACCGCGGCGATGCATTCGAGGCCCTCGTCCGCCAGGCCTTCCTGGATCATCCCCACGGCGGCGGTGTGCTCGAAGCCGGTCATCACCTCGTTGTAATACGGAAACGGCCGCTTCGGACGCCGGCCGCGCGGGTACGTCGCCATCAGCAGCGCGTGCTCGTCGCTCAGGGCGAAGGAGCGCAGATGGTTGAAATGGCCGTACAGGCCGCGCTTGAAGTTGTGGCGATGGATGCTCGCCAGGGTCTTGGCGATCTTCCTGCGGTCACCCAGGTAGCCGAGCCCGCAGATGTGCGCCTGCATCTGGCCGACCAGCTGATCGACCAAGCACCCGGATCCGAGCTGCAGATCGGGGGACATGCTGCCGCCCGCCCCCATGTTGTGGCGCAGGCCCTTGGCGATGGCGGTCTCCGGCATGGGCCGGATCTCGTGCTCGTAATATTCACCGTTGAAGAGATTGGCATCGGTCCAGGCGCTGCCGCGCTCGAAGAGCGCGCGACACTCGTCGGCGAAGGCGCTGTCACCGAGATGGCGGGCCATGTCCTCGCACGCGCGCAGCGCGCCGAGATACCAGAACTCCATCTGCGGATTCGGCCCGTAATATTCCACGTCCATGGTGTTGTGCTGGCAGCCCTCCATCACCCCGTCGCGATCGGCATCCCAGCCGCCAGGGATCCAGCAGAACTCGAGGGCCTTGCGCACCCTCGGCCAGTGCGCGCGCAGGAAGCGCTCGTCGCCGCACAGCCGCCAATCGCGATGGAAGCGCATGATCGAGCCCATCTGCCCATCGGCGGCGGCGATGCCGAATTCCTGCGCGCGCGCGATCGGCAGGTTGACGCGGAAGCTCATGTGCCCGTCGTCGCGGGTCATGTGGCCGAATTCCACCTCGCGCATCGAACGGGTCAGCTCGCCGAAGAGGAAGGCCGTGCACTGCTCGTAATTCCACACGTGGGTGCACGAGCCATTGCAGCATCCCGAGGTGTCGCCACAGCCCTCCCAGCCATAGAACCGCCCATCCGGCGTTCTGAAGCAGGTCTGCGAACGCAGCGTGCTGACGTTGTAGAGCGCAGCCTCCTTCACCACCTCAGGCAGATCACTGGCGCAGAAGGCGCGCACGAAGCCGAGGGTGCGCTCCTCGAGTCGCGGCAGCTCGCGCACCGTCCGGGTGACCACCTCCCAGGCGTCGCGGTAGACGGTGGTGTAGTGATTGCCGATCCAGTTCGGATTGGCGCACGACTGACCGGGCGCGCATCCGGCTGGTCCGCAGGCACCGGCCGGAACCACCAGCGGCTTGCCGTCGGCTCCCTGCGCCGGGCTCCAGGTCATGCGATTGGGGAAATGCCAGGAGATCAGGAAGGTCACCTCGCGCTCCGAACGCGCGGGCACGGTGACGGCGACGGCGAGCGAACCGAGCTGGCTGTCGACACCGCCGCCGTCGCGCTGCTCGAGCTGGCCATCGGCGCTGAAATCATCCCAGAAATCGAGCATGGAATCGCCCCAGCTGAGGTTCGCCCAGCCAGTGCGGTGGCTGGCGGAGCCCGCGGTAGGCGTCGACAACGCCATGGTGCCCCACTGTTCGGCCGCGCGATCCACGCCATCGGAGCGCATGAACACGCCGCGCACGCCGTCTCCAGCGCGGTATTCGTTCACGCTTCCTTTCTGTTTGGCGACGTTGGTCTCGTAGCCGACGATGTTCTCCATGGTGCCGCACACCGAGGCGCGCACCGGCTTGGCCGAGCGGTTGCGCAACACGAAGCGGATGACCGCCATGGGTATGCTGCTGGCCTCGACGTCGCCCGGGACCAGGGGATTGAAGGCCTGCATGGTCACCGAGAGCGGGACGTCAGCATCCGACAGTTCGACCTGGCCGAATGGATACGCGGCGAGGAACCGGCAATCGCGGAAGCGGGGCAGGCCGTGGTTCGGCACGGTACTGCCGAATCCCCCCTCGAACGGGGGCTGCAGCGCGCCCTCGAGCGCGCGCGTCACCGCCGGGCCGCCAGACGGTTTCGCCCACAGGGCGAAGAAGCAATGCCGTGGGGTGTAGCCCTTGGCGGGCTTGTTCATGACCTCCCAATCGCGCAGGTCCCCTCGGCCACCGAGCGAGACGGTGCCGGTGCCGATGCCGCCGAGCGGCAGGGCGATGCGGGCGAGATGGTCCGAGTCGTAGCGGGTGAGCACGGGCCAAGCACTGGGCATGGAGCCTCCGATCGTACCGTGTAGTTACACGATACGCCTTTTCAGTCAATCCTTAGCTGGGCTCCTGCTGCTGGCGCCAGCATCACGGCACGAACTTCAACGACCCCGGATGCTCCCAGACGGCCACGATCAGGCCCATGATCACCAGGCAGACGAGCTGGTAGGAGCTGTCGATCGCCCACAGCCAGAACGGCTTGCCGTGGAATGCGTAGGTGGTGCCCATGGTGGTGGCGATGAAGGCCAGCCAGATACCGCACGCGAACAGCGGGCCGTCGAGCACGCCGAGGAAGCCGATGAACTTGTGCACGGCGAGCATGCCCGCGGCCATCGCCAGCAGGGAGATGAAGCTGATGGTCATGGGCTTGGCGGGATTGCCCAGTTCCTCGGGCTTGCGGCCGCCGAGGCGCAGCCAGGGCTTCCCGAACAGGAAGCGCGAATACCACAACCAGCCGAGGTTGAAGGCGATGAACGCGCCCACCGGGATGGTCCAGAAGTTCAGCTGCTTCCATTCGTCCCAGGCGCCGCCGCCGTGGGCCATCGGCTCGGCATCTCCGGCCGCGTCGGACGCGGCCGAGGCCAGCGCGTTCAGGATGTCCGTGGCGAGATCGAGCATGGCGGCTCCAGGGTTCAGCAGCAGCGCGGACGCTTTCCGCGGCGATCGAAGTACTGTCGGTAGAATTCACGGCGATCCAGCAGCGCGTGCCCATCCTTGAGAGAATGGCCGTGATCACGATGTTCGGCGAGATAGCGCTCGTAGGCATCGTCGCCCGACCATTCGCGCAGCCTCGATCGGCAGATAGCCCAGCAACGCGCCATGTGGCCCAGTACAGGGCCGAGGATCCGGCGGATGGACATGGGGATGGCGCCGGCCATCACGCCTCCCGCAATTCGGCTTCGGACGGCTGCGGCTCGGGAGCTCTCGGCGAGGATCCGAGTAGCCGACCGCCAGTGAGGAAGGCCAAGCATTCGCGGATGGTGTCGACCAGCACTACCAGGATGGCGACCATGAAGACGGCGCATAGCGCGCCGTCGACGCGATTGTTGAAAGCCTTCTTGCGCAGGTCGCTCAGCTGCTGCCCCAGCGCCGTCGCGGCGGCAGGATCCGCTGGGGCGGGCGCGGCCGCTAGCGTCGCGATTTGCGCGTCGGTGCCGCGGGCGAGCTCGAGGAAGTTCACCGCCTTGTCCGATGATGCCAGCTTCTGCCAGCCGGCGGTCTCGGTCACGACCACCAACCACAGCAGTGGGATGATGGTCACGAAGGCGAAGCGCGCCTTGCCCATCTTGACGATGATGGTCGTGCCCACGCACAGGGCGATCGCCGCCAGCACCTGATTGGCTATCCCGAAGACTGGCCACAACGTGTAGATGCCGCCGAGCTTGTCGTAGACGCCGGTCAGCAGGAAATATCCCCAGCTCATGGCGACGACGAAGCTCGCGATCCAGGCCGCGGGTTGCCATGAGACATTGCCGAAACGTTTCCAGACGTGGCCCACCAGATCCTGGAGGATGAAGCGGCCCACGCGGGTACCGGCGTCGATGGTCGTGAGGATGAACAGCGCCTCGAACATGATCGCGAAGTGGTACCAGTGCTTCATCGCATCGGGGCCGGGAATGATGTTCGAGAAGATCCGCGCCATGCCCACTGCCAGGCACGGAGCCCCGCCTGCCCGCGATAGGATGGATTTCTCACCGACCTCGTCGGCGAGTCCCTGCAAGGCTTCCGGAGTGATGGCGAAGTTCCACTTCGAGATGGTGGCCGCCGCCGAGGCCACGTCTGTGCCGATCTTGCCCGCGGGAGAATTCATCGCGAAGTAGGCTCCCGGTTCGAGCGCGCAGGCTGCGATCAGCGCAAGCACAGCGACGAAGCTCTCCATCAGCATCGACCCGTAGGCGATGGGGCGGGCGTGGCTCTCGCGCGCGAGCAGCTTCGGGGTGGTGCCGCTCGAGACCAGCGCGTGGAATCCGGAGATCGCGCCGCAGGCGATGGTGATGAATGCGAACGGGAACATCGTGCCAGCCGATACCGGCCCGTTGCCGTGGGCGAACGGGCCGCCATCGGCGAACTGGGTTACCAGCTTGGGCATCAGCAGCGGTGGCATGACGATGAAGATGCCCGCAGCGAGCAGGAAGACGGTGCCCACCTTGATGAAGGCCGACAGGTAGTCGCGCGGCGCGAGCAGCAGCCACACCGGCAGCACCGAGGCGGTGAAACCGTAGCCGATGATGAGCTTGGCCAGCGTGTCGCGCGACAGGCTGAAGATCTGGCTCAGCTTGGGGTCGTCGTTGGCGTATTTCCCGGCCCACAGGGACGCGATCACCAGCACCAGCCCGATGAGGCTGGCCTCGAGCACTCTGCCGGGACGGATCCAGCGCATCCACACGCCCATCAGCAGCGCGATCGGGATGGTCAGTCCGACCGACACCACGCCCCACGGGCTGTCGGCCAGGGCGTTGACCACCACCATCGCCAGAACCGCGGTGAGGATGATGATGATCGCGAACACCCCGAAGAGCGCCATCCAGCCGCCGACCGGCCCGATCTCTTCGCGCGCCATCTGGCCCAGCGATTTGCCGTCGCGGCGCATGCTGCCGCAAAGGATGACGCAGTCCTGGGCCGCGCCGCCTAGCACCACGCCGACGATGATCCACAGCGCCCCGGGCAGGTAGCCGAACTGCGCGGCCAGGATCGGCCCCACCAATGGGCCCGCTCCGGCGATGGCCGCAAAGTGGTGGCCGAACACCACCCATTTGTTGGTCGGCACGTAGTCGTGGCCGTCGTCGAGCCGCACCGCCGGAGTCGGGCGCGCGTCGTCGAGAGCGAAGATGCGGTTGGCGATGATGCGGCTGTAGAAGCGGTAGCCGATGGCGTACGTGCACAGCGCGGCGGTGAGCAGCCAGGCGGCACTGACGGTCTCGCCGCGATGCAGGGCGAGCACGGCGAACGCCCAGGCGCCCGCCGCAGATACCGCGCCCCAGCCCAGGATCGACCATATCCGTCGCATGCGCCCCTCTTTAGCGGCGGGAGCGGGCTTGGCTACTACCGCAACTGGGCGCATCGCCTGCCCCAGCCCCCGCTAGGAGCGGGCGGGGGTGCTGGTATTCTCCCAGCCATGGCTTGGGTGGAGCTCATCCCGGGCAAGCGCTTCGAGGAGGTCGTGAGGCCGGTCGGCCTGGGCGCCTTCCCCTACCGCGTGACCTTCGAGCGCCTGCATGCGGTCGAATGCAAGCTCACCCACACCGTCCGCCGGCATCGCCACGGCAACTACGAGATCATGCTGATCGTGGGCGGGTCGTACGTCTGCACCATCAACGACCAGCGCTGCACCCTGCACCGCAACGGCGTCGCGGTGCTCAAGCCCGGAGACTGGCACGAGGACCTGTGCTCATCGCCGGTCGAGTTCATGAGCCTGACGCTGAAGGTCCAGCCCGGCCCCGACGCGACCACCTCGGCCTCTGTGTTCTCGGACGCGATCCCGCCCGCGGCCCAGGCCTTCGCCACCGCTGGGCACCTGCATGCGATCGCGGCGCGCATGCGCGCCGAGGGCGGACACGCGGATCCGTTCTCGCCGCCGCTCCTGGACGCGCTCGCCTTCGAGTTCATCTGCGCCCTGCTGCGCTCGATGCCGAGCGCGTACATCAATCCCAAGCTGCTCGACGAGAATCCCCACCACGCATTCGCCACCGCGCTGTTGACGCTCTTCGATCGCAGCCTCGGCTCGCCGCTCGGGCTGGGCGACATGGCCAAGCATCTGGCGATGAGCGAGCGCTCGCTGAGCGCGCGCTGCCGCGCCGCGTTCAAGACCTCGCCCACGCGGTTGTTCGTGCGCTTCAAGATGGAGCGTGCGCGTACGCTGCTCATGCAGACTGATACGCCGATCAAGGAGATCAGCCGTTACCTGGGCTTCGAGAATCCGTACCACTTCTCGACCGTCTACAAACGCGTGCACGGCTTTTCGCCCGCGCACCACCGCTGTTAGTTGGGGGGCTACGGCCCCCCAACATCGCGCTGCCCCTACCGACCGGGGCCTTACGCCGCGCTGCCCCCCGGGAAGGAACGGCCAGTGGGATTTGGGAGCAGGCGCCGGTGGCGCTGCTCGTTACGGCGCGCGCTCACGTGGAGAGTGCATTGACAAGCGATCAGGTTATTTGCCGGAGAGGGCCAGGGGCTTCTTGAAATAGGTGGTGGCGCGGGAGCGGAAGTAGCCGCCGTCGTCGTCGGCGTTGAGGGACTTGAGGCCCTTCGCGCCGGCCGGATTGGTGATGCCGTCCTTGCAGGCGTCGTCGGGAAAGGTCGAGTCGCCCATGGTGCCGCCGAAGAGGTAGCCGATGACGCCGGCCGAAGCCCACTCGGCGAGGTGGTGGTTCGACGGATAGCCTTCGAGGAAATACGGCGCGGTGGTGTCCTGGAAGTGCCCGGGGGTGTTGTCGCACGCGGCCATGATGGTGTTGCCGTACGGAAGCTGCCAGAGCATGATCGGCAGCTTGGTGATGCGGTGGATGTCCTCGCACCAGGCGCGGAACGAGGCGAAGGCGGCTTCGGACTGGTAGGCGTCGGCGCCGGCCGTCTTGTGGAAGACCTTCCAGCCGGCGTCGCGGTCGCTGGTGTCGGCGAAGACCAGATCCCACTGGCCGCACTTCATGCAGAAATCGGCCGAGGCCTGTCCGGTGGGATTGCCCCACTTCGAACCATGCCAGGCCAGCAGCACGTTGGGCGCGAGCTTGTCGCGCAGCATCGCGATCGCCTTGCCGAGATCGGCGGCGGTGTCGCCGAGCTTGGCGAAATCGGCGATGCCGGTCGAACGCACCATGACGCGCACCTGGGTCGGGTCGTTGGGCTTGAAGATCGGATCGATCTGCATGTAGCCCCACATGTCCGGCTCGACGTGCAGGATCGCCGGTTTCTTGACTTCGGCGGCCTTGGTGAAGAACAGCGCGAGTCCTTCGAAGTACGCCTTCATGGTCTCGGGCGTCTCGCAATTGCGCTTGTTCTGTGCGGCCTCGCTGCCGGTGCCGGCGCCGGGCGAGGACTGCATCATCTGGTACCAGGTGAAGACCGGGATCATGCCCAGCTTCTCGGACTCGTGGCAATAGTTGCTGACGAAGGATCCCGCGGGCTGATCCCAATCCTTCCAGGTCCTGCCGACGTTGGCGCCGCCTGAGAGGTACTGGTAGCGCATGTCCCAGGGCATTCCCTGCTGCGCCGTGGCCACGACCCACTTGTCGTACGGAGCGCTGGAGACGCCGAGCATGACTGCGCGCTTCCCCAGCCGACGCAGCACCGCCGCGGTCGAGGCATCCGCGCGCGCAGTCGGTTCAGGTCCGGCGACGGGCGCAGCGGTGGCCTCCTTCACCGGCGCGGCTTCGGCCTGCATGCGTTTCAGCTCAGCTTGGGCGGCCAGATACGATCCATCGGAGGAGAGGCTGGGATCGAGCTCGAGCGCGCGATGCAGACGCGTGTCGGCCTCGGGCAGCAGGGATCGAGCCAGGCAATAGCGGCCGAGCTTGAGCTGCGACCGGGCATCGTCCGCTGGCAGATACGCGACGCCGAGATGGAGGCCGAGCGCGGGATCCATCTTGCGCCAGCCCGCCCACGCGAGCGTCATGTCAGGGCCATTGGTGATCGCGACGCCGAGCATCTTCTCGTCGGCGGACGCGACACGTCCCTGCGCGCGAGCGCCATCGACCAGCACCGTCACCCATTCCCGCTTTCCGGCGGCCACCGAGGCGATGACCAGCTTCTGGACCGTCGCATCCAGCGCGTCCGCCTCATCGACCGTGACGCGATCGCTCGCAACCGGCGCGACGACCACGGCCGGAGGCTCGGCGCTCGGTGGCGGCGCCGTGCGACCCTCCTGCGCCGTAAGCGCCGGGGCCAGGCACACGAGCAGTGCGGCGGCCAGACCAAGCGACCGGTGGACCAAGGCACGAGGAAATACGATTTTCATGCGGTGCGTCATGCAGAATCTATGCTGAACGCAGCATAGCGCCGCCGGTTCACCGCCAAGCGCCATCGATTTCGGCAGCCGCCGCTCACCCCATCGTGGACACATCCACGCCAGCAGGCGCGGCATGCTGCCGGCGCGGCCTATCGGAGAGCGCGCCGACGCGGAGCCCGTCAGTGCGTGGTCGAAGCCGCGCCCGATGCCAGGCGCAGGCTGTCGACCCACACCGTCCCCAGTCCGAGACCGTCGATGCGGATCGCCGACACCGACGCGCCGCCGGGAATCGCCGCTCCGGATGACGAGATGAAATCGGCGGCGCGCAGGTCGAGCCGCACCCAGCCGTTCTCGGTACCCACATCGGCCACGTTCGCCCTCCAGGCCTGGCCGTTTGCCTCCATCTGCACCACCATGCCGCCAGCATGTTCGCTGCGCGCCCGCACACGCAGAACGAAATCGGCAGGAGCGATGAACAGCCACGGCTGCGAGCTCTTCGCGGCGACACTCAAGCTGGTGTCGGTAGCCGCCCCGGCGTCGTGCCCGGCCGCAGCCACCGAGGCGAGCGCCTTGCCGCCATCCGGCGCCGAAGCCATGGTGCCGCTGGTGACGATCCAGGTTCCGCCTCCACCGCCGAAGCCGCAATCCCACAACACTCCGGTGCCGGCCGCGTCGGAGCGCTGGCCGAGCCAGAGCTCGCTCTTGGCGATGCTGGTCGGAGCGAGCGGCGCAGAGCCCTTGGCGATGACGCATTCCTGCAGCGTCGACACCGGACGCGAGCCAGCCGCATTGCCGACCTCGACGGTGCCGTCCTCCATGCGCACCAGCGTGCGCTCGGATTCCGCAGTGAGATCGAAACGCGTGCCGGTGATGCGCACGTCCGCGGAAGGAGTTTCGATGGTCAAGCGCGCCGCGGTTCCCGCGACATGTGACGCAGATTTGTCGACCGAGGCGAAGAGACGTCCGGCGGACACCGAGATCCTCGTCTGCTCGCGCAGGTCGCACTGCGTGCCTGGAGCGAGATCGAGGGTCGCGCCGAGGTTGAGTGACAGGCCGACACAGGTCTCGGGGGCGGAATCGCGGAGACCGCCGCTGTCGATGTGGTCGCCAGGGAGCAGCTGCTGGCCCATGCTCAACGGCTCGGAGGCGCCGTTGGGCCTGATCAGGCGTGGGAGCGGGGCGCCGTGGACGCGCGCGCCGAGGAATACCACGGTTGCGATCGGCGCATGGGGCGAGGCCGGCCCTTGGGCGACGTTGGATCCGGCGCCGGGTTTGGTCCCCTTCACGAGCATGGGGACCGACAGCGTGGCGATGAGCAGCGCGGCCGCGGCGGCCGCCGCCGTCCACCACCCGGCGGCGACACGGCGCGGACGCTCGTTCGACCGCTTCGGCTGCAGGGCAGGCGATGGCCGTGAGGGCGGAGCCAGCGCTGGGATGTCGCGTTCACTGGGCGAGACGTACGCGGCGATGCGCTCGCTCATCGATAGGTGCTTCACCGAATCGGCATTGCCCTGGGCGCGAGTGAGCTGGCGCAGCTGCTGCTCGAACCTGGTGGCGCTGGCGAAGCGCCGCGCGGCGCCGGCATCGGCGGCGAGCGTGCGATCGAGCTCCTCCCATTCGCCATCGTCGAGCGCGCGGTCGAGGTACTTGGCGATCAGCTCGCCGAGACGATCCTGGGCGAAGGCTTCTGGTGTCATGGCGTTCCGGTTCATGGCGTCGCCGCCCCTGGGCTCATGCGGTTGCGCACGCAGCGTTCGAGCGACGAGCGCAACCGCAGCAGGGCTTTGGTGACGGCCGCGAGGCTGCGCTCGCTGCGGGTGGCGACCTCTTCGAGGGGCAGGGATTCCTGATAGCGCAAATCGAGCAGCTTGCGCGAGGCGGGATCGAGCGAGCGCAGGCACAGCTGCAGCGCTTCGAGCTGCGGTGACCCTGGCGCCTCGACCTCTTCATAGGCGGCCGCGACCGACTCGATCGCCTCGGGCGAGAGCATGCGCCCGCCCTGGCGTTGGCGCTCGCGGTCTTTGAGGATCTTGCGCGCCGCGATGCCGCGCGCCCAGGCTCCGAACGAATGGCTCGGATCGTACTCGGCGAAGCGGCGCCACAGCACCAGCGAGACCTCCTGCACGATGTCGTCGGCGCGATTCCAATCCTGCACCACCGACACCACGAAGGCCTGCAGGTCACCCTGGTGCTTGAGGAACATGCTGACGAACCGCTCCTGATCCGGGGCCTGTCCCGTCGAGGGGCCGACGCCCTGAACCGGAAGATCCGGATCGGTCCCGGATAAAGGACGGGGAAAAGGGATGGGGTCGGTCATAGGGTCGGGTCGGTCATAGGGTCGGGGCGTGCTGGTTCTTCCGCCACTCCTTCCCGACACGGGTCCGGGATCGGACATCATTCTGTGGACACAAACCCTTGCGCTAGCGACGCCTGCAACATATGGCGAGACCATGTCACCCGGTCACCCGGGCATCGCTGCACGGGCCGCGGGCGGAGGTGAACGAGGGGTTGCGCACCCATCAGGTCCAAGCCCATGGCTGGCAAGGCTTACCAGAAGTCTACCACGAGAAGCGGGGTGCTGCGTCAGACATCTCGGCTGCCGACGCAGACATGGCCCGGGACGGGTCGGCGGACATATGATCACCCTCCCACCTCGACCCACCCCACCAGCGGCACTGCCGCACGGAGCACTTCACATGGCGGCCAAGACCCTGCGCATCGGACTCATCGGCACGGGCGGCATCATGCGCGGCGCGCACATGCCCGGCTGGCAACTGGCCAAGGACTGCCAGATCGTCGCCGCCTGCGACAGCAACGGTGAGACCGCCGAGAAGTTCGCCAAGGACTTCAACGTCGCGCGCGTGTCCACCGACGCGCTCGAGATCGCGCAGGCGAAGGACGTCGACGTCGTCGACATCTGCACGCCCAACCGCGCGCACACCCCGGCCGTGTTGGCCGCGCTCGCCGCCGGCAAGCACGTGATCTGCGAGAAGCCACTTGCGGTCACCACCGCAGAGGTCCGCGAGATGGCGGCGGCGGCGAAGAAGTCGGGCACCATCCTGATGACCGCCCAGCATTTCCGCTTCAGCCCGCGCGTGGTCGCGCTCAAGCGCTTCGTCGACGCCGGCTCGGTGGGCGAGGTCTACCACGCGCGCGTGCATGCGGTGCGCCGCAACTGGCTGCCCACCAGCCCGACCTTTATCGACGATGCGATCAGCGGCGGCGGCCCGTGCATGGACATCGGCGTCCACGCCCTGGACACCGCGATGTACCTCATGGGTTTCCCCAAGCCGGTGCGCGTCTCGGGTACCACCATGGTCAACTTCGCCAAGGGCGATGTGATCCCGGGCGCGTGGGGCGAGTGGGACCGCGCGCGCTTCACCGTCGAGGACTTCGCCTCGGGATTCGTCCACTTCGACAACGGCGCCACCATGGTCATCGAGGCGGCCTGGCTCCAGCACCAGAAGGAGAGCGAGGATTTCAGCGCTCGGCTCTTCGGTCGCAAGGCGAGCATCAGCTGGCCGACCGGCGAGTATTCGAGCACCCTCAATCGCGCGCTGATCGACGGCGTGGTCGCCGAGGAGAACGGCCTGAAGGCCGCCCACAGCCAGGAGATCCTCGCCTTCATCGACGCAATCCGCGCCGGCAAGCCGTCGCCGGTGCCGGTCGAACAGACCCTGTCGGTGATCTCGATCCTCGAGGGCATCGTCCAGTCCGGTAAGAGTGGGCGCGAGATCGTGCTCGGCTCGGCGCCGGCAGCCGCCTCCCATACCGCGACTAGCGCGACCACCACGGCCAAGGCCGGGAAGAAGTGACCATGAAACCCATCAACATCGCCATCCTCTCCACCGCCCACATCCACACCAAGGGCTTCATCGACAATCTCAAGAAGGGCGCCGATGGCCGCAAGGCCTACGCGGTGTGGGACGACGTCGCCGATCGCGGCAAGCGCTACGCCGCCGATTGCGGCGCCACCTTCGTCGCCGACCTCGCCGCGCTGATCAAGGATCCGCAGGTCGACGGCTTCCTGATCTGCGCCGAGAATACCCGCCACCTGCGCCTGCTCGAGCAGGCGCTGCCATCGGGCAAGCCGGTATTCTGCGAGAAGCCACTGGTCACCAGCGTCGCGGATCTCGCGACGGTGCGCGAGCTCGTGGCCCGCTACAAGGCCACGCTGTTCTGCGGCTACTTCCAGCCCTTCGGCGGCATCATGCGCGCCATCGCGGCGAAGATCGCCGAAGGCGGCTTCGGCACCATCACCCATGTGCGCTTCCGCAACGCCCACCACGCCGCCTACGGACGGTGGTTCGACAATCCGGATCTCGCCTGGTTCACCGATCCAGCGCTCGCCGGCGGTGGCGCGTTCATGGACATGGGCACGCACGCGATCCATCTGCTGCGCACGCTGTTCGGACCGGTCGAGTCGGTGTGGGCGACGATCGCCAACCGCTGCGGCGCGTACCCGCAGGTCGACGACTTCGGCATCGCCCAGCTGCGCTTCGCACCATCGGCGTCATCCCCGAAAGGCATTCTCGGCACTGTCGAAGCGGGATGGATCCATCAGGGCGGTCCAGGGGGTCTCGAGATCCAGGGTTCGCAGCTCGCGTTGTGGGATGCCGGCAAGGGCTACGTGTGGGGCAAGCCCGGACAGGATGCGACTCCGGTCACCGCGCTCCCCGATGCTCCCGCCTGCGTCGATCGCCTGATCGCTGCCATCCAGGGCAAGATCGCCGCTCCTGACTTGGCGCGAGATCTCGAAGCGTGCATGGACGCGGTCGCGATCATGGAAGCGGCCTACACCGCGAACGCTACTGGGGCGTGGGCTCAGGTCGGCGCCAAAGCCAAGACTGCTCTTGGTTAGGGGGTACGGAAGCCCAACTGGCCTCCGGCCTGCCCCCCAGGCAGCAGGATGAATCACAATGAAAGAAGGCGCTCGGATCCGAGCGCCTTCTTTCATTATTTGTCTTTGACGATTTCCAGGCCGGGGATCGCGCCCACCGGCGTGTAGTCGGTGATGCGTTTGCATTCGGTCACGATCAGGCGCTTGAGCGGCGTGCCCTGCAGGCCCTCGAGCGACAGCAGGTTCGGACAGTTGCGCAGCTGCAGAGTCTTGAGCGGCATGCCGGCGAGAGCCGATAGATCCCCCTGCAGCGCATCGCACGAGGTGATCTCGAGCGAGCCGAGCTGGTTGCCCTGCAGACCGTTGAGCGACACCACTCCGTCGCAGCGCATCATCACCAGGTGCTTCAAGCGCATGCCGGAAAGCGCCGAGAGGTCGCCCTTGAGCGACGAGCAGCGCGACAGATCGAGATCACCGAGCGCCATGCCCTGGATCCCGTCGAGGCTGGGCAGGCGCTTGCAGCCCTCGAGCCCGAGACGCGTCAGCTTCAGCCCTTTCAGAGGCGCCAGGCTGGTGAGCGCTTCGCACAGGGTGAGATCGAGCTGCGTGAGCGGCATGCCCTGCACTCCGTCCAAACTGGAGATGCGCGAGCAGCGCAGCAAGCAGAGCTGCGTGAGCGGCATGCCCTTCAGCGCGAGGATGTTCGGCAGCTTGCGGCAATCGGTGAGATCGAGGGTGGTCAGGCGCATGCCTGCGATGCCGTCGAGCGCGGCGATGCTCCGGCAACCCGCGAGGTGCAGCTCGGTCACGCCGATCGATTTGAGCGGAGACAGATCCTCGAGCGATTCGCAGTTGGTCAGATCCAGAGCCTCGAGCGGCAAGCCCTCGATACCCTTGAGGTCAGCGAGGCTGGTGCAGCCCCGCAGCGAGAGCACGTGCAACGGCGCACCCTTGAGCGCGGCCAGGCCGCCAGAAAGCCGGGTACAGCCTTCGCATTCGAGGCGCGAGACCGGCAGGCCGCGCAATCCGGCGAGATCCTTCATCGCCGGATCGACCTGCACGGCGAGCGTGTTGTCTCCGGCGTTCTCGACCAGGGCGATGAACTTGCGGTCGTGCAGGAGCGCGCGCGCGTTGATCGACACTGCCGGATCCAGGACCACCGGCTTGGGCTTGGCCGCCGGCTTGGGCTTGGGTGGCGCCGGCTTGGCCACTGGTGGTGGCTCGACCGGCGTCTCGACCACCGGCGGCGGATCGGGAATGCGCGCGACCGGCGGACTCACCACCGGCGGACTCGCGACTGGCGGAGAGGCCACGGGCGCCACCGGCTCGGGATCCTTCGCCACCACTTTCGCAACCACCACAGTGGGCGGCGGATCCGGCTCGACCGGCGCGGCCGGCTTGGGCTCTGGCTGCCTGACGGGATCGGGCCTGGCCTCGACCACCGGCTCGGGCCGCTTGACGGCAACCGGTTCCGGTGGAACGACTGGCTCGGGATCCGCGTACACCGGTTCAGGGCGCTTGATGGCAACTGGTTCTGGCGGCTTCACCTCGACCACCCGACCAGGAGGCGTCCGTTCGGGAGCCACGGCCGTGACGATCCCCGGAGAGGCCGGACCTGACGCGGAAACGCCGGCTTCGACCACCGCGCCACCCTCGTGGGCCTGATGCCGCCGCGCGCGATGGATGCCAAACGCCGAGAGCGCTGCGACCACGAGCAGCACCGCCACCAGCGCCAGCTTCGTGCGGCGCTTGGGCTGCGCCTGCTCGCCGCTCGCGGCGGCGGATCCGACGGGAGCGGACGCGGCCGCGCCGGACGATGGAGTCGCCTTGGCCTGCGCGCGTCCCGGCACGACGGTCGGCATGGTGGCCAGGTGATGGTCGACGCCCGAGGCCGGCGATGTGGGGGCGGTGCCGACTCCCGAGGTGATCTGACGATTACCGCCAGGAGAAGCGATCCAGGTCGCCTGCGTGCCGGGCCGCGGCGGCGCATGCGCGTGCAGCGGATCGCGGCCGGTCAGCACACGCTCGATGTCCTCGATCATCGCCTCGGGATTGGCGTAGCGGCGATCACGATCCTTGGCCATGGCGGTGAGGATGATCGCCGCGCATCCATCGGTGACTGCCGAGTGCAGCGAGCGCGGATCGGGAACCGCGTCGTTGATCACCTTGGCGACCACGGCGAAGGCGCTGGCGCCCTTGAACGGGATGTCGCCGGTGACCAGCGCGAACATGCTCGCGCCGAGCGCATAGATGTCGGTGCGCAGATCGAGGGTCGCCTCGCCGCTGGCCTGCTCGGGAGACATGAACGCGGGCGTGCCCATGGCCGCGCCGGTCATGGTCATGCGGTCGTCGCCCGAGGTGGAGCGCGCCAGGCCGAGGTCCGCGAGCTTGGCGATGCCGTCCTCGGAGATGAAGATGTTGGCGGGCTTGATGTCGCGGTGGATCAGGCCGGCGCGCTTGAGCGCCATCAGGCCGCGGGCGCAATCGGCGATGATACGCAGCGCGCGCGCTTCATCGAGGCGGTTGCCGGTCTTCTTCGCGAGACCCGCCGCGTCGCCGCCGGTCATCAGCTCGAGCGCCATGTACAGCCAGCCGTCGGCCTGGCCGACATCGAAGCAGGTGATGACGTTGGGATGGTTCACCGCTCCGGCCGCGCGCGCCTCGCGCAGGAAGCGGTCGCAGAAGGCGGGATCGGACGCGTACTGCTTGGAGATGACCTTGAGCGCCACCTCGCGGTTCATCGACACCTGCAGCGCGCGGTAGACGGTGCCCATGCCGCCTTGGCCGAGCTTGCCGACGATCTTGAAGCCACCGATGGCCTGGGGCTCGCCGGGGGCGGCCCCGCCAGCCAGGCTCTCGACGATGTGCTTGGTCAAGACGCCCTGCTGGATGAGCAGCGCGGTGGCCGGAGTCTCAGTGGTCCCCCTGCGCATGAACTCGTCGGCCATGGCCGCGGTGATCAGGCCCTTGTCCACAGCCGCCTTCAGCACCCGCGATTCGATCTCGGTGGGATTGGACGGTTCCATGGGCAGCGTGAGTGTAACGGCGGCCTAGTGGAGGAAAACGACGTTTGGCACTACCGTCGCAACGACCTCGCGGGCAGCGGGCAGCGGAATGGGCGTGGCAGCGGCGTCCGGTAATGATTTCCGTGCCCAAACCCTGGGCCTACACTCCCTGCCCCGAGATCCCCGCCGAGACGGACATGACCAATACCTCTGCCCATAGCTCCTCCCATGGTTCGGCCCCCCTGCCCTTGGCCTCGCTGCCGGCCACGCTCGGTGCGCTCAAGGCCACCGGTTCCCGCCACGCCGCGCGCGGGGTGAAGGACGAATTGCGCGCCAACCTGGTGTCCGCGCTCTCGGCGGGTGACAGCGGCGAACGCCTCTTCCCCGGCCTGGTCGGATACGGCGACACGGTCATCCCCCAGGTCGTGAACGCCGTGCTCGCTGGCCACGACCTGCTGCTGCTGGGCCTGCGCGGTCAAGCCAAGACCCGCCTCGCGCGCGCCCTAGCGCGTTTCCTCGACGCCCAGGTCCCCGCGCTGGTGGGCGACCCCCTGCGTTCGCACCCCCTCGCGCCGGTCGGCGCGGTCGCCGAGGAGATCGTGCGCCGTGATGGCGACGGCGCGAAGGTCGTCTGGCTCACGCGCGACGAGCGCTACGGCGAGAAGTTGGCCACGCCCGACGTCTCGGTGGCCGATCTGATCGGCGACGTCGATCCCATCCGCGCCTCGCGCGAGGGCTACGACCTCGGCGATCTGCGCGCCGTGACCTTCGGCATCGTGCCCCGCACCAATCGCGGCATCTTCTGCATCAACGAACTGCCCGACCTCGCGCCGCGCATCCAGGTGGCGCTATTCAACATCCTCGAGGAGCAGGACGTGCAGGTGCGCGGCATCCCGCTGCGTCTGCCGCTCGACCTGATGCTGGTGTTCACCGCCAACCCTGAGGACTACACCTCGCGCGGGCAGATCATCACGCCGCTCAAGGACCGCATTGGCGCGCAGGTGTTGACGCACTATCCCAAGACCCGCGACCAGGGCGTGGCGATCATGGACCAGGAGGCCCATACCGCGCGCACCGCCACGGTGGCTCCGGTCGTGGCGCCGCTGTTCCACCTGATCATCGAGGAGGCCGCGCGCGCCGCGCGCGCCAGCGAATTCGTGGACACCAAGAGCGGGGTCTCGGCCCGCCTCACCATCGCCGCGCTCGAGGCGCTCCACGCCAATGTGCTGCAGCGCGGCCTGCTCCTGAAGGAGGCCAAGCCGCACGCGCGCCTGGTCGACCTGCCGGCGACGCTCGCGGCGATGACCGGCAAGATCGAACTCGCGTACGAGGGCGAGCAGGAAGGCCCGCTGAAGGTCGGCTGGCATGTGCTCGGCGAAGCGATGAAGACGCTGTGGGCCGAGCGCCTGCCGCCGGTCATCAACGAGAAGGACGACGAGCGCGACAAGGGTCCCTTCAAGAACATCCTCGCCTGGTTCGCCGCCGGCAACGTGCTGAAGCTGTCGGACCGCTCCACCACCAAGGAGCACGAGGCCGCGCTCGCCGCGGTTCCGGATCTCGCGGCGCTCACGGACAGGCTGCTCAAGCCGCAGCCCGAGGAGCGCGTGCTGTGGCAGGAGTTCATCGTCGAGGGGATGTTCCACGGCGGCGCCCTGGCGCGCGAGGACTCGGCTCGCGGCCTGGTCTATTCGGATCTGCTCGCGCATATGATGGGACGAGACGACAAGAAGCGGAGGCGTTCATGACCAGTCCAGCGAACGGTGCCACCACCGGAGTCAGCACCGGAGTCAGCACGAAGGCGGATCACATCCGCGAACTCGAGCGCACGCGAGACGTGACCCTCCCCTACTTCACGATGAGCGAGGACGTCCTGTCGCGTTCGTACGCGCCGGGAAAATGGAACCTGCGCCAGTTCCTCCTCCACCTCGCCGATTGCGAAGGCGTATTCGTCGACCGCATGCGCCGCGTGTTGGCCGAGGACCGGCCGTTGCTGATGAAGTTCGATGAAAACCGTTGGGCGGGCCTGTTCCCCGAGCGCCGCTCGCTCGCCATCGCCGCCAACGCCTTCCGCGCATGCCGCGAGTCGGTGATCGAGTTGGCCAGACTCGCGCCGGCCGAGATCACGACCCGGGTCGGCGTCCATTCCGGCGAAGGCTTGCGCAGCTTCGCGCAGTTGCTCGAGAAGAGCTGGCAGCACAACGCCCACCACCTGACGCAGATCGAGGCGATCGTGGCCGGCAAGCCCTGGCAGCCGCGCGCCACGCCGTACGCGATGCTTGCCGAACCGCGGACCTGAGCCGAGGCGACCATGAGCGACATCTCCTTCATCGATCTCGAGGCCCTGCGCCGCACCCGCGACGCGACCCTGCCGTTCTTCACCAGCGACGCGGCCACCCTCGCCCGATCGTACGCTCCGGGCAAGTGGACGATGCGCCAGATGCTCCTGCACCTGGTCGACACCGAGACGGTGCTCTTCGAACGCATGCGGCGCGTGCTCGCTGATGAAAATCCACTGCTTATGGGCTTCGACGAGAATCGCTGGGTCGAGCACCTGCACTACGACCAGCGCTCGCTCGCGACCGCCGAAGCCCTGTACCGGGTGACTCGCGATTCCACCATCGAGCTCGCGCTCGCCACCACCCCAGCTGAGCGTGCCCGCGAAGGCGTGCACAATGAGCAGGGCAAGCGCAGTTTCGCGCACTTCGCGGCCATGGTGCACGGCCACAACGCCCATCACCTCGAGCAGGTGCGCGCCATCGCCGCCGGTGCCTCGTGGTCACCTCGCCCCGCCTGACCGCCATCACGTATCCGCTCCTTCTCAGCCACCGCATCGAGAGAATCAGGAAGAGGTGAGCCATGCACTTCGAATACCGGCATCTGGACTGGCGCGAGCTCGCAAACCAGCTCAAGCGCGAGCAGCTCATCGATGAGCTGTTCCGCGAGCTGATGCTCGCCGCCAATGGCGAGGTCGAGCCGGCGCTGCGCTGGCTCGACTCGCCGCAGGGTCGGCGCATGCGCGATCAGCTGGGATTCTCGAAGGAGGATTTCGAGAAGCGACTGAAGGAGCGCAAGCTGATCACCGGCAAGTCGGGAGAGCGCAAGCTCACCGCCAAGGGGGAGCGCGATCTGCGCTCGTCGTGCCTCGAGAACGTCTTCGGGCGTCTCAAGAGCGGTGGCAAAGGTGAGCATGCCACCAAGCGTTCCGGCCGGACCGGAGACCCCACCGGCATCCTCAGGCAATGGCAGCCAGGAGACGAATCGCGCGACATCGCCTATCGCGACAGCATGCTCGCGGCGCTGCGCCAAGGGCATGGGGGCCTCGAGGAAGGCGACCTGCTGATCGACGAGCGCGAGGACACCACCTCTGCCGCGACCGTCATGCTCATCGACGTATCGCACAGCATGACGCTCTACGGCGAGGACCGCATCACCCCCGCGAAGCGCGTGGCGATGGCATTCGCCGAGCTGCAGAAGCGCCGCTATCCCCGCGACAGTCTGAACATCCTGCTCTTCGGCGACGATGTCGAGGAGGTCCAGGTGGCGGACCTGCCCTACATCTCGAACGGGCCGTTCCACACCAACACCTGCGAGGCGTTGCGCCGGGCCGCCGAGATCCTGATCAAGAAGCACCAGCCCAACAAGCGCGTGGTGATGATCACCGACGGCAAACCGTCGGCCCTGCTGGTGAAGGGCGAGCTGATGGTCAACAGCGCCGGGCTGGATCCAGAGATCGTCACGGCGACCCTCAAGCAGGGAGCGCGCTATCCGCGCCTGGGCATCGAGCTGACGGTGTTCATGGTCGCGACCGACGCCTATCTCGAACGCTTCATCGCCAAGCTCGTCGAAGTCAGCCGCGGGAGCGCCTTCCGCGCCTCGCTCGGCGACCTGGGCCAGCAGGTGCTGTCCCGCATCTTCGGCGAAAAAAGGGGCTGATTGTTTCAGGGGCTTCGCCCCTACGGCCTTCAGCCTACCCCACGGGGCTTTGTCGGGGCTCGATTTCTACGGCTGAGCCTACGACATCGTCGTAGCGTAGCGGAGACATCGAGCCCCGACAAAGACCGTGGGGGCCCGGGGGCAAAGCCCCCGCTTACGAGTCGAGCACCTCACGCACCTTGCTGAGCAGAGCATGGGCCGAGAACGGTTTCTCGATCAGCACCACGCCGGGGGCGAGGATGCCCTTGTGGACGATCGCCTTGTCGGCGTAGCCGGACATGAACATCGAGCGCATGTCCGGTCGGCTAGAGGAGAGGCGGTCGACGACCTCGCGACCGCTCATGCCGGGCATGATGACGTCGCAGACGGCCAGATGGATGATGCCCTGGTGCGACGACGCCAAGGCCAGCGCCTGGTCGCCGTCACGCGCCGCAAGCACCCGGTAGCCGCCGCGAGCCAGGGTCGATTTCGAGAACTCGAGCACGTCCGGATCGTCCTCGACCAGCAGAAGGGTCTCGTCGCCCACCGATCCGGTTGACGCGTCGCTGACGCTCGTGGTGCGATCGTCGCTCTCGTCGATGCGCGGCAGGTAGATCTCGAACGACGTCCCCTTGCCGGCCTCACTGTAGACCAGGATGTTCCCGCCGCTCTGCTTGACGATGCCATAGACCGTCGCGAGACCCAGGCCGGTGCCCTTGCCCTGCTCCTTGGTGGTGAAGAAGGGCTCGAACATGTGCCCAAGCGTCTCCGTGCTCATCCCATGCCCGGTGTCGCGCACTGCCAACATCACCCATTTCCCGGGTTCGAGATCCGCGCGCGGCGGCGCGGCGACCGCCGATGGGGCCTCGAAATCGACGTTCGAGGTCTCGATGGAAAGCGTGCCGCCCTGCGACATGGCATCGCGCGCGTTCACCGTCAAATTCATGATTACCTGCTCGAACTGACCAGGGTCGGCACGCACCTTTCCCAACGTGGGAGAGAGCGACAGCAGTATGTCGATATCCTCGCTGATCAGCGGGCGCAGGAGCTTCTCCATGTCGGCGATGATGCCGTTGAGGTCGAGGGTCTTCGGCTGAAGCACCTGGCGTCGGCTGAAGGCGAGCAGCTGGCGGGTGAGACCGGCGGCGCGCGTCGCCGCCTTGAGGATCTGCTCGGCACTGCGGCGCTGCGGGCTCGCCAGGTCCGGACTCTCGATCAGCATCTGACCGTAACCGGTGATGACCGTGAGCAGGTTGTTGAAATCGTGCGCGACGCCCCCAGCGAGCTGGCCGACCGCCTCCATCTTCTGCGATTGGCGCAGGCGTTCCTCTAGCTGCTTCTGCTCGGTGACGTCCTGCGCCATCGAGATGACACCGATGAACGCTCCGTCCGAGGTGTGCATCGCGTTGTTGATCCAGCGGCAATGGATGATGCGGCCGGATTTGGTGATGATCGGTTCCTCGCCGCTGATCACCAACTCGCCAGCGGCCAAGCGCTCGAACAGCGCCGTGACATGGGCGCGGCTCTCTGGGAAGACCAGCATCTCGAAGGAATTCCTGCCCAGGACCTCGCCACGCTGGTATCCGAACATGCGATCAGCCGCCGGATTCCAGGAGATCACGCGGAATTGAGCGTCGTGGACTATGCACGCCAACGGCAGGCGCTCGAGCTGCAGTTCGGTGCGCTCGTAGAGCTGCTCGCGTTCGCCCTCGAGGCGGCGCCGTGCCTCCTCGCCGCGCTTGCGCTCGCTGATGTCGCGGATGACTGCGACAGTGTGGAGATCGCCCTCTTGGGTGAAGGTCGAGATGTGCACCTCCATCTCGAATTCGCTGCCGTCCTTACGCAGGCCGATCGTCTCATACGTCGTGGCGCTGGGCTCCCCCTCCGAACGGCGTCGGATGCGGTCCGCGATCCCCGACCGCTCCGGTGGAGCAAGCAGGTCGACGATGGGCCGCCCGGCGATCTCGGCATCCCCGTAGCCGAACAATTTCAGGTAGGCTCGATTGGCGAACTGGTGGATTCCCGACTTGGACACGCCGACGGCGTCGATGGAGGATTCGAAGATGGCGCGAAATTTCGACTCGCTCTCGCGCAGGGCGATCTCGGCGGCCTTGCGCCGGGTGATGTCGCGCATCACCACCTGGATGACGGTGGATGATCCATCCATGGCGATGGCGTTCGAGGTGGCCTCGACATCGATCGGCGTGCCATCGACCCTGAGCAGGGCGCGTTCGGACATGGGATTGGCGATGCCAGTGGCGATCGTCTTCGCCACCCGCTCGCGGACCATGTGATGGTGCTGCGGCTGCACGAAATCCAGCATCGGTCGGCCGACCAGGTCCTCGATTGTCGCAGCTCCGAGCATGGCGGCGGCGGCGGTGTTGGCGAACACCAGGCGTTCGGAATCATGGGCAATGATCGCGTCCGGCGAGAGCTCCACCAGCTGGCGGTAGCGCGCCGCGCTGTCACGCATCTCCTGATCGATGCGCTTCTGCTCGGTGATGTCGGTGAGCACGGACAGCGCCGCCACCACCTTGCCGTCCCGCGAGATCGGGCCGATACGGATACGGTACCAGACGTGCGCGCCGTCCGGGCGTACCCATTCCTTCTCGTAGGTCGTCGCCTGGTTGTCGCGCAGCACCGATTCGTAGCGGGCCCGCGCGCCGGGTTGTTCGGAAGGCAGCACGTAGCGCAGAACGCTGTGGCCGAGGACATCTTCCCGACGCAACCCCACGGCCACGCGGTTGAGATGGGTGACGACCAGATCGGGGCCGACGATGTAGATGATATCGGGCGCGTGCTCGACCAGGGTGCGCCAACGCTCCTCGGATTCGAGCCGTGCCTGGAGCGCCGCGGATAGCTCTGCGGCATGACCGCGTTCGCTCGCGCGCAGCCGCCGGACCCTCTGCCAGGCGGTGCCCAACACCGCGGCTGCGATCAATCCCGCCGCGGCTGCCGCCCACGAGGCGATCTCGTCG
Organism: Planctomycetota bacterium; assembly: GCA_038231435.1. Lineage (GTDB taxonomy): Bacteria > Planctomycetota > UBA11346 > UBA11346 > UBA11346 > JACCZE01. The sequence continues at coordinate 88,622 of JBBRLJ010000003.1, forward strand.
CCCGCCACCGACCTGCCAGCGTCAGCGCAGGCGATACCCGGCACGCATGCGAGGATCAGCAGCGCGCGACCGACCTGCATCAGACGCAAGGGAACGTCCATGGCACGACGATACGCCCGGATCCGACCTACGGAAGTCGAGGAACTGAGGCCCTGTTGGATGTGCCTGCCGGCTCTACCGAAAGAAGTCGACTGAGTTCTGGCGGTGCCACCGAAGCTGCCGGCTGGGGTGCCCGGCTGCATCGGCAGGTCACCACTGCGAGCGAGGGCCGCCGCGGCGCGCGGGAAAGCCGGTCTTCGGTTTGACGGCTCGCGCTCCCATCGTGGTATCGCCCGATGCGCGTACCGGCTCACTGCGCGCGGAGTAATCACGGCGAGCGCCATCTCCGCCATGGGTGCGACCGCCTTCGCTACGGCGGCCGTCACGACGGCCGTCGCGCTGTTGGCCGCGATTGCCCTGGTATCCGCCGTGACCGCCCTGGCCTCCACGATGCTGGCCCTGCCCCGACGCGTCGCGGGCGGGCGCGGCCTGGCCGGCGCGGCCTGCGAACGGATGCGAATCGATCACCGGAACCGGCTTGCGGATGGTGCGTTCGATGTCGCGCAGGAAGGCGCGCTCCTCGCCGTCGCAGAAGGACATCGCGGTGCCCGAAGCGCCGGCGCGGCCGGTGCGGCCGATGCGATGCACGTACGTCTCGGGCTCGTTGGGAAGGTCGAAGTTGATGACGTGCGAGATCTCGTCGACATCCAGGCCACGCGAGGCGATGTCAGAGGCGACCAGGACGCGGGTGGAACCCTTCTTGAAGTTATCGAGCGCACGCGTGCGCGCGTTCTGCGATTTGTTGCCGTGGATGGCTTCGGCGATGATGTTCGACCTGGTGAGGTGCTTGGCGACCTTGTCGGCGCCATGCTTGGTACGGGTGAACACGAGCACGCGCGTGACGTCGCCTTCTGACAGCAGGTGCTCGAGCAGCGCCGGCTTGTCCATCTTCGAGACGAAATAAACCGACTGGCGCACGGTCTCGGCGGCGGTGGATTCGGGAGCCACCTCGACCGACACCGGATCGTGGAGCATGCTGTCCGCCAGCTGGCGGATTTCACGTGGCATGGTGGCGGAGAAGAACAGCGTCTGGCGTTTCTTCGGCACCACCTGCAGGATGCGGCGGATGTCGTGGATGAAACCCATGTCGAGCATGCGGTCGGCCTCGTCGAGCACGAGCACCTCGACCGCGTTGAGCTTGGCGATGCCCTGGCCCATGAGATCGAGCAGCCGCCCGGGCGTGGCGACCAGGATCTCGACGCCGCGGCGCAGCGCCTGCTCCTGCGGATGCTGGCCGACGCCGCCGAAGATCACCGTGCTCGACATCTTGAGATGGCGGCCGTAGGCGCGGAAGCTCTCGCCGATCTGCGCGGCGAGCTCTCGCGTCGGGCTGAGCACCAGCACGCGCACCGGACGGCCGTGCACGGGCGGGCTCTGCGACAGCCGCTGTAGGATCGGCAGCGCAAACGCCGCCGTCTTGCCGGTGCCGGTCTGCGCGCAGCCGAGCAGGTCGCGCCCCGCGAGCACGTGCGGAATCGCGCGCTCCTGGATGGGCGTGGCTTTGGTGTAGCCCTCGTCGCGCAAAGCGCGCAGCAGGGGCTCGATGAGAGAAAGCTGGGAAAATTCCATGTGATCCATCGGTGAAAAGTGCGCACCGACGGACGAATCAGGCGAAGCGCGGGTTGTGAGGAAGTCTCTAACGATACGGTAAAAACCATTATCTCAAGACAATACTCTTAGTTGGGGGGCTACGGCCCCCCAACTAGAAAGAAAAGCCGACGGCGAACAGGAACAGGTACGCGCCGAAATCCCGCGCCTTGCGCTTGGGATCATAGGCGACGTCGAGGCGGACCGGGCCCACCGGGAGCTGGTAGCGGATGCCGGTGCCGATGCCCTGGCCGACAGTGCCGTCGAGATGCCAGGTCTCCTCGTCGACCTCGCCGATGTCGTAGAACACCGCGGTCCAGAAATGCCCCCTCATCTGCAGGCGCAGCTCCGCGGATGCCATCGCCGCGGTGAGACCGCCAGTGGCATGGCCTGCCGTGTCGCGCGGACTCAGCTCGCCCTGGTCGTACGAGCGCACCGAATTCTCTCCGCCCAAGGTGAGCCGTTCCTGGATCGGCAGCGTGCCCGCTGAATCGAGCACCTGGCGCGTGGTGTACCTGCCATCCAGGCCGAACACCACCCGTGGGCCGAAGCTGAGGAATCCCGCTGCCCCGCCACTGTATTCGACGAAATTCAGATCCGATCCGACGTACGGCGACGAATAGGCGAGACCCACGCTCGCGAGCACGCCGGTGGTGGGCATGACCACGCTGTCGCGGCAATCGAAGCGCAGGCCGTCGAAGATGCGCGCGCTGGACACGTAGCCGCTCTGCTCGACTCCGGGAAGCGGTGCACTGATGTTCGAGGCTCGGCTGGTCTCGTACGTGTAGCCGCCCTTCGTCGACCATTTCGCGTCGAAGCGGTGCTCGAGGCTGATGGTCGCGGTATAGGTGCTGCGATCGAAGGTCGGCTCGCGGCGGAACAGGTAGCCGCCGCCGAGATCCAGGACGTTGTTGGCGCCAACCAGGTAATCGTCGCGCAGGTGCGAGTCGCCGCCGTAGCTCTTCATGCTGACGGTCGGATGGACTTCCCAGTAGCGGCCCTGGCCGAACAGGTTGCGGTCGCGGTAGCGGATGCCACCGCGCAGCAATTCATAGCTGCCGAAGCCGGCCTCGAATTCGAGCGAACGCGCGCGCGCCTCCTTGAGGGTCAGCACCACATCGGCGACCCGGCTGTCTCCATGCGGGTCCTGGACGCGCTTCTCCCAGCGCACCGACGAGAACGCGCCACTGCGATTGAGCAATCGAACGCCCCGATCCAGGCGATCGCGATCGATGGCCTTGCCATGGGTCAGTCCGAGGCGGCGGCGCACGAAGCCGGGCTTGGTGCGGTCGAGGCCGACCGGCAGCACCTCGCCGAGCACGTACTCGGGCCCGGGCTTGATGGAGAAAATCACGGTCACGGTCGCGGTGACATCGTCGATCTCGGCGTGGGCCGCGACCTCGGTGTCGAGATGGCCGCGATCGAGCAGCCAGGCGCGGATCTTGGCCGCGGCCAGGGATGGCGAGCGGACGTAGTACGGCTTGCCGATCAGTTCGGCGACCTCCTTCACCGGCTTGATGTCGGGCACGCGCATGCCGCTATCGGTGAGATCAGGATCGAGCTCGACCTTGGTGATGATGAAGCGCTTGCCTTCCTCGATCGGCACCACCGCAAAAGCACCGCGCAAATCGTTGGAGAACGACACCACCGGCTTCGCCACGTGGACCCGGTAGTAGCCATCGAGCAGATAGGCCATCTCCACGGCACCCGCGCACGAATCGATGTCGTGTTTGCGATACGGTGCATTCTGCAGATCGAAGAGCCCGATGCCCTGGGCCTTGAGCATGCCGCGCAGCCGCCGCTGGGTGAAATGCGCGGCCCCGGGGAAATACAGCCGCTGCAGGTAGGCGCGCGCACCTTCCTTGATCACGAACACCGCCGATTTGGGCTCGGCCTGCGACGGTAGCAGGCGGAAATCAACGCGGCCATGAGCGAATCCCTGTTCGCGCAACACCGCCTCCATGGAATACGCTGCGTCCGCAAGGGCTGCCTCTGTCGGATGGCGCTGGAAATCCTGCAGTTCGCGGCGCGCGGCTGCCGCGAGCTCGCTCTTGCCGACGTGGTGCAGGCCCTCATACGCCACCGGAAGTTTGTCCCCGTCATCGGCGCCTTCGGCGCGGAACAACCAGGCCGAGATCAGCAGCGCGATCACGAGACCTGCCGCGCGACTAGACGCCGCGACGACGATCGACCTGGTCATGCGCGCGCCCATGGACATGTGGCGTCGGTGCATCAATGGAAACTCAACCGCCAGACCAAGCCCAGATCGTAGCCGTCGAAGCGATCACGCTCGCCATGGAGGAAGTAATGCCGGCTGAGCTCGTACTCGGTGTCGATGGTCTCCTGGCCGGTCGTGCTCAGCTGCTGTCCGACGCTGATGTCGAGCCGATCGAGATCGAGAAGCCCCGGCTCCTTGTCGGGATCCCCGGGGCCGAAGAATTCGTGCCACACCTCCTTCGCCAGGTACTTGCCGACGATGGTGAGCTCGGTGCGCCCGGAGCCCTGCTCCTCGCGCTCGCGGCCAGTCAGCCCGGTGGTCAGCAGCAGCACGCCCTCGCTGGATGACAGCGGCGGATCCGAATCCACGGTCACCTCGACATCGGGTAGGTCGCCAGCCGCGTGGACGCGCAGGTCGTAGTTCTTCAAGCGCGCCTCTCCGTCGGCCTCGAGCCGCGGATTGTAAGGCGTATCGACCGGGAAGACCAGGGTCGCGTTGGTTATATGAATGGTGGTGAACGGCATTTTCAACCGCGCCTCCTCGCACCACACGCGGCCGCGCGGGATCGGCGCCTCGCCGCTGCCGCCCAGATGCGCGTCGAGCGAGCAGATGCCGCGGAAGATGTTGTTGTGGATGCGCAGGCAATCGAGGCCGTGGATCTCTATATCGAATGCCAGCGTCGACAGAGGCGGATCGCGCAGGCTGAACAGCGTGATGCCGTCGTCCTTGGCGCGATGCCCTCCGCTGGGACGGATGCGCGACAGCAGCTCGATGGGCTTCGAGTACAATGCGTCGGTCGGCCGCATCGAACCGGACAGGGTCATGGCCTCGATCGGGCCATGCAGGTGGAGATCGCAGTCCGCGCGTAGGCGCAGATATTGGTTCCGGGTGAGCAATACGTTCTGTCCGTTGAGGAAGAGATCGAAGGCCGGCCTGCTCCACTCCCCGACATCGACCGTGCCGGTGACGGTGATGGGCTCGAAGCCCATGCGCGCCGTCAGCTCGTCCACCAGGACGCGCGTTCCCTCCAAGCGCAGCCGACCCTTGCCCTCGGAGATGGCGGGCAGATCCGAGCGAACCTTGAGGCCCACGTCGTCGAGCACCAGCGTGCCGCCCCAGCGCGGCATGAACGGCCGGCCGGAGACCTGCAGGGTACCCGACATGCTGCCGGACAGGCGCACCAGGGCCGGCAACAGCACGGAGGCACGCGCCAGCTGTACGTTCCCGACGGTGACGTCGCCGGACAGCTCGTCGCTCGTGAGCGATTCGATGAAAGCGAGCGGGCGATCCGGATCGAATGCCGCGACGCCTCCGACATCGCTCGCGATCGCGAGTCCGCCGCTATCGCGGGCGCGGATCGACGAGCGCCATCCGCGCAGATCGGCGCGCATGTGCACGTCGATCTCGGCGATCTCGTCGGGCTGCGACTTCAGATCCTCGGCGAGCGGAGCGATGCGCACCAGCAGTTCACGGATCGCGAGATCGATCTTCGCGCCAGTCTCGTCGAGATCCGCCGTCACCCCGATGCATCCCGTTTCCGGCAGGTGGAAGCGCGCGGGCGCCAGTCCGGGCAGCACCGCGGCGAATGCGCGGGCGTGCATGCGTGGGTGGCCCGCTCCGGGCACCGCCCCCGTCATTCCGAGCCGCACCGGCAGCGAACCGGTGACGGATACATCGAGCACGTGATCGAGACGCGCATCGCAGCGTCCCAGACGCAGCCCCTCGGCGTCCTGGAGCGCGTCGATAGACAGCTCGGCGTCGCGGTCAGCGATGCGCAGCCCGAGCGTGCGCAGCCGCAACGATCCCTCGGGGGTGGCGGCCGGCCCATTCATCGCCAGCGAGAAGCTGGCGCGGCCCTCGACCTTGGGAAAGCCGACGGGCGCGAACGCGCCAGGATGGACGTTGATGCCACTCACCGTGAGATCGATGCGCTCGCCGAGATCGCAGGCGAGCTCCAATCTGCCGCCCTCGGTCTCGATCGTGCACGGATCGATGCGCCAATGGCCGAAGGGGCCCGGGCCAGGTATATGCGAGACCGTGGTGGTTTCGCGCAGGCGCAGCGAGGCATGGTCATTCCCGGCCTGCGACAGGGCGAGGCGCGATATCCGCGCGGCGACGCCGCCGTCGTCGTCGAGCGACACCTCCCCGAGCAGATCCAGGCGCACCGGCCCATCGAGCTCCAGGCGATGGATGCTCAGGCCCCCATCGCCGAGGCCTGCCTTGGCCTCGAGCCCGCCGAGCACGTGGCCAGCGATGCGCAGTTCGCTCGCCGACACTTCGACATAGGCGTGCGCGTCCCGCATGATTTGTTTCATGCCCCCCGAGAACGTGCCACCCGCAAGGATGACGCCATGCGCCGCGCCCGACATCGCGATCGGACTGCCGGCCAATCTCGCCGCCTCGGCCAGATCCAGGACGTCGAATTCCACCCGCAGCTGCTCGGCAGTTCGCACCACCACGTCCACAGCTCCGCTGGCCGAGATGGCTCCCGCCGCAGCGCGGACGCGGGCGTGCTCGAGCACCAGGTTAGGCCACGCCAGGGAACCGGACACATCCAGCTCGCTTATGGCGCGACCGGCCAAGCGCAGATCATGGCCGTCGAGGGTCGCCGCGGCATGGGGATCTCCGAGGGTGCCTTCGACGCGGCCGCGACCCGAACAGGTTCCACCCCAGCCGTCGCCCAGTCCTGGAAGGGCCTTGTCGGCGAGGTCTATGCTCCAGCTCGCCGACAGCGTCGCCTCGCGCCAACGGCTCAGGCTCGGCGGCAGCGTTCCCGAACCGTCGACATGCGCGGCCACGCCGTCGCCGAGGACGCTCGCGGAGAACGCCGTCAGGACAGTTCCGCCGTCGCCATCGGCCGCCACGGTGATGGCGAGCGCGCCGCGCCCACGCAGTGCCGCCGGCACTTCGAGACCCAGGCCAGCGGCGGCGCCGGAGGCGTCCGGAACGCTCAGGCGCAGTCGGCGGACTCCGCTGGGCATCCAGCCCGCGCGCGGATCGAGGATGAGATCGGTGATCTCGGCCTGGACGACTGAAGACGCGAGATCCAGGTGGGCGAGCGCCAGGCCCGCCGGCGACCACGAACCGCTTGCCTCGAGGGTCTCGATGTCGAATCCGCGCCACACGGATCCACGCAGGCGGATCGATCCTTCCGCGCGCCAAGCCGCGTCGTCGCCGTCCATGCGCGCGTCGAGGCTGCCGCTGACCGTGCCCCGGCTCGGAGTCTCGACGAGTCGCGCCAGCCACGGCGGCACGGTTCTGAGATCGACCCCGTCGATCTCGGCGGACACGTGCGAACGGGACAGGTCGGCCGTGACCTCGCCTCCCGCGATGCCGATACGCGCGCGCAGGCGCGGTGCGCGGCCGAGCCCGTCGAGCACCAAGCTGCGCAAGTCGATCCCAGCGATCGTGCCCTCACCACGATCGCCTTCGATGGTGAAGGCGTCGCCATCGCGACTGACGCGCATGTGGACCGCTTGCTCGGCGATGCCGAGCTCGGGACAGGCGAGGCTGGCCAGCGACAGGTCGGCAGCATCGCGCCCATCGCTGACCAGCGAGAATCCCTCGAGCGCGAACGTCCCCGACTCGCCTCCCGGCAGCGGCAGACGCACGCTCACCCGGCCGCGCAGCTCGATGGCCGGCAACCGCGCGGGCAGCCGCGCGAACATCGAGGGCTTCGGCGCTTTTCGAACAGCGGGCGCCGCCGCGGCGGCGGGCCGCGTCAGATCGATGCGCAGGTCTAGACCTTCAATGCGCAGCGAGTGCAGGCCCGAGAGCGGACGACTACGCAACAGGTCGACGATGCCGTAGGTGACCTCCAGCCGATCCCATGACAGATGCGAGAGCGGACCGGTTTCCGGAGCTTCCTCGGTGCGCAGGTCGACCAGCACGGCGTCGCTGAACCATGCGCCGCGCACCCCTTTGGCGGTGAAGCGGCCGCCGAAGGTCTCGGAGAGCTTCGCGGCCACGAGGTTACCCAGGGGCCGGCCGAACAAGGGTCCGCGCAGCAGGTAGGCTCCGACCACCAGGACCACGAGCGACAACGCGCCAAGGAGCACGAAGCGCCGTAGCCGATGTCGACGCGCTGGAGGTGTGGTACGAACGGATGGCATGGGCGGGTCGCCCAGCCTAGGGCCACGAGCCCCCTCGGCGATGGGCAAGAATCGAGCTATACACGCCGAACCCACCTACCAGCCGGGGTCTACGCCATTTCTCCACTGCTTCGGACCGCGAGGAGAGCTGTCCAGGCGGGGCCGATGCGCCGTCTCAGCGCGCTCAACGCTGCAGGTCTCGCCGGCGCGCACCGACGAGCTTGAGCAGGGCGAGCGTGGTGAACATCGCGGCGAGTCCGCCGGTGCCGCAGCCCTTATGCGGGCTGCCACCCATCTCGCCAGCGTTCGAAGCCGATGCCGAGAGGGTATCGACGTAGGTGTAACCGTTGGCCATGCTGGCGGTCTGGCTCGATACTGTGACCGCCACGCTCTTGGCGCCGGCACTCCCCGAGGGGACGATGCAACTGATCGACGTGGGGCTCAGCACCGTCACTCCGATGGCCGCCACGCCTCCGATCGTCACGGTCGATCCGGATGCGAAATTCGAGCCCGAGATGGTCACGCCGTTACCTCCGGCGATCGATCCACTCGCGGGCGAAATGGACGAGATCGTTGGCGCGGGCGCGAGATAGGTGAAGCTGTTGGTGAGGGTCGTGGTCTGGGCAGACACGGTCACCGCAACCGACTTCGCGCCAGCCGCTCCGACCGGGGTGGTGCAAGTGATCGAGGTCGCGCTCACGACCGTCACACCAGTCGCGGCCGCGCCGCCGATCGTCACCGTCGCGCCGGCAGCGAAATTCGTCCCCGTGATGGTGACCAGGGTGCCTCCGGCGGTCGGGCCGCTGCTGGGCGAGATCGAGGACACCGTTGGCGCTCCAGGCGCGACGTAGCTGAAGCCGTTGGTCAAAGTCGCCGTCTGCCCCGCGGTGGATACGATGACCGACTTGGCTCCCGCCGTGCCTGCTGGGGTGACGCAGGTGATGGTGGTCGGCCCCACCAGCACCACACTGGTCGCAGCGACCCCACCGATCGTCACTGACGTCGCACCGGAAAAATCCGTGCCGGTGATGGTCACTGCCGTGCCGCCAGCGGTCGGACCGTTGCTCGGAGCGATTCCGCTGATCACAGGTGCCGGCACCACGAAGGTGAAGCCGTTGGTCAAGGTCGCCGTCTGGCTGGAGACCGTCACGGCCACAGTCCTGGCTCCCGCTGCGCCAGCAGGCGTCATGCACGAGATCGATGTCGGGCCGAGCACGGTCACGCTGGTCGCGCTCGCGCCGCCGATCGTGACCGTGGCCCCCACTGAGAATCCTGTGCCGGAAATGGTCACGCTGGTGCCCCCCGCCGTGGTTCCGGAACTCGGCGAGATCGAAGAGATGGTTGGCGCCGGCGCGACATAGGTGAAGCCGTTGGTGAGCGTGGCGGACTGCCCGGAGACCGTGACCACCACGTTCCTGGCTCCAGCCGCCCCCGCGGGGGATGTGCACGTGAGCGAGGAGGCGCTCGCCACTGAAACCCCCGTCGCGGAAGCGCCGCCGATCGTCACGGTGGTCGCACCGTTGACGAAATTCGTACCGGTGATGGTCACGCTGGTACCGCCCGCGGTGGTGCCGGTGGACGGCGAGATCGATGCGACGGTCGGCGCCGGAGCCACGTAGGTGAATGCGTTCGAGAGCGTCACCGTCTGTGATGATTCCGTCACCGACACGTCCCTGGCACCAGCGCTGCCGGCGGGCGTCGTGCAGGTGATCGTGGTGCCACTGGTCACCGTGACGTTGGTGGCCGCCGTTCCACCGATGGAAACAGTCGCCCCCGCAGTGAAGCCTGAGCCGCTGATGGTCACGTTGGTGCCACCCGCGATCGTGCCACTGGACGGCGAGATGGACGCCACGGTATGGCTCGCGCCTGCTCCGCCGAAGATGAGCACGGCCATCGAGCCGTTTATGGGCAAGTTCACCGAATACGTGCTGCCGCTCACTGTGGTGGTGGTCGGAGAGGGAAGGACGCCGCTGGCCTTCGGCTGTGGGAAGAGGACGCCGTTCATGATGCTCGAGTTCACGGCCCAGGTACCCGCGGTGTTCTGCAGGGTGCTGATCTCAAGGGCCTTGCCGTCCGGATTGTAGCCGCCAGTGAACGATAGGGTCACATCCTGCGCTAGGTCCGGGTTTCTGTTGCAGAGCATGACTTGGATCTTGCCATCGCTGGTCTTGGTGGCGTATGCGCTCAGGGTGGTCCCAGCGTCGGCGGGATTGGCCACTTCGAGCACGCTCGTCCCCAGCTTCTGCGCCAAGGTGAGCGCCAAGAACGGGGCGTTGACGTCTCCGCGCATGGGCGCGCGGTAGCCATCCCAGTTTGCGATCATGCCGTAGCTCTGGGCGATGGTACCGAGGCAGAACTGGGTGTTACCGGCCACGCCAAGCTGATGCATCATGCCGACGATGTCCGCGTCGTTCACGCCGGTGAAGGTGTAATCGTAGTCGCCCCACCCTCCGGGATTGATCCAGTTCCACTCGGTGATGTAGATGGGGAGCGCGCGCGTATCGTAAAGCGCAATCTGGGCCTTGGCATCGTTGATGAAGTTCGCGAGCAAGGTCTGGGCGGCGTTGCGGCGATAGTCAGGTCCGGGGAAGTTGAAGCCGCCGCCAGCGTACCAGTGGAGGCTGACGCCATCGACCTTGCCATCACCCGACTTGTTGCCATGCGCCTGGAGGAACAGCGCCAGGTTGCTGATCAGGGTGGTGCCCGGGCCGATCATCGGGATGGACGGGCTCACCGATTTGAGCGCATCGTACTGCAGGCCGAAGGTCGCGTTGTAGGTCGCCATGTAGGTGGCGGCGGGCTGGGTCTTCTGCGGTCCATACTCCGGCTCGTTGCCACCCTCCCACATACCGACCTGGATGCCGTTGGCCTTCATGTAGGCATCGATGGCTTTCACCGTCGTGGCCGAATTCTGCCCAGTGCCGTTGGCGTCGTAGATGTTGGTCTGGTAGAGCAGCTTGCCGCCGCCGGCGTTCGCCAAAGCCCAGGCTTCGGCGATGGTGCGATTGCCCGCGCTTCCGGGCGCCTGCCAATCGAACCAGTCGCACGGGATGCCGCCAGGGAAGCGCACTAGGCCGAAGCGGCTCGCCTTCATGTCGTTGATCGACGTGGGATCGGCGCCGAGGTCGTTCCAGTAGGCGACGAAGTTCGTGCCGGTGTAATCCTGTCGGACGGTGCTGGTCACGGTGGTGTCGTGGACCACTACCGATACCGCGCCGCTCGCGAGCGCCGGTGCGATGACGGGGACCAAGATCGCGACGGCCAACCCGAGCGCTAAGCCCGCGCAGCGGTCGGCGATGGCAGAGCTCAAGACGGCTATCGAGGGACGGGGCATGGCGGCCTCCGGCACTCCTTCCGCGCGCGGATGGCTTTCGGACCCCCTGCGCGCGGGGGCCACGCGCGTGTACGCTACACGCGCTCGCTCGATTCACGCTCAAGCGCAAGCGCTCAGATGGCTTATGTCTCGATCAGCCGAGAGCCTTGGCAGCAGCAACGATGCCGCCAGCATCGATGCCGTGCTTCTTGTACAGCTCCTCGGCCAGGTACGCGCTCTGTCCGAATTCGCCATGCACGCCCAGCATCTTCACCTTGGGCAGGGCCCCCGCCTGGGCGAGCGCCGCCACCAGCATCGAGCCGGCTCCACCGATCAGCTGGTGGTCCTCGACGGTCACCAGCTTGCCGCCGCACTTCTGGATGGCTGCCTGATGGCCGGCAACGTCTGGACGGTTCGGCGTGGAATTGTTCAGCACCAGCGCGCCGATGCCATTCTTGGCGAGGGCGTCGGCAGCCTTGATCGCCTGCACCAGCATCGAGCCGTTGGCGCTGATGACGACCGACGACGGCTTGCCGGCAGTGGTGTCGAGGACGGTCATCGCCTTGCCCCAGGCGTAGGTCGCGCCCTCAGGCTTGAGCGACACCGGGAAATTCTCACGGCCGACGAAGAAGACGACGGTGTCGGGATGTTTGCCCGCCTTGCGCTCGTCGGCGAAACGCTGGATCGCAGCGCCCATCGCCCACTCGGCCTCCTCGGCTGACGCCGGGCAGTACTGGCTGACGTGCGGGATCGCCCCGGTCATCGCCAGGTACTGCAACGCTTGGTGCGAGGCGCCGTCGGCGGCGTCCTGGAAACCGGTGTGCGAGAACACCGCGATGACGCCCGATTGGCTGAGGTTCGCCATGCAGATCGGCAGCAGGCCCTTGGTGACGCCGAACTGCGCGAAGGTGTCGACCACCGGGATGTAGCCCATCTTCGAGAAGCCGGCCGCGGTCGAGACCATGTTGGACTCGGCGACGCCGACCTCGAACGACAGCTGCGGATACTTGGCGCGGAAAGGCGCGACGCCGGTCGAGCCCTGCAGGTCGGCACTCACCGAGACCACCGGCAGGCCCTTGTCGGCCGCCGCGATCATCGCCTTGGGGAACCCTGACTGGATCTTGTCCTTCTTGATGGGGGCCGCGGTCGGCTTGGCCTGAGACTCGACCGACTTGGCCTTCTCTGCTTCCTTGGCGGCGTGCGCCTTGGCTGCTTCCTCGATCTCGGAGAGCCACGCGCCGAACACGTCGTTCAGCGGCTTTCCGCCATTAATCTCCAACACGAACGGGCGCAGCTGCTCAGCCTTGGTCAGCGGGAAGCCGTGGCCGCCGCTGGCGGACTTCATCTGCGCCGCGACACCGAAACCCTTGATGGTCTTGGCCCACAACGCCACCGGCCTGGTGGGATCCTTCTCGGCCGCGGCGATCGCCGCTTCGACTGCGCTGAAAGCCTGCTGCAGATCGTTGCCGTGATCGCAGGCGACGATCGTCCAGCCCTGGGCCGCGAGCGAGCCCAGGTACGGCTCCATCGAGAACGCATCGGCATCGATGCGGCCAGAGAGTTTGGTGTTGTTGTCCGAGATCACGAGCACGAAGGGATTGCACATGCCCTTGGCGGCGAAGCCGGGGATGGCGGCGACCGATTCCTTGGCCTCGCCTTCCATCATCGCGCCGTCGGAGATGACGCAGATGGTGGTGCGCTTGGAGTCGGCGAGGCGATCCGCGAGCGCGAGGCCCTGGGCCACCGGGATCGATGATCCGAGCGGGCCGTTCGAGACCATCACGCCTTCGGGAAAGAGATGGCTCTCGCCGTGACCAGTGAGCTTGGAAGCGATCGAGCGGAAGCCCTTCATGTCCTGGATGGTGAGGCCGGCGAAGCCGTAGTTGGCCTTGAGCGCGTAGACGCCGTTCTCGGTGTGACCGGCATCGTTCACGAAATTGAAATGATCATGCCAGACCCCAGGACGCGAGAACATCACGCCATGGATCGACGACATCAGCTCGGCCAGCGCGGCCGGGCCGCCGAAGTGGCAGGCGGCGCCGCCGGTGACCGCGTTCATGTCCATCAGCGACACGATGGTGCGCGTGGCGACGGGGTCGGCGACCTGGAACTTGCTGCCGTCGGCGCGCGTGACCGTCGCCGCCCACTGCGGCGCGCGCGCGGGATTGCCGGCGAGCGGATTCGGGTAGGCGAGGCCCTTGCGGTGGCGCTGTTCGGGCGGGACGGCGGCGGCGGCGGCGAGTTCGGTGCCCATGGGATATCCTCTCGAAAGCTCCGCGTTCGCGGCGAATGGGTGTGTGCCGGATGAAACCGATCCGGCGGCGTGGAGATGGTGAGGCCGAACCGGGCGGTGCAAGCGGGTCGCGCCGTCGTCGCACGGCTCCCCCGCGTAGGAACCGGGGGCCCCAGCGCCCCGCGATGGGGCGGGCGCCGAGGGGCGCTCGGCGGATACAATCGGCGTAGCCGATCCGCCGACGATGTCGCAGCGCAGCGAAGACATCGAGCCCCGACAAAGCCCGTGGGGTAGGCCCGCTCAGGGCCGTAGGGGCGAAGCCCCTGAAAACATAAGCAGGTGCCGCACGGCACTGAAATCCGACTGTTTCCCCATGACAGCTGTGTCCGGAAGGGTACAAGGCCGTGATGCGCCATATCCACGCCCTGCCATTCGTCTTGCCCATGATCCTGTCGATGTCAGCCGCTCTGTCCCTGCTGACCCCCTCGCTGGCCTCGGGTGCCACCATCGGCGAAAGCCGCGAGAGCCGGGCCATCACCATCAACTCGCGGGTCTCGAGCAAGCTGATCGCGCTCAACCAGCCCGTGCGCATCGACTTCACGACCATGCCGCGGCAGATCGAGAACATCGACATCGCCAGCACCGTGGCCAACTCTCTGGCCGTGGGCCTAGGCGCCAACTGGCGGGTACTCGGCAAGCCGGTGGTCAGCGAGCACGACAAGACCAAGACCGTCACCGTCGCGGTGACGCTGCTGCCGCGCAAGACCGGCAAGATCATGCTGCCGCAGATCCCGATCACCTGGCTGCAGGGTGACCAATACGCCGAGTTCGGCGAGGTCGAGGTCTCGGAGCGCATCCTGGTCGGCGGCGACACCGCTGACCTGCCCAAGGAATGCAACGGCGTCGCCGGCTTCGCCTGGGGCGCCAAGCTCGCCGAGCTGAAGACCACCCAGATCGCCGACAACCTCATCGACTATCAGGCCGACAAGGTGGTCGCCCATCCGAAACAGGGGCTCGATCTGGTCTTCCGCGGCGGCGAGCTGGCCGAGGCGGTCATCGCGGCTCCGGGCATCACCATCGACCAGGCGCGCGAGAGCTTCTTCTCGCGTTGGGGCCTGCCCCAAGTCGAGGATGCGAGCGGCATCACCTGGGTGCTGGGTTGGACGCGCATCACCGCGTCGAGCGCCGGTGCCGACCAGGGCGTACGCCTGGCGCTCGTCCGCGAGGACATCCAGACCCGCTTGAACAAGGCGCAGGTGAAGGACAACGTGTTCGACGTGCTCGAGGGTCCGGGCAGTACCGGCACAGCGGCCAAGCCGGCGCCAGCCGCGGTTCCCGCCGAGAGCGACGAACAGGCGCGCACCCGGCTGCGCAAGGAAGCCGACGAGTTCAAGCGTGGGCACCCGGATGCCGCGCAGGGTGCCACGACCACGCCCGCTCCCGCGCCGAATGCGCAACCGACCGGCGCGAAGCCTGCTCCGTAAGATCTGGGATCATAGGATCTCGGATACGCCATAGGCGCTCGGGATGCCGTGAGTCCGGGATCAGGCCGCGCGCGTCAGCCTAGCCAGCAGCGCGCCACGGCGAGCATCGTCTAATACGTACATGCCGGGCTTGCGCGCGCCGAGGAAGTGCAGATCGCTGCCGCAGCTGGCGAACAGCCCGCGCGCATCGCACAGCGCCGCGAGCTCAATAGCCAAGGCTGGTGACAGTCCCGGATGAGCGAGCTCGAGCCCGTCGCAGCCTTCGTCGAGCAAGGGTTCGATGGCCGCGCGCGTCGCGTAGATGCCGGGATGCGCGAGGATGGCGATGCCGCCGGCGGCGCGTATGGCGGCGCAGGCGGCGGAGACCGGGGGAAACTGCGGCAGCGATGGATCGCGCACGTGCTCGTCGGCGAGGTGCCGGTTGAAAGCGTCCTGGATGGTTTTGGCTCCGCCGCGTCTCACTAGCGCGCGCGCGAGATGATTGCGGCCCAGCGCATGGGCGCGCCCATCCTCGAGATCGGCGAGGCACAATCCGCGCGCCACGCTCTCTGGTAGGCGAGCGATCAGCGCGGTCAGGCGCTCGCGCCTGAGCTCGCGGATTCCGGCCAAGAATGCGACCAGCACTTGGTGATCGGGGTCGACACCGAGCCCAACCACGTGCACCTCGCGGCCGTCGTGGCTGGCGGTGGCCTCGACTCCGGGGACGAGCCCCGCCTGCCCGCGCAATTCGGCGAACGCATCCATGCTGTCGTGATCGGTGACCGCCCACGCATCGAGCCGCGCATGACGCACCGCGGCGAGCAGCTCGGTTGGCTCGAGGGCGCCGTCGCTCAGGCGCGTGTGGAGATGGAAATCGACGCGCACGTGGCCTGCACCTGTCTCAGTGGTGCCGGAAGAACCAGATCACACCGGCGATGATGGCGATCAGCAAAACCGCGCCGACCAGCACCAGGTTGCCGAGCCCGCCCACCCCGCCGACATACCCCGACGAGCCGCCTGCCGACGACTTCTTGCCGCCGCGCGAGCGATTCGGCTCGGCGAGGACCGCCTCGAGATCCTTGATCAACGCTCCGGCGCTCTGCGGACGCTTCGCTGCGTCCTTCGACAGCATGCCGTGGATGAGATCGGCAACGCCCACCGGGATGTCGGGCACGTGGCTCTGCACCGTCGCCGGCTCCTCGCGCAGCACCTTGGTCATCACCTCGGTGCCGTTCTTGCCGTCGAAGGGGATGACGCCGGTGACGGCCTGGTAGAACGTCGCACCCAGGGCGTAGATGTCCGAGACGTTGTTCGCATCCTTGGCGTTGCGGATCTGCTCGGGCGGCATGTACGCCGGCGAGCCCATGGCGATGCCCTGCATGGTCAGGCCTCCGCCCGCCGCATCGTTGTCGACCTGCTTGGCGAGGCCGAGATCGGCGAGCTTGGCGTTCTTCTTGTCGTCGATCAGGATGTTCGCCGGCTTGATGTCGCGATGGATGATGCCTTCGCCGTGGATGTACTCGAGGGCTTTGGCCACCTGCATGATGTAGGTGACGGCCTCACGCCATTCGAGCTTGCCGGCTTCCTCGATCACGCCCGCGAAGGTCGTGCCGTCGATGAACTCCATGGTCAGGAAGTGGACGCCGCGGTCCTGTCCGCAGTCGTAGACTCCGACCACGTTCGGATGCTTGATCTTCGCGCAGAGGTTGGCCTCGCGCTGGAAGCGGGTGACGATCTCCTTGTCGGCCGCGGCCTTGCTGGAGAGCATCTTGATCGCGACCTTGCGCCCGACCGACACCTGCTTGGCCTCATAGACCACGCCGAGCGCTCCCGCGCCCAAGCGCTTGATGAGCCTGCACCCTCCGATCTCCTGGTTGACCAGCTTGTCCTCGGCCGCCGCGGTATTGGCCGCGATGGTCATCTGGCGCTGGCAGTAGGGACACGGCACGGTCCGGCCGACCAACTTGGCGTGGGCGCGGAACTCATGGTTGCAGAATTTGCAGGTTTGGAGGAAGGCGTCGGTGGTCACGATGTATGGTCCTGCATGAGATCAGCGAAGTTCCTGCGAGCCGGCTTTGCCCATCCGTGGGTTGCGGCCGGTGGGCAAGCCATCATGGGCGCCTTTCCACCGGTTCCAGAAGGGATACCGTGCTGGAACGATGGCAGATGCAGCAGATCCGTTCCGCCTGTCCGCGGAGACCCCAGCCGAGGGCCGGCCGCTCGACCAGGCGAGCGCGGTAGCGGCGGCGCTCGGTCATCGCGTCGGTGACGCGCGCCTGCTGTCGCGTGCCTTCACCCACGCCAGCCGCTGCGGCGCCCAGGCGAGCCTGGCCGAGAAGCTGCGCGACGCCAACGAGCGGCTCGAGTTCCTCGGCGACGCGGTGCTCGGGGCAGCGATCGCGCAGCTGCTGTTCGAACGCTTTCCCGACGCCGACGAGGGCCAGCTGTCGCGCCTGCGCTCGACCCTCGCGAGCCGCGCCACGCTCGCGCGCGCGATCGAGGCCATCGGCCTGCTGCCGTACTGCCTGGCCGGCGCGCAGATGGGGCCGCGCCACGATGCCTGGCCGGACTCGGTGAAGGCCAACCTGATGGAGAGCGTCCTCGCCGCCATCCATCTCGACGGCGGTTGGGACCCGCTGCGCGTCGCGGTGGCGCGCCTGCTCGCACCCTGGATCGATGATCCGGAAGCCGGACGCCGCGACGCGCGCATGCGCCTCCAGGAATGGAGCCTCGAGCACCACAAGCGCCTGCCCGACTACACCTGCGAGCGCAGCGGTGGCAGCGATCACCAGCCCGAATTCAGTTCGAGCGTGACCGTCGCGGGCCGTACCGCTGACGGGCGCGGCACGAGCCGCCGCCGCGCCGAGGCCGCGGCGGCGGAGGCGTTCCTTGCCGACATGCCCGACCATGGCGGCGCTGTTGGCACGGAGGGCACGGAGAACGCTGCCCAGCCCAGGAGCACCGATGCCGATTGAAGGCCTCGCCGATCCGAAGCTGCATCGCCTGTGCGTGCGCTGCCGCAAGTGGTTCAACCCTGACGAGGGCGTGCTCGACTTTCCCTCGGCCACCGGGCCGATCGGGTTCATCATGGGCATGTCGGCGCGCGTCGCCGACGACGAATCGAAGATGAAATTCTACTGCCTGGCCTGCCACGCCACGCGCAAGAAGCGGAAATCGAGCGCCTTGACCACCATCCTGAGCATCACCGCCGCCGCCGGCGCGATCGGCGGGCTGTGGTACTCCGGCCAGCTCGAGCGCTGGTTCAACGCCTTGATGAGCGGCATGTGAGCGAATGTCGGTAGGCCTCCGCCGACACGGCTGAGCCCACCTGCCGCCGGCGGCGTCAGGCGGCCTTGCCGAGCGCCTCGCTGCGCTTCATCAGCGCACAGGTCATCCATCCGCCGAGGCCAAGTGGCGCCGCGATGACGGTGGTGAGCACGCCGATGGGCCACGCCAGCGGCAGGATCAGGGCCACCAGGCCGACCACCGTCTGCGCCAGGCCGGTGCGATCGGGCAACACCCGCGCGCCGAGAGACCGCGCGCTGGTGGCCAGACCGGTGGCGACCGCGAAGAAGGCGACCGCCCCCAGCAGTGGGCGTCCTGGCACGATGCCCAGCACGATCAGCGCCCTGAAGCCGACCGCCACCACGGCCAGCACCGCGAAGCCGACCAGGAAGGATACCACTGGACGCTCGGCGAGGCGCAGGGTGCCGAGGCGTTGACGATCTGGAGCGACCATCGACATGAGCAGCGCGATGCCGGCGAGACTCGCCAGCACATCCATGTGCAGCGCATGATGCTGCTCGAGCAGCATCATCGCCCGCAAGGCGCGGTGCTGGAGCGTGGGAGCGGGATCGGCGCCGGGCGCGTTTTCCGCGGCCGCGAAGAAGTCGTCGATGGCATCGCTCATGGGTTGATCCTCCGGTGATCGTTGATCGTCAATAGCACAACGGCCAGCACCGCCGCCGCACCGCACATCTCCACGAGCAGGTCCACAGCAGTACCAGCGTCGACGAGCCGCGACCAGCCGATCGCCGACAGCGGATCGATGGGCACCAGCAGCGACGCGACGGCGGCGACCCCGGCGGCGAGCCACCACGAGACGCTGGCCGGGATCGGGGACATGGATGCGGGCACGAGCGCCATGACCGCGGCGGTGAACGCCGGATCGGGCGCGCGCTCGGAATCGCGCGGCGGATGCTCGAGCAGCTGGCGCAAGCGCGGGTCGTTCATCGGGGGCGTTCCTGATCGTGGTTCACGTGGCTGGTCACCTGGCTGGTCACCTGGCTGATAGCCTGACTCGAAGGTGGAGGATCGGCATCGAGGCCGAGCGACTCGGCGAGGACGTTGCGCAGGCGGTGGACGCGCACCTTGAGCGCGTTCTCGCTGACGCCGAAGTGGTGCGCGAGCTCGGCGAGCGTGCACTCCTGGCGGAAACGCAGCTCGTAGAGCGCGCGCGCATCCGCCGGCAGGGCCGCGAGTGCGGTTTCCAGGCGACGCTCCAGCTCTCCGGCCGCGTCGGCCTGCGCGTACGCCAACGCCGGATCGCCGGCGCCGCCCGCGCGCTCTGGCAATGCGTCGCACGCCGGGCGCTCGCGGCGGCGCGCCGCATGGTTGGCAGCGAGCCGGCTGGCGATCACCAGCAGCCAGCCGCGGAACGGATACGCGGGATCGAAGCGGGCGAGCGCCTGGTAGGCGCGGACGAAGGTGTCCTGGGCGAGATCCTCGGCATCGTCGCGGCCGACGCAGCGCGCCAAGTGGGCGATGATGCGCCCCTGGTGCCGATCGACCAGTGCCGCGAACGCCTCGCGATCGCCCGCGAGCACCCTCGCCACGTCGCGCCGGTCCGCGTCGGCGGTGAAGCTCATGCGAACGCATCCGCGCGTGCTCGCTGCGCATCGCTCACTCGGCCCCGCCAACGCGGCCGCCGTCTCCTCGGTCGGTGGCTCGCTGCCCCAGCCGATCCCCGATGCGCTGGACCATGCGCGCTATCGCCTCGTGGCGCAGATCGGCGGGCACGCTCGCGATCACGTCGAGCCGCGTCCCTGCGCGCGTCAGCGTGGTGGCGCCGAGCAGCCGCTCGGCATCCATCGCACGCGGCAGCTTGCCCTTGGCACCGACCTCGACCATGTCGCGCATGACACCGAAGCGGCGTTCGAGTTCAACGGCCGCCGCCGGGTCATGGGCGGTGACGGACACGGCGATGTGTCCGGCGCCGTCGCTGGTGAGATCGCAGGCGCTCATCAGGGCCATGCACTCGGCGCGCGGATGCGCGCCTGGGACCAGGTGCGCTGAGATCGCGGTAACCGGGGCCGTTGGAAGCGGGTGGATGGAAGCCTGCTCCAGACGATCGCCGCGTCCGATCAACGCCTCGGTGTCGGAGATCGCGACGAACAACACCAGGGGATGACGCGGCAGGGCGTAGCCGATGCGCCTGTCGGGAAGCGCCGTCCCCGCTCCGCGCAACGCCAGGGCGCTGGCGATGCGCTGGGCGGGTAGGCCGACCAGACGGACCGTGGGCCCGCCCGCGTCGGGGAGCTCGATCACCACCCGGGTCAGGTCGCGCCGCGGGTCGAAGCCGAACAGGCTGTCCAGCGCCTTCAGCCGCGCGCTCGCCGCCGCCGGCAGCAGCGCGTCGAGCTGCTGCCGTATCTGCGCGGCCTCGGGCGCTTGGCGCAGCTTGACCAGGTCGATGTCCACGGAGAGGGCGGCGTGCAGGCTCACGGTGGTGGCCAGGAGCAGGAATGGGCGCAGCATGGTGACCTCGGACGTCGTGGAAGATGGTGTGGTGGGTGTTGCTGAAGAGGGATACCGCCCATGCCGCGCATGGTTACCGGGCCTTTGCCACCAGTGGCCAGCGCGCCGCCGCCGCGTACGCTGCGGGCATGCCATCGCCCAGCGACAATCGGCAGTTCATGCGTGTCGCCACCGAGGTCGAAGCCGAGATCCGCGGCGCCGGCGGGACGGTCACCGGCGCCACCCGCGACCTCAGCCTCAAGGGCCTGTTCATCCATGTAGCCGTGCCGTTTCCCGAGGGTTCCACCTGCCGCATCACCCTGTTCCTCGACGGACGCGGCGGCGACATCGACATCGAGGCAAACGGCTACGTCGCGCGCTCGCTGATCGACGGCATGGCGATCGAATTCACCGAACTCATCGGCCTCGAGAGCTGGGACCACCTGCGCAACCTGGTGCTCTACAACGCCGAGGAGCCGATCCGCGCGCAGGAGCAGTTCGCCGGGCACGTGGGCCTGAAGCGCCGCTGATTCTCCAGGGCTCCGCCTCCCAGACCCCCACGCCCTTCGTCATCCCTCTTTCTGGCCGCCGTGCGGCCAGATAGTTTGCGTGATGGGCTGCGCCCATTGTTCACGCAAACCGGGACTCGGCGGGCGCTCGCAGCGAGCGCCGTTCGGGCTGGAGAAGCCGCGCCCGTGCGCTTACGGACGGTTGTCGCCCTCAATCCTCGCCGCCCGCAAGCAGAATGAGCGGGTGATTTGCTGCGCACATGAATCGCAGTTCATGACCTGGGACCATGCAGGACCAAAATACCGCTGAGAAGTTCTTACCATGAAGCGGCGACAGCCGCCGACCGCCGAGGCCTGGTTTGCGTGAACAATGGCGAAGCCATCACGCAAACGATCTGACCCGAAGGGCCAGATCGAAGGGCGACTAAAGGTCGCGGGGGGTTTGGGGGGCTCGCCCCCCGATTATTTGTACTTGGAGCGATTGATGTCCTTCGCGATCTTCGAGTTGCCTTCCCACACCAGCTTCTGGGACTTGATCTCGGTGAGGTTGAGGTCGGTCGAGTAGAACTTCTGCTTCTCATTGCCCGCGGCGTCGTGCTGCACCTCGATCGCGCCCTCGAGCAGGAAGTCAGCGCCGGTCTCCTGGAAGCTCTCTTTGCGGGTCTCGGCCGAGGCGTTGATGTCCTGGTCCTTGCGCTCCTCGCGGGCCTGGTCCTTCTCGCCGCGCGAGGCGACGACCTCGACCTTGCCTGTCTTGCGCAGAGCGCGGCGGATGTCGTTGGTGAAGATGTTGGTGGAGATGTCCTCGGTCGAGCGGTTCTTGACGCTGCCGACCTGGATCACCGGATCGCGGCCGTTCTTCTCACGGAACTTCTCGAGCCACGGGTCGGAGGTCACGTCGGCGATGATGGTCGAGGCCACCTGCTGGCTGTCGGTGGCGTTCCAGTTGCCTGACAGGTCGCGGACGGCGTTCGGATCGGTGCGGTTGACGGTGGTCTCGCCGCAGCCGGCGACGAGCAGTGCGGAACCGAGGGCGAGCGAGGCGAGCAGGGTGCGGACGGGCGACATGGAGGCTCCTAGAGGTCGACGTGAGGTTGGCTTTTCGGGGAAGCTTTGGCAGTAAGGTCGGGTGGGGACGGTCGGTTTCACGAAAGATCGCGGCGATGGGATCACACGGAGCGGCGCGGGCTGGCTCACTTGCTCGGCTCGGACATGCGTTCAGGGAAGGTGCGGCTCGGCACCACCAGCAGCTGGCCCTCGCGCACGGTCACCGGGCCCAGGGGCACGACACCATACCGGGTGTCCAGCTCCAGGGAATACTTGCCGGCCGGCACATCGATCAGCGCCGCCTGCACGTGGTCTGGAAGGGTCGTCCAGGCGCGCGTATCCGCCGATTCGCTGACCGTGGCGGTGGCGCTGCCGACCAGGTTCACCAAGGCCCCGAGCACGGCCCCCTCGGCGCCACCGACCGCCTTCTTGGTCTGCACCGCCCCCTGGGCGGCGAGCACCTGCTTGGAGAGCGCGCGGGAGAGGGTCTTCACCAGCAGTTTCGGCTGCTCGTCCTTGAGCGTGGCGCGGGCGTAGGCGTCGACATCGCTGACCACTTCGAGATCGGCATCGATCGGGGTCAGCGGTGAGTCGGCCGCGAGCGGCCTCACCACCACCCGCGCGGCGGTCGGCCGGCCGAGATCCTTGTCGTGTACCGGAACCTCGAAGCCCATCACCGCCATGCCGCCAGGCGTGAGGTAGCGCATCAGGTCGGTGGGCAACGGCACCACCCAGGCACCGACCACGTCGCTGCCCGGCCCCTTGGCCCAGAAGCCCATGCCGCCGATGGTGAAGTGCGATTCGCTCGCTCCACTCTCGCGATCACGCGCGGTCATGCCCGGCGCGATCGAGCCGAAGCCGATCGACAGCACCTGCGGGCGCGCCACGAAACCGACATGATCGAGGATCAGGATCATGCCCTGGCCGCGCGGCAGCCCGGCGTGCGGATCGGCGGACAACTTGTAATGCTCAGCCGCCTTCTCGTAGTCGCCCGGGTCGTAGGCGAGCGCGTGGCGCAGGAACAACCGCTCGACCACGCGCGGACGATGCTCGATGCCGTAACGGAAATGCTGGTCGTGGGCGAGCGCCTTGGCCTCGGCATCGTAGGCGTCGAGCGCGCGCTTGAACATCACTTGCGCGAATTGCTGGTCGGTGTCGCGGCGGCTACCGGGCGGGAGGGCCCAGGTGACCGCGCCGGCCAGGAAGCGCGCGAACGGATCGTCGTGGTAGCGCAGCCCGCCGGCCGCGTCATCGGTCTCGCGCAGCTGATCCAGGGTCATGCGCCGCGCGCGCACCACCGCGCGCTCGTAATGCTCGGTGGCGGCCTCGAGCGCGGTCGCCTCGCCAGAACCGCCGGAGCCGCCTGAACCGATCAGGCCGAGTTCGCGCTCGGCCTCGACGAGGTGGTTGAGGATGCGATAGTAGTCGACCTGGATGTGCTCGTAGCCACGGCCGGCGTAGGGTCGCACGTTGTCGTTGAGCAGGAAGGTACCGGTCTCGGCGGCGAGGCTCTCGGTGCGGCGAGCGTCCACCAGATCCGCGGCATCGTCGAGATGGATGTCGCTCGCGGCATAGTCGCCGGCGATGTTGTCGATCATCCCGCGTTCCATGCGCCAGAGCAGGCGCTGCTTCTCGGGGATGTCGGCGTCCTTCTCGGCGTCCTTGTGCGGCTTCTTGGGCTCGTTGGCCTGCCGGCAGCCGTAGAGGTCGTTCATGCGCCACTTGGCGTTGACGTAGTCCCCCTGCTGGACCTCGAACTTGGCCTGCTGGCGCTCGCGGTCGAAATCGGAGCCGCATCCGGCGAGAGCGACCAGGGCTCCGACGCAGCAGACGGGGACGGACACCGAACGGACCATCGCCGAAGCCTGGAAAGGGCGCATGCGCACGCAAGCCGGGAGACGCTGGCTGGGCGCCAAACCTACGCCGCCGACGCGGTTTGTGCGTGTTCCGAAGGCTCCGCGCGTCCTTGACCCCCCGCCACCGGGTCCTAGGGTTTCAATCCGCTTCGCACGGACCTTGTAGCTCAGTTGGTTAGAGCGGAAGACTGTGGCTCTTCAGGTCGCGGGTTCGAACCCCGTCAGGGTCCCCAAAGAAAAACCCCGGTGAATGCCGGGGTTTTTTGTTTTCCGGCTCTATCGCGAGCGTGGATATAGTTGTAGCTTCGCTCGCCTCGGTGCCGTCAGTGACGGAGCCGCTTGGTCTTTGCTGCCGCTCTGGCTCTGGACTGGGCAGCGCCCGAAGCGCGGCGCGGCCTCGCCAACGCCAGCACCGCCCGCGCGCCTGGACGCGCGGTGGCCTGCCAGGCGACGGTGTCGCCGCCATCGAGTCGCACTCCCGAGATGGCCAGCTGGCCCTCGCGCACATCTACGCTGAGCGCGTCGCGTGTCAGCGACACCACGCCCCAGCCGCTGGCGGTGGAGAAGAAGCAGCGGAACGGGGCCTTCCCCTTGGGCTTCAGCTTGGGCGCCAGGCTCAGCACGCCGTCGATGGGCGAATAGGCGAATCCGGACAGCGATGGCAGCAGCGCGTAGCTGGCCATGGCCCGGGCGTAGAAGCTGCCGCACTCGTACTCGTCGAAGGGGTTGCGCACCCGCCCGTCGTAACGGCCGCGCGCCGCCGCCACGATCTCGATGCCCTCGTCGACGAGGCCGGCAAGGATGCAGTGCGACGCGACCTGGTATTCGATCCCGGTCCACACCTCGTCCGAGTACGGGAACGGCAGCGTCGGCTTGCCGCCGCGCGGCCAGGTGCACAGCAGCAGGCCGGCTTCGGCACCCAGCGCGTAGCCCGGTCGCTGGCAATTGGCGTGCTCGCTGAGGTCGTGCTTGAAGTTGTGGCGGTGAATCGCGGCGAGCGTCGAGCGCACGTGTTTGCGCGAAAGCGGCGTCGCGATGCCGTAGAGCTCGGCCATCCACGCGCCGATCACGCCGTCGGCGAGACAGCCCTTGCCGTACTGGTATTTCGGCCCCTCGCGACGCAGCAGCGCCGCCACCTCGCCGCTGGCCTTGGATACCTGCTCGGCAAACGAGCGGTCCTTGAGATCGTCGTGCCGCACCTGGTGCATGAAGTATTCGCCGTTGAACAGCTCCTTCTCCATCGCGCGCGCGCCAGCCGCCGCGAGCTGGCGGTAGGGCGCGGCCTCGGCCGGCTTGCCCAGCGCCTCGGCCATGTCCGCGAGCGCGGACAGCGCGCCGATGTAGATGCTGGTGCACATGCCATCCGGGCCCCAGAACTCGATGTCGTAGGTGTTGTGGTGCGGCTCGATGACCAAGCCTCGGCGATCCGGATCCCAGGTGGAAATGCCGTAGTCCAGGCTGCGCTTGGCGAGTGGGTAGAGGCGCGCCAGCCACGCCAAGTCGCCGCAGATGCGCCAGTCGCGGAACAACTTCATGATGCCGCCGAGCTGGCCGTCGGCCGCGGCGTGGTAGGTGTGCGGCGGTGGGCCGTCGGGCAGCGCGGAGCGGAACGTCACGTGGCCGCGCTCGTCCATCGAACGCTCGAGCTCCTGCTCGCGCAGCGTTCGCTCGAGCGCCGGGAACAGGTGCGGGATGGCCTGCGCGTAGTTCCAGACGTGCGTGCAGCTACCGGTGCAGCAGCCCCACGAGGTGAAGCAGCCTTCCCAGCCCCAGAGATTGCCGTTCTTCTGGCGCAGGATGGTCGGCGATTTGATGATCGCCAGGTTCGCCGACACGGCATCGATCACTGGTGCGGGCAGCGTCGATGAGAACAGCGCGTCGCGGAATGCCTCGCTGCGCGCACGCAGGCTCGCGTAGTTCGCCACCACGTGCATCGCGGCCTCGCGCGCATCGGCCCAGCGCCCGGCATAGAACGGGTGCCAGGCCGGCTTCGCCGGCGCGGGGCAGCAGCCGGTGGCAGGATCGCAACCGGCGGGCGGCGGCGCGTTGTCGCAGCGCATGTTGCTGTTCGGCGCGTGCCAGCAGACGACGAATGGCACCACCACGTGCTTGCCCGGCTGGATGCGCAAGCGCACCAGCAGCGAACCGCCGTTGCGCCCTTCCGGATCGTTCCCGGTCGATCCCTGGTTCTCGACGAACGTGCCTGTCGAGCATTCGCGCCACAGCGCCGAGATCGCGTCGAACCATCCGCCTCTGAGCCACATGCCCTTGATCGCCGGCTCATGGCCGACCACCGCGAGTGCCGCGGAGCCGAAGGTGTCGACCGCCGGATCGTCGACGTTGCTGAAGGCCACGCCCATGCCAGGGATCGCGGCGGCGCGGCTCTTCGCCTGGCCGTTCCCGCTGCCTGGCATCAGGTGCGACAGGTGGAATGAGAGCTCGCAGCTGACCACGGACCGGCCGGGATTCTCGAGGCGGTACTCCATCAATGCGCAGGGAATGCCCGACGAGACGTCGTCGAGCGGAATGAAGGGATTCCAGCCGGTGACCGAAACGCGCAGCGGCACCTGCGGGTCGCGCAACTCGACGGTGCCAAACGGATACGCGCCGGCGAAGCGTGCGCTCGCGAAGCGCGGTAGGCCCTCGTGCCCGCTCTTGCGCAGTCCCTGGCTGTACAGGCCCATGTTATAGATGCGCTCGGCGGGAAGCGGTCCCTCGACCAGGCGCGTGACGCCGGATGCCGCGGAATCCTTGCGGGCTGCTTTTTTACCAGCGCCAGCGCCCAGCACGCGCAACAGGGCGAACGCGGAATCGGTGGTGCCGTGTCCATCCGGCACCGCGCTCATGTTCGGGCTGTTGCGGATCGCGAAATCCTGCAGGCCGCCGAAGGCATTGAGACTGATCGAGCCGGCTCCGATGCCGCCCATGGGCATCGCCAGCTGGGGCAGCAGACCGGAGTCGATGGGGCGGGGGAGCGTCATGGGTCTCCGATCGGTGCGCGTGGAAGGCAGGTCCGTGTAATGACACGTACGGCGTTACTAGCGGAGTTCAACCGACTGGATCCTTCGCCCTGCACGGAAACGGATAGGAAACGGCGCCCAGCCTGGGCCGCCGGCCACCGTTACTGCTGGCGGGGGAAGTTCTTGGGCAGGGTCAGCGTCGCGGCGTGCTCGCCCGGACCACCGAAGACATGCGCGCCGGAGGTGTCCCAGTGCACGGTAAGCGCCTCGCCGGTGGCGACGCGATGGTGCGAGCTGCACTTCATGGTGATCACCGAATCGAGACCGGGCAGGTCGAGGTACACGTATTGGTGGTCACCCATCAGCTCGACCACGGCCACCTTCATCTTCACCGGCGTGGTGGTCGCGGTCGGAGCCACGAACAAGTGCTCGGGACGGATGCCGAGCGCGAGTTGCTTGCCGACGTTCGCTTCGAGCGCGTGCTGTTCGACCATGGCCAAGCCGATGGACTCGCCATTCGGCAAGGAGAATCGCCACGGCGTCGGCGCGCCGGCATCGGCCTTCGAGATCGCGCCGGGCACCACGTTGATCTTGGGTGAGCCGATGAACTCGGCGACGAAGCGGTTGAACGGGAAGTCGTACACCGTCATCGGCGGAGCCACTTGCTGGATCTCGCCGTGGCTCATCACCGTGATGCGATCGCCCAGGGTCATGGCCTCGACCTGGTCGTGGGTGACATAAGCCATGGTGGTTCGCAGGCGCTGCTGCAGGGTCTTGAGCTCGTAGCGCATCTCGGCGCGCAGCTTGGCGTCGAGGTTCGACAGCGGCTCGTCGAAGAGGAACACCTGCGGATGGCGGACGATGGCGCGGCCGAGCGCGACGCGCTGACGCTGGCCGCCCGACAGCTGCTTGGGTCGCTTCTCGAGGTGGTCGCGCAGGCCGAGCATGCGCGTCGCCTCCTCGACCCGGCTCTCGATCTCGGCGCGCGGCATGCGGCGCAGCTTGAGGCCGAAGGCCATGTTCTCGCGCACCGACATATGCGGATAGAGGGCGTAGTTCTGGAACACCATGGCGATGTCGCGGTCTTTCGGCTCGACATCGTTGACCCGGCGGGGGCCGATGAACAGATCTCCGGCGGTGACGTCCTCGAGCCCCGCGACCATGCGCAGCGAGGTGGTCTTGCCGCAGCCCGAGGGGCCGACCAGCACCATGAACTCGTGGTCCTTGATGTGCAGGTCGATGCCTTTGACGGCGGTGAAACCGTTGTCGTAGGTCTTCACCACCTTGTTGAGCTTGATCTCGGCCATGGGATCCTTGCGGCTGTGGTGTGGCTTCTAACCGGGCTCACAGCGGAATCCACCGCCGCTGCGCCGTGCGCGTCAGTGGCTGTCCAGAATCGGGGCTGCCCTTGGACAATCCGGAGGTTGTCGGCAGTCTACCCGACCGGATGCCGCCGATGCCCCGCTTGAGCCGTGTTCCAGCTGTTTTACCGCCGCTCTGCGCGATGCTGTTCGTCCTCATCGGCTGCTCTCCCTCAGGGGCCTCTGCGCACCAGCGGCCGGTGGCCGAGGTGCTCGCCCAGGGCAGCTCCGAACTCGCTCAATTCACCTTCGATCATCCGCGCTCGCTGTTCAGCGAGGTGATCGCGAGATCGGCAAAGGGCAGCCCCGAGTGGCAGCAGGCCACTTTCGGACTCGCGGTCTGCCTGCAGAACAATTCCCCGGTCGTGGCCGAGGCGATCACCGAGGCCAGCCGCTTGTACTCCGAGCTCATCGCGACCTCGCCCGAGTCGACTTTCGCTCCGCGCGCCACGCTCAACCTGGGTCGCATCGCCGAGCTGGTCGACTACTTCAAGGATCCGGTCGACCTCGAGGCCGCGCGCGCGCGCTACTCCGAAGTGATGACGCGCTGGCCCGACCAGGACATCGCCAGCGAAGCGGCGCTGCGCCTGGCGAGCGCCTACGCCCAGGAAGATACGACAGAGGCGAACACCAAGGCGATCGCCACCCTCGAGACCTGGCTCGCGCAGCATCCCAAGGATCCCCTCGCCTCGGGCATGTACCAGTGGCTCGGCGACACCTACTACATGCGCGCTGCTGACGCCAAGCAGGCGGTGCGCTGCTATATCGCCGCCGACGACCTCGGCCTGCTGTGGCGCGGGCGCGAGGGCATCGTGTACTGGCGGATCGCGCAGATCGCCGAGCGCAAGCTCAAGGACCGCGATCTGGCGGTGCGCTACTACACCAAGCTGTGCGAGAAGGCCCAGACCTCGGGCAAGGCCTTCGAGGCGCAGCTCGCGCTGTCCCGGCTCGGCGCTCCCGTGCCCGAGTTGACGGCGTTCGCCGCCTACAAGGGCCCTCGACCGCCGCTGATCGATCCGCCGCCGCCGCACCAATCGCAGGCCGAGGTCGGTAAATGAGCGACCTGGAGCTCGGCGGCGGCAACAACCTGGATGAAGACGAGGACGGCAAGCCGGCCGTCGCCAACTTCACCAAGCGTCTGGCGAAACCGAAGCCACCGACGGCGACGCCGTCGCGAGGCTGGCGCCGCTTCGTCGGCCTGAATGCGATCGGCGTGCTGCTGCTGGTCGGCTCGGCGGGCTGGAGCGGCCTGCGCGTGCTCTCTATCCACAACGAGAACAACGATCCCAACGTCAAGACCATCCGCATCTCGCACTGGCAGCTCGAGAGCGGCTACCGCGAGGCGATGCAGTCGGTGATCGACGACTACAACGCCATGCACGCCGCCGAGCACGTGCGCATCGTCCAGGTGCCAGTCACCGAGCGCATCTACGGCCAGTGGCTCAACGTGAACCTCATCGCCGACAACGCGCCCGATATCGCCGAGCTCGGCATGGCGCGCCTCGCGACCACTGGCGAATCGGTGGCGAAATACTTCATGCCGCTCGGCCGCGAAGTGCTCAAGCCGAATCCCTACGACGCCGAGAAGTACCTCGACGACCTCGAGGAGCGCAACCCCGACATCATCAAGCGCCTGACCACCGCGCCGTGGCGCGAGACCATGGTCGACGGCATGCGTGGAGGCTACAAGCAGGACCTGCAGGACTACTATTCGGTGCCGATGGCGTTCTTCACCCAGCGCATGTTCTACAATCGCGACCTGCTGCGCGAGATCACCGGCACCGATCAGCCGCCTCAGAGCCTCGGCCAGCTGTTCGCGCTCGGCGAACGCATCCGCGCCTGGGGCACCGAGCATGGCCGCGTGATCGATCCGATCGCCGGCACCCGCTATCACCGCGACGTGTTCGTGTGGAACTACCGGGTCACCTTCACCAACGCCTACCAGACCGAGCTGGACACCGATGTGTCGGGCTCGATCACGCCGATCGAGGCCTGGGCCGGCTGGCAATCGGGCAAGATCTCGCTCAAGGACCCGGCCCTGCGCGCCTACTTCGAGGTGGTGCGCAAGATCTGCGAGATGTTCAACCCGAACTTCGCCGCAATGGACCGTGACCAGGCGATCGCCGCCTTCGCCTCGGGCAAATCGGCGATGATGGCCACCGGCAGTTGGGACGGGCAGTCGATCTTCAATGGCTGCAAGTTCAGCGTCGGCGTCATGAACTTCCCCATGCCCGCGCCAGGCGAGCCGTATGCGGACTATGGAAAATACAGCATCAGCGAGGCGTCCTCGGCGGGCGGCAGCGGCTTCGGCATCACCCGCAACACCAAGTACCCCGAGATCTCGCTCGATTTCCTGCGCTTCATCTCCAGCCACAAATGGAACCAGAAGCTCAACCGCAAGAACGGCTGGCTGCCGATCGCGGTCGGGACCACGCCAGCTGAGCGCATGGTGCCGTTCATGCCGACCCCTTATGGAGTGATCTCCGACGCCGGCTTCGGCGAGGGCTACGAGGCCGAGACCAAGATCAGCGGCCAGATTGACCGTTTCTTCCTGGGTGAGATCACCTACGAGGACATGCGCGCGGGCGTCGACACGCTGATGGCCGATCCGAAGATCGGCTTCGACCACATCTGGTTCAAGGCGTTCGAGAAGGAGCGCGACCAGTCGCGCAGCCTCGAGCGCACCATCGCGGTGCAGAGCGCGCGCCAGCTGATGGGCACCGGCGACGACGAGACCAGCGCCAAGCTCTTGGAGACCATCCTCGACCAGGCGATCGGCAATAACGGCAACAACCTCCGCCACCTCTACCAGGTCCAGAACGGCAAGCCGTTCCCGGAGGAGCAATGAATCCGGACACGCCGACGCCAGCGCTCGAGCAGCTCGCAGGCCCCGGGCTGGGCACCGTCAAGCCAGGGCGCGTGAAGAAATACGGATCGCAGCTGCTGCAGCGCAGCCGGCTGTGGGCTTTCCTCTACCTGCTCATGGTCCCGACGGTGGTCGGAACGCTGCTGTTCACCTACTACCCGAACATGGAGGCGGTAAAGTACGCCTTCTACCGCTGGGACGGCTCGCAGATCGAGGAGTTCCGCGGCCTGCAGAATTTCCGCACGGCGTTCACGGCCGATCCCCTGTTCTGGAGCACGTTCAATCTCGTCTTCATCCTGCTGATCGCCAATCTGATCAAGATGTGGCCGAGCATCTTCGTGGCCATCGCCATCCATCGCCTGAAGAGCGAGCGCGCCCAGTTCATGTACCGCGTGCTGTTCGTCATCCCAATGGTGATCCCGGGCCTGGTCTGGCTGCTGATCTGGAAGACCTTCTTCACCGAGGGCATGCTCAACCAGATCCTGTCGATGACCGGGATGATGTCGGTGCTGAACGTCCTCGACTCGCCCGAGCATGGACTGCCAGCCTTGGCGGCGTTCACCGCCAAGACCGCGTACGCCTGGAATCCCGACCATCCCCTCCTCTCGGCCCTTGCCTCGCCGCTGCGTCTGGTACCGATGGTGTTCGGCGGCTCATGGGGCCTTGCGCTGTTCGGCATCGCGCTGCTGATCGGCAACGGCGGCACCAAGACCTTCCAACGCCGTTGGCTCCTCTGGGCTCTGTTGGCCGGTGTCGGCTATTGGCTGTGGGGCCCCGTGCGCTTGCCGATCCTGGCCCTGCTGGCCATCGCCGTACCCGAGGCATGGCAGCGTCGCAACCACATCGACAGCACTACCTACGTGCGCTGGCTCGGTATCGGCTGCGTCGCCGCGGCGTCGCTCATCATCCTGCTCACCGAGATCTGGACCGATCCCGTGAACGGCTGGGAAGCCAAAGTCAGCCCCTTCGCCGATGGGCTGCCGCCATGGCTCGGCAACAGCAAGCTGGTGATCCCGGCGATCATCTTCTGGGGCTTCCCCTGGGTCGGCACCATCGGCGTGCTGATCTATCTGGCCGGCCTGCAGAACATCTCGCAAGAGGTCTACGAAGCCGCCGAGCTCGATGGCGTGGGCAGCTGGGGCAAGATCTTCCGTATCGAGCTGCCGCTGATCATGAGCCAGGTGCGCATCAACCTGATCTTCATGACCATCGGCACACTCACTGATTACGCGCTGCTGCTCATCCTGCTCGGCGCGAACGGCGGACCTGACAACCGCGGCATGGTGCCGGGCCTGTACATGTACAAGAAGGCGTTCCTCGACGGTGAGTTCGGCTACGCCTGCACGCTCGGCGTGATCATGTTCCTGATCGTGCTCGGGCTGACCTTCCTCTACCAGCGTTTCGTCAAAGTGGACAAATAACGATGTCGCTGCGCGTCAAGACATCGCACGAGCTCGGCAAGCACGCCATCGTGCTGTTCACCCTGGTCTTCGCCTTCATCCCGTTGTACCTGATGCTGGTGATCAGCTTCAAGTCGAACCAGCAGTTCTCCGTGAACCGCTGGATGTTCGATGCGCCCAGCACCTGGCACTGGGAGAACTGGTCCGCTGGATGGTACACCGTCCGTGATTCGATCGCCAACTCGATGGTGACGTCCATCGGCGCGGTGCTGGGCTGCCTGGTGATCGCCATCCCCACCAGCTACGTGCTCGCGCGCTACCGTTTCCCTGGCCGCGAACTGGTCTACTACGGCTTGGTCATCACCATGTTCCTGCCGGGCGGCGCCGCTGCGCTGGTCACCACCTTCACGCTCATGGATCGCCTGCATCTGGTGAACAACCTGATGGCGCTGGTGATCCTCGGGTCGGTGGGCGGTCAGGTGACATGCGTGTTCATCCTCCGCCAGTTCATCGAGGAGATCCCCAAGGAGCTCTTCGAGTCGGCGCAGATCGACGGCGCCGGACACGTGCGACAGATGTGGTCGATCGTGCTGCCGCTCTCGGGCCCGATCGTCGGCACCCTGGCGATCATGCAATTCATCGGCAACTGGAACAACCTGATCATGCCGCTCTTGCTCCTGCGCGATTCGGAGCTCCTGACCGTGCCGGTGGCGCTGATGCGACTCGACGGCGAATACGTCAAGGAATACGGACAACTGATGGCCGGCTACGCGATCAGCTCGATCCCATTGATCGTGCTGTTCTTGTTCACCATGCGCATGTTCGTGAAGGGTCTGACCGCCGGAGCGGTCAAGGGCTGACATCGGTTCACGGGCCGCACCCCGACGACGCTCGCGGCGGCGCTAGGTCGAAGTCCGGCGCACCAGTTGGGTACCGAGCTTCACCTGGGTCGGCCCCGAGACGTCGCCGCCGATGCGGCGGTGCAGGAGCGACGCCGCCTTCCAGCCCTTCTGGTGGAAGGACTGACGGACGGTGGTGAGCGGCGGGTCGAGCTGTTCGGCGACCGACATGTCGTCGAAGCCGGTGACCACCACCTGGCGGCCCACCACCAATCCGCGTTCCGATGCCGCCCGGTAGAGTCCCCAGGCGATGTAGTCCTTCTGGCAGGCAACCGACCAGAAGGATTCGCCGCGCATCGAGAACAGCCGCTGCGCCACTTCGTAGCCCTGCTGCCAGGGGTTCTCTACGTGCCAATACGCGGGGTCGGCGGTATCCATCTCGTGCAACACGGTGCGGTCGTTCACCATCGCGCCGTAGCCGGCATCGAGCATGGCGAGCCTGTATCCATCATAGCGGTCCGAATCGGCGCGGTGCGAGCTGCGCATGCCGATGTACCATACCGGGCGGTGGTGCTGGAGGAGCAGATGCTGCACCGCATGGTACATGCCGACGCGATTGTCGATTTCGACCGACGGCACGTGCAGATCGAGCGATCGCCGCTCGACGCACACCGCCGAGAACCCGCGGCCCTGCAGGCTCGCGAGCAACTCGCGGTGCTCGGGTCCGGGATGTGGCAGCACGATGACGCCCGACACGCCGAGGGACTCGACGTGCTCGAGCATCTCGAACGGGCCTTCGTCGCCGTTTGCGGCGATGATCTGGTAGGCGAGATCGTGGGCGCGGCAATATTCCTGGATGCCGGCTTGGATGCCCCGCATGCCCTCGTCGGGCGCGACCGCGCACACCGCGGCCAAGGTGAGCTGGCCCTTGACCGGACCGCGACGGCGCACGGTCGGGGCCTCGGCGGCGGAGCCGTCGGCATGGTTCACGAGCAGGCCACGGTGCGGGATGCGCCGCAGCAGCGAGCGTTCGACGAGCAGATCGAAACTGCGCCGCAAGGTCAGCCGCGCCACCGCATGCTTGGCGCACAGCTCCTGCTCGGCGGGAAGGAATTCACCCGGCCGCCAGCGACCCGCCGCGATGTCGACCGCCAGGGCGTCGGCGAGCCGGCTCGCCTTCGCGCGGTAGGGACCCCGCCTGTTCACCGCATCCCCATGCCAGCACGATACCCCGGAAAGCCTCCGGGAAGCATGTGAAAACGAATCACGATCTGTACTTGTGTCATTCTATTGTTCATAATTCCTGCTGATCCTTCTGTCCCGGCGAGGCTTGCGCAGACTGCGATTATCAGGCCCTCCCCGCATCGAACGGTGCGATCGAAGCGTTCGTGACCTCACATCCGGAGCCAGCCGTGCCAGATACCCGCTCGATGCCCGCGTGCTCTTCCTGGCTCTCGTCCCGGCTCGCGACCAGGCTCACGATGAGAGTGGCGACGCTCGTCGTCTCGTGGACCGTATTCTCCTCTCATGCCACCTCGGCCGAGGACCTGGCCAAGGCGCTCACCGCGTTGCCGATCGTCGACGAGGTCCACATCGCGGCAGACGCTCCCGAGCACCGCTTCGTCGAGCTCCCCCACGCCGGACTCAGTCGTGTCGAGACCTGCGCCGGCGTCCCCTGCCGGGTGCTGCCGATCGCCGGCGAGGCCAAGGCCTTCGCGGTGCGCATCGGCGAGGGCAAGGGCCTGACCGCGCGTGCGACCTACGTGCTCGAGATCGATTTCGCCGAGGACGCACCGCGCACGTTCTTCATCATCAATCGCGGCGAGAATAGTTTCCGCGGCGTCAGCTGCGGCACCTCGCTGCCCGACGGCCTGCAGCGCTACACCACCGCCAACCACGAATCGATCGAGCTGCCCCTGTCTGGCAAGGTGCGCACCTGGCGCAGCATGTTCCGCCTCCACGACCGCTTCGCCGCCGACATCGTGCCCGCCAAGGACGGAGCGATGACGATG
Source organism: Planctomycetota bacterium (assembly GCA_038231435.1). Lineage (GTDB taxonomy): Bacteria > Planctomycetota > UBA11346 > UBA11346 > UBA11346 > JACCZE01. The sequence continues at coordinate 124,212 of JBBRLJ010000003.1, forward strand.
AAGCCCGCAGACGGCTTCTGGGTGATCGTCTGCCAGGCCGAGGACAGCATCCATCCGGGCAGTAACGGCGCGGCGGTGGCTTCGATCCGCCTACGCTCGGTCGACAAGCCGGAATCCTTCGATCTGCCCATCCACCGGCCGCCGGCCGGCCTGCCGCAGCGCCACCTGTTCTGGCGCGAGGAGATGTCCGACGGCATCGTGGGTTCGACCGAGGCGGACAAGCGCGGCCTCGACGATCCGATCGCGTGGTACGCCGACAAGGTACGCAACATGCGCTACCTGGGCATCGACACCTACACCAAGGACATGCTCGAATTCGGCCACAACCAGGGCTGGGACAGCGCGCCCTACGGTGGCAGCGACTGGGTCAACCAGACCCCCTACCCGGAGCGCTGGGGGAAGATCGTCGATCTGATGGGCAAGGAGGGCATCCCCATCCTGCCGTACTACGAGTACTGCGGGTCGATCGGCGCCCACGGGCTCGGACCGCAGAAGCGCTGCCTGCCGCTGTACGGCAAGAAGGACTACACCCACATCTCGTGGACCGAGAACGTCAACGCCGACGTCACCGATCTCGATACCCGCGAGGACTTCGCGAAGATGGTCGACTGCACCATCTTCAAGCTCAAGGACCGCGCGAAGTTCCTCGGCGTGTGGCTGCGGCCGCGCTCGAGCCAGCTGCCCTTCAGCTTCGCCGATGCCGCGCTCGCGCGCTTCGCCAGCGATGCCAATCAGGGCGCGGCGGTGACGCGCGAGCAGCTCGCCGGCGACGACGCCTTGCGTCAGCGCTACTACGCGTGGTGGTTCGACAAGCGCCGCGACTTCCTCGTCGACCTGCGCGCCCGCCTGGTGACCGGCGGGCTCGCCGACCCGGTTGTGCTGTACACCTGCTACTCCGGCGAGCAGGGCCCCGACGTCCAAGGCGACGCGGTGGTGGTGCGCGGCGACGTCGAGGCATGGAAGAAGCTGATGGCGTCGCATCCGAAGAAGCTGCCGGTGCGCGATTTCACCGAGGTCGTCTCGAGCGACGCATATCTGAAATCGGTGCTGGGCTTCGTCGGCACCTGGGGCGATTGGGAATGGCAGCACGCCATCCCCCCATCCGATCCGCAGCGCTACAAGGACGTCGCGGGCGTGCTCATGACCTTCCCCTACAACCGCATCTACACGGTCTCCTCCGCCAAGGCGTTCGACGCGTTCCGCGGCAAGGCCGGGCTCGCCCTCGAACGCCACAACGCTCTCAACGAACGGGTGATCCCCGAATCCCTGGTCGGCTACTTCTGCTCCGACAACGAGCTTGCCGGACCGGCCTGCATGTACGCCGAGGTCCTGGCCATGGCCAACGGCGATCCCACCTACCTCGCCTCGCTCACTGGGGAGACCCTCACGCGCGGCTTCCCCGAGTACGTCCGCCCCTTCAACGCCGCATTCCTGGCGCTGCCCGCGCTGCCGAGCGAGCGCGTCACCGATGGCTCGTCGAACCCCGACGTGGTGGTGCGGCGCATCGATGGCGGCAAGGACGGCACCTGGCTCGCGGTCTGCAACACCTCGCTCGAAGCCCGGCCCGCGGTCGCCATCCATGTGCCGAAAGGCACGAAGAAGACCACGGATGCCGCCACCGAGGAAGCCCTCAAGGCCGTCAAGGACACCATCACCATGGATCTACCCCCATGCTCGCTGCGCGCGCTGCACTGCTCCCGGTGATGAGAGCGGTACTGCTCGTGATGATCGGCGCCACGATGGCCTCATCTCTGGCGGCAGCCGATGGCCACGACTCCCTGCCCCTGTCGGGTGGGGGCTCCACGCCCGTGCTGCGCTTGAGCGACGGTCGCGTCTCGATCGCAGTGGCACCCGAGCTCGGCGGCAAGATCATCTCGCTCACGGGTTCAGACGGCCACGAACGCTTGAGCCGCAGCGGCAAGCCCTACGTCGCACGCACCGCGGGCATGGCCTACGGCGACACCGAGTTTGATGGCATCGACGAGATCTTTCCCACCTTGGGGGTGTGCGCCGCGAACACCCAGCATCCGGCGCTGCCGGATCACGGCGAAGTCTGCCGCCTGGCCTGGCGCGTGGTCGATGGCCCCGGCATCAGCCTGGCGGTCGACGGCGTGCTGCAGCCGTACCGCCTCACCCGCGCCATCACCATCGAACCCGATGCCGCTGACCCTGCAGGCGAGCCCAGCATCGTCCTGTCGTATACGGTGGCCAATCTCGGACAGGCGGATCTGCCGTACGTCTATTGCTTCCACCCGCTCTTCGCGATGGACAGCGATCTCGACCTCGAGTTGCGGCCCGAGCAGAGCCTGCGCGTACTGCTGTCGTCCGACGGCTTCCTCGGCGCGAACGACCGCGTCGAGCGCTGGGACGCCCTGCTGTCCGGTCCGCTCGGCGGCCACGCGGGCAAGCCGGGCCGCAACCGCTTCTGGAAGGCGGTGGTGCAGAAGGTGGCGGATGCCCGCATCGGCCTGCACTGGGGAGATGGCGGCAGCTGCGCGATGAGCTGGAGCGGCGACGTGCTGCCGCACTGCGCGATCTGGGCGACCGAGGGCGGCATCCTCGACGGTCTGCGCCATCTCGCCCCAGAACCGAGCGTCGCGAGCGTCGACGGCCTGGACGATGCGATCGTCGCGGGCGAGGCGCGCACCCTGAAGCCCGGCGCCATCGACCGCTGGACGATCCGGTTGCGCCTGGCTCCCAAGCCAGCCGACACCAAACGCTGACACGCCGCACGCCACGCATGGCGCGCCTAGCGTCGGCATCTAGCATGCGCCCATGTCGCTCGCGCATCGCCGTTCGCGGTCCTCGATCATCGATCCCGCGTACTCCGCGACGCGCGTCGTGCCGTCGATCGCCGGCCTGAGCCGCTTCGCTCCGCTGACCACCAGCGGCGCCTGCTGGCTCTACGGCGAAGGCGACGTCGAGGCATACCGCATGAGCCTCACCCGCAAGCGCGGCTTCAGCGAATGCCTGAACGTCTTCCACCCCGGTCTGTTCGACCGCCATCGCCACCTGCTGCTGCTGCGGCACCAGACCACGCTCGATCGCCTGCCCCGCGCCTGCTGGGCGGTGATCCGCCATTCCGGCGACATCAAGCTGTCCATCAACGATCGCTTGGTATTGCGCGCCACGGGTACCTCCGGTCCGGTGGCGCGACGCATCGATCTGCGCCCGTTCCTGCGCGTGGGGAAGAACTCGCTTTCCGCCATCCTCGGGAGGATCGACGAGCCGGCCGCGCTCTGCATCGAATCGCCCTTGCTGCGCACCACTCCGGAGTGGTCGAGCGGCGTCGACGGCTTCCATTGGAACGCCCCGGCGTGCTTCCCCTGGGTCGCCAGCGCGCTCTTTCCCCACCAGGAGGAGCTGCCCACGCTGCGCTTGACGGGCGCGCGCCTGGCCGATGGCACGATCGATTTCGGGCGCGAGCTGATCGGCCATCTCGAGGTGTCTGGCGCGGGCCCATCGGCGAAGCGGCCGCCGCGCCTGCGCGTCGGCGAATCGCTCGCCGAGTCGCGCAACGCCGACGCGGCCGCCGACGAGCAGGCGCTCGAGGTCGAACGCGTCGGCAAGAAGCGCTTCCGAAGCATCGGCCGCGTGGCCCTGCGCTACGCGCGTTTTCCCCGGACATCCGCCAGCGCCACCATCTGCTGCGACGCCACCTTCCATCCGGCATGCTACCGCGGTGCGTTCGCGTGTTCCGACCAGCGCATCACCCGCATCTGGATGGCCTCGGCGTACACCCTGCGCCTGTGCATGCAGGATTTCCTGGTCGATGGCATCAAGCGCGACCGCATGCCCTGGGTCGGCGACCTCTACCTGGCCCTGCTCAGTAACGCCTACTCGTTCGCCGACGCCGGAATCGTCCGCCGCACGCTCACCGCGCTGTTCGGCGATCGTCCCGAACAGTGCCACTTCAACGGCATACTCGACTACACGCTGTATTGGATCGTGTGCCTGGACGCGCATGTCCGCCACTTCGGCGACGTCGCGTACGCGCGCGCGATGTGGCCGCGGGTGCGGCTGCTGCACGATGCGCTCGAGCGCCGCCGCGATGCGCGGGGTTGGCTGGTGGCCGGGGCGCAGGACTGGCTGTTCCTGGATTGGGTGGCGATGGACAAGTCGGGCGCGGTGGCTGCGATCCAGATGCTGCACGCGCTCGCGCTGGGCTCCGCCGCCCGGCTCGCCGGTCTCTGCGACGATGGCGACCGAGCGCGCATCCTCGCCCGCGACGCCAGCACGCTCAGGCGGCGTTGCACGGAGGCCTTCTGGGACGAGCGCGCCGGTGGCTACGTGGAGAACATCGACCCCGCTGGCAAGCGCAGCCGGACACTTTCGCGCCATGCCAACGCCTTCGCCGTCATCGCCGGAGTCGCCAGCGCGGCTCAGCGCCCAGCCATAGCCCGGGTCCTGCTCGGCGCGACAGCCCAGCCGATGGGCACGCCGTACATGATGTTCTTCGAGTCCCTGGCGTTGGCGCGGCTGGGCGAGCACCGTCGTGTGCTGTCCACGATGTCGAGCTACTGGGGCGGCATGCTCGACCGCGGCGCCACCACCTTCTGGGAAGCCTACGATCCCGCGCAATCCGGCGGCGCCGAATACGCGTTCTACGGCCGGCCGTTCGCCAAGAGCCTGTGCCACGCCTGGAGCGCCGGACCGGCGGCGCTGCTGCCGGCCGAGATCTGCGGCGTGCGACCGCTCGCCGACGGCTGGTCTTCGGTGGTCATCGATCCCCGCCTGGGCGATCTGGAATGGGCGAGCGCCTGCGTGCCCACTCCCGTCGGCGACATCGAGATCGATGTCCAAGGCCGCGAGGCCAGGGCATCACTGCCAGGGAGCATTGCGCTCGGGAGGCTTCCCGCGCGCGCCATCCGTTCGCGTAGCGGCGGCCGCCAGACGCTGCGCTGGACCATCCCCCGGGAGATGCGCCGTTGAGACCGGGTCAGCGGCCGAGGTCGAGTCGCGCCCGCGGGCGCAGCAGAGCCAAGCCGGCCATGAGCAGGACCGCCAAGCCGGTGCCGAGACCACAGCGACCGGATCCCTGCCCGTCAACCATCGCCACATCGGTGGCGGCGGCGCTACCGCTCACGCGCGCGACGACCTCGAGCACGTTCAGGTATCCGTAGCCATAGGTCGAGGTCGCGCCGGGCGCGATCACCAGGTGGATGGTGCCATCCGCCGCCGGTACCACGCCGATGAAATCCGCCGTGGCGGAGGAGTTGTTCGCCGCATTCAGGGTCCGAGACGCGGAGCCGATGGTGTACAGCGTCGAGCGGTCGTCGCTCACCTGCGAGCGCGAGCCGAAGGCCTTGATGTCATAGACCAGGGTGGGGCTGAGGTTCGCCAGCACCACCTCGCCACGGGCCTTGCCCGACCCGAGCCAGAAGGTGTCGGCCGAGGCGGTGGCGGGATAGCGCGCGTCGACGTTCACGCCGTACTCGTTGGTGCCCGCGAAGCCGTCGATGATCCTGACCTGAGCACCGGTCGCGACACCAGCATCGCTGACCGCCATCACCGAGCCGGCGGTGGGATCGGTGATGTTGTTCCAGCCAGCGGTGGTGCGCGTGGCAACGCCGAAGTCGACCAGGAAACGGTAGCCAGCGGAGCCCGAGGGCGGCACCGGCTGCTTGGCGACGCCGGCGCTCGACCAGTACAGCTTGGCCGTCGCGCCGCCGCCACGTTCGTAATACTCCATGGTTATGGCCACGGGCACGCCGGCGGTCAGCGCGATGTCGACCGCGTACTCCGTCGGTCCCTGGTCGATCCAGTGGCTGATCACGCGTTGCCCACCCACCCACAAGTTCACGCCATCGTCGGTGGTGGTATAGAAGGTGTAGGTGCCGCTGGTCGTCGGCGTGGCGGTACCGGTCCAACGCGCGCTGAAGTTGTCCGTCGGCATGCCGGCTGGAGCGCCGTAGCCCCAGTCGAAATCGATCGCAGGCACGGTGGCCGCTATCGCCGCGCCGCTGAGATCGACCGTGGCGTAGTACTGGGCGGAGAAGGTTCCGGTGTTCGCGGGCGGCGTCCAGGAGACCGTGATGGTGTCGGTCGAGGCGTTGTTGGCGGCGTCGCGCGCGGTGACCGTGATCACGTTCGCGCCGGATTGCAGCGCCACCGAGGCGCTCCAGGAGGTGGTGCCCGAAGCGGCGCCGCTGCCGCCCCGGTCGCAGCTCCAGGCCACCGAGGCGACGCCCACGGCGTCGGAAGCCGAGCCGCCGATGGCGATGGTGGCCGAGGTCGCGGTATAGGATGGGGCGCTGCTTGGCGAGGTGATGGTGACCACTGGCGCGGTGGTATCTGGGATCGCGTTCCAGGTGGCGATGAACGTCGAGGTGGCGGATGCGCCGGAGCCATCGGTGACCGTGAGCGTCACCGTGCTCGAACCGGTCTGGCCTGCGGACGGGGTCAGGGTCACCGTCCTGGCTCCCCCACTGCCTCCGAGCGCCACGCCGGATGCGGGCAGCAGCGCGGTATTCGACGAGGAGGCGGACAGCGCCAGCGCTCCGGCGGAGGTCTCGACGTCGCCGACGGTGACCGCGACCGGCCCGATCACGGCGTTGGCGTTCGCGGTCTGGTTGGCGGGCTTCGACACCGTGGGCGCGGTGTTCGCCGCTCCGGCCTGCTGGGTGATGATCACGGTATCGCTGAAGGTGGTGCCGCCGGCGAGATTGGCGCTCCAGCTCGTCCCGCTCGCGGTGACGCGCATGCGCACCGTCGCGTTCGTGCGCAAGCTCACTGGTCCGAACGACCAGCTCGACGTTCCCGAGGCGTTACCCTGCTGATAGCCGGGCTCGCTGCCGTCGCTGTTGGTGTAATCCCAGCGCACGCCGCTGACCAGCGCATCGGACGACGCGCTTCCCGAGAAGCTCGCCGTGGTCGACGACGTGGTCCACGCCGTGGCGTTGGTCGGCGAACCGATGACGACGGCCGGCGAGGGAGCAGCGGGGACACCGCGACGCTGGGCCACCATCCAGTCGAACAGCGGTGGCGTGGCGTAGGCAGTGGGCCAGATGCCGTGCCCGCCGTACCAATAGAGCGTATAGACGGGATTGCCGCCACGCCGGCGCATGTCCGCGATCGCGGGATCGGAAGCCCAGTTGTACCCGACGGTGGTGTCGTCCTGGGCGTGGAAGCACCACAATGGCAGATCGCGATAGCTCGAGGTATCGCCGGTCCAGTTGTTGGCGGACTGCGGGATGGCGCATGCGAACAGGTTGGCATGGATCCCGAGGAGGCAGAACACGCCGCCACCGCCGCCCGAGATGCCGGTGAGGTAGATCCGGTTGGCGTCGATCGCCAGGCTCGACGAGAGCTGCTGGACGATGGCCGCGACGTTATCGTTGGCGCGGGTATCCCCGGTATTGTCCCACCCCACTCCAACGGTGCATTGCGGCGCGAGGAAGAAGCACTTCTGCTTGGCTTGGTTCGCGTCGGAGAGGAAATTCCAGCTGCCTTGGCACCCGCCGGTAAGTTGGGCGTGGTTGTCCGAGCCGCGTTCGCCGTAGCCGTGCAGGAAGACGACCAGCGGATACCGGGTGCCCGCCTGAAGCCCGGCCGGGGTGTAGAGCCGGTACGGAGTGGTGACGCCGTTGGCGGTGTAGCTCATGAGCGGATCTCCGACGTCGCCACTGCCCTTGAAGTCCGCCGTGGTCACCGCGCCGTGGAGCCGGGCGGCGGCGGAAAGGAAGAGCATGGCCACGAGGACGAGGATCTGACGGGGCATGATGGTTCTCCCAGAACGGAAAGGGCGTGGATCAGGGATTCGCGGACGGAGCGGCCAGCGGCGCGGCGGTTGGTGAGATTGAGGACGGCGGCATGACCTCGATGTCCGAGACGTAGAGGATGCCCTTCGGCGCCACGAACGACTGGATCATTACGTAGGTGATGTCCTCTCCGGGCCTGATCATCGCCGAGTGGCCGGTGGTGACGAGATCGGCGAGTCGGAACGTGATCGGCACCCACTGCCCGCGGCGATCGAGGGGGATGTGCCACTGCGAATTGTCCAGGTGCGTGGCCTCCTGTAGGAGGAAGCCGGCCCAGGCGAGATCCGCGCTCAACCAGACGGTGCAGGCCACCTGGATGCCAGGGTCGAAGGGCATGACACCGCGCGGCACATCGATGGCGACGGCCATCACCGAGGCGTTGGTTCCGTTTGGACCAGGAACGGAGAACTGGTCGGCGACCAGGCAACGCTGGCCATCCGGCCCCGCTCCGACATGCCCATGCGCGAGACCCTTCGGGGCCGCGAGGTCCTCGCGATGCCAAGCGAGCAGCGGGCGAGGGACGAGGCGCGCGCCAGTCGTATCGGCGACTCCACGCTGCCCGGCGGCGATATCGATGCTCGTCCCTTGGTCGCCGTGGTCGCCGTGGTCGCCTCCTTTGGAGGCCTTCTTCGTGGGCTCCTTGGACGAGAACCGCACGACGCCTTCGTCGACATCGAGGCGCGTCGCCGCGCTGGTGGCGGCGATGACGAAGCGGGTACCGACGATGGTGGCGTCTGCGTGCGTGGTCGAGATCACCAGGGGTCGCTCATGGTCCTGGCGGGCCGCGACGATGGTGAGGGAACCGGACTCGAGCTCGAGCCGCTTCCCCGGAGAAATTCCAGCAGAGGACGGTGATGCGGAGATGGCGATGCTAGCGACGGTCGCGGGTGAGAAATCGGCACGCGTGCCATCGCTCCATGCCAGGACGACGCGTCCGGCATGGCTGTCCAGGCGATCACCGCCATGCAGCGCCGAACCGACGGCGATGCTCTCGCCACCGTGGCGCGCCTCGGCTCCAGCTTCGAGCACCGCCAGTGTCGGCAGATCCGTGGTCGCCTGATCGGAAGCGTGTCCAGTCAGCCATGGCAGCGCCTCGGTCGCGACGAAGACCGCGATACAGGCGGCGGCCAGGATGGCCGCGATGGGCCACAGCCCACGCGAAGGCCGCCCGGGGCTGACGCGCCGGCGCGACGACGGCCGCTGGAGGCGCTTGCGCATCGACTCGCGAAACTGATCACCCTCATCCTGCGCCTTGACCAGCTTGGTCACGCCGGCGGTGAAGGCGGCGCCGGAGTCCTCACCACCGGCCGCGATGCGCAGCATGCCGTCGAAGGCGCCATCCTCGAGCAGCGTGGTGCGCAGGCTCGGGTCCTCCGCCATCAGGACCACCAGCTCGCGCTGCTGACGCGGCGAGAGCGCCGCGCCATCGAGGTGGGAGAGCCAGCAATCGACGGCTTCGGCGCGATTCATGTGGCCGCCTGGGCGCCGAGACGGCGCTCGAGGCATGCGCGCAGCGCCTGCCGCACGCGCATCAACGCCATGCGCACCGCGCCGTGCCCCTGGTCACGGGCTACAGCGATCTCGGCGCACGAGCGCTGGGCGAAGTAGTGCTCTTCGATCAGCTCGCGCTGGGTCTCGGACAAGGCGCCGAGACAGATGCCGAGCGCCTCGCTCTCCTGCAGACGGTCAGAGAGGCGATCGGCATCGGCCTCGAGAGCGTCGATGCGCCAGCCGGCGATGGCCTCGGCGAGCATGTCCGCGTCGCGGCTCAGACGGCGTCGATGGGCGCGCAGGCTCGCCAAGGCCTGGTTGCGCGCGATGCCGGCCAGCCAGGCGCCGAACGGGACCTCTTCCCGGAAGCTCGGCAAGTTGCGCCAGGCGGCCATGAAGACCTCCTGAGCCAGATCGTCGACGGTCGCGGCGTCGCGGACCCAGCGCGCGAGGTAGCCGCGAACGCGCGCATGGTGGAGCCCCACCAGCGACGCGAAGGCGTCATGGGATCCCTCGCGGGCGGCGGATACGATGTCGTTCTCATCGAGCATGGGCTGTCTCCAGAGCACGTTGCCGCCATCGGGCGGGTGTCACGGGCGGGCTTGACGATTCGCGCGATCGGCGCACGCCTGGGAAGTCTCTGGGCCGCGATAGTCCTGCGGCGAACCACGCCCGAGCACGCCATAGTCATGCATTCCACCGCTCCTGGCGCATCGCCGGGCCGATGCGCCAGCGGGCCCGGGCACTGGGTGGATGAGACACCCGAGCTATGGCCGAGGTCCCTCGCATGGGGTATGCTACGACATGGGGCTGCCCTCCGCCGCGACCGCCCGGATGACGCAGACCGTGGCCATCGCTGGATCAGCCCCGCTTCCTCCCCCAGCCGTCTCCACGGTCCCGGCATCTGGCGACCAGCCGCCGGCGCTCGCGAATCCCAGCATCGCATCCCAGCTGCATCGCAAGGCCCCCGCCACTGGCGACGAGCACCGCTACGAGATCGGCTCGCTGCTCGGCGCCGGCGCGAACGGCCGCATCTATGCCGTCCGCGATCGCGATCTCGACCGTTCGATCGCAGTCAAATACCTGTCACACCAGGATGTCGGCAGCGACGACGTCCTCGAGAGCTTCCTCAACGAGGCGCGCATCACCGCTTCGCTCCAGCACCCGAACGTGCTCCCGGTCCACGAGATCGCGGTCGACCAGCGTGGGCAGGTGTACTTCACCATGAAGCGCATCGAGGGGCGATCGCTCGCCGATGCCATCGACGCGTCGACCTCCGAAGCGCGCGACGAACTGATCTCGTCTTCGAGCCGTATCGTGTCGATCGCGATCAATGTCTGCAGCGCGCTCGCCTACGCCCATCACCACCGCATCGTGCACCAGGACGTCAAGCCATCGAACATCATGCTCGGGAAGTTCGGTGAAGTCCTGCTCATCGATTGGGGCAGCGCGATGGCCCTCGACAAGCCGGGAGCCGCCAAGCACCTTTATGGCACGCCGCTGTACATGAGCCCAGAGCAGGCACAGCGCAGCCACGCCGACGAACGCAGCGATGTGTACTGCATGGGCGCGACCCTGTTCCATGCGCTCACGCTGCGCTACCCGACCATGTGTTGGGACGAGGACGAGTTGTGGAAGCTGAAGCGCGAAGGCCGCATCGATCCGCCCACTCCCGATGAGCGCGCCCAGACCCCGCCGGCGCTGCTCGCCATCGCCTTGAAGGCCCTGGCCCCCTCGCCCGAGGCGCGCTACGCCGACGCCTCCGCCATGCTCGCCGACCTGCAGGCCTACCAGGCCGGCATGGCGGTGAGCGCGCGCTCGGACACGCTGCTCGAGCGCTTCCGACGCTGGTACCGCGCCAACGCCCGGGTGTTCTGGATCGCATGCTCATCCGCCGCGGCCATCGCCGCGATCTCGGCCGCCTTCCTGGTCGAGAAGTCCAAGGAACATGCCGCCTGGCACGTGGTCTACGATGAGGATTTCACGCACGCCACGCCCGCGTCGCTGGCCGCCACGTGGATGGGCCTGAACGGGAATCCAGGCGACGATGGCTTCCACGAGATACCGCTGACCTCGAAACGCTTCTCGATCCAGGACGGGTGCGTGCACCTGATCGGGGAACTCGGCTACACCGAACTGTCGTACCGCGCCGATCTCTTCGGCGATGTGCGCGTGGAATGGGATTATTCCCAGCCCAAGGGCAACCAGAACCTCAATTGCTTCATCGGCGGGCACGACCGCTGGACCGGCTATACCTTCCACGTGGGCTCGTGGTTGAATCCGGCCTACGTGGCGCTCACCACCGGACCCCAGTACCCGATCCTCGATTGCGATTATCTCGCACATCCGCTCGAGACCGGCCGCGTCTACCGCTTCACGATGGAGAAGGAGGGCTCACGCCTGCGCTTGCGCATGGACGGGAATACCATCTTCGACGACGAGAATCCGGCGATGGCGTACGGCGACGCCTCGAGCGCGTTCGGATTCGACTGCGTCGATGGTTCCGATCTGGTGGTCACGCACGTGCGCGTCTCGCACAAGCCCATCCCACAGAAGATCTCGCCGTTGGCGGTGGCGGACAAGCTGCTGCAGATCCACGACTACCCCCGGGCGGGATCGCAGTACCTGGACATCATGACCTCCTACCCGGGTACCGAGCTCGCCCAGACCGCCGGTTTCCGCATGGCGGTGTGCGCCATCCGCTCCGGCGACGAAGCCAACGGAGTGAAGCAACTCGAAGCATTCGTGGCGGCCCACCCCGACGACACGCTCGCGCCATATGCGCTCTACGAGCTGCTCGATGCCAGCCGCCGCCATCACGACGACGCGCGCTCGGCACGTTTGCGTGAAGCGTTGGTGCGCTGGCGCGAACATCCCATCCTCCAGCGCGTCATCGCCCAGCTGGCCGAAGATCACCTGCCCGAGCTCGCGACTGCGAAGGTGGCCAAGGTCAGCGATCAGCTCTACCGGCCCGACATCGTCGAGCGCATCCATGCCACGCTGGACGAGCTGCACCTGTGGGGTGATCGCTACGGGACCGCGTGGTGGAAGAACTCGTACGTGTTCAGCTCGCCCGACGTGCTGCACTACCTCGGACACCATCGTGACGTCGCCGACCGCTATCCTCCCCAGTCGACCACCGTCGGCATCGCCTTCCTGCGCATGGGGCTGTACGGCGAGCTCCTCGCGCGCTTCCCCCACGATCCCTTCCTTCGCGGCGCCGCGCTCGCCGATCAGGGCCGCGAGGACGAGGATGAGGGATCGTGGATGCACTGGCAGATCCTGCTCGATAGCGGCAGGTACGCCGAAGCGCTTGCGGATCCGCGGGTGCGCACCTACATGCGCGCCCGCGCCTTGCTGCTGGCCGGGAAATACGAGGAAGTGGCGGCGGACTACCGCTATTCGTCATGGGACTGCGCCGACGCCCTGGTAGCCCTCGGCAGGCCCGAGGAGATCGGCGCCATCGACCCGTCGGACTCGACGCAGGCGCGCATGCTGCTGGAGACCGGCCGGCTGGACGAGGTGGTGGCGAAGTATCCCGGCGAGTACGACGCCCTCTATCGGGTGGTGCTGCACTACGTGATGCAGGGCGAAACCGCGAAGGCGCGGACACTGCTCGACGATCTGGCCATCGCCCAGGTACCGGCTGGCGGCGACTACCTGATGTTCCAGCGCGACGTCTTCCCGTACGCGTTGCGCATGATCTCGGGAGAGACCGGAGACGGGCCCGGTGCATTCGCAGAGACCCTCGCCCACCGCTACCAGAGCCGGCAGCGCATGTGGCATCTCGCGGCGTTCATCGCCGGGACCATCGACGAGGCGGCGTTCAACGCCCAGCCGTACCGCTATCTGGCCAAGGAACGCCTGGTGTTCGCGCAGGCCCTGCGCGCCGACTGCCATCGGAACGGCTCCGAGGCCCTGGCGCGGTATCGGGAATACGCGGCCTCGCCGTGCTTCCCTTCGTATCCGGTGCTGTTCGAGCGCGAATTCGTGCGCTGGCGCATCGACGTGCTGTCCAAGCCGTGATCCGGGGGTGGGGCCGAGTGCCATCGGCATCGAGTAGTGGCCGGCATTGGCCGCTTGGGGTATACTGAGCCATGGGATCGCCTTCCGACGCGATCGGCCGGATGACCCGGACCGTGGCCATCGCCGGATCGATCCCCGAGCCGATCGCGGTCCCCGTCGGAGACGACGGTCCTCCTGCGCTCGCGCATCCCAGCCTCGCCTCGATGCTCCATCTCGACGGCGTCCCCGACGGTACTGAGACCCGCTACGAACTCGGCGAGATGCTCGGCGCCGGCGGCAACGGCAGGATCTACTCGGTGCGCGATCGCGACCTCGATCGCCCGGTCGCCCTCAAATACCTGGCACGCCAGGCTGACGACCGCGACTCCCTCAAGGCGTTCCTCAACGAAGCGCGCATCACCGCCTCGCTCCAACATCCCAACGTGCTCCCGGTGCACGAAATCGCCGTCGACCAGCGCGGGCAGGTGTACTTCACCATGAAGCGGATCGAGGGCCGTTCCCTCGCCGATGCCATCGACGCTTCCACGCCCGCCTCGCGAAATGAGCACATCTCCAACATCGGCCGCATGGTCTCGATCGCGATCGACGTGTGCAGCGCCCTCGCCTACGCTCATCATCACCGCATCGTGCATCAGGACGTCAAGCCGGCGAACATCATGCTCGGCACGTTCGGCGAGGTGCTGCTCATCGACTGGGGCAGCGCGATCCTGCTCGACACGACGAAGCCCGGCGAGCACCTCTACGGGACCCCGTTGTACATGAGCCCCGAGCAGGCTCGGCGCAGCCACGCCGACGAGCGCAGTGACGTGTACTGCCTGGGCGGGACGCTCCTGCACATGCTGACGCTGCGTTATCCGCTCATGGCCGACGACGAGAATGAGCTGTGGCGTAAGAAGCGCGATGGCCTCATCGATGCTCCCTCGCCCGATGAGCGCGCCGGTATTCCACCGGCGCTGATGGCCATCACCCTGCGTGCCTTGGCCTCGGCCCCCGAGGCTCGCTACGCGAACGCCAAGGCGATGCTCGACGACCTGGAGGCGTACCAGGCGGGCCTGGCGGTGTCGGCGCGATCGGACACCCTGCTCGACCGTTGCCGGCGCTGGTACCGCCACAATGCGAGGCTGTTCTGGGTCTCGGCGGCGTTGCTCGCGGTCATCGCCGCGGTCTCCGGCGCTTTCCTGGTCGAGAAATCGAAGGAGCGCGCCGACTGGCACGTGGTGTACACCGAGGACTTCTCCCATGCGACGCCGAAATCCATCGCCGCGTCGTGGATGGGCATGACGGGGTATCCGGGAGACACCGCGTTCGTCGAATTGCCCTTGGATTCGCAGCGGCTCTCGATCGAGGACGGCCACGTGCGACTGCTTGGCGGCCATGGCTACACCGACCTCACCTATCGGGGCGATCTGACTGGCGATGTACGCGTGGAATGGGAATACACCTCACCGGTCTCCAAGCTCGATCTGAACTGCTTCATCGGCGGCCATGACCGCCTGTCAGGTTACACCTTCCACATCGGTTCGTGGTCGAACTCCGCGTATGTCTCGCTCACCACCATGCCCAAGTACGCGATCCTCGACTGCGACTACCTGGCCCACCCGCTCGAGGCCGGCCACCCGTACCGCTTCGCGATGGAGAAGGAAGGCTCGCGGCTGCGCCTGCGCATCGACGGCACGACCATCTTCGACGACGAGAATCCGGCGATGGCCTACGGCGACGCGTCGAGCGCATTCGGATTCGACTGCGTGGAGAATTCCGAGGTGATCATCTCGCACGTGCGGGTCTCGCACAAACCAATGCCGCAGCGGATTTCGCCGATCGCGGTGGCCGACAAACTGATGCAGATCCGCGACTACGCGCGCGCGGAATCGCAGTACCAGGACATCGGCATGGCGTATTCCGGGACCGACCTCGCCCGCGTCGCCAGCTTCCGCATGGCGGTATGCGCGCTGCGCTCCGGAGCCGTGGATCGCGGCGCCACGCAGCTCGCATCGTTCGTGCAGGACCGCCCACGCGACCAGCTCACCCCGTACGCGCTCTATGAACTGCTGCAGGTGAGCCGGGAGCGCCATGACGATGCGGAAGCGGCCCGCCTGCGCGAAGCGCTCGTGCAGTGGCGCGGCCACGCCATCCTCCAGCGAGTCATCGCCCAGCTGGCCGATGCCCACCTCTCCGAGCTCGAGAACGTGGAGAGCGGGGGAGTCAGGGAACCGCTCCACCCCGCGGGCGTCGTCGAGCGCATCCACGCCACCCTCGACGAGCTCCATCTCTGGGGCGACCGCTATGGCACGGCGTGGTGGAAGAACACCTACGTGTTCACCTCGCCGGGGGTGCTCGAGGACCTCGGCCTCTTCCGCGACATCGTCGAGCGCTACCCACCGCGATCGACCACGGTCGGCATAGCGCTGATCAAGATGGGCAAGTACGACGAGGCGTTGGCGCGATTCGCCCACGATCCCCTGGTGAAGGGCGTCGCGCTCATGGATCTCGGTCGGGGGGATGAGAGCCCGGATTCGTACGGATACCTCCAGGTTCTCATGGATCGCGGCGAGTACGCGGCGGTGCTCGCGAACCCTGGCGCGCACGGCGAATTCCGCGCCCACGCGCTGGTGCTCGCGGGCAGGTACGAGGAAGTGCTCGCGTCGTACCGCTATTCGATCTGGGAATGCGCCGACGCCCTCATCGCCTTGGGTAGGCCCGCCGAGATCGGAACACTCGAACCCGGCAACGGACTCCAGGCAGTGATGCTGGTCGAGACCGGACGGCTCGACGAGGTGGTGGAGAAGTATCCCCATGAATACCCCGCCTTGTACCGGGTGGTCTTGCATCGACTGGTGGCGGGGGACACCGTCCGAGCGCGAGCGCTGCTCGACGATCTGGATGCCGCCAAGGTTCCGGAGGGCAACGAATACCTGATGTTCGAGCGCGACATCTTCCCCTCTGCGCTGCGCATGATCACGGGCGAGACCAGCGACGGCCCGGGAGCGTTCGCCAAGACCCTGGCGACCCCCTTCCGCTGCCGGCAGCGCATGTGGCACCTGGCCTCGTTCATCGCCGGCACCATCGACGAACCCGCGTTCGAGGCCCAGCCGTACCGCTACCTGGCGAAGGAACGGCTGCTGTTCGCCCGTGCGCTGCGCGCGGATTGCCATCATCAGCGCGACGAAGCGTCGCGGGACTACCTCGCCTACTCGCGGCTCCCCTGCTTCCGCTCGTACGCCAACACCTTCGAGCGCGAGTTCGTACGTTGGCGGATCGACGCGCTATCCAAGGAGTGACCCGCGCCCCGAGGGCTGGGGCCCTTCATAAGTCGCAGCTTCCGTTCGCCAAGTCGGCGTAACGCACCCGCCGGCAACGGGAACCTGCGGTCTCCCATGGGTTTTTGCCGGCCTACCCGGTGACACAGGCGGGCGCCGACCTGTTCAGGTTTCACGCGTATGGTGGCGGGAATCCCTTTTCGGGTACGGTGGTCGGATGGGGCCAGGCAAACGCCGCCGGTCGGCCATTCCGTCACAGCGCGAAACCATCCCCGAAATCCAGGAGCCGATGATGCTGCCAACTCTCCTCCGTGCGGCGCTCTGCGTGATCATCTTCGCCCTCTTCACCTCGCCGCTGTCGGCATCGGTGACCGCGAGCGATTTCGCGTTTCGCAGCTACACCGCCGGCGGGCTGACCGTGCCCTACCGCATGTATTCCCCTGCGAGCCTGCAGGCCGGGACCACCTATCCGCTGATCATCTTCCTGCACGGCATCGGCGAACGCGGCACCGACAACGCCGCACAGCTGGCGGGAAACTGCCAGGGCAGCTGGATCTTCCTGTCCGACACCAACCAGGCGAAGCAGAAGTGCTTCTTCATCGCGCCGCAATGTCCCGGCAACATCGATTGGGGCGATGGGCAGATGGAGACCAATCTCGCGGCCATCATCCAGCAGCTGCCGTCGTCGTTCGCCATCGATCCCGACCGCATCTACATCACCGGCATCTCGCTGGGCGGCGCTGGCACCTGGGCGATGATGGCAAACCACGGCGGCCTGTTCGCGTGCGCCATCCCCCAGTCGGGTTGGGGAGCTGGCAATTACGCCTCCTTCAAGACCGTGCCGTTGTGGTGCTTCCATGCCAACGATGACGGCGTGGTGGGCGTGGGCGCCGATGACGGCGCCATCGCGGCCATGCGCACGGTCGGCGGCGAGCCCATCTACACGCGCTACGATTTCGGCAACCACGGGATCTGGACCCAGGCGTACGCCACGCCACCGCTGTTCGATTGGATGGTGGCGCAGCGCCGCTCGGCTCCTCAGAGCGTGGCCCCGGCGGTGCACATCACCTCACCCACCGCATCGGCCGCGTGGACGACCAACCAGGCTACTGCCTCGTTCGCCGGCGACGCCTCGGCCATCGCCTCGGTCACCAGCGTCGCCTGGCAGTACACCAACACCGACTCCAGCGAGGCCGGCTACCAGGCTGGAACCGCGGCCGGGACCGCGAGCTGGAGCTTCGGCCCGGTGACGCTGCGCGCTGGCCAGACCGTGCGCATGCGCGCGCTCGCTACCGGCACCAGCTGGTCGTCCGTCGGTTGGGCGGGCAATACCACCTTCAGCGACAGTCTCGACGTCACCCAGCAGGCCGGAGCCGTCGACGGCACGCCGCCCGCGGTGACCATCACCTCTCCGACCGCCGCCGCCACCTGGACGGCCAGCTCCGCGTCGATGGCGCTGGGAGGAACGGCATCGGACA
The DNA here is from genome assembly GCA_038231435.1 of Planctomycetota bacterium. Lineage (GTDB taxonomy): Bacteria > Planctomycetota > UBA11346 > UBA11346 > UBA11346 > JACCZE01. Next base: position 142,224 of record JBBRLJ010000003.1, read on the forward strand.
ACGTGGGCGTCACCAACGTTACCTGGAGTAGCAATCGCGGCGGTTCAGGCAACGCCTCGGGAACCGGCGCGTGGAGCGTCCCGTCCATCGCTCTGCAAGCCGGCAGCAACATCATCACCGTCACCGCCTCGGACGCGGCCGGCAACACCGCGACCGATGCGATCACGGTTTCATGGACCGCGCCCAGCGGAACCGGCACCGGAACGGGCACGGGTACTGGAACCGGCACGCCGGCAACAGGCACCGGCGGCTTCGCCACCCAGTATTTCCACACCATCGACCTCACCGGCTCGTACGTGAGCGCGGGGGTGTCAGCCATCGACTTCGACTGGGGTGCCGGATCACCCGACGCAGCGATCGGCGTCGACAATTTCAGTGCGCGCTGGACAGGCATGGCGACGCCCGCCACCTCGGGCTCCTACACCTTCTTCGCCACTGGCGACGATGGCGTTCGCCTATGGGTCGACGGCGTCCTGGTGATCGATCACTGGGTCGATCAGGCCGCAACCGAGTACAGCGCCGTGGTCACCCTCACCGCTGGCATCGCCGCGTCGATCCGCATGGAATATTATGATCATGGCGGCAGCGCGGTCGCGCGCCTGATGTGGTCCAGCACGGGCGTGCCGAAGCAGGCGATCCAAGCCGATGCCGCCACCACCCAGGCCCAGGGCAGCCACGGCTGCGGCTTCGGCGGCGCCGCGGGACTGCTGCTGGCCGCGCTGCTGCTGGGCCAGCTCTCGATTCGACGACGTGTCCAGGGCTGACGCGGGCTGCTGCGGGCTGCTGCGGGCTGCTGCGGGATAGACCGGCAGGAGCCACGCGGGCGACCCCCAAGGCTCGTCGACGCGCGAGCAATGTGTCCATAATTTCGCGTCGCCGTGGACATCCCTGGCGCGCGAGGGCACCATCCGTCATCGGTCGGAGGTGTCGGCTCGTCGAGCCCGCGCGCCGATCCTCCGCATCGAGGATCCCCCATGGCCAGCCTCTCCCTCACCGGCACCTGGACGCTGCGTGGAGACCGCTCCGACGAGTGCATCCCGGCCCCGGTCCCGGGCGACGCGCACAGCGCGCTGATCGCAGCCGGGCGGATCCCTGATCCGTACACCGGCCGCAACGAGGACGCGGTGCAGTGGGTTGGAGAGAGCGACTGGATCTACGAACGCTCCTTCATCCTGGATCGCGCGTCGGACGCAGCGCTGCTCGGCGCGCGTTCGGTGGTGCTGACCTGCGAGTGCCTCGACACGTTCGCCGAGATCGCCATCAACGGTGAGCACCTCGGGTCCACCGACAACCAGCACCGTCGCTGGCGCTTCGACCTGGCGGGCAGGCTGGTCCCCGGCGAGAACCGCATCGCCATCCGTTTCCGCTCGTCGGTGCGCGAGGCCGCCGCCCGCCATGCCAAGCTGCCGTACGCGGTGCCGTACAGCTCCATCTGCAACAAACTGCCCAACATCAACATCATCCGCAAGACGCAGTGCCACGCCGGCTGGGACTGGGGTCCGGCCATCATGGTGTGCGGCATCTACGACGACATCCGCATCGAGGCGGTCGACAACGCGCGCATCGACTATATGCACACCGTCCAGCGCCATGGCCCCACGGCCTGCGACGTGGATGTGACCGTCGAATGCTGGGCTCCCGCGGCGGGATCGACGACGCTCGAGGTCGAGCTCGGCGGGCGGATCGTCACGCGCGAGGTCGAACTCGTGGCCGGCGCCAACCATGTCACCACCACCATCGCCATCGCCGAGCCGCGCCTGTGGTGGCCGAATGGCCATGGCGACCAGCCTCTGTACGCCCTGCGTGTCGCCCTCGATGGCCAGACGGTGCGCAAGCGCATCGGCCTGCGCACCATCGAGCTGCTCAACAAGCCCGACGAACGCGGCATCAGCATGTCCTTCCGCGTCAACGGCGTCGACATCTTCTGCAAGGGCGCCAACTGGATACCCGCCGACGCGCTGCCGGCGCGGCAGACCCGCGCGGTCTACGACGATCTGCTGTCGAGCGCGACCGCCGTGCACATGAATATGATCCGGGTGTGGGGCGGTGGGCAGTTCGAACGCGATGAGTTTTACGACCTCTGCGACGAGAAGGGCCTGCTGATCTGGCACGATATGATGTTCGCCTGCTCGATCTATCCAGCGACCGAGGACTTCCTCGAGAACGTGCGCGCCGAGGTCTCGCACCAGATCAAGCGCCTGCGCGACCATTGCTCGATCGCGCTGTGGTGCGGCGACAACGAAGTCGTGAACGCCTGGAACCTCTATCCGGAGACCAAGACCAATCCGCTGCGCTACGCGATCAACTGGGACCGCTTGAACCATGGCGTGCTGCGCAAGACCATCGCCGAATGCGATCCCACCCGCACCTTCTGGCCCAGCTCGCCATGCTCGGGGCCGGGCGATTTCTCTGACGGTTGGCACGAGGACACCAAGGGGGACATGCACTACTGGGAGGTCTGGCACGGTGGCAAGCCGTTCGACTCCTACTACAAGGTCACGCCGCGCTTCTGTTCTGAGTTCGGATACCAGTCCTTCCCGTCGCTCTCCACCGTGCGCACCTACGCCGAGCCGGCCGACTTCAATGTCACCTCGCCGGTGATGGAGCACCATCAGCGCAATCCCGACGGCAACCGCAAGATCATGGAGATGTTCAGCCGCTACTTCCGCATGCCCGAGGGCTTCGCCAACACCCTGTGGCTGTCGCAGCTTCAGCAGGCCCTGGCGATCAAGCTGGCGGTGGAATTCTGGCGCTCGCAGACCCCCTCATGCATGGGCACCCTGTATTGGCAGCTCAACGACAACTGGCCGGTGGCCTCATGGTCGTCGATCGAATACGGCGGCGCGTGGAAGCAGCTCCATCATCATGCCAAGCGTTTCTTCTCGCCGGTCATCGCCATGTGCTTTCAGCGCGAAGGCCGGGTCGAGATCTGGGCATCGAATGACGGCGCCAGCGCCTGCGACGCGACCGTGCACGTGGACGTGCACGGACTGGACGGCGGCCTGATCGAGCGGCTGCCGCTCGCCGCCAAGCTCCGTCCGTTGTCCGCCACCTGCCTGCAGACCTATCCGATCGAACGCCTGGCGGGGGCCGATCCGACCCGCCGCTTCCTGCGCGTTGTTCTGGCCGGACAGATCTCGGGAACCCACAGGCGGCTGGTCAGACATGAGAACGAGCACCTGTTCGCCGAGCCGAAGCGCTACGAGCTTCCAGACGCGCAGGTCGAGATGGCGGTGGTTGCGCGGGGCGAGGCGATCGAGGTGACGCTGTCGAGCGATGCCCCAGCCTTCTACGTGACGCTCGAGGCGGGCGGCATCCCCGGAAACTACTCGGACAACAGCTTCCTGCTGCTGCCCGGGTCCCCGCGGGTGATCACCTTCCTGCCCAAGACGGCCGGCGTCACGGTCGCGAATCTGCGCGCGGCGCTCGCCGTGTCGCATCTGCGTTCGTCGTACGCCTCCGCAGCAACCACCTCTGCAACCAAGAATCTGCTCGAGGTTCGCGCCGTCGGTTGAGCCCTCAGAGCTTGCCGCGTCGCGGACGCGCGAGTCGCGTCGGATCCCCGTGCGGGATCGGCTCGGCGCGCCGGTAGGCGGCGGGGGGCACGCCCATGCGCCGCGCGAACACGCGGCTGAAGTAGAAGCGGTCGCTGAAACCGCAGGCGACGGCGATGTCGTCGATCGAATCATCGCTGAGCACCAGACGCTGCGCAGCGATCGCGATGCGGCGCTCGATCAGGTATTGGCCCGGCGTCTGGCCGACGTCGCGCAGGAACAGTCGCGCGAAATGGTCTTCGGCATAGCCGCACAGCCGCGCGAGTCCTGACAGGCGCAAGGGCGCGGTCAGGTTGGCTTCGATATGGCGGAGCGCGGGAGCGACCGGCGAGTCCGCGTGCAGCACGGCGGCGATGCGCTGCGCGTGCGCGGATGGCAGGCGCGAGAACAACGCCGCCACCGCCGCGTGCAGCGCCGCCTTGACCGCGAACAGCGCCGCTGGTCGCGATGCCGGATCGTCGCTCGCCAGGATCGCGTGCAGATCGTCGGCGGTGGCGCGCACCGCGCCGGCGAGCGGAAGCGCGACTGGACGGGTGAACATCTCGCGCACCAGGGTTCCGGGCAGGCCGACGATGTCGAAGTGCATGTACAGGTGCCCGACCGGACGGACGTTCAGCAGGTCGAAGCGCACCCACGCGGGAATGAAGTGCACCTGCCGCGGCTTCAACAGGTGCAGGCTGCCATCGGACATCCGCACCGCGGCGCCAGAGCGGGAATTCACATAATAGCGCCAATAGGTGCTGCAGACGCCGACCTCGTCCCAGGACGTGGTGATCACGGAATCTCTGGCAGTGAATACACGCAGATGCAGGGAGTCTCCACGGTCGACGGCATCCATGGGCGGCGGCATGCCGGTAGCATAGCGGAATCGTCCATATCGCCATCGCCATCCGCCATGGTCATACGAGTCGCCGATGCCTAGGATCCGTTCCAGGACCCAGCCAGGAGCGACCAATGACCGCGACTCTCGCCGATCTTGCCCAGATCCAATCCGTTGGACCAGACGCCCCCAGGCGCATACGCCAGCAGCTGCTCTTCCTGTACCTGACCCATCCCAATCCGACCGCGCAGACGGTGGGCTGGAGCTTCTTCGACGGCACCGGCCGCGACCGCCGCACCTCGGGCGACGGCGACAAGCCACCGTACGCCTCGGTGGTGGCAGCGATGCAAGATGGCTGGCGCGTGCTCCAGGTCGCGCAGCAGCATCCCCCCTATCCGGGCATGGAGCATCGCACCTCGTACCTGCCGTTCGAGTTCGTGCTCGAACGCCTCATCGACCTCGACGCCGGCAGTGCCGGAATCGGAGCCTGACCATGAACGCTGATCTCCCCCTCCTCACATCACGCCAGATGGCGGACTTCGTCGCCCAGGGCTTCCTGCGCTTCGACGCGCTGGTCCCGGCGGAGCTCAACGACCAGACCATGGCCCAGCTGCGCGCGGGCGGCCTTGACGGCACGGGCTACGACAACGAGGGGATCTCACTCGACGAGTTCATCCCCGACGCCCCGGGCTACGGCCGCGTGCTGCGCCTGCCGGCGGTGCAGGGCATCATCCACAGTCTGGTCGGTCCAGCGCCCGCGCCAGATCACCTGGCCGTGCATGTCGTACCCGCCCGCCACGTCGACGCGCAATTCTGGCATGCCGACGCGGTCATCGATCCGCGCCTCGAGGCCTTCGACATCCAGCTCTTCTACTATCCGCACGACACCCCGCGCGAGGCCGGCGGCACGCTGTTCCTGCCTGGCAGCCATTTCCGCCGCGTGCACGAGGCCACCATCGCGCGCTACCAGAACATCAGCGGCCAGCTGCCGATGGTCTGTCCAGCCGGCACGGTGGTGGTCGCGCACCATGGCATCTGGCATTGCGGGCAGCCGAACCACACCGACCACCAGCGCTACATGCTGAAGCTGCGCATGAACCCACGCGTGCGCCAGCGCCGGCTGTTCGACCTCTCGGACGTCGGTGACCCGCAGGTCATGCGCAACCTCACCGCCTACCACCCGTGGCCCGGCGCCGAGATCCGTCTCGAGTACGTGCAGCGCCTGCGTCTGTGGCGTTCGCTGACGGGAGACGCCAGCGCTGACACCGACCTGTGGCTGACGCGCATGGATAACGAACCCACGGCCGAGCATCGCGCCGCGCGTCGTTCTCCGGAGTTCGCCAACGCCTGATGCGGCGCGCCGACTGCTTCCCTCCAACAGCGGTGCCCTAACTGCACGCGCGCACGCGCACGCCACCTGATGACGGCCGATCAGCGTCCTGAGATGCGCCTGCGGCCGCGCTGGTGCTTGCGCCACGCCGCCTGCTCGCTGATGACGATGCGCTCCACCTCGTCCCAGGTCCCGGCGCGCAGCGGCGCGGAGACCTCGCGGTTGGTGGAGTTGGTGAAGGCGATGGTACGATGCCCCGCAGCGACCAAGGCGCTGATGTTCGCCGGCGAATCGTCGATGTAGAGGTCCGCGCCAACCGCGGCCTTGTCCTGCATGAAGCAGAGATCCCAGTAGGGGAAGCCGTGTTCGTCCAGCCACGCCACGGTCTGGCTGATCGCCTGCTGGTGGAAATGGTTGATGAATAGGCGATGGGTGATGATGCGGATCCTGATCCCGCGCGCGGACAGGTGGCGCAGGGCGCGCGCCGCGCCACGCATGGGCGCCAGGCGGCGGAACAGATCGCGCTGCGAGATCGCGAAACGGTGGAGGTCCTCGTACGCGCCGGGCTCGCGGTCGAGGCCCCACTCGGGAAAGCCGAAACCGACCTCGTCGGTCAGCGTCGATGGCGCGACGCCGAGCCACTCGGCGGCGATCGGCTTGATGCCTTGGTAGAAGTCCGCGCAGACGCCGTCGAGGTCGACGCCGAAGATGAATGCCGGCGCCGTCACGCCAGCCTTGCCACCAGGGAGCTTGGCCATGCTCATGCCCTCCCGGCCGCGAGCGCGAGCCGGCGCGATACCAGTAGGCCGCGGCCCGAGGTCAGACAGAACGCCAGCTGCATCACCACCAGCGCGAAGGCATCGCTGTTCATGCCCCAGGCGATCCAGCAGAAGTTTGAGATCAGGAACCCGGTGAATCCCCATGCGCGGACGCGCGAGTGCGAACTGGCGACGAGATAGGCGCCGACGATGCCGAATCCGGCGCCAAACCATTGGATGGAGTCCATGGGCGCCATCCTGGCCAGACTCGGATGTTTGCCAACGATCTGGGCCCGTGAGCGTGGCGGTCGTCGCTACCGCGGACCCACCTCCTTCTTCCGCTTCAGGTTGGTGCTATGCCTGTGAAACGGATCCGCTCGGCTCCCTGCTCCGAGATGATGGAAAGTCTGGACGAAACAAGGAATGAAGATGCGTGAACTCCGCCGACTCCTGCCGCACCGTGCCATCTCCACGGTCATGCCGCTGCTGATCGCTTGCTGCCTCGCTTCCGCCGAGGAGACCGCGCCGGCTCCGGCCGAGCAGGCCGAACCCAAGACCATCACCGCCACCCCTGATGCGCCTCCGCAGAGCGAACTGGTGGTGACCATCGCCGGGAAGGATTACCCGTGCCGGGCGGGCGGGGCATTCACCGCCGAGGTCGACGGCAAGACGGTCGCGGTCGCGGTGCGCGAGAAGCCGACCAAACTGTTCGACTATCGTGGCATCCGCTTCGACTTCCCGAAGAGCCACGCCTTCGAGTCGGATGCCGACCCATTGACGCCGATGTGGACGCTCGATGGCAACGATAACGTACTGATCGTGATGAAACCGAACGAGGCCATCGATCAGTTCTACACTGACTATATCGCGCAGCTCGAGCAGAATTACGCCGGCCAGAAGGTGGTGCTGCAGGACGTCCGGCAGACCTTCGGTACCATCGATGCGGTGGGCAAGAAGCTGGTGGTGACCCTCGACATCACCGCCGCCGGTACGACCCTCTGTCAGGAGGTGTACCTGGTGAAGGACGCCACCCACGGGGTCATCGTCATGATCCAGGATTCCCTGAACGACAAGGCCGAACAGACCGCCGAGACCACGATGGTGAAGAAGCTGCTCACCGAGACCTTCGCGTTCCACGACTGATCCAGCACGGCATGCGCCGGGACCAGTCGATGCCGATCACTGGTTCGCCTGCGGAGCCGCGGGACCGATGACGACGTGCTGGACGTCGACCCACGTCGCATGCAGCCCTGGATCGCATGGCCCTGACGGCTGCGGCGCTGGGAGCCGATCCATGAGCAGGAATTCCGGCAGCGGCGAAACCGGATCGAGCTGGATGCGGAAGCGATCATCGGACAGACGGGTGAAACGCACGGCCGGACGGTCATGCCCTACGTCCGTCGCTTGGATCGGAGCCTGGACGAGTGTCGACGCGAGATCAACGGGCAGGTCGCCCGCCGCATCCTGGATGCCCGCCACCACTGCGGCGAGACGCGCCAGGCGATGCGCGGTCTCACGCTTCACCGCCGCATCGCCCATCGCCACCAGGAGACCGGCCGGCGAGTACGGGAACGCCCACGGATCGATGCGCGGCAAGGGCTCGCCCTGGCCACGGAAACGGCGCTCGGCCTTGCCCGTCCAGTCCAGATCACGGGCGGCACGGTCCGGAATCGCCGACCATTCATCGAGTGCCTGCAGCCACCCCAGGGGCTTGCCGCTGACCACGCTGAACAAGTGTCCGCGGCGATAGTCGAGTGGTCCGCGCGCGACCTCGCTCGCCGCTTCCGCCGGGATCCAGTATGCCGCCTGCGCCGCGCACGCCGCCGCCAGATCAGCGAGGCCGCACGGCGGCTCGGCGAGCCAGCGCGCCTGCACCGCCTCAGCGAGAGTCCCCGACAGCGCCGCGGCGAGATACGCCCGGTCACGCTCGCCCGCGACGATCTCGGCGATGGAAACGGCGAGCAATGACCGCGGTGGCCGCAGCGCCGCGAGCAGCGCATCGAGATCGCGCAGCGTGGCGCTCGGATCCGCCGCCGCGCGCGCGGCCATGCGCAGCTCCAGGGCGGCGAGGCGCATGTCGAGCAGGTTGCCGTCCCACGTGGGCACATCATCCGCTGTCGCGTTCGCGGTCGCCGTCCCGGTCGAGGTCGGGTTGAAGCCTGGCGACACGTCGAAGCGAAGGCCAGGCATTGCCAGCACCCGGTGCAAGCCAGCGAGCGCCGTCGCGCGCCGCTCGAGGTAGGCCCTCACGCGCGCGGGGGTCGCGACCTGCACGCCCGCCAACCATGCTTGGACCGACCGATCAGCCTCCAACTCGGGGGTTACTTCTTTCCCCGACGCCTCTGCAGCTTCCTCAGCGACGGACGCGCGGGTCGTTGCCCAGTCCTTCCAGGCCGCGATCGCGGCGGGATCAGCCACGGCGCCGGTCGGCAGGATCGGCGTGGGTAGGAGCGCCAGAGCCGCATGGCAGCGGTGCACGGCCAAGGCCAGCCACGCGGCCCCAGCCATCGATGTAAGCAGGATGACAGCAAGCGTCAGCAATCGCGCGCGACGATATCGCACGCTCCTCGTCGTGGGCTCCTGACTCACCCACGAGTATACCTCGTCGAAACCAGGCCGGGAGAAATGCCGCGCCGTGTCGCATTCGGGGGTATATTCCTAGGTCCAGGAGGTTGCATGGTGAAACCCCCGAGCGGTGCAGGCGGCGAGAAGAACGACCAGCGCATCTCCCAACTGCGCGAGGACATCACCCGCTTGACCGCCGAGCTCGCCGGCCTCGCCGAGCTCCCACGCAACACCGCGCGCGCCGCGACTGCCGCCGAGATCGAGAAGAAGATCGCCACCGCGCGCAAGTCGCTGGTCATGGCGCTGAGTTCCACCGTCCGGGTCTGAACTTCGCATGGTCCGCTCAACCAAGCGGAGACGACACTTCGTACGCGTCACCATCGACAGGTGCTGAAGAGCAGTTGCTGAAAACAGTCGCCTGCCGGCATCAATGCATGCCGTGGCGACCTGCGCTAGTCTTCCCTGAACCAGAGTCGCCAAGTTCCAGATGGCAGTGAGTCAGGGCCATGCGTGCCGGACCGCTGCGGCATGCCCGATGGAAGCTATTTCTTATCCTCGACCGTTGGGGCAGGGCTACCTTCCTTCGGCTTCTCGACGAGTTCTTCAGGCTTCACCGACACCATCTTGCCGTCTTCGGTCTTGATGACGACCTGGGTATCGGAACGGCTGATGATCTTGCCGTGCAAGACCCGGCCATCGCCGAGCGTGATCGAGGATGCGGAGAATTCGTCGCGCTTCTTGGCCGCGTACGCATCGGCGTCCGCCTGCAGCACCCGCTTGCTGCCCTTGCATAGCGCGCACGTCAGTCGCCCGGTGCCGACGCAGGCTTTGCAGTCGATGAGCCCGGTTCCTTTGCAAGTCGGGCAGACGCCCTTGTTCACCGGCATTCCATCTTCGTAGACGATCAGCTGGCCCAGGTGACCCGTCGACCACCACGAATCGCCGGACATGCCCTTCTTCTTCACGGGAAAATGCTTCACGGTCTTGCCCTCAGGCCCCGGGACCCAGCCCGGGTCATCCTGCTTCAGACAGGTCGCGGGGCAGCGCACCTTGCCGTCTTTGCAGTGCGCCTTGCATGGCGAGCTCCCTTCGCCCAGGCATTGGGGGCAATCGACGAGTCCCGCGGAGGCTGACGCGGGAGCAGGGCTCTCGGCCGCTGACACCCGATCCGATGCCATGTATAGGCCGCCGAGCAGCATCGCGAGCACGAGCAGGCGAACGGTATGCATGAGACGATGGTACGGGCGACGAGCAGCTGAAACAAGCCGCCGATCGAAGCCTAGTCCTCGCCCCCCTCGCATCCCTGGGTCGCGGCTCCAGGCGAGCAGGTGATGTACCACTGGCCATCGTTGATCTCGACGGACGCTCGCCGGATCCGGGACTCGAGCCATGCCAACGGCTGGAACACGCGCACCGGCAGGACGCGGGGCATCTCTCGCATGATGAAGCCGCCGTTGGCGTGGCTCCTGCCAGTTACGTAGGCACCGACATACAGCGTGAGTGCCAGCAACGCGGACAGCATCATGACGATGGCTAGTCGCGAGCGACCGCGCTTGGCGTCGTCCGGATTTTCCATCAGCGCAGGTAGCGCGTGGTGTCGCGCCGCAGGTCGGGGGTGTAGCGGAGATAGTGCAGGATCGAGATGACCGCGAGGACGATCATCAGCACCAGCATCAGCGAATACATCAGCGAATAGAAGGACACGCCACGCCAGAAGCGATCGGGGTCGGTAGCGCGGGTCCGGCGGCGGTCGCCGATGTGCACCCCGGTGACCGTGGCGCGTACCACCAGGAAGGCGATGGTGGCGGCGACGACGCCGTACAGGCTCCAGAGGGCGATGATGGTCGCGGGGGGCATTCACCGCAGCCTCGCATCCACGGCCGTCGCCGCAACATCGACGATAGGAGTCGAGGCGCCGATCGACGGGGTCGGGCTCGAGGCCGGAGTCGGGGAAGCCGGATGGACTCCCCAGCGCCTCGGTTATACCTCAGGCGTCAGTCCGCGTCCTCATTCAGCACTGGCCTCGCTCACATGGACAGCACCCATCTCATGCAGATCTATCTCCAGATGTCGACCGCGACCGGCATCCTGAATTGCGTGTGCGGGCTGACCGCGGCGATCGTGCTGCATCGGCTCCTGCATACCACCACCACGCTCATGCTCGTGGTGGGCGCCACCATCATGGCCTTGTCAGCAGCATACCACGCCTGTTCGTGGGCGTTTCCAGGTTCACATATCGCGTACAGCGCCTCTGTCTTCATCACACTCCTGGGCAGCCTGACGTTTTGCGTGTCGCTCGCCTCGACCGCACTGCACATCTCACGCCGCGGCTTGGCTCCGGCGCCGCGCGACCTCACCGATACCGACGCTGCCGCCGGATCCGAAGATGCCTAAGCACCATCGGCGCGCGCATGACGATGGAGACGGCGCCGCGAACGATGCGGCGGCGCCGGATCGGACGAGCGACGATGGTCATGGCCATCCGCCGCAGCGTCCGCATCGCGCTCCCATGCGGACGGCCGAACGGGTCGGGGCGATGCGCCCCAAGCCGGATCCCCGCGACGAGGAGACCTGGCTCAGCTACATCGGGCTGGTCGGAATGAACACCGCGCTCATCCTGGCCGCTTTTTCCTGGGCGATCCTGGGGCTCTGCGCGACGCCATTCGCCATGCTGCCTCGCGATCAACTGGTTCGGGTCAACGACATGGGTATCGACGGCTACGTGACCCACTCTGTCGACAACCTCTGCCAGAACATCAACTACGGCGTGGTCATCGTGTTCAGTCTGGGAGTCATCAGCCTGATCGCGCACGTGGTCCGCACTCGCAATGATGTCAAGGAACAGCGCGTGCCCTATCAGCCGTGGGATCAGAACGGGCGGCGACCGTCTGTGACCCAGGTGCCACCCATCGCGACTGAGCCAGTGCACAGCCCGGAGCCGCCCGATACCCACGCCAAGGGTGAGGACGTCGTCCGCGGCCATGCCCATGGCCATCGACACGGACATGCGCTCGGCCGGCATGGGAATGGAGATGGGCGCGGACATGGCGGGGGCCATTCCGAGCGTCGAGGCGCCCCCTCGCCTCAACCCGAGGATCCCACGACTCGGAGCGGGTAGCTGACCGCCGCATCTCCGGCCAGGCGTCCACCCCGGCCCAGGCACGCCGTCGCGCCACCGAGGGCCGCGATCTCGACCGTCGGTCCCGAGAGCAGCAGCTCCACCTCCCAATCCAAGGCGCCGGGATTGAAGCGCGCGACGATCCTCGCCAGCTCGGCGTGCGCGGATCCGCCAGGCATGAAATCGCACAAGCGCTCCACCGGGACGCCCGCGATGGAGATGCGGAAGCCGGTGGCGCGGGTGGAAACCGTATCGCCGACGACGCAATCGATGCCCAGGCGATGATTGCGTTGCGCGAGGCGGACCAGCCGCTCGGCGCTCAGGCGCGTGCGCGCATGGACGCATTGGAGGAGGTCGATGGCCAAGGGCGCGAAGCGATGCCTGAGCAGGCGGAGGAGGTCGTCAGCGGATCTCCGCTCACCGGCCAGCAGCGCGGCGTAGCGCGCGAGCTCGGGATGCCCGTCTATGCCGAGCATGGCGGCGGTGGCTTGCGCGCGCCTCGCGCAGTGCCGTGGCGCATGGTGTCGTTCCGACAGGCGGTACAGCAATGACAGGACGCGATGGTTGATCAGATCGACGAACGCGCGCGAGAGACCGTCGGGATCCTCGCGCATCAGGCGTTCGGTGATGAAGGTCGGCAATGGCGAGGACGGGCCGTACAGCGCAGGCAGATTCACGCTGATCCGCCAGCGCTGCCCGTCGCCGTTGGGAATGCGCTCGACCTGCTCCACTTCGCCCGATGGGAAGGCCAGACTCAATGCGGCGCGGAATCGGACCGCTTCCGCAGCGACCGGGCCGAGACCACCGATCGGCGCCGCCTCGGGTGATGCCGACTGGACGATCCGCGCCATCTGCACGAAGCCTACGTGCGGCGGGCCGCTCGCGGTTCCTGCCTCCGACTCCGCAAGCGCGTCGGCAGCCGAGGTCATGGCAGGACGATACCGCCTAGACGGGCTGGAAACTCCAGGAGGCCTCGTCCATGAGTTCCCGTCACTCGCAGTCGTGAGAACGAATTCAACCCCGATCCACGACAGACCGCACGATCCATCACCGCTGCGAATGCGTAGAGATCGCCAGGGGAATCGAAGCGGTCCTCGCGGATCTCCAGATCGATCGACACGCCACGAATGGGGACGCCATCGAGAATCCGCGTCGCAGGGTCGCGCGTGAGCGACACGATGCCGTCGCGCAGGCGACGATGACGTAGGCGCTCGAGGGGATCCGATTCACTACGCACATCGAGGAGGTCGAGCAGCCGCTTCAGCCCATCCGCGTCGCCGAGTGGATCCCGGGACAGAGAAAGATGCGCCAGCAGCCGCCAATGCTCGTCTCGATCGTCGGGAGGCGGACACGGCGGACGCAAGCGGCCCAGATTACGGAAGGACACCCCAGCGGGCGTCCCAGGGGCCGGTTGCCGGATGTCACCGATGCCCAGGCGTTCTGGAAGCCGGCGGTTGGTGCAGATCAGCTCCAGGCTGATGGTTTCGACATCGGCCTCGCCGGGATGGGTGAAGCACAAGGTCACATCGGTGCCATCGCCGCCGATGCTTCGCGACCTGCGCTCCTGGTATGTTCCCGGGTGCTCCATCGGCCCAGGAGACCGGCATGCAAGGTAGCGCTGAGGCTTGGACCCCGAACGGGCAGCGCCAACCACCGAGCGGAGCGCGTAGATTTCCGCATGCGCTGGATCTCTGCCCGCCGCGCGCACGCGATGGTCGGCATGGCGAGGATCGAGCCTGATAGGATCGCCCTCGGCGTGGAACAGGTTCACGACCGGTGTGCAGCCGAGGGCGATGTCGCTCGCGCTCACCACGGGCAGAGGGTCTGGCACGCCATCCAATGCGAAGGACAGGGTGAAGCCGCTCGCCTTCTCCAGAGCGGTCACGGCATCCAGGCCGACAATGTCGACGAACAGGAACTTGTCGGGGAACACGAAATGTTCGTGGATGAGCCGCATGCTGGCGGGAACGAGTTCCTGTTCAGGCAGGAGCGCGTCATCATCGTCGAATCCCACCGCCTGGATCGCGGCCGGAGGGAGGCGGGTCGCGCGGATACCGTCGACCCCCACTGCCGCCGCTTCGACCGTGCGGCTCCGGCATAGGCACTCGAGCAGCTGTCTGGCGACCGCGGAGTCCCCCGAGAGATGCAACCTCAAGCGGTTTCCGGCGCAGATTCCCGCCGAGACCCCCTCGGGTGCGTCGAAACGGATGCGCAGCATCGCTGCTCCGCTCCACGCGACCTCTGTCACCCGCAGCGGCGAGACGCGCGCCTCGTAGGCTGTGGTGAATCGGCAGCGGGTGCCGTCGACGGGAACGGAATCCACCATCGTCCCGCGAGGAACGGTGGTGGTCCCGCGTGCATGGGCCGATGGCGCGAACTGGACGATCGCCATCGCCGGGGTTGGCCGCAGGTAGTGTGGCCAGACTCCGTCGATCAAGGCGTCGGCCAGATCGGGTAGTTCATCATCGAGCTTCTGACGCAAGCGCCCGGTCAGGAAGGCCACGCCCTCGAGCAGCCGTTCCACGTCAGGATCAGCGCTCTCCGCCGCGAGGTACCTCGCGGCGTCGGGGTGCGCCGCCGCGAATTCGCGCCCGAGGTCCCGGAGGTATCCCAATTCGGATCGGTAGTAGTCAGCCGCGCCAGCCATGATCACTCCCGCAGCGTCACGCGTCCGGCGACATCGACGAGCGTACTGAAGGCGATGGCCTCCGACTCTGCAGCGACCAGCCTCGCTGAGACCTGGAAGTGCAGGTGGAAACCTTCGTGCGGACGTCTCACATAAACGACATCCACGTCCTTCAATCGCGGCTCGTACCTGGTGATGACCTCGCGCAGCGAGCGCTGCAGCCGATCGGTCATCGAGTGATGGGCGTCCATGGCGTCGCATGGCGCCAGCGTACCCAGATCCATCTGTGCCGCGGCGGTGCCCTGGCGCGTATTGAGCACGTCGCCCAGGTTCCTCAAGATGGATCGCAGGCCCTCGGCCCGCCCGCCCGCGGAGACACCTCCCGCTGGCCTGGGCTCCGACATGCGCGTCAACAGGCTGGCTTTGCCGATCTCTGCCATGTTCGTGAATATCCTGCGCGAGGATCCGACCGACTGGACGGTGGCGTTCATTTCCCGTCCTTGTCCAGCTTGCCGACCAGCGACAGGGTGAATGCCGCGCCCATGTACTTGAAATGCGGCCGAACGCTGAGGTTCACTCGGTACCATCCGGCATCGCCAGGCACATCCTCGACCGTCACCGATGCTGCGCGCAGTGGACGCACGTTCCGCACCGACGGCTGCGGATTGTCCATGTCGGCCACGTATTGTCCAAGCCAGGTGTTCAACTCGCGCTGCAGATCCGAGCGTTCCTTCCACGAGCCGATCTGCTCGCGTTGCAGGACTTTGATGTAATGGGCGAGCCGGTTCACCACGAACAGGTACGGAAGCTGGGTGCCCAGGCGATGGTTCATCTCGGCCTGCTTCCCTTCCGGTGAATTGCCGAAAAATTTCGGCTTCTGGCAGGAATTTGCCGAGAAGAAACAGGCATCGTCAGAGCCCTTACGCATCGCCAGGGCGATGAACCCCTCTTCCGAGAGTTCGAATTCCCGTCGCTCCGAGATCAGCACCTCGGTGGGGATCTTGGTCTCCAACGCGCCCATGGACTGGAAGTGGTGGAGCGGCAGTCCGCTCACCGATCCTCCGCTCTGCGGGCCGATGATGTTCGGGCACCAGCGAAACTTGGCGAAGCTCTCGGTGAGCCGGGTCGCGAACGCGAAGGCCGCATTGCCCCACAGGTAGGCCTCGTGCCGGCCCTCGACGTTCTCCTGGTAAGAGAAGGACTTCACCGGAATCGTGTCGGGTCCGTACGGGAGCCTGAGGAGGAAGCGAGGCAGGGTCAATCCGATCGACCTGGCATCATCGGTTTCGCGGAACGACCTCCATCGCGTGCACTGCGGACCCTCGAGGATCGATTTCAGATCGTTGAGATTCGGTAGACGCTGGAAATCCTCGATCCCGAAAAAGCCTGGCCCCGCCGCGGCGATGAACGGCGCGTGCGCCATTGAAGCCACGCTGGCGATCTTGCCAAGCAGGGAGACATCCTGATGGCCTGGGCCGAATTCATAATCGGCGATCATCGCCGCGTACGGCTCGCCGCCGAACTGGCCGAACTCGCCGGAATAGACCAGCTTATAGAGGCCGGACTGGACCACCTCGGGCGCATCGTCGAAATCCGCACGCAGGGCCTCCTTCGAGACGTCCAGCAGATGGATCACGGTATTTTCCCGGGCGTCGGCCCGATCCACGACCAAGCGCAAGGCGCGCCAGGCTGATTCGATGCGCTGGAAGGAGCGGTGGTGCAGGATCTCGTCGATCTGCGATGAGACCTTGCGGTCGATCTCGGCGATCATGGCGTCGACGACGTGCTTGTCGGCGCGCGGAGCCGCTTCCCCATCAGCGAGCAGAGCACCGACGAACGCACCCACGCCATGCTTGACGACCGCATAGGCTTCGTCGGCCTGCGAGATCCGCGTATGCGACATGATGTGATCGAGGATGGAGACGTGAGGTGCTGGTTCCGACTGAGATTCAGCATGGATGGTGGTGGTCGAGCTCATGGGTTTTCCTGGTTGAGGTAAGTGTTTCAGGCGTCGATGCCGCGGATTTCGCCAAGCAGGGCGGTGCGCGACGAGCCGTCGGCGACGAGCTCGAGGATCTTCTTCTTGAAAGCGGGAACATTTCCCAATGGGCCTTTGAGCGCGCACAAGGCTTGCCGCAGTACCAGCAGCTGCGCGACTGCGGGGACATGTCGTGCGATCGCTTCGGGTTCGAAATCCTTGAGGGTCGCCACATCGATGGTGACGGCCAACTCCTTGTCGGCGGCTGCGGACAGCCGGTCGCGAACGCGCAGGTCGATCGAGACGCCGAGGCTCGCCAGGACATCGTCGAAGGAATCCTTCGCGATCGGCACCGGTGTCCGCTCCTCGAGCGCACGATCCGAATTCCGACCAGTGAAATCACCTAGGACCAGGAGCTTCAGCGGCAGCTCCTTCTCTTGGCGGGCGTCGCCGATGGCCGCCTGATAGGCGATGTTCACGCGCTCTTTGGGTGCGACCGAGGCATGGGGAGTAGGCAAGGGAATGCTCCTTATAGTGGTTCTTATGTTCCATATGGTGCGCGATCGAGATTCTTCTGCATCGTTATTTTGATTCTATCGTTTCATTCGATGTGACACACTGGTTCAAGTGATGCAAATGCTCGGGGCCGAGACGGTCCTGAGATTGACCCCGGGCCGCATGCCGAATACTGCCGCCCGCGCGGAGCCCCTATGTCGGATCAGTCACCAGCGAACGAGCCGGGTCTCGCCACCGCGTCGGATCCGGGCCAGGTTCCACCCGGCGGTCAGCCGAGCGGCTTGCCGGAATGGTGGTTGACCCCACCCGAGAACGCCATCTGGGGCGACTTCCAACTCGCCGAGATGATCGGGCAAGGCGGCATGGGCGCGGTGTTCAGGGGCCATCAGCTCAGCCTGAATCGTCCGGTGGCGATCAAGGTGCTGACGCCGTATCTCAGCAACAGCGAGAGCTTCCGCCTGCGCTTCCTGCGCGAGGCGCAGACGGTCGCGCAGATCTCATCTCCGCACGTCGTCCAGGTCTACGGAGCCGGATCCAACGGCCCGCACCAGTACTTCGCGATGGAGTTCGTCGATGGCGAAGATCTCGGCAGCAAGCTCGCCAAGGGCTACCGCCCATCGCGCGCCGAGACGCTCGACATCATGATCCAGGCAGCCCGTGGGTTGGTCGCCGCGGGCGAGCACGACATCGTGCACCGCGACATCAAGCCCGGGAACATGATGATCACCCGGCGTGGCCAGGTGAAGCTCATGGATTTCGGCTTGCTGCGCATCGCCAGCGATGAGCAGCGCAACACCACCACCGGCGTGGTGATGGGCACGGTCTACTATTTCAGTCCGGAGCAGGCGCGCGGCGAAGCCTGCGACCAGCGCGCCGACATCTATTCGCTCGGCGTGGTGTTCTTCGAATTGCTGGTCGGAGAGCTGCCCTTCACCGGCGAGCCCAACGCCGTGGTCTACGCGCATCTGAACAAGCGACCGCCGCGCGTGCGCGATCTCGACCCGGAGATTCCGGCATCCTGGCAGGAGGTCGTGCTCACCTGCCTCGCCAAGCGACCCGAAGGCCGTTACCGCACCACCGCTGAATTGCTGCGCGACCTCGAACGCCTTGCCGCGGACGAAGCTCCGGTACTGACCTCGCCAGTGAACCAGAATCCCTGGCCGCTGCGCGCGCTCGGTGTCGCGCTTATGGTCGCCATCGCCACCATCACAGGACATGTGATCCGCCCCGCGCGATCACCCGGCCCTGACCAGAGGACCGGTGCCGTCGACGCTTCCGGCGCTCCGGCTCTCGTCTCTGCCATGAATCGGGCTCCCGACGCCGCCATCAAGTCGCCTTCCTCGCCCGGTTCTGCCGCCGATGTCGCGGCGGGAAACGCCGAATCCGAAGGCGATGCGGTGTCGCTGCCGAAGGAGATCGCGACCCTGTCAGGCACCTGCGAATCCACCGTCGTTGTGCGTTCTCCCTTCATCGGTGGACACATCGTCTCGTACCGTTGGAGCCTCGAGGGCGATGCCGGCCACGCCGGGCGGCTCGGAGCCTCGGCCACGGTGTTGCCGGAGACCTCGTGGACGGCGCCGGGAAGGGCGACCAGCGCGCTCGCCATCCGCGTGGTGGCCCGCGATGCCGCTGGGCGGGATTTCACGGCGATGGTCCCGATCCGCGCGACACCTGATGATGGCTCGAAACCACGGTCATTGACCCAATTCGCCCGACTGGGAACCGGCGAGCCCACAGCGGCGCGTCTCGCGCAGGATGCCACCGGCGACTGGTGGGCGTGCGACCCCTCCGCCAAGCGCATCTGCCACGTGCATCCCGATTGGCTGGACTGGCGGAATCTGAAGAGCCAGGGCGACTCGAGGCCCGAGCATCCACTGGACCTGGCGATCCGTGATGCCGATGTGGCCATCCTCGATGGCCTGCTCGGAAAACTGCTGCTGCTCAAGAGAGACGGCCTCGAGGGCGGAACGGCGACGATGCTGGGCGGAGGAGTGCATTGGACCAGACCGGTCGATCTCGCGTTCGCAGGCGACGGTCGCATCCTCGTCGCCGATGAAGGCGCGGGAGCGATCCACGTGCTGAACTCCGGAACCCAAGACGGCGCCACCGTGGTACTCGATGGTTTTCATCCTTCGCGGATCGCCACCTCGCCGGACGGCGATGTGTTCGTGCTCGATGGCGTCGCCCGCCGCATGCAACGCCTAGACCGCGACCTGAGATCCGCCGCCAGCTGGGCGGTCACCGGCGACGGCGAATCGGCTCCCGTTGATATCGCCTGGCACGGCCTCGGCCTGCTGGTGCTGATGTCGGACGGCTCGATCCAGGTCTTCGATCGCTCCGGGAGCCCGCACCAGCGCCTGGGTGCTCCGACGGAGCTCATCGACGGATCCGGCAAGGCCGATTCGCTCGCGGTCGGAGCCGCCGGCGAGATCCTGAGCACCTGGCCGTCGCGGCGGCTGATCGCACGCCATGCGTCGTCGGGCATCGCTCCTGGCGTGCGCGGCATCGGCGCGCACCCCGGAGCTGGCCTCGCCGCCGACGGCCGCGGGCGGTTGCTGATCCTGGACGCCGCCAGCGCACGCATCTCGCTGCTCGACTCCGAGGGCTGGTGCGGCGAGCGCGTGGGTGGACGCGATAAGGATGGCGGCGCCTTCACCCATCCGGAACAGCTCGCGGTATCTCCCGATGGTCGCGCGCTGGCGGTGATCGAACCCGAACAGGCCGTGGTGGTCCGCGTCGCGCTCGACGGTTCCGGCCAGTCCCTGACCCTCGGTTCGACGGGCACCAAGAAGACCGGCAAGCTCGCGCATCCGGCTGCGGTGGCCCTGGACGAACTCGGACGCACGTACGTTCTCGATGCCGACGACGACCGCATCTCGGTGTACGATGCCAAGGGCACATTCCGCTTCGCGTTTGCTGGCCGCGGCGCCGGAGCGGGTCGCTTCAAGGGTCCGCTGCGTTTCGCCGTCTCGCCACGCGGCCTGCTCGCATTCATCGTCGACAATGGCGCCAACGACTTGATCAAGCTCGAGCTCGACCATGAGCACGGCGTCGCCAACATCGCCGACACCGCCCACCTCGACGCCGCCACCGCGATCTCGGCGATCGCCAGCGACCGGCAAGCGCTGCTCTATGTGCTGGAAGGCAACCGCACCCTGCGCATCCTCGATTGGAAGAGCGACAAGCCGCTCGCGGTCACCACGGTCGCGATCGACACGACCAGCATCCTCAAAGCCGAATCCATGGCGGTGTCCCCAGATGGCCAGGTTTGGCTGGGCAACGGTGAGGACGTGATCGGCCTGCGCTGGTGACCACTGCGTGGCGCTGTCCGCTCTGGACGGAGAGCATCGCCCATTCGTTTCTCGCGCGGGAGTGCTCGCCGGATATTCGATGCCAGGCGCTGGCGGCTCACAGGACTGGACCAGCGACCCCCAGCGAGGCCCCAACCTAGCCCTGCATACCGGAACGGCTGTGTACTTCGGCCCTCCCATTCCCATCATCACTCGACCATGCCGATCGCCCCCCCCGCCCTGACCTTCGTGCCCGCCGACACCAGCACCCGTGCGCGTTACCGCGCCGCGTCGCTGCGCAACCAGGGTTGGTACTACATCGCCCAGGGACCGGACCTGTCATGGGTCGCCGAGCACACCGCGACCGGCGTGATCGGGCGTTTCGCGATGAAGCAGCCGGCAATGAGCGCGTGCGCCGAGGCCGACGCGGTCAAGTCGATGCGCCTGCGCGCGGTGGCGGCCAAGCGCCGCCTCTGATCGCGCGAGACGGGATCGTCATGCTGCTGATGTCTCGCTGCGCCATGCGGCACCCACGGGGCTGACTGATCACCCTGCGAGCAGACCAGCAGACTACTCAGAAGGCTTCCCGTGGGATGACCCGGCGGATTACCCGGCGGATTACCCAGCAGATGCCGACGGGCCGAGCAGCGGATCGCGCGGCTTGGCGAGCTGGTCGATATCCTTGTTGGTGACCGACGACGAGGCGCGCGCCTTGGCGACCACCTGCAGCATCTGCTTGGCGATGGCCAGGTAATCCTCGTACACCACGGGTTTGACCACATAGGCCTTCGCGCCCGCGGCCAGGCATTCGTCGATGTCCTTCTGCTGTTGCGACGAGCTCAGCACCACGGCGGGCACCTTCTGCCAATACGGGTCGCCCTTGAAGTCCTTCAGCACCTGCTGGCCGCGAATGATCGGCAGGTTCAGGTCGATCACCACCAGCTGGGGGAGATTGGTGCGCAGCGTGCGCATATGGTTGTAGGCCTGCACGGCGTTCTCGGCGGCGATGACCGTGGCCTTCACGCCGAGCTCCGTCAGCGCCGTGGCGAGCAGCTGCCGGTCGCTCTCGTTGTCCTCCACATGGAGGATCACCAGGTCTTCATTACCGCGCTTGTTCACCAGCGGCCTCCAGTCCCGTCTGATGGAGTGATACCATCTCCGGCCTCGGCCGTGCAACGCGGACAGGCAAAGCTTTTACGTGGCCTTGCCCGGCCGTTGCGGGCGCTCGGGTAGCGGGGTGAGCCGGGACGATGTGGATGCGATCAGCCACCCGCGGCGCCATTCGCCCGATTCAGGAGTGCCCGTCGTATAGGGGCAATCGGTGAGGCTCTTGCCGTTCTTGCGGCTCTCGAGACCGAGGTCGAATGGGGTCACGTCGTCAGTATACCCCCTTCGCGGAGGTACATCCATTAGTTAACGTTTGTTTCCTTATTGTGCCGAAGCCCACCATGCCGCTATGGTAACTCATCGCCTCGGGAGGCGCGTGTCCGTGGTGGCAATCCTGGCATCGACCGTGTGCGGCTCCGGCTGCGACGGATGGGGCGGCCTGAGGCCGGTCAATCCCTTCACCTACCATGCAGGCGGGCCATGGGTGTCCGACAGCGAGCGCTCGCGAGGAGAGGACCGCGCCACTGCCGCCATCGGAGCGGCGCAGCTGATCGGCGCGCTCGCCAAGTGACAGACGTTGATGCGCGACTCGGACCGGCGGCTACTTCTTCTTCTCGGGCGCCGACAGCATCTCACCGTCGTGCTCCAGACGCACGCGCAGCGCGGGGTAGTCGACTCCCTGCACGGCGACGTGGGCATCGATCGCCATGGTCGCGGCCGCGCCGGCTGATTGCCCGAGCACCATGAAGACCGGCTCCATGCGGATCGAGCCGTAGGCGATATGCGTGGCCGACAGGCAGACCGGCACCAGCAGGTTGGCGCACTCCCCGAGCTTGGGCACGATCGCGCGGTACGAGATCGGATAGGGGCCGGGGACATGCTCCTGCACGTCGCCCTCGTTCTTCACCATCGGCTTCTCGCGCGCGTGGCTGACGAAGCGTTGGCAGTTGTGCGAGTCCATATTGTATTCGCCGAGGCCGACCGGATCCGCGGCGGCGATCTCGCCGCGGCAATCGTGCTCGGTCATGACGTAGGCAGAGACCATGCGCCGAGCCTCGCGCACATACAACTGGTGCGGCCAGCCACCGGTGTCGGGGAAGCAGCGGCGGTCGAGGCCGAATCCCGACACCACCGAGCGCACGCCGTCGGGCACACGTGCATCGTTGGCGAGGAACCACATCAGGCCCTGCTGGTAGGCGACGTGCTCCTGGTAGATCTTCTCGCGCGTCTCGTAGCTGGCCTCGGGCCACTCGTAGTTCATGCCGATGTCGTCGGTGGAGAAGCCACCCTGATTGTTCGAATCACCGACATGGGCCTGCATCACCTGCTCGACCTTGGCGCCGGCTGCCAGGTAGCGCGCGAGCAACTCGTAGCGTTTGGCGTCGTAGGCCGCGGGCTTGGGGAATGGGATCGCATCGGGCATCTTGGCGAGGAACATGCGGAAATTGTAGGCCTGGATGCGTTTGTCACCGGCCCCGCTGGCGCCCGGGGCATCGGCCGCGGCATTGGTGATGCCCGGCAGCAGACCAGAGGACTGATCGCCCGCGACCCCGTACGGATCGATGGGGATGACGAAGTTGTGCTCGCCCGGTTTGCGGATGCCGTCGATGGTCTCGCCGTACGCGGCATTCGCCTCGCGCCCGACGGTGAAGGACACGCCTGCTTTCGCCATCAGGTCGCCCTCGTAGGTGGCGTCGATGTAGACGCGCGCGCGGAAGAGGTCGCCGTTCTCCATGGCGATCTGGTGGATCGCGCCGCGATCGAGGGTGACCGCGGCCAGGCGGCGCTCGCAGAACACCTCGACCTTGGCTTCCGCGAGCATTGCGCGGAAACGCGCTTCGGCGATTCCCGGCAGGAAGCCGGCCTTGGCGCCGAGGCCCTTGTAGAATTCGGCCGCCAGACCGCCTATGGACCGTCCGCCATCGGTGGCCGACAGGCCCGACGCGGTCAGTCCGCCGACGTGCCGGCCGAACTCGACCAGCACCGCGCGCTTGCCCATGCGCGCGGCCTGGATGGCCGCGGTGACGCCCGCCGGCGTGGCTCCGTAGACGCAGACGTCGGCATCGACGCTCTGAGGCGGATTCGCCTTCGGCAGCGGATAATAATAGCGCAGGCCCGGTCCCTGCGCGCCGTCAGCGGCCAAGACCGGGTTGCCGAGGCAGAGCCCTGTCAGCAGCAGCAGCGGCAGCGTGGCGAGTGCTACGCGCGCGAGCGGACGCATGACGGAATCCGCGACGGATCGCACGGTGATGGACATGGCTGGGGCTCCCGCCGCCATGGTGCGTGGCCGGCCCCTGCCTGGCAATGGCGTTTGGAGCTGCGCCCGTGGCTCGCCGGCTTGGACCGCCGGAGTCACCACTCGACCGCGTAATTCGCGCTCTGTCGGCTTGGGATATCGCCGAACGACCGTGCTCAGACGACGCGACGCTGGGAGATGCATTCCGCGTACCAGCGCGCGCTCTCCTTGGCGATGCGCCGCTGGCTGTCGTAGACGGTGTAGTAGAGCCCGCAGCGCTTGGTGGTGCCGAACGACCATTCGTAATTGTCGAGCAGGCTCCAATGGAAGTAGCCCGTCACCGGCAGGCCCTCGGCAACCGCACGGTGGACCTGGCGCAGGTAGCTGCGCAGGTAGAGGATGCGATCGAGATCGACGACCTCGCCCTTGATATCGATCTCATCGGTGCAGGCGGCGCCATTCTCGCTGATGAACAGGTCCTTGGTGAAGCCGCACTGCTCCTTCGCGTGCCGGAGCGCCCAATAGATGCTGTCGGGCACGATGTTCAGCCAGCTCATGTCCAGGCGCGGATATCCCTTCGGCAGTTCGAGGATCTGGTAGCCCTCTGGCGTGGCGGCGGCGCGCACGTAGCTGCCACTGTAGATGTTCAGCCCGAGCGCATCGATCGGCTGGGCGATGGTACGCAGATCACCGTCGCTGATATCCGGCACCTCGCCGAGCTTGCCCTTGGCCGCGAGAAAGGCCTCGCTGTAGCGGCCGGTGAGCGCGGGGAAGATGCAGGCGCCGTTCCACAGCAGATCGTGGTAGGCCTTGCCCGCCGCCGCAATGTCCGACGCGCTCTCGCTCACCGGCACCGGGGTCGCGGGGCAGTCGACCAGCGACACCCGGCACGGACGCGGGCTGTTGGCGCGGATCGCCTGCACGCCCATGCCGTGCGCGAGCAGGGCGTGGTGCATGGTCTGCCAGACCTCCTTGCGCGTCGCCACCTGCGTGCCTGGGGCATGGCCACCCGGCTTGCCGACATCGTAGCCGACCAGCGTGAAACACGGGATCTCGTTCATGGTCATCCAGTCGACGACGCGGTCGCCGAGGCGCTTCACCACCACCGCGACGTAGTTGGCGAAGTCCTTGGCGATCTCGCGCGAACGCCACGAGCCGTAGCGGTCCTCGAGCGCCTGCGGGCTGTCCCAATGGAAGAGCGTGACGTGCGGCCGGATGTCGTGCTTGGCTAGGCAGTCGAGCAGGCGGCGGTAGAAGTCGATGCCGGCCTCGTTCACCGCGCCGCGGCCATCGGGGATGATCCGCGTCCACGCGATCGAGAAGCGGTAATGCTTCACTCCGAGCGCCGCCATCAGCGCGATGTCTCCTTCGAAGCGGTGGTAGTGGTCGCAGGCGATGTCGCCGCTCTCGCCGTTGTGGATCGCGCCCGGGCGTTTCGAGAAGGTATCCCAGACGCTCGGCTTACGGCCGCCCTCGGCGACCGCGCCCTCGATCTGGTACGCCGCGGTGGCCACGCCCCAGATGAAATCGTCGGGGAAGCGGTAGCTGTCCATGAGTCGTCTCCAGCCTACAGGCTAGGAGCGTGCGGCGGTGAACAAGCGCGGCAATGCGGGTGGTCTACTAGTTAAACGTATTAAATCAGTGATATTACGTCTATCGAGCGTCGTCCGTTGTCCGTTGTCGAGAGTGGAACCCCGGACGGCACTCACGGCCGCGTATCACCGTATCCGGTGAGCTCGACATACCCCCTGCCTGATACGCGTTGCCCATCGCGCACCTCGACTGCGCCTTCCCAATAGCGGAAGCCGACGTCGAGCTCCTGGTCGTCGATCAGCGGCCGCACCGTCGCATCGATCGCTGCTGACGGCACGCGCACCCGCCAGGCGGAAGGATACTCGGCGCCGCTGCGCGGACTCGTCCAGATGCCGCTGGCCGTCACCTCGACATCGCCGAGCGCGAGCGAGCGCGCCGATCCGTCTGCGTCGATCAGCGTGCCGCTGCTCGCCGGATCGATGCCGCCGCCACGCAGGCGCATGCGGTAGAGCATCAGGTCGCGACCGTCGTCCAGCTGCAGGGCGAACCAATCCCAGCCCTGCTGTTCAGCGCTCAGCGCGCTGGTCGACCACTCGCGGTCCATCCATGACGCACCGCTGACCGTCGTGGTGTGGCCGGAAATGGTGATGGTCCCGGTCGTGGGCATGCGCGTCAGCGAGTAGTAGTACGAGGCGCTGGTCGCGCTCTTGCGGCTGAGCCCACGTTCGCCTTCGAGCACCAAGGGCTTGCCCGGCTCCAGGCTCAGTTCGATGGCATCCTCACCGTCGCTTCCCGACGTCGACATCGATGAAGACGGAGATGGAGAAGCGGAGGCGCGCAATCGCGTTGGTCCCCAGCCCTCGGCCGACCAGCCGCCGATCCACACCCGGTACGGTTCCGCCTGGGCGCCTGCGAGTCCCAGCGCGCCGCGCGCGGTCGCCTGGTGGGAATGGAAACGCGCGCCCGCCGCATCGCTGACCGCGAAGTGGGCGAAGTACACTTGGCACGTCGCCCAGGCGGAAGCGCGCGCCGGCGCGGAATCGGCGGGCGCGAGCGCCACGCGGAAGATGGTCAGCTGGTAGCCGAAGCGCGTACCATCGGCGGCGGCGAGATTCCCGGTGTAATACCACCATTCAGTGCGGAATTCGCCATGCGGGCCGTGGTCGGCCGGGAAACTGAACGTGCGCGGCAGCTCGGCCTTGGCGAAGCCGGCGTCTGCCTCACCCGCTGTTCCCCCACTCGGAGAGAGCGCGGCCCCCACGCCCATCGACGGCGTGGGGGCCGCGCGCAGCCCGGCCCGCCAGGAGTCCGACACCGCGATGACCGCCACCAGCAGGGCGGCCGCGACGATGACGATGGCGATGATGATGACGGGGGACCGGCGCATCATCGTCATTCGTCCCGCAGGGCCGCGGCGGGGGCCACGCGCGACAGCCGCCAGGCGGGATAGACCGAGGCCAGCACCGCCGCAGCCACGGCCAGCAGCAGAGCCTGGACGAGCAGCCACGGATCGACGTGCAGCGCGAAGCTCCAGCCGAACGACCGGCGGTTGATCACCAGCGCCAGCACCGCCGCGAGAGCGATCCCCAACGGCAGCGACATCACGCCTGCGGCGATGCCGGTGATCGCGGCCTGTCCGCCGGTGATGGCCATCACCTGGCCGGGCGTGCAGCCGTGCATGCGCATCACCGCGATCTCGCGCGCGCGCTCGAGCGCCAGCGCCAGGAGCGCGCCCAGGATGCCGAGGAACGCCACCGCGCCGGCGAGCACGCGGATGATGCCGGTGATGGCGAAGGTCTGGTCGAAGACCGCCAGGGATTCGCGGCGCAGCGCGCGGTTCGAGGACATCCACAGATCGGCGTCGCCGGCGGCAGCGCGCAAGCGCGCGATCAGCGCGTCGACCTCGACGCCAGGCACGGCGATCACCGACACCCCGGAGATGCCGCGATCATTCCAGCAACGCTCGTAGGCGGCGCGGTCGATGAACACGCTGCCCTGGTCGTTGCTGTAATCCTTGACCACGCCGGCGACCGTGAAGGCGCGTTCACCGTGGTCGGTGAGGATGCGCAGGCTGGCTCCCGGGCCGACAGCGTGGCGGAAGGCGAATGGCTCGGTGACTAGCACGTCACCAGCCGCGAATGCCGGCCACGCCAAGGCCGGATCCCCGACCACGAAGGTGAAGCCCGCGTGCAAGGACGATGGCATCTGGAAGGCGACCAGGTCGATCATGTCGCCGGTCGCGCCCGGCATCATCGGATGCGCTTCGCGCATGGCTGACTGCGCCGCGCGCATGGTGGGATGCGCGTCGCGCTTGGTGACCAGCGCTGCGACGCCGTCGACGCGCGCGAGGCGCTCGACCAGCTCCGCTGGGAGCGTGACTTCGTTGATGCGCGCCGCGACTGCACGCGGCGCGCTGATATAGACGTCTGCGCGCAGGGTCGCGTCGAGCCACTCCTGGAGCGAGCTCCGGAACGATCCCACCATGATGCCCACGCCGAGACTGGCGGCCGAGGCGATGACCAGCGCCGCCACCGCGACTCCGGTGCGGCTGAGCGTCGCTGACACCGAGCGCGCCGCCATCGCCGCCACCGGGCCGCCGAGCGCGGCCAGCGGCCTGGCGATCAGCGCGATGATCGCGCCCAGGGACAGGGGAATCAGCAGTGCGTAGCCGACGATAACCAGCGCCAGCGCCATGAACCCCAGCGCCAGGCTGGATCCGCCGATGGCGATCAGCGCCCACGCCGCCGCGAGCAGCGCGATGCCCGCCATGGCCAGCCACGGCGCGGTACGTCGCGCGCGGGCCTCGATGGTCGAGCGCGCGGCGACGGCGCTCGGACGGGTGGTGGTCGCCTCCCACACCGGTAGCGCGGCGGCGAGCAGCGTCGCGCACAAGCCCAGCCCCGCGTCCTTGGCCAGGGTCGCTGGCGGCAACGCCACTTCCTGGACCGCGACCACGAAATACAGGTCGCTGATGGTGCGCGTCACCTGGTTCACCAGCTCGTGCGCCGCGGCGATGCCGAGCGCCAGCCCGAGCGCGGTGCCGACCACGCCGAAGACCGCGGCCTCGCAAAGGATGGTCACCGCGATGGAGCAGCGCGTGGCGCCGGCGAGGCGCAACCGGCCGATCAGCTCGCGCCGCTGCACCACCAGGAAACCAACGGTGTTGTGGATGAGGAACATCCCCACCACCAGCGCGAGCAGGCTGAGCGCGGTGAGGTTGAGATGGAAGGCGCGCGTCATCTGGTCGAGCGCCGATGCGCGCGCTGCCGCGGGTCGCAGTTCCGCACCTGCGGGCATCGCCAATGCCGACAGCCGCGCCTCTGACCCAGCGGGAGCGATCAGCGACAGCCTATCGATGCGGCCGACGCGGCCGAGCAGCTCCTGCGCGGTGGCGATGTCGCAGATGGCGAGATCTGCGATCGCGCGGCGCGAGAACTCGTCGGGCGAGTCCAGCAGCGCCACCACTTCCACCGTCCGCACGCGGGTGCCGATCCGCAGATCGAGACGCCCGCCCAGCCCGATGCCCAAGCTGGCGGCGGTCGCGCTGGCGAGCGCCACCGCGTCGGGCGTGGTCATCAGACGCGCGGCCGCGCGCAGCCCGTCCTGATCGTCCGCGCGGTCGCCGGCCTTCCCACCGGCTACGCCTCCGATGGCTCCGACATACGGCCGGAACGGGCCCTCGCACAGCGGATCGACGCCCATCAGGCGCAGCACGCGGCCGGGATGCCCGGTAAGCGCGACGTCGGACTCGAGCAGCGGCGCGACCGGCCACGGCGCGAGCTCGCGGCGCACGCGACCGAATTCGAGGTCGGCGATGCCCGACGGGCCGGCGACGATCTCGTGGGTCGCGCGTCCGGCCACGCCCGCCACCGATTCCGTGAACGCCCTGCGCGAACTGGCGATGGCGAGATCGATGGCCGTGGCCATGGCGACGCCGAGCGCGATGCCCAGCACCGCCAGCACCACCACCCAGGGATGGCGGAGCAGATGCCTGGAAGCCGCTAGGCCGATCGGGCTCATGGAGTCGGCGGGATCGGCGATGAAGCGCGCGTCGCGGACGAGATGCGCCCTTCAGCCATCGTCCACACCCGATCGGCGATCGCCGACACGTCGTCACTGTGGGTGGCGATGAGCATCGTGCCGCCCGAACGACGCACGAGCCGCGACATCAATTCGAGGATGCGCTGGGCGTTCACCTGGTCGAGATTGCCGGTCGGCTCGTCGGCCAGCACCAGCTCCGGACGGTGAGCGAGCGCTGCAGCGACCGCGACGCGTTGCTGCTCGCCTCCAGAGAGACGGTCGGGGCTGGCGCGCGCGCGGTCGGCGAGGCCGACCTCCTCGAGCAGCGAGTCGGCGTAGGCGCGCTCCGCTGCGCCGGTGCGGCCGTCGAGATCGAGACGCAGCAAGACGTTCTCGCGAACGCTCAGCGTGGGAATGAGATTGAAGAACTGGAAGACGAAGCCGATGCGCCGACGGCGGAAGAGCGTGCGCTGGCGTTCGCCCATGCGGTTGATGGCCTGGCCAGCGACCAGCACCTCGCCCTCGTCGGGCAGGTCGACACCAGCGAGCAGATTCAGGAGCGTCGATTTCCCCGAGCCGCTGCGGCCGTACAGCGCGACGATCTCGCCGCGCTCGATGCGCGCGTCCAGGCGCTCGAGCACCACGCGGCGGGCCGGCCCCGCGCTGGCGGACCCGGAGCCCGCGCCTTCGACGTAGGCCTTGCTCACTCCGCGCAGCTCCATGCCAGGGGCCTGTCCAGGTGGAGAGCTTCCATGTGGAGAGTCTCCACGTGGAGAGCCGTGGGCGATGCCGGACGCGGCGGCGGACGTAACCGGATCGGTCATGCGGGCGAGACGAGCCGCCACAGGCGACCGAGCCAGGCGAGCGTCCGCTGCTTCAGGCGTTCGGCGACCACGTAGAATGCTGGCACCACCACCAGGCTCAGCAGCGTCGAGACCAGCACGCCGCCGAACACCGCCACCGCCATCGGCTGGCGGGTCTCGGCGCCCGCGCCCAGCCCCAGGGCGGTGGGCACCGCCGCCATCATCGTCGCCGCCGAGGTCATGATGATCGGACGCAGGCGCACGGCGCCGGCCTTGGCCATCGCCTCGACTGGGCCATCGCCCTCGGCGCGCGCCTTGTCGGCGTAGTCGACGAGGATGATCGAGTTCTTCTTCACGATGCCCATCAGCAGCAGGATGCCGATGACGCTGAAGGTATTTATGGTGAAGCCGCCGATATACAGCGCCGCGGCCGCGCCGGCGATCGCCAGCGGCAGCACGGTGAGCACGGTGATCGGATGCAGGAAGGATTCGAACTGCGCCGCGAGGATGAGGTAGGCGATCACCAGGCCGAGCACGAAGGTGATGGCGAAGTTGACGAACATCTCCTTGGTCTGCGCGCTCGCCCCCTGCTCCACCATGGTGACACCGTCGGGGAGGTCCTTGGTCAGCGCGGCGACCACCGCCAAGCCGTCGTTCTGGGCGTGGTCCTTCGCGGTGTTCGCGAAGATCGACAGCGCGCGGCTGTGGTCCTTGTGGGTGATGGCCTGCATCGCCGAGCGCTCCTCGATGGTCACCAGGCTCGAGAGCGGCACCATGGCTCCCCTGCCGGGATCGCCCGCGTGCGCGGGTGCGCGGATGCGAAAGCCGGCGAGATCCTCGGGCCGCCGGCGGTCCTCGGCGAGCAGACGCGCGCGCACGTCCACGCGCCGGCTGCCGGCAGTGAACTTCCCGACCTTCACGCCGCCGACCAGGGCATTGACCGCGGTGGCGACGTCGTCGACCGAGATGCCGAGATCCTGCGCGCGGGCGCGATCGGGGATGATGGCGATCTCGGGCTTGCCGAGGTGGTAGTCGCTGTCGACGTCGACCAGCACGTCGCCCGGCACCACCTTCCTGGTCTTCTTACCGATGAACGAGAACTCTTCGATCTCGACGGGATCGCGCGAGCGCATGCGCTCCATCAGGCGCTTGCTCGCGCCGGTGAGCGCCTCCCAGTCGTTGCCGCGGATCGAGAACTCGATCGGGAAGCCGCGCCCGCCGCCGAACCCGCCCTTCGAGGGATCCTGCACCACCGCCTTGCAGCCGGGGTACGAGTTGAACTCGACGCGTGCGATGTCGGCCACCTCGGTGGCATTGAGCTTGCGCTCCTTCGGCGGCTTGAGGGTGATGAACATCACCCCGGCGTTCACGCCACCGCCGAAACCCTCGCCGATGATGGTGAACTCGCGCTCGATCTCTGGCCGGGTCTTGAGCCAATCCTCGGCGCGCCGGATGAGGCGGTCGGTCTCCTCGAGATTGGCGCCGGTGTCGGTCTCGAAGCGTACGAACAGGCTGCTCTGATCCTGGCCTGGGGCCTGCTCGGAGCCCAAGTGCATGAGGAACCAGAACGAGCCGACGAACACGCCGACGGCCATGGCGAGCACGATCCACGGGCTGCGTAGCGACCAGCCGAGCACGTGGTGGTAGCCGCGCGCGATGAATGCGAACGCGGCGTCCGAGCCGCGCCCGAGCA
Organism: Planctomycetota bacterium; assembly: GCA_038231435.1. GTDB lineage: Bacteria > Planctomycetota > UBA11346 > UBA11346 > UBA11346 > JACCZE01. The sequence goes on from JBBRLJ010000003.1 coordinate 174,171, forward strand.
GCGATTTGCGCGACCCCGCGAGATCCAGGAACTGCGCGCAGCGCGCTGGAGCGAGGGTGATCGCCTCGAGGTACGACAGCGCCACGGCCACGCACAGCGCCACACCGAACTGCATGAAGAACTTGCCGACCAAGCCCTTCATGAAGACCACCGGCAGGAAGATCGCGATCACCGCCACGGTCGCGGCCAGGGCCGCGAAGGCGATCTGGTTGGTGCCGCGACGCGCCGCCTCGGGCGCGGACATGCCCAGGTCGCGGTGCCGACTGATGTTCTCTTGCACCATGATCGCATCGTCGACCACGATGCCCACCACCAGCGCGAGCGCGAGCAGGGTGAAGGTGTTGAGCGTGAAGCCGCAGGCGTGCAGCACCGCGATGGTGCCCAGCACCGACATCGGGATGGCCAGCACCACGTTGATGGTCGCGGCGAACGAACCGAGGAAGACCAGGCATACCAGCGAGGTGAGGATCATCGCCAGCATCAGCTCGAACTCGACCTCGTGGACCGATTGGGCGATGAAGATGGTCGAGTCGTAGTTGACCGCCACCGCCATGCCTTTTGGCAGCTCCTTCTGGACCTCATCAATGGCGGCGTACACACGCTTCGCCACCGCCACCGCGTTCTCGCCGCGCTGCTTCTTCACGCCGACCGCGTAGGCGTCGATGCCGCTGTTGCGGCTGAGGGTGCGGGTGTCGGCGAAGCCGTCCTCGACCAGCGCCACGTCTTGCAGCTGCACCGGCCGGTCGGGGCTGCCGCCCACCACCACGTGCCTGAACGCCTCGACGTCGAAGGCCTCGCCGAGCACGCGCACCTCGATCTCGCGGCCGACCGTCTCGAGGCGCCCGGCGGGCAGCTCGAGGTGCTCGCGGCGCAGACGGTTCAGGGCCTCGACGATGGTCAGGTCATGGGCGTCGAGCTTGTCCTGGTCGAACCACAGGCGCACGTTGCGATCGACATTGCCGCCAAACTGGATGTCGCCCACGCCCGGGACGCGCTGCAGGCGCTCCTTGAGCCGGTAGCGGGTCGCGTCGGCGAGCTCGCGCCGCGAGAACGACCCCGACAGGCTGACCCACATGATCGGGAAGTCCTCGAGATTGAACTTCTGGATGGTGGGCGGATCCACGTCCTTCGGCAGCAGGCCCTGCACCTGGCTGACTTTCGACTGCACGTCCTGCAGCGCTGAATCGATGTTGCGGTTGACGTCGAACTCGAGCGTGACGCTGCCACCGCCGAGGGTGGACGTCGAGGACAGCGAGGTCACGCCCTCGACCTGGGCGAGCGCATCCTCGAGCGTGTCGATGACATCGTGCTCGACCGATTCCGGCGCCGCACCCTGCCACGAGACCCCGACCGCGATGAACGGCAGGTCGACGTCGGGCAGATTGCTGATGCCGATGCGCGCGATGGCCGCGCCGCCGAAGAACACCACGGCCAGGAACAGGGCCCACGCCATCACCGGCCGGCGGATGCACAGCTCGGTGAGGTTCATGTCAGTGTCCGGTCTGCCCCGCGCCAGAAGCCGCCGCTGGCGATACCGGATCGGATGTCGCTGGCATCTTGATCTCGTCAGGCTTTTCCACGTTCTTCACCTTCTCCACTTTCTTCACCTGCTCCACCCGCTCATTGGAGATGCGCACCTCGGCGCCCTCGCGCAGCGATTCGCTGCCGCGCACCACCAGCGCCTCGCCTGCAGCCAGGCCAGCGCGCACCTCGCGGCCTCCATCGGGCGTGTGCATGCCCAGGGTCAGGCGCCGCTCGTGGGCGATGGATGTGCCGGCCTCGTCGACGACCACGTACGCGAGGAAGCCGCGCTCGCTCGGGCGCACCGCGCCTTCGGGCACGATGATCGCGTCGCCGAGCTTCGGCTGCTCGATGCCGACCATGGCGAACGATCCGGCCCTGAGGTCGCCACCGGCCTTCTCGGCGACGATCGCGATCACCGGCACCAGGCGCGACGCCTCGTCGGCGCGATCGGCGACGCACGACACGGTGGCGGGGTGGTCGCCCTCTGCGCCACGCACGCGGAAGGCCACCGCCTGGCCGACCGAGATGGTGTGGGCGTCCTCCTCGGTCACGCTGAAACGCAGCCGCAACGGATCGCTGCGCACCAGGATGGCGATGGCCGTTCCCGGCTGCACGTACTGTCCGGTGTCGACGAGCCGCTCCTGGATCACGCCGGCGATCGGAGCGGAGACGCGTGCGTCGCGCAGATCGAGCTCGGCCTTGGCGAGCGCGGCCGTCGCCGCGGACACGTCGGCCTGGGCCTGGGCCGCCTTGGCGCGGAACTGCGCGAGCTCCTCCTCCTTAACCAGAGCTGGCTGACCGCGCGACAGGTCTTCGCGGCGCTTGAGGCCCGAGGCGGCGTCATCGAGCACCGCCTGCGCATGCGCCGCCGAGGCCTTCGCCGATTCGACGCCCAGTCGGTAGCGTTCCGGTTCGATCTCGGCCACCACCTGGCCCGACTCGATGCGGTCGCCCTCGGCGACCAGCACCTTCTCGACCACGCCGGCGACACGCGCGGTCGCGCGCACCACCTCGAAGGGCACCAGGCTGCCGATGCCGCTGATGCGGCGGCTCAGCGGTCGAGCGGCGACGATCGCGGTCTCGACCGGATAGCGCACATCGACCGGTGTCTCGGACTTCTTCTCCTTGGCCGGGCCGCATCCCGCGAGGATGGCGAGGACGATGCCCGATCCGGCGATCCATGTGCTGCGGATGGTCGGGATCGCCGAAGCGTTCCCTCTCACCGCCGGGCGTCCGCGGCATCGGGAGCCGTCAACGGCGCCGGCTTGGAAGGCGCCACTGGCGGCTCCTCGGCGCTCAGCGGCCACATGCCCGCCAGACGGCGCAGTTCGAAGCCGCTGTTCTGCAGGTCAAGGCGACGCAGCGCCAGGTCGCTCTCGGCTTCGAACTGCGAGGCGTTGGCGTCGGCCAGCTCGAGCGCGGTGGCGAGGCCCTGGTTGGAACGGGCCTGGACCTCGCGCGCATTGGCCTGCGCGACCAGCAGGCGCACCTTGGCCTGCTCGATCGCGGACTCGGCCGAGGTGAGGTTGACCATGGCGGTGGAGAGGTCGCGATGCAGGGCACCCTTGGCGCTCGCCAGCAGCGACTCGATCTCGCGCGCGGACGCGTCGCGGCCCGCCGCCACCGCTTCGCGGTTGCCGCCGTCGTAGATCGTCCAGTTGGCGTTGAGGGACACCGTCCATTGCGGATCGCCGTCGGGCGTGACGCGCGAATCGGTGGTGCGGTCGCTGTAGCTGCCGGTGACGCTCAGCGTCGGGACGATGCCGAGGCGCGTCTGCTGGGCGAGCTTGCGCTGGATCTCGGCGCGCAGTTGCGACGACAGCAGGTCGTCGCGGTGCATGAGCGCGTACGGTTCCAAGGTGGCGGGATCGCGCGACGGGATCTGGGCCGGCACCGGCTCGGCGAGCGGGCCGTCGGCGGGTACCGCCATCAGCTCGGCCAGCGACAGCCGCGTGGTATCGACCGCCTGCCTAGCGTTGGTCAGCGACAGATCGGCCTGGGCGAGCTCGAGCTTGGCGCGGGTGGCGTCGTTCTCGCTGGCGAGTCCGGCATCCGCGCGCGCGCGCGCATCGGAGACGCTGCGCTCGGCGACGGCGCGGCGGCGCAGCGCGGCGCCGAGCTGGCTCTCGGCGGCGATGATGCTGATGTAGCCGCGCGCGACCGCGAACGATAGGCTGCGGCGGAGGTCGCGCGAATCGCGCACCTGCGCGGCGACGTTCTTGTTGGCCGCTGTGACGCCCGGGAAGGCCGAGGCGTTGAACAGCGACAAGGTGACGCCGGCGACGCCGCTCAAGGTGCGCACCGGGCGCTCGGCGAATGGCGCGTCGGATTGCGATACCACCGCATAGCTGCCCGAGGCGCTAATCGTGGGACGCAGGAACGAGTACGCCTGCTGCTCGAGCGCGTAGGCCTGGTCGAGGCGCGCCTGCGAAACGTCGCGTGTGACGTTGTGCTGCGCGGACAGCGCGAGGGCCTCGGGCATGGTCAGCGTGGGGCCACGGCGCACGGGCATCGGCGGCAGGGGCGTCGGCGCGGCTGGCGGAACATTCACCGCCGCGGCTGGAGCAACGGCCGGCGCGACCGGCTGCGCGGCTGGAGCCGGAGCATTCGCCACCGGTGCCGGTGCGACTGGTGCCGGCTGATCCTCGGCCGTGGCCATTCCCGGCATGAGCAGCGGGAGTGACAGGATCAGGGTTAGGATCAGGGATGGTTTCAGGGATAGGCGGGCCATGCGTCCTCGCAGGGTACTTGGGCCATGCTAAGGCGGATGTGGATTTTGGCCCGTTTAAAATTGCTCTCAAGCTCTTCGCAAGAGCATGTGCACCATGGGCTCGGGCGCTTGCTTCGCGGCCGTCGGGGATGTCCATGGCGAACACGCGCGCATGGTCGACCTGCTCACGGCATGGGAACGGACTTCGGGCCGGCAGCTGTCCTTCGTTCTCCAAGTCGGCGATTTCGAGGCCAATCGTCACGAAAACGACCGGCTCGGTCGATCCCCGGACGCCCACCTGGGAGACTTCCCCGCGTTTCTCGCAGGTGCCAGGAGCTTTCCCTGGCCGGTGTTTGTCATGGGCGGCAATCACGAGCCATACGCATGGCTGGACGGCCTCGAGCCGGGAGCCGAGCTCGCTCCGAACTGCTTCTGGCTCGGCTGGCGGGGCAGCCGCAAACTGGGCGGCCTGCGCATCGGCTGGCTCGGCGGCATCCACAGCCCGAAAGCATTCGCCGGAACCCGACCGCTCGCCGGACAGGGCGCCGCGTGGAAGCTGTCCACCTACTTCACCAGCGAGGATGTCGCGGCGGTGGCCGCGGCGGCTCCGCTGGACGTGCTGATGCTCCACGATTGGCCCGCGGGCCTGGTGGCGCGCGGCACGGCTGATCCGTTCGCGGGGACCGCCATCAAGCCGTGGTTCGTCGGCAACCAGCCAGCGCGGACGCTGGTCGACACGCTCCAGCCACGGCTGGTCCTCTGCGGACACATGCACGTCGCGCACCGCGCACTGATCGGCGACAGCGTGGTGCGCTGCCTGGCCAGCGTCGGCCAGGGGCCGGGCGCTTGCGCGTTCTTCGCCATCGAGGGGACACAGCCAGGCGGGACAGCGGTCAGCGAGCTCGGGGAGATCCGTTGATGGGTCCAACCGGACTAATCGCCGCCACCACCACCTCCTCCGCCGCCGCCTGCGGCCGGCGCGGCTGACGAGCCGCCGAGCGATCCGAGGTGCTCGACCTGCACCAGGCCGAGCCGCACCGCGAACAGTGCCTGGTTGTAGCCAGAGCGGGTGTCGTCGTAGGCGCGCCTCGCCTCGAGCACATCGATGAGGCCGGTGGCGCCTTCTCGGTAGGCGGCCTCCGAGATCTCGAGCCCGTGGCGGGCGCGCGCGAGCGTCTCGGCCGAGTACACCGCGAGCACCTGACGTGATGAGTCGTACGCCAGCCAGACCTTCTCGACGTCGTTCACCGCCGCGGTCCTGACCATCAGGTATTGCGCCTCGGCCTGGCGCAGCAGCGCTGCCGCCTGTGCCGAGGCGCCGCGGTAGGTGTTGAAGACCGGCAGCTCGATCGAAGCGGATACGCCAACGGTGTATTCGGCGCCCTGCAGATTGGCGCCGACGCCGACGGTGACATCGGGGACGCGTTGCGCCTCGGCGAGGCGCAACGCAGCGTTCGCCGCATCCACCTGACGCTTCGCCGCGAGGACATCGGGGCGTTCACCCGCACGCGCGCGCAGATCCTCCAACGTCGTCGTCGACGGCGGAGCGATCAGATCGCCGTTCGGCACCACCGTGGCTCCGGGATGCCATGCGGACGCCGAGGATGGAGTCATGACGTCGGTTGGAACTTGGATGGTAGGCGCGATCGCGGCCACCAGATCGGAGATCGCCTGGTCGTACCGCAGGCGCGCGGCGAGCTTGGCCTGCTGGTATTGGACCCGGCCGACCTGGAAGCGCACCAGATCCCCGGCGGGGATGTCCCCCTCTGTCACCTGCGTCCGCATCAGCGCTTCGGTACGCGCGATCGACGCCAGCACCTCGTCGGCCAGGGCCTCGTCCTCGCGCGCGAGGATCGCGCCGTAGAAGGACGCGTAGACCGCCAGGGTCAGCTGGCGCAGAGCGTCGCTGGCGGATGCCTCGGCGGAGAGCTCTTGGTTACGCGCGGTCATCGTACGCCAGCGGCGCTTGCCGGCGGTCTCGAAGAGCTGCTCCAGGCCCACGGCGTAGGTCCGTCCGGTATCGGTGGTCGCTCGGGGATGCGTCGGTGAGACGCCGGAATTCTCGAGCGACAGGACCGGATTGGGCAGCCGCGACGCCGCGTGGGTTGCGGCGCGCGCGGCCTCGACCCCGGCGTTCGCAGCGACCAGTCCGGGATTGTTGCGGCGCATCATGTCGAGCGCCTGGTCGATGGTGAGTTCCATGCGCTCGGCATCCGCGGCGGGGGCCTTGACCTCCGTGTCGGCGGTCCAGGCGAAGCCGCCCCAGCCGAGCAAGGCCACAACGGCCAACTGGCGAACCACGCGCGCGCTCATGATGCCGGTCCGGTAGCGGTCACGTCCACGCGGCGATGGCGCCGGTCCATGACCGACAACAGCGCGGGGATCGCCAGCAGGATCAGCGGCGGGCCGAACACCATCCCGCCAACGATCACGCGCGCGAGCGGGCGCTGGGTCTCGGAGCCCATCCCGTGCGAGAATGCCGCCGGCATCAGACCGAGGCACGCCGACAGGCAGGTCATCAGCACCGGCCGCAGCCGCTGGTGCGCCGCCGTGGACAGGGCTTCGCGTGGCGCCATGCCCTGGCGCTCGAGCGCGCGGTAGCGGCCGACCAGCAGGATGCCGGCCATCACCGCCACGCCGAACAGCGAAATGAAGCCGATCGCGGCCGAGATGCTGAACGGGGTGCGCGTCAGGAAGAGGCTGAGCACGCCGCCGCTGGCGGCGAGCGGCACCGCGGCGGCCACCACCAAGGAATCGCGCAGCGAATCCAGCGCGGCATAGAGCAGCAGGCCGATCGCCGCCAAGCTGATCGGCACGATCCAGGCCAGGCGCTGCTCGGCCTCGCTGAGCTCGCCGAATTCTCCGCTCCACTGCAGGCTGTAGCCGCGAGGCAACTTCAGCTCACGCTGCACCAGCGCCTGGGCCTCGGTAACCGCGCCGCCGAGATCGCGCCCGCGCACCGCGAACTGCACCGGGATGAATCGCTCGCCGGATTCGCGGTGGATGAACGTCGCTCCGCCATCGATGCGGATCGAGGCGAGATCGCCGAGGGGCACGCGCGCCTCCGATGGCGTGGCCACGGGGATGGCGGCGATGGCCGCGATATCGGACCGGTATTTCGGAGCCAGGCGCACCAGCACCGGGTAGCGCCGCTCGCCGTCGAGCATCTCGGTGACCTCCTTGCCGCCGATCGCAGTCTCGACGACGTCATCGACATCCCCGGTGTTGACGCCCACGCGCGCACAGCGCGCCCGGTCAGCTTCGATCACCAGATTCGGCTGGCCGAGCTCATGGAACACGCCCACGTCGACGACGCCACGGACGCCTTCGAGCAGGCGCTTGAGCTCGCTGCTGCGGCTCTCGAGCACATCCAGATCGGGACCGAAGACCTTCACTGAATTCTCGCCTTTCACGCCGGAGACCGCCTCCTCGACCTGATCCTGGATGACCTGGGTGAAGTTGAAGTCGATGCCGGTGAAACGACTCTCGAGCGAGCGCGACATCTCCTCCACCAGGCGCCTTTTGTCGATGCCCTTGGGCCATGAATCGGATGGAGCCAGCGCGACGAACAGCTCGACGCTGTAGAAGCCGGAGGGATCGGTGCCATCGTCCGGGCGACCGTGCTGCGAGACCACGGTCTCTACCTCCGGGAACGCGCCGAGGATCTTGCGCATCTCGCGCACCGGTCCTTCTCCGGCGGCCAGCGAGCCTGATGCCGGCAGCGTCGCGCGCACCCACAGGTTGCCTTCCTCTAGCTTGGGAAGGAATTCGCTGCCGATGCAGCGCAGCGCGAAGACGGCCAGCACCACCACACCCAAAGCTCCCAGCAGCGCTACCGCTGGATGCGCGATCGAGAACGCCAGGCTCGGGGCATAGGCCCGGCGCAGCCCCGACACGATGCGCGTCTCGCCCTCTGATTGCCGGCGCCCGCTCAGCAGCCGGGTGACTACCGGCGACAACGTGAACGCGCCGAGCAGGGCGCCCGCCAAGGCGAAGGCGTAGGTGCGCGCCATCGGCGCGAAGATCCGCCCTTCGACCCCATGCATGGTGAAGAGCGGAATATAGGCCGCGAGGATGATCAAGGTGGCGAAGATCACGGACGGGGCGATCTCGCCCATCGCCATGGCGATGGTACGATCGCGATCGTCGCCTGCCTTGCGTTGACGGAGGTTGCGCACGATGTTCTCGACCATGATCACGTTGGCGTCGACGATGATGCCGAAATCGATGGCGCCGATCGACAGCAGGTTCGCCTGGTCTCCCGTCAGCCACATGCCGAGCACGCTGAAGAACAGCGAGAAAGGGATGGCCGCCGCTACCGCCAGCGCGCTGCGGATCTCGCCAAGGAACAGGAACTGGATGATGAACACCAGCACCATGCCCGTGACCAGGTTCCGGAGCACGGTGTGGACGGTGGTCTCGATCAGGTCCTTGCGGTCGTAGAAGGGCACCACGTTCACGCCCTTCGGCAGCACGCCGCTGGCGTTGATGTGCTCGACCTCCTTCTCGATGCGCTCGACCACCGCCTGGGTCGCCTCGCCTCTGCGCATCAGCACGATCCCCTGGATGATGGAATCCTGGTCATCGCGTCCCGTTGAGCCGAGGCGCTCCTGGCCGCCAATCGATATCGTCGCCACGTCGCGCAGCAGCACGGGAGAGCTGCCACGCTGATCCAGGACGATCAGCCCGAGATCGTCGACGGTTCGGGCCAGCCCGATGCCGCGCACGGCGATCGATTGCTCGCCGATCTCGAGGGTTCGACCACCGACGTTCGCATTCCCCTTCGCGACCGCTTCGGCGATGGATGGGATGGACAACCCGAGACCCTGGATCCTCGGGAGATCGAGGTCGATATGGTATTCGCGCGCCGGGCCTCCCCAGGTGGCGACATCGTTGACCCCTGGCACCGCGCGGAAGCGCTTCTGGAGCGTCCAATCCTGCAGCGCCCGCAGCTCTCCCACGTCGAACCCCCGAGGGGCGACCAGCTGGTAGCGATAGACCTCGCCCACGGTGCTTTCCGGCGAGATGTCGGGCTGCACGCCGTCTGGAAGCTGCAGCTGGGCGAGTTCGTTGCGCACGAGCTGCTCATCGCGATGGGGATCGGTGCTGTATGCAAACTGCAGGTTCACATCTCCAAGCCCGTACATCGACAGCGAACGTACATGTCGAAGCCCGGGCAGACCCGCCAAGGCGGTCTCGAGCGGGATGGTGACGTAGCGCTCGACCTCCTCGGAGGATCTGCCCGGGTACTGGGCGAGGATGTCGAACATCGGCGGCGAAGGATCGGGATAGGCTTCGATGTCGAGATGGAAGAAGGCGACGATCCCACCGGCAAGCAGCAGCACCGCGGCCGCGATCACCAGCCCCGAACGCGCAAGCAGTGTCCCCATCGCCCGGCCCGCCATCGCCTAACGCTCCATCTGGCTGTCCAGGAACACCGCTCCCTCGACTACCACGCGGTCACCCGCCTCCAGGCCGTGCGCGACGGCCAGCATGCCATCCTGTTCTGTGCCCGTCTCGATGGTCTTGCGCGCGTAGGCATGGTCGCCCGTGGCGCACCATACCGCCGGCGCGGCACCACCCCTGATCACCGCCGTCGCGGGCACGGCCAGGGCCTCGGCGCCGTCGTTGCCGGACACCTGGACATCGGCGAACATGCCCGCCTTGAGCGCACCATCGGGATTGGGGATCTCGCAGCGGATCGCCAGGCGGCGGGTCTCGGCATTGATGGCATCCCCGACCTGGGCGATGGTCGCGGTGAAGACGCGGCCAGGCAGGGCCGAGACACGGATCTCGGCGGAAAGGCCCACGCGCATCGCCGTGGATTCCGCTTCCGGCACGTCACCGATGAACCACATGGTCGATGAGTCGGCGACGGCGAGCAGCGGGGCCTCGGCATCCGTGCGCACCACTTGGCCGGTGCCGACCTTGCCGCGCGAGGTGACGATACCCGCGATCGGCGCGCGCAGGATGGCCAGGCGATCGATGCCGCGACCGTTTGCGATGGCCTGCAGGTCATCATCGCTCTTGCCGAACATCTTCAGGTGCTCGCGCGCCGCGCCCGAGGTGGCCTCGGCCGCGCGCAGCTCGTCGAGCGCCCCGGCGAGTTCGGCCTGGGCATCCTCGTAGTCCTTGAGCGCGCCGGCCTCGGCATCGACCAGGCGCTTCTGCCGATCGGCGGCGCGCTGCGCGTGCTCGGCCTGTGATTTCGCCTTCGCCAATGCCGGCAGCGCGTTCAGGAGATCGGATTCAGCCTGCAGCACGTCCGCGCTGTCGATCTCCGCGAGCGGCTGTCCCTGTTCCACCCGTTCGCCAGGCTTGACCAGGAAGCGCCGCAGCTGTCCTTCCTGCGGTGAGAACACCGGTGTCGACAACTCCTCCATGTACTCGATCCGCCCGCTCGCGAAGGCGCGGCTGGCGAACCGGCGGCGCTCGATCGGCTGCACGCGAAGATGGGCCTCCTGATCCACGTTCAGCGTGATGAGTTCCGCCGTCCCGGCTCCCGTCGACTGGGGTTCCGGCTGGGAACTGGCCGAATGGTGCCGGACGTGGCCCAGGCCGAACAGGGCCGATGCCGCCAATGCCAAGGCCGCGACCACCACGATGAACCAGCCGATGAGGGAGCGCCTGGGTCCTTCCGGCTCGCCGACCCGCAGTTCCGCGCCAGATGAAGCCGGTGATGTTGGTGCCGATGGACCCGACATGATGCCGATTCTTCGAATACCGTGGTTCCCTGTCGAGGCCGCTTTGTCCGGGCTTGGACGAGGACCCATCGAAAGTCTGCTATCCCCGGGGGGGTACAGGCCTGCGGATGCGAACGGAGGCGCCCCGGAGCCTGAAGGCTCCGGGGCGTCGCATGTCTCGCATTCCCAAGTCGTGGATCAGTGTCCTTCGTTCACATGCCCGTAGACGTAGTACACCTCGAGGCTCAGGCAGCAGTAGGCCGTCGAGAGGATGCGGCCGACGTCGCTGCCGTGGAACTTGGTGTCCTTGAAGTCCCAGCTGCCATCGAAGCAGCCATCGCCCTGCCGCTGCGCATGCACGAGCATGTCGCGCACCGTGCCGTTCCACTTCTTCCACTTCTCGCCGCCGACCTGGAAAACGCCGAGGGTGTTGTAGTAGAGCTTGTAGGTGTTGCAGGGATACGCGGTGGGCATCTCATGGTTGGTGACGTAGTTGGCGAGGGTCTCGAGCATCGGGTCGCCGGCGCGCTTGCCGAGGAACACCGCGCACATGGTGCCGACGCAGGCGAGATCGTGCATCTCCGCCGAGGGCGCGGTGGCGTTGGCCGGAGCGGGCGCGATGTCGATCTTCTCGCTGTCGCTCATATAGGTATAGGGGAAGCGCGACTCGTCCTTGTAGGGATCGAGCTTCTTCCAATCCGGGTTGGTGGCCTTCCACACCGTGTCGAGCCACTGCTTGGAACCTTCGAGACCCTTGCCGATGTTCAAGCCCGAGGCCAGCGCGCTCTTGAGCGCCATCACGTTCCAACCGGTCACCGACGAGTCGTTGCGCGCGCCGGGCGCGACGTAATCCCAGCCGAGGCCCGAGTAGGCCTTGTCGTTCCCGTTGCCCTGATTCTGGCGCGCGAGGATGACATTGACGGCCTTCTGCGACGGCTCCCTGAGCGCGGGGTCATTGGTCATGCCGTAGGCCTCGATCAGAGCCTTGGCGGCGATGGCATGCTCGTAGTTGCGGTCGCCGAGCAGCCCCTCGGCGGTCTGCACCGAGACCAGGTAGTCGATGCCCTTCTTCACCGTGGCGCGGTAGACGCTCGCGGTCTGGTGGTCGTACCCCGAAGCCAGGAAGCACATGATGGCGTAGCCGGTCATGGCGACATTGACGTTGCCGCCGACGGCATCATTGCCCGGCTCGCACTTGGGATTCTCGCTGCAGTTGGCGGTGTACTTGGCCGCGTCCCACATGCCATTGGCGCTCTGGTGACGTTTGAACCAGCGCAGGGCGCTGCCGACGGCAGCCTCGCTGGAACCGGTTCCGCCGCCCTTGGAGACCGCCCTATGGTGCCCACCAGGTCCGCGCTGGGACCAGATGCCGGGCGACGTCGCGCCAGGTCCGATCACGGCCATGAAGGCTCGGGCGTCAGAATATTCCTGGACCGCGACGTTGTCGGGATTGCCTTTGACATCCTCTGTAGGCACGTCGTTGTCGGTCTGTGGCTTTTCCTCGAGGGGAATCTCGAGCGGCGGAAGCGGCGAGACGACATCCGACACCACGTCGAGCTTGAGTTCGACCTTCTCTTCAAGCTCGCGCTTCTCCTTCACGACTTTGACTTCGGGAGTGAATTTTGGAACCGTGACCACGGGAGTGGGATCAGTCGGCGGTTCGACAATCAGCCAGTACACGGTGCCCATGATCGCGATCAGCGCGGCATGGAAGCTGGCGCTGATCAGCCAGCCGACCCAGCCGCGGCGCGGCCGATCACCGTCGGTGGGCTGCTCCTCGATGATGATGTCGGCTTCCGGAAAAGTGTCGGCGTCGTGTGCCATGATGTTCATCCCCTGTGCTGGGATGAACGCCGGTGCGCAGCGCGGGTTCATATTTGGGAGAGCGGAGAATCGCGCGAAAGCTCGGAAAAAACCGTTGTTCCGGTGGCGCTTCAGGGATCAACGCGGGCCGTGGGGGAAGGTTCACGCGGACCGTGTCCGGCGCCGTGGCACGACACGAATGGCACGATTTCCAAGCCTCGGCCGCATCGATTGGCGCGCCTATTTCTCGCTGGTGCCGCTCTTGACGCGGGTGCGCCTGCGGGTGGTGGGCTCGAAGCGCAATTCTGCGACATAGGCGGCGTGGTCGGAGAGGTCGCGCCAGGGCTGATCGCTCAGGCAGGTCGCGGAAACCGGCACCAGACCACGGCAGTACATGCGGTCGAGGGCCAGGAACGGCCACCACACCGGGAACGAGCGCGCGTGGAATCCGTGCACGTATTTATGGATCTCGACCAGGTCGAGTTCGTCCTCGAGGATGCGCCCGGCGCGCTCCTTCCAGTCGTTGAAGTCGCCAGCGACGATCAGCGGGGCGTCGTGAGGCACCGCCTCTTCGATGCGTTGGCTCAGGCGCGCGACCTGGCGCTCGCGGCCGCCCTCGAAGAGATCGAGGTGCAGGCAGATGACGTGCAGGTCCCGGTTGCACTCGGGCGTGTGGACGACGGCGTGCAGCATGCCGCGCCGCTCGAAGCGGTTGTTCGAGACGTCGATGTTCTCCCACATCACGATGTCGTTCTTGCTCAGCACCGCATTGCCGTGGTGGCCGTGGTCGTAGACCGCGTTCTTGCCGTAGGCATGGTGCGGCCAGAGCTTATCGGCGATGAATTCGAACTGCGACGCCGCCGGCCAGTCGTGCACGGTGCGCGCGTGGCCGGCATGACTGCCCTGGACTTCTTGGAGCAGCACCAGGTCGGCGTCCACCAGGCGCAGGTTTTCGCGGATGTGCTTGAGCACGAATTTCGCGTTCCCGAAGCTGAAGCCCTTGTGGATGTTGTACGAGATCACGCGCATGGTCAGACCCAATGCTTGATGATCATGCCGATCCGTCCGAGGAAACGCTGCCACCTGGGACGGCTCTTCCAATCCTCGGTGGCGTATACTCGCGATTTGCCCAGGTCGTCGAGGAAGGCGTTCTGCAGCGCCTCGCGTGAATCGGACCGGGTCAGCACCACGTCGGCCTCGAGGTCGTGGAACATGCTGCGGCTGTTGAGATTCGTCGATCCGACCGAGGCCCAATCGTCGATGAGCAGGGTCTTGGCGTGGATCATCGAGGGCTGGTACTCGTATACCCTGATCCCCGAACGCGCGAGCTGTGCATAGAACGCCCAGCCGATCCACGGCATGAACCACACGTCCGAGCGCATCGGCACCAGCACGCGCACGTCGGCGCCGGCGACCGCCGCCAAGGCCAGCGCGTACATCAGCTCGCGATCCGGCACGAAATAGGCTGAGGTGATCCAGACCCTGCTGCGCGCACTGCCGATGCGGTCGAAAAGCTCGCGCCGCCAGCGCCGTCGCAGGCGCATGCCGTTGTTCAGCCGCACCAGGTGTCCGGCGGGGATGCGGATGCGCCTGGATGCCATCGCGAAGATCGGACGCACGTGCGTCTCGGTCAGGCGCCAGGACAGGCGCCAGGCGCGGTCGAGCGCGCGCTCGAGCGTACGCACGCCCACGCCTTCGACCCGCGCGCCGGTATCGCGCCAGGTCTGGTCGCCCGAGAGCGAGCGCAGGTGGCGACGGTCGACGTTGAAGCTGCCGACCCACGCCGAATGGCGGTCGACGAGGCATACCTTGCGGTGGTTGCGGCGGTTGATGCGCCGGAACAGCCCGAGGCACCGGCGCAACACCGCCAGGCCGGGCCAACCGGCCGGCAGGATCGCCCACGGCGGCGGATGGTAGACACGGATGATCACGCCCGAGCGCGCGAGTTCATGCGCGCGCGTGCGCACCCAGTGCATCGAGCCGACGCCGTCGACCAGCAGCCGGACGGTCACACCGCGCTGGGCCGCGGCGGCGAGCGCGGCCGCTACCCGCTTGCCGATCTCGTCGTCCTCGAAGATGTAGACCTCGAACGACACCCATCTGCGCGCGCCAGCGATCTCGGCGAGCATGGCATCGAACCAGGCATCGCCGTCGACGAAGAGCCGCTCCGAATCCCAGGCGACGGCGGTCTCGCGGTCCGGCTTGCGGCGCTTGAACATCGACGGCACCAGCGACAGCACCCGGCCGCTCGCGGTGAGCGCGGCTCGGACCTGAGATACCCGACGTGGCCACATGTCAGCCATCTTCGACACCACCGCTCCTTCATCCACCGACCCGGTCAGCCGGGCACCGCGGTTGCCGCGGATGCTGGAGGCTGCAACCCTCAGAATGCGTACTCCTACCAGGATTTCTACCGCCCAATCGCAAGCCTTCGCAACCCTGGCTGACAGTCCAGTACGCTGCCTAGACGACGGACGGTCGGATCCGGTGGTTGCAGACTGCTCCCGTGGCTCCTGTCTGTCGAGTGTTGCCCACGAATGCCCGGAAGCAGCATCCCTACGGGCGGGAACCACCATGCGCATCAGCAGCCTCGACAGTTTCACCGCCGACCAAGGCGACGACCGCGCCTGGGAATCGCTGCGCCGCCTGGGCGAGGTCTCAGCCCATGCGCGCAGCCGGAGCGACGAGGTCGTGGCGCGATGCGCCGGAGCCCACGCCGTCCTGACCAACAAGGTGGCGATCGGCGCCGAGGTGATGGCCGCGTTGCCGGAGCTGCGCTACATCGGCGTCATGGCGACCGGCACCAACATCGTCGACCTGAAGGCCGCGGCCGAGCGCTCGATCGTTGTCACCAACGTGCCGGGGTATTCGACCGAGTCGGTCGCCCAATTGGTCTTCGCGCTGGCCCTGCACCTGCTCATGGACGTCGCCGGCCACGACGCCGCCGCGAAGGCAGGGCGCTGGTCGGCGGGCCCAGACTTCTGCTTCTTCCTCAAACCGCTCGTCGAGCTGTCGGGCAAGACGCTGGTGGTGGTGGGCATGGGCGCCATCGGTTCGGCGGTCGGACGGATCGGATCGGCGTTCGGCATGCGCGTGGTTTCGGCTCAGGTGCCGGGATCCTCGAGCGCAAACCGCATGCCGTTGGACGAGGCGCTGGCGCTCGCCGACATCGTCACCTTGCATTGCCCGCTGACCCCCGCGACCAAGGGCCTGGTCGGGGCGACGTTCCTCGCCGCGTTGAAGCCGGGTGCCATCGTCATCAATACCGGCCGTGGGCCGTTGGTCGATGAGGATGCGCTCGCCGACGCGCTCGCGAGCGGGCGGCTCGGCGGCGCCGGTCTCGACGTGCTGGCGCAGGAACCGCCGGCGAGTGGCCATCGGCTGCTCGATGGCAGAGCGCCCGGCGCGGGACGCCTGGTGGTGACCCCGCACATCGGCTGGGGCACGGTCGAGGCCCGACAGCGCTTGACTGCCCAGGTCGCGGCGAACCTCGCCGCCTTCGGCGCTGGACAACCGATCAATCGCGTCGCTTGACGGAGTACATCCGTCATCCGGGGTCCGTCGTCGGTCACCAGATTTCAGACCGGGCTCGGATGGTGTTTTCCCGTGCACTCCGGCTGTCGTCGACGGGCAACCGACTGCCCCCATCCCACCCTCGTCAGGGCGCCGGCTCGGACTTCCGGATGGTTAACCAGGCTTGAAGCGCGAGCAAAATAGTTACAAGCCAAGTATTAATAGGTAGATGCGACGTGGATACGGATGGGGTTTCATGCTTGGCATACCAGCGTGCAATATTTACAGTGCCCCAGAAAGCCGCTTCTCGTCACGTCCCCAGGAAATTCATGCGCAACAAGATCCTCGCATTCGTGATGGCCGGCGGAAAAGGCACCCGCCTTGAGCCGCTCACCCACGATCGTTCGAAACCTGCCGTGCCGTTCGGAGGCAAGTATCGGATCATCGATTTCGTGCTCTCGAACCTGATCAACTCGGGGATCTACAGCATCTACGTGCTGACCCAATTCAAGAGCCAGAGCCTCAGCCAGCATCTCGAGATCACCTGGAACTTCGGCTCGATGCTGCCGGGGCACTTCATCATCCCGGTGCCGGCGCAGCAGCGCACCGGCGAGCACTGGTACCAGGGGACGGCCGACGCCATCTACCAGAACCTCAACCTCATCCAGGATCAGCAGCCCGAGATCGTGGCGGTGTTCGGCGGCGACCACATCTTCAAGATGAACGTCGAGGATCTGATCGCCTTCCATCTCGAGGTCGCCGACGCGACGGTCGCGGCGATCCCGGTGCCGATCAAGGAGGCGCACCAGTTCGGCGTGATCCAGGTCGACGCTGATTGGCGCATCACCGGCTTCCAGGAGAAGCCCAAGAACCCGACCCCGATCCCCGACCGGCCGGACATGGCCCTGGTATCGATGGGCAATTACCTCTTCAAGCAGGGCGTGCTCATCGACGCGCTCAAGGCGGATGCCGCGGATCCGGCGTCCTCGCATGATTTCGGCAAGAATGTGCTGCCCGCGCTGCTCGCCCAGGGCAAGCGCCTCTACGCGTACGACTACAACCGCAACCGCATCCCGGGCAGCACCAACCACTTCAACGACGGTTACTGGCGCGACGTGGGGACCCTCGAATCGTACTACGAGGCCTCGATGGATCTCAGGGCGATCTCGCCCCAACTCGATCTCTACAACCAGGAATGGCCGATCCGCTCCGAGCCGAACAACTTCCCGCCGGCGAAGTTCGTTCACAACGCCGAGGGTCGCGTGGGCCAGGCCATCCAGTCGATCGTGTGCGAAGGCACCATCGTCTCGGGCTCGACGGTCATCGATTCGGTCATCGGTCGCCGTTGCCGCATCAACAGCTATTCCGAGGTGCATAGCTGCGTGCTCATGGACGACGTCGAGATCGGCCGTGGTGCGCGCGTCCGCAACTGCATCATCGACAAGCATGTGCGGATTCCGCACAACGACGTGATCGGCTACAACCGCGACGACGACGCCAAGCGCTTCCACGTCTCGGAATCAGGCATCGTGGTGATCGCCAAGCACCAGCCCATCCAGCTGATGAAGCGCTGAAGCCACCCGGACTCCCAGGAACACCGATACCCCTCCCATGCTCCGCGCCCCGACACTCGTGAACGACCTGCCAGAAGGCCGGCTGCCCACCGACTGGCTCCGCCAGGACGGGGTGATCGTGCACTCGTTGACGGCCCACGCCTTGTGCTCCATGGAGCGGCACAAATGGCTCGAAAGCGAGAAGGCCGGACGCGATCTCGGCGATTGCGCCCTGACCGATTGGATCGAGCGCTATTGGAAGGGCTTTACCCGCGCCAAGTTAGTGGAGCATTTCTACGGATGGCGGTGCTGGGGGGCCTTCGACGAGAACGATTTCGGGCTGCTCATCAGGCAGTCGGTTGAATACCACGTCAACAATTCCGTTCTCGAAAAGATCACCACCATCCTTGCGGAAGGTGGCGAGAATCTGGATGTCATCAATTGGGCCTTGTCGGTACGAGAAGGACTGGACCCGATCTTATGGCTTCTGGACCGCATCGACATCAACGCGAAGCGCCATCGCCTGCTCTCAGATCACATCCGCTTGTTCGTCGAAAGGGCCTGACATGACACCAGAGCAACTGATGGGGCTCAGCCTCAAGGAATTGAAGACACTCGCCGGCGAGAAGGGCGTGTCCAAGGCCGCCAAGATGCGCAAGGAGGAGCTCGTCCAGGCCCTGGTGACCCAGTCCCGCGGCCCGCATCCCGGCTCGCCCGGCTCCCGCGGACCCCTCGCCCCCCCAGCCGGTTCGTCATCGCTCTCGTCCTCGACCGTCAGCCAACAGCCCTCGCTGCCCGCGCAGAACCAGGGACCGAATCCCGGCCTGCCCATCCCCGACCAGTACGGCCGCGATCGGCTGGTGCTCATGGTCCAGGATCCCCAGCACGTCTTCGCCTACTGGGAAGTCACCCCCGACCGCCTCGAAGAGGTACGGCGTCAAGCGGGCGATGCGGCCACCCCGGTGCTGGTGCTGATGACGGGCTCGGGCACCGAGCAGCGCGAGGTCGACCTGCGCGGCGGTAACTACTACCTCGCGGTCGCGCCGAACGCCACCTACCGCGCCCAGCTCGCCTTGCGCGACCGGGCCGGCAAGCTGCATGCCCTGGCGATGTCGAACCAGGTCACTACGCCGGCCGCGAGCATCTCGCCGCGCCAGGACGAGCAGTGGATGGCAGTGGACGAGACCTTCCATGAACTGTTGTCCATGGCCGGGCTCCCCGGGCAGGTGGCTACGCTGAACTCCACCGCGCGCTTCACCGACCAGCGCCTCGCCGCCTGGAGCTGGAAGGAGAGCGGCGTGAAACCGTTCTCCAGCGGCGGATTGTCGAGCCAGTCGCTCGGCAGCCATTCGCTGATCGCGCCGCCAGACCTCGAGTTGCTGCGGCGCTGACCGATGCCTGACGATGCACTGATCACGAGGTAGCCGCAGCAGGCGACTTCCCCCAGGCGTGCCCACCTCATGATCCGCTACGTCCTTGATAGCCACCGAAAGCAGCACCTCTGATCCCTTGCCCGTCCCGCATCCGTCGGAGCGCCCATGCCTGACGGATACCTGATGCTCGTGCTGCATGCGCACCTGCCATTCGTCCGCCATCCCGAGGATCCGAATTTCCTCGAGGAGCAGTGGCTGTTCGAAGCCATCACCGAGACCTACATCCCGATCCTCAATCGTCTCGAGCACCTGACGCGCGCGGGTGTGCGCGCACGCCTGACCATGACATGGTCGCCGCCGCTGTGCGAGATGCTCGCCGATCCGCTGTTGCAAGACCGCTACCGCCAGCGCGTCGGTCGGCTGCTCGAGCTCGCCGAACAGGAGGTGCCGTCCAAGGAGCATTCCCCGTTCGGCAATGCAGCGCGCATGTACCGCGACCATTTCAAGTTCTGCCTGTCGGTCATGGACCGCTTCCACGGCAATCTGCTGCACTGGGTGTGCGAGCTACGCGACCAGGGCGTGCTCGAGCCGATCACCTGCGGCGCGACCCACTGCTTCCTGCCCTTGATGTTGACCTCGGAAGCGCGTCGGGCGCAGATCCAGGTGGCGGTCGAGAACTACCAGAAGCACTTCGGGCAGAAGCCCAAGGGCATCTGGCTGCCCGAGTGCGGCTTCGTCCCCGGGGTCGACGAGCTGCTCAAGCATTTTGGCATCCGCTATTTCTTCGTCGACACCCACGGCATCTATTACGGCGACCCGCGACCGCGCTTCGGCGTGTACGCGCCGGTCTACACCCCGAGCGGAGTCGCGGCCTTCGGCCGTGATCCTGATTCCTCGCGCTCGGTGTGGTCATCGGTCAGTGGGTACCCCGGAGATCCGCTCTATCGCGAGTTCTACCGCGATCTGGGCTACGACGGCGAGTACGGTTATGTGCGCAATTTCCTGCACCCCGACGGCGTCCGTCGAAACCTCGGCCTGAAGTACCATCGCGTCACCGGCAAGGTGCCGCTGCACGAGAAGCAGGCCTACGATCCGGCGCCGGCCTTCGCGCGCGCCATGGATCACGGCGGGGATTTCGTCCTCAACCGCATCCGCCAGGCGCAGCATGTCCAACAGCTGATCGGCAAGCCGCCGCTGATCGTCTCGCCGTACGACGCCGAGCTCTTCGGCCACTGGTGGTTCGAGGGCCCGCAATTCATCGAGAGCATCTTCCACGCCGCCCAGGGCACGCGCCACGCCGTCCTGCCGGTCACCGGATCGGAATACCTCGGCGAGTTCCAGATCCACCAGGTGGTGATGCCGAGTGCCTCCAGCTGGGGCGACGCCGGGTTCAACGGCGTGTGGCTCAACCCCACCAACGATTGGATCTACCGCCATCTCCACGCCGCCGAGGAGCGCATGGTCGAGTGCGCGCGCCGCCATCCGGACGCCCAAGGCGACCTCAAACGCGCGCTCAACCAGATGGCGCGCGAGCTGCTGCTCGCGCAATCGTCCGACTGGGCGTTCATCATGACCACCGGTACCACGGTGCCCTACGCCGTGCGTCGCACCAAGGATCACATCAACCGCTTCACCGGGCTCTACGAGCAGGTGATGCGCGGCGAGGTCGACGGCAACGCCATCAGGCCGATCGAATGGCGCGACACGATCTTTCAGGAAATCGACTACCGCTGCTACTCTTAGTTGGGGGGCTACGGCCCCCCAACATCGCCCTCCGGGCTGCCCCCCAGGAAGCGGGGAGCAGGGAGGGCTGGACGGCGGACTGCTTTTTGTTGGGGGGCTACGGCCCCCCAACATCGGCCTCCGGCCTGCCCCCCTAGGAAGCCGACTGTTGGGTCGGGTAGACGGCGGACTGCGCCGTACTTCGAAGCCCTTCAATCTGTGCCCGTACATTTCCTGCTGCTTGGGGGGCAGCGCGGAGCGCGATGTTGGGGGGCCGTAGCCCCCCAACAAACAGCCGGTAGGATCCGGGCGATGCCCGCGCTCACGCTTGCCGATCTGGACCAGCGGCCCGAGCTGAGGCCGGTGACGGCGTCGTTGTTCGCGGCGTGCCCACCGGGACACAACCACCAGGTGTGCGGATTCCCCGAGCTGATGGGGCTCGATCCGCGGGTGGCGGATTTCGAGGCGTGTCTAGGAGTGCTGATCGCACTACACGGCATCCGTCTGGTCGGCGCGCTCGCCCTGTGCCCGTACAGTCCGCAGCAGGTGACGTTGTGGGGGCCGGTGGTGCCAGAGATGGCGAACGTCAAGGCGGTGTCCGCGCGCCTGGTCAAGGAGGCACGCGTGGCGCTCAAGAACGCGGGCTACGAGAGCATGCGCTACCTCGTCGACTCCCGCAATCGCGCCGCGCGCTCCACCATGCAGGGCCATGGCTTCTCGGCCTGGAAGGATAACCATCTCTACGAGCACCCCCTCGCGAACCTCGCGGGTGGCGAGAGCGCATCGGTGCGCCGCGCGACCAAAGCCGATCACGTCGGGGTCGCGCGCGTACTCAATCAGGGCTTCCCCGAAAGCGACCATTGCAAGAGCGGCCTGCCCAAGCGCGAAAAGGACGGCTTCCGCCACTATGTCCTCGAGCACGCCGGCCGCATCGTCGCCGCCGCCGCGATCGACGGCCTGCCGCGCCGCAGCTGGCTGAAGCTGATCGCCGTCGAGTCCGAGAGCCGCGGCAAGAAATTCAGCACCAGACTGCTGCGCGGCATCCTCGCCGCCGAAGCGAAGTTGCAGGCCCCCGCGATCGCCCTCGAAGTGCTCGCCGACAACGCTCCTGCCTGCGCCCTCTACGAACACGCCGGCTTCGACCGCCGCTTCACCATGACTATTTTTACAGCTGCGCTGTAGTCAGGGGCTCCGCCCCTACGGCCCTTCGGGCCTACCCCACGGGCTTTGTCGGGACTCGAATTCGCCGGAAGCCGGCGAATTCGTGGGAGGATGGGCTGCGCCCATTATATCCGCCCACCGTCCCTCGGCGCCCGCCCCATTGCAGGGCGATGGGGCCCCCGGGTATGTCGGTTTTCGTGATGTAGGTGGTCGGATTTGGCAGCGCGGCAAAAGGGCATCGCGCGCTGGACGGTGCCGAATCATCGATGGCCTAGAACGGGTCGAAGGGCGAAGCCCCAGATCAGTAAACCGGGGGCCCCGTCGCCCCGCGATGGGGCGGGCGCCGAGTGGCGGTCGGCGGATACAATCGGCGCAGCCGATCCGCCGACGATGTCGCAGCGCAGCGGAGACATCGAGCCACGACAAAGCCCGTGGGGTAGGCCGCAGGCCGTAGGGGCGGAACCCCTGAAGAAAAAAATACGCACAGCCAGAGTGTCCGGGACGCCGGTAACCGCCTTATGGCTGCTCCCGTCAAGGCCTGACCAGATTCGGTGGCACTCGACTCCCAGATTCCGGCTGTGCGCCGGCAGTATGTGCACCTCGCCGAGACGGCAAGAGCATGACGCACCGCTCCGATCACGCCCCAAGCCGGGGCGACCCATGAACCCGAGGCCCCCCTCGCCCCGCTGACGCGGCGGGCGCCGAGGGACGCTCGGCGCAGCCGATCCGCCCACGATGTCGCCAACCCCCGACGAAATCGAACCCCGACAAAGCCCATGGAGTAGGCCCGCAAGGGCCGAGGGGCGAAGCCCCTGAAAAATCGCATACCCCGGGGGCCCCATCGCCCCGCGATGGGGCGGGCGCCGAGGGGCGGTCGG
Source organism: Planctomycetota bacterium (assembly GCA_038231435.1). Taxonomy (GTDB): domain Bacteria; phylum Planctomycetota; class UBA11346; order UBA11346; family UBA11346; genus JACCZE01. The sequence goes on from JBBRLJ010000003.1 coordinate 197,091, forward strand.
CGGATACAATCGGCGTAGCCGATCCGCCGACGAATTCGCCGGCTCCAGCGAATTCGAGCCACGACAAAGCCCGTGGGGTAGGCCGCAGGCCGTAGGGGCGAAGCCCCTGAAACAGAAAGCGGGCGCCGAGTGGCGGTCGGCGGATATAATCGGCGTAGCCGATCCGCCGACGATGTCGCAGCGAAGCGAGACATCGAACCCCGACAAAGCCCGTGGGGTAGGCCCGAAGGGGCGGAGCCCCGGAAAAGCGAATACCCCGGGGACCCCATCCCCACGCCAGCGCGCCCGCGCCGAGTGGCGTTCGGCGGATAGACTC
>JBBRLJ010000004.1:0-143375 GCA_038231435.1 Planctomycetota bacterium
CACGGCCTCCAGCTTGAACTCCTTGGTGTATTGCCTCCGGGTCTGCCTTCCTGCCTTCTCCTTAAAGCTGCTCATGCCTTCTTCTCCCCTGCGACATCGTCTGTCGCTTATCTGGGAGTCCACCAAAGCGGGGGAAGATCAACTGGCCGGTGATCGGCGCGGCGGTGATCGCGCCGAATGTGCTGCACCACGCCAAGCCGCGCGCGTTCCTCGAGAACTCGTGGTGGAAGGCGTCGGACTGGCAGGTGATCGCTGGCGGCATGCTGCTCGCAGTCGCCTGGATCGGTGGCTGGTTCTGCCTCGAGCTGCTCTTGGTGGTGGTGCTGGCGGTGAATGCCAACGAGATCCACCGCTGGGCACACCGAACCCGCGACGAGAACGGGCGCCTCATCTCCTTCCTGCAATCGTGTCGGCTCATCCAGAGCCGGGCCCATCACGGGCGGCACCATGGCGGCAAGCGCAACACCGCCTACTGCGCGATCACCGCCTGGGTCGATCCCATGTTCGATGCGGTGCGCCTGTGGCGGGGTCTGGAATGGCTGGTGTGGCGGATGACGGGCGCGGTGCCGCGCCTGGATCCGGGGGTCCGGGGGTGAAAGCGAGGTGATCCCGGAAGCCCGAAGATGGAAGATGGAAGAGATGAAGAAGCAGCGGGAAAGAGTGAGCGCGATCTCACTTCAGCGATTCCAGGACGCGGGCGAAGGCGCCTATGTCCGCGACGGTGAGGTCGGCCCATGGGGATGCGGTGGCGGCGAGTCCCGTGAGGACGAGCACGCCGAAGAGCCCGTGGTCGCGCGCTCCGCGGATGTCGGTGTCGGGATTGTCGCCGATCATCGCGGTGCGTACCGCGGGCACCCCGAGCCGCGTCAGCGCATGGTCGTAGCACGGCTTCGCAGGCTTGCCGATCACCGTGGGCTCGCGCCCTGAGAGCCGCGAGAGCATGTCGACGTAGGCGCCGGCCTCGAGCCGGAGGCCATCGTCGCCATTGACGGTGAGATCGGGATTGGTCGCGACGAACGCGGCGCTGCCGTGCAGCGCGTTGAGCGCGGCGCCAAGCAGGTCGTGATCCATGGTCAGCCGGCAGCCCACGACCACCACGGAGGCGCGTCGCCAATCGGCTGCCCGGACGATCTCGAAGCCGGCGTGGGCGAGGCGCGCGCGGACGTGATCCTCTGCCAGCACCAGCAGCGCTGCGCCCGCGTGCCGATCCAGCAGCCAGCGTTCGACGATCTCGGTCACGATGATGATGTCGCCGACGGGGATATCGAAGCCCATGCGGCGGAGGTCCGCCGCTAACGGCTCCGCCTGCTTGGTCGAATTGTTGGTGAGCATCAGCACCGGTCCGCGCGCGCGCAGGGCGCGCAGCGCGTCCGCCGCGCCGGGCACGGGCACCGCTCCCCGGTATATGACGCCGTCCATGTCGACGAGGAAGCCCTTCACCGCGCGCAGGCGGCGCGCCGTGTCCTCGTCCTTGCGGATGGCATCCCTGCCGTGGGCGTCGTGGTCAGCGGACAACGAACGCATCCGTTCCGGAGCGGATGACGTCGACGAGCTCGTCGCGCAGCTCCTTCCGCTCCCGCGGTGAGTCCTCGGCGATGTTGCGCAGCTCGAGCGGATCAGCCTCCATGTCGTAGAGCTCGTCAACACCGGCCTTCGAGTACATGGTGTATTTCCAGCGGCCACGGCGCAGCATCCGCGCCGATCTGGCATCTTCGTCGCGACCGTCGCCGTGCTGGCCGAACGCGCGGGCGTTCGCGCGCCGTCGGCCAGCAAACACGTCGGACCAGCTCGAGCCATCCACCGGGGCATGGCCGATACCGAGCAGCTCGAGCACCGTCGGGAAGAAGTCCGCCGAGGAGACGATATCGGGAATGGTCTTCGCTTCGCGTTGACCAGGCAGCTTGACCAACACCGGGATGCGCGAGATCTCATCGATCATGAACGATCCGCCCTTGTACATCCAACCGTGCGCGCCGTGGGTGGTGCCGTGGTCGGTCATGAACACGACCAGCGCGTCGTCATAGAGCCCGCGCGTCTTCAGGCGATCGATGATGCGGCCGAACTGCTGGTCAACGAAGCTCATGCATCCGCCATACGCCGCCCAGATGCGCCGCAGCAGCGCCTCGCCGCCCGGCTCGCGCAGGAAGGGCGCATCATTGCCCGACGTCCGCTGGTGAATCGGCCGGGTCGAACGCGGGTCGCGCAGGTTGCCCGGCAGCACGACCTCATCGGGACCGTACATGCCGTCGAATGGGGCTGGCGGTGCCCACGGCTCGTGCGGGAACCACGACGACACCCACAGCAGGTTGGGTCGCTCGGCGCTGAAATCATCGACGGACGCGACGGCGGTATCGGTCAGGCGCGTGGTCGGATGGAGCTCGAGCGGGATGTCGGTGCGTCCGGCGTGATCGTGGAAATCCACCAGGCGATCCCACATCTCGATCATGCCCATGCGTTCCACGTGCCGCCGCCATTCCTCGCGATCCTCGTCCTGCTTTTCCCACGAGCCGCGGCCGCTCGCGAAGGCGAAATCGGAGTCCCAGTCGATCCACGACCAATCCTGGAGACCGTCGCGATCGAAACCGCGCCACGAGTGGAACAAGCCGAGATACCCGCCGCGATAACCGTTCGTCGCGAGGTGCTTCAGCAGCGTCGGATGCCGGCGATCATAGTCGCCGTTGTTCAGGTATATCTGGGTGCTCGATGGGTAGTGGCCGGTGAGCCAGGTGGTACGGCTGGGCTGGCACATGTTCGCGGGCTGGTACAGCCGCTCGAAGCGATGCGACCGCGTAGCCAGCGCATCAATGTTCGGCGTGCGCACGAACGAGCCGTAGCAGCCCAGGGCGTCGCGCGTCACCGTATCGGCCATCAGCACGACGATATCCGGATGCTTCTTCGCCATGCCACAGAGTCAGCTGGCGAGCGGTGATTGCAATCCACCGTAGAACCCGGTGGACCCCGCGCTCAGGAGACGGGAGGATGGCGCTGCGCGCGCTCGAGGGCCTCGAGCTCGCGCGCTATCGCGCCCACCGGCTTGGTGAAGCGCGCGACGTAGGCGTAGAGCACGGGGATGATGAACAGCGTCATCACGGTGCCGAGCGCCAAACCGAAGATGATGACCGTGCCGATGGCCCGGCGCCCTTCCGAGCCCGCGCCAAAGGCGATGTAGAGCGGTATCGCGCCGGCGATGGTCGCGATCGAAGTCATCAGGATGGGCCTCAGGCGCACGCTCGCCGCATGCAGGATCGCGGGCATGATCTCTTCGCCGCGATCGCGCAGCTGATTGGCGAACTCGACCATCAGGATGCCGTTCTTCGCCACCAGGCCGATGAGCATGATCAAGCCGATCTGGCTGTAGACGTTCAGCGATTGTCCGGTCACCCACAGTCCGAGCAGGCCACCGGCGGCCGCGAGCGGCACGCCGGTCATGATGATGAGCGGATGCACCCAGCTCTCGAACTGCGCCGCGAGCACCAGGAAGACGATCAGGCCGGCCATGCCGAAGATCAGCAGCTGCATCGGGATCTGCTTGCCGCCGATCGACGCTGTGTTCGCGACCGCGTCCTTGTATTCCTTGGCCTGGCCCACGTAGGCGACGTGCGCGGTCGGCGGCAACTCCTTATCGATCAGCTGCTCGAACCAGGTCAGGGCCTGCCCCATGCTGAATCCGTTGAGCGTGCCCGAGATGGTCACCGCCGGCCGGCGGTCGATGCGCCGCAGCTCCTTCGGTGCTCCGGTCTCGCGCGCGCTGACCACCGTCGACAACGGCACAAGCTTGCCCTCGGACCGCGAATGCACGTAGATGGAGCCGATGTCCCCCGAACTGCGGCGGTCGGCGGACGGCGCCTGCAATACGACGTCGTACTGCTCGCCGCGATCCTGGTAGGTCGTCACCTTGAGCTCGCCAAGCAGCGCGCCCAGGGCATTGCCGATGTCCGAAGCGCTGATTCCCAGCTGGGACGCGCGCACGCGATCGACCGAGACCTCGAGCTGGGGCCGGGTGAGATCGATGTCGTCGCGCAGGTTCAGGAAATGCTCATCCTGCCTGGCCTTGCCGAGCACGGTCCGACTCCAGGCCTGCACGGTGGCATAATCCTCGCCCTCGAGCACCAGGCTGAAGCTCTGCCCGAAGTCGCGGATGCCGAAGCTGGGACGGTTGATGGCGAAGGCGCGCGCTCCAGGCAGGCCGAAAAGCGGCCCGCGCAGCTTGGTCACCAGCTCCATCTGCGACATGGTGCGCTGATCCCACGGCTTCAGGCGCGCGATGATGAACGCGGAATTCACCGTGCCCGGAGCGCCGAAGGATGGCAGGATGCTCAGCACCGTCTGCACCGGCCCGCCATGGCTCTCGTCATACGGTTCGAGGATGTCCCGAACCTGTTCGACCACCCTCAGGGTCGCATCCATGGTCGAGCCCTGGGGCGCCTCGAGCGGGATGATGACGTAACCCGAATCCTCGGTCGGCGCGAGCTCCTGCGGAGTGTGCTTGTAGAGCGCCACCGCCATCCACACCACCAGCGCTCCGATCACGATCACCACTGGACGGACACTCAGGGCGTTGCCGAGCAGCCAGGCGTAGCCGGCCTCCAAGGCGTCGAGACCGCTGCTGAGCATGCGTTGGAGGATGTTCGGGCGGTCGGTCCGGCGCAGGATCTTCGAGCACAGCATCGGCGTCCAGGTCAGCGCTACGAACGACGAGAAGGTCACCGTGGCGGCCAGGGTGATGCCGAATTCGCGCTGCAGCCGCCCGACCGTGCCGCTCTGGAACGAGATCGGCACGAACACCGCGATCAGCACCGTGGTGGTCGCGATCACCGCGAAGCCGACCTCGCGGGTGCCGGTGATTCCCGCCAGCAGGCGCGGCTCGCCGTGCTCGAAGCGGCGGAAGATGTTTTCGAGCACCACGATGGCGTCATCGACGACCAAGCCGATCGCCAGCACCATCGCCAGCAGGGTGAGCACGTTGATCGAGAACCCAAGCGCCGACATCACGATCGCCGACGCGAGCAGCGACACCGGGATCGCCAGCACCGGGATCAGGGTCGCCGTCCAGGAGCGCAAGAACACCAGGATGACCACCACCACCAGGCCGATGGCGATCAGCAGCGTGTGCACGACCTCGTTGATCGAAGCCCTGATGAAGACCGATTCGTCATATGGAAAGGCGAGCGTCAGGTCGGGAGGCAGGGTCGGCTTCATCTTCTCAATCGCGGCCTTGACCCCGACGGCGACATCGAGCGCGTTGGCCGTCGACTGCTTGATCACGCCCAAACCGATGGTCGGCTTGCCGCCGATGAACAGGCCGGTGCGGTAATTGGCGGCCCCCTGTTCGACGCGGGCGATGTCCCCCAGCAAGATCCGGCCGGAGCCCGGATCGTCGCGGATGACCAGCGCACTGAACTCCTCGGGAGTCGACAGGCGCGTGGTGGTGCGCACCGACATCTCGCGGTCCATGGATTCGAGCCTGCCGGATGGCAGCTCGACGTTCTCGGCGTTGAGGCGGTTCACCACGTCCGTCGGCGATATCCCGCGCGCAGCCATGGACCGGGGATTGAGCCAGACGCGCATGGCGTAGCGACGCTCGCCGCCGATCTGGATCCGCGACACGCCCGTCACCACCGACAACGTATCGATCATGTTGCGTCGAGCGAAATCGGTCATCTGTAATCCGTCGCGGGTCGAACTCTGCAGCGCGATCCACATCATCGGGCTCGAGCTGGACGACGCCTTGGTCACCTGCGGATCGTCGATGCCTGTGGGCAGCTGCTTGCGGATGCGTCCGAGCTGATCGCGGACGTCCGCGGCCGCGAACTCGATCTGGCGCTCGATGGTGAACTCAACGTCGATGCGCGAGTTCTCGTCGTTGGACACGGTGGTGATGGTGCGCACACCCTCGATGCCGCTGATGGCCTCCTCGATGCGCTTCGAGACGTCGGTCTCCATGACCGCCGCGGACGCTCCCGCGAAGGTGGTGCTGATCGACACCACGGGCAGATCGATGTCCGGATACTGGCGCACCGGCAGGCGCAGCATCGCGCCGAGCCCGAGCACGATCAGCAGCAGGTTCGCCACGGTGGCGAGTACCGGTCGCTTGATGGCGATGTCGCTCAGGAACACGGCGTCACTTCCCCACGCCTGCCGCCGGGGCGGCAGGCGTGGCATCCGCGGACTTGGCGCCTGCCGGCTTCGCCGCGGATTCCGGTCCGCGCTGCACGACCGCCATGCCGTCGCGCAGGTTCTGTACGCCCTGGACGACCACCATCGAGCCGCCGTCGAGCCCGGAGCGGATCTGGACGCGGGCGTTGGCGCGCGCTCCGGTGGTCACCACCATGCGTTTCGCGGTCGGATGTCCGTCGCTGTCGACGACCGCGAAGACCGCCGCTTGATCGCCTTGCAGCAGCAATGCGGCCTCGGGGATGGTGATCGCCCCCTCGATCCGCTCGACGACCAACTCGACATCGAGCGAGATGCCGGGCTTGAGCGCCTCATCGGGATTGGGCACCAGCGCCTGCACCGCGATGGTGTGGGTTGCCGGGTCGACCGCCGAGTCGATGGCGGTGACCTCGCCGGTGAAGACGCGGTCCTTGAATGCAGGGGCATGCGCATGCACCTGGAGGCCGGGCTTCAGCCGCGGCAGCTGCGATTCGGGTACCGAGAATGTCAGCTTCATCGGCGTCACCCGCGTGAGCGTGGTGATCACCGTGCCCGGCGCCGCGAACGCGCCTACGCTGACCCGTCTCAGGCCCAGCCTGCCGGCGAACGGTGCGAAGACGCGACGGTCGTCGAAGCGGGCCTGGGCCACGCCGACCTGGGCCTCGGCGATGGCGAGCCTGGCGCGCAGATCATCGATCTGGTTGGCATTGACGATGCCGCTACTGACCAACGGCTCGGAACGCTTGAGCTCGAGCGCGGCGTTGTCGCGAACCGCCGCGGCCTCGCGCAGCGAGGCCTGGGTCTCGGCGTTGTCGAGTTCGGCGAGCAGCGCGCCCTGGCCGACCATCTGCCCATCCTCGACATGGAGGACGCTGATGATGCCCGCGACCTTCACCGTCAATGCCACCGAATCGACGGCCACCACCTGGCCGATCGAGAACACCGCTTCGTCGAGCGGCGCCACGTAGGCCGGCGAGACCTCGACCACCACGGCGGGCGCGGGAGGCGGCGTCGGCTTGGCGTCGCTCTTCCCGCAGCCGATGAACCCGAGCGCCGGCAGTATGATCGCTACCGATCCGTGCGTGATCATCCGTTGGAATCGCATCATCCCGCTCCTTGGCCCCTCGAGGAGGGAACCCGTACTCTGCCCTTCCGATCTGGTCCACAACCGGCGACTTTTTCAAACGGCTCGGAGGGATCCCGAGTCGGAATCGAGGATCCCGGTCGGCCTTGCACAAGGTACCCCCGACAACCCGTCAACCCGTGCGATCCGCGGTTACAATGACGCTTCGTGGAATGGCCACGTGCATGCACGCATCCATAACAACCGAAGAATGAACCCGACAGGAGCCAATCATGAGTACGCAAAGTTCTAAAATGAAGGTCCCGGCCCATCCCGAAAACCACGATGCCAATCGCGATCCAATCACCGGGGCCCCAGGCGCGCATCCAGTCGGCAGTGGCGTCGGCGCGGCCGGCGGCGCGGCGGGTGGAGCCGCCGTGGGCGGCGCGGTGGGCGGGCCCGTGGGCGCAGTCGTCGGCGCGGTGGTCGGCGGTGTCGCTGGTGGACTCGCGGGCAAGGGCGTTGCCGAATCGGTGAACCCCACCGCCGAGGAGGCCTACTGGAAGGAGAACTACTCCAAGAGCCATTCATACCAGAACGGCCGCCCCTACACCGATTACCAACCCGCGTACCGCACCGGCTACATGGGTTACGGCCGCTACGGCGCGGGCAGCAAGAAATTCGAGGATGTCGAGCCTCAGCTGCGCGGTGAGTACGAGAGCAGCCGCGGCCAGTCGTCGCTGGGCTGGGACCAGGCGAGAGGCTCGGCGCGCGAAGCCTGGGATCGCGTCCAGGGAGGCGCCACGGTGGCCGGCTCGGGTGTCGGATCCGCGGCGAATGCGCGGGCGAACATGTCGTCCAAGTCCCTAGCGATGTTGAACTCGTTCCTGCGCGGTGAGCTCTCCGCGGTGGGCACCTACAAGCAGGCGCTCTCGCGCTTGAGCTCCAGCGTGCACGCCCAGAAACTGACCGACGCGTTGAACTCCCACATGCGCAGGGTCGAAGCGCTGAAACAGCACATCCGCCAGGATGGCGGCGATCCGTCGGACAGTTCGGGCGTGTGGGGTGCGTTCGCCAAGCTCTATGAAGGCGGGGCGGCGATGTTCGGCGAGAAGGCCGCCATCAACGCGCTCGAAAGCGGCGAGGACCACGGCATCGACGACTTCAAACGCGGCCTGCACAAGCTGGCTCCGATGTGCCTCGAGTTCATGCAGCGCGAGATCCTGCCCGAGCAGGAACGCACGCATCGCATGATCGCGGATCTCAAGCATTCACTCGCTTGACGTCCGCTGAAGTCCGCTGGGTGACGCTGGATGACGCTGATCCAGACATCCCCCAGCGAGAGTCTTCTGGCACTCGATGTCGATGAGGCCCCCTCCCCTGGAGGGGGCCTCATCCGTTGGTGATAGCACCGTGGTGACGTCAATACGTGTGACAGATGGACAAATGCAGCATTCACCCGGCGCTCAGCCACGCCGCCGTTGCAACTTGCAGCAATTCCTTGGTGCTGTGTAAGCATCCACCGGCGCGACATGGAAGCCCAGCTCCCGTCGACCACAGTGAGCTGTCAGACCTCGAGTGGACTCGAGCCGAGCATGCATCACCTACCTCGTAATTGGACATTGGAGTCACCGATGAGCGACCACGCAGAATCCGCAGCCCTCCGCCAAGCCATCCTGAGCGCGCTGGCGCAGACCGGCGCCGAGCAGGATCTGGCTTCGATCCATACCCTCCTCAATCGTCCGCAGAAGGACATCACGCTGCTGCCCGTCGTCGGCAGCCTGGTCACCGGGGGTTACCTTGAGAAGGTGACCTCGAAGACCTCCCCCTACCCCAACGCCCCGGTCGGTTCGTCGCCCCGCCAACGCAGCGGCCAGCCGTCTCCAGTGCGTTTCCGCCTGACCGAACAGGGCCGCGAGTTGTTGAAGAACTCGGCCGCGAGCGCCTTCCAGACCCAGGCAAGCTCGATCGATGGCGCCGAGGCCGGCGACGACGATGAGCGCGGCGAATAACCCGCGCACGCCTCCACGGATGGCCTCTATCTGACGTCTGAGCTGAAGGCTCGGGCACACGGAGAGCCGTGAGCGCTTTGTCGCGCCAGCCGATGGCGTATAACCGCCGCGATGAGCTTCTTTGATCTCGCTCGCACTCCCGATCTCGTCAAGGCCGTCACCGAGGCCGGCGTCGTGCCGCTCGAGGAGACGGCCGGCACCTGGCGTGGCAGTGTCGATGGCGGAGGCATCGAGGTCGGATGCGCGGACGGCGACACTCGGCGGATCAGCCTGCGCGCTCCCGGCGCGGCGGTGCTCAGGCTCCAGCTGCGCTGGCGCGCCGACGTGCCCGCCAACATGCATTATCTCGCCGACCACTGGGAGCGCGGCTACGGCGATCTCGCCTGGCGCACCCTGGTTCCCGAGCGGCCGATGCCCTGGTACTTCCTCGCCCATGACGGAGAGGTCACCCATGCGTACGGAGTGATGACCCAGGCGAACAGCTTGTGCTGCTGGCAGGTCGACGATCGCGGCATCTCGCTGTGGATCGATGTCGCGTGTGGCGGCACCGGCGTCCGCCTCGGCGAGCGCGAGCTGCACGCCTGCACGGTGATCTCCCGGCGCGGCTTGCCCGGAGAATCCGCCTCGGCCGCCGCGCACCATTTCGCCAAGCGCATGTGCCCGTCTCCGCGCATGCCCGCGTCGCCCGCCTACGGCGCGAACGATTGGTATTACGCGTACGGCAAGAACACCGCCGAAGGCATCCTGCGCGACGCGCACACCCTCGTGGAACTGTCTCCCGGGGGCGCCAACCGCCCCTTCCAGGTCATCGACGCCGGCTGGTCGAAGCACAACAAGACCGGTTGCGACGGTGGGCCCTGGAACCTCGGCAATGCCAATTTTCCGGACATGCCTGGACTGGCGGCATCGATGCGCGCGCTCGGCGTGCGGCCCGGCATCTGGTGCCGTCCGCTGCTGTACGAGGAGGATCTGCCCGCGTCGCTGCTCCTGCCGCGTAACCGCTTCCCGGTGCATGAACGCAGCCATCTCCTCGACCCGACGGTGCCGGCGGCGCTCGAGCGCATCGGCGACGACATCCGCCGCTTCCGCGAGTGGGGCTACGAGCTGGTGAAACACGATTTCTCGACCTGGGACATCCTCGGCCGCTGGGGCTTCGCCATGGGCTTCGAGGTCACCGATCCGGGGTGGCACTTCGCCGACCGCTCGCGCACTACCGCCGAGGCGGTGCTCGCCCTCTACCGCACCATCCGCGAGGCGGCGGGCGACATGGCCATCATCGGCTGCAACACCATCGGCCATCTCGCCGCCGGGCTGGTCGAGCTCAATCGCACGGGCGACGACACCAGCGGCAAGTCGTGGGAACGCACGCGCAAGATGGGCGTCAACACGCTCGCGTTCCGCGCGCATCAGCACGGAGCGTTCTTCGCGGTCGATGCCGACTGCGTGGGCCTGACCACCAAGGTGCCGTGGGAGCTCAACCGCCAATGGCTCGACCTGTTGGCGCGCTCGGGGACCCCGCTGTTCGTATCGGCCGATCCCGAAGCCCTGGGCGCCGATCAGCGCGCTGCCTTGAAGGAGGCGTTCGCGTTCGCGGCCGAGCCGCGGGCGCTCGCCGAGCCGCTCGACTGGATGTACTCGACGGCGCCATCGTACTGGCGCTTCGGGGACGAGAGCGCCCACTACGACTGGTACCGCGAGGACGGCGTGCGCATCCTCGACCACAAGCTGTGATCCTGGCCGCTCACGGCCGCGGCGTTTGACTCGGGCCTGACCGCGCTTGGCGCAGGCCTCGAGGGGTTAGGCTGGCGGCATGGCCCCTCCCCGCAACGTCGCGCGCAAGCTCATCGATTCCCATCTCGTCGATGGCCACGCGCTGCCCGGCCAGGAGATCGGGCTGCGCATCGACCAGACCCTCACCCAGGACGCCACCGGCACCCTGGTGATGCTCGAGCTCGAGGCGATGGGCCTCGAGCGGGTGCGCACCGAGGTCTCGGTGCAGTACGTCGACCACAACATGCTGCAGACGGATTTCCGCAATCCGGACGATCACCTGTTCCTGCACTCCGCCTGCCAGCGTTTCGGCATCTGGTACAGCCGTCCTGGCAATGGCGTCAGCCACGCGGTGCACATGGAGCGTTTCGGCAAGCCGGGGCGTTCGCTGGTCGGATCCGACAGCCATACCCCGGCGGCGGGATCCCTGGGCATGCTCAGCTTCGGGTCCGGCGGGCTCGACGTGGCGTTCGCCATGGCCGGCGAACCGCTCTACCTGAAGATGCCGAAGATCCTCGGCGTCGAGCTCACCGGCGCGCTGCCGGCGTGGGTGAGCGCCAAGGACGTGGTGCTCGAGATGCTGCGCCGCTACAACGTCAAGGGCTGTCGCGGCATGATCGTCGAATACCACGGCGCCGGCCTGGCGTGCCTGAGCGCGATGGATCGCCACGTCATCGCCAACATGGGCACCGAGCTCGGGGCGACCACCACCGTCTTCCCGTCGGACCTCGAGACGCGGCGGTTCCTGAAGACCCAGGAGCGCGAGGAGGACTGGATAGAGCTCCAGGCGGATCCGGGCTGCTCCTACGACGTCGAGGATCGCATCGATCTCTCGACCCTGGTGCCGCTGATCGCCTGCCCGTCGAGCCCGGGCAACGTGGTGACGGTGCGCGAGGTCGAGGGCCGCCCCATCTACCAGTCCTACGTCGGCTCGTCGGCGAATCCCGGCCTGCGCGATTTCTGGGTGGTGGCGAAGATCATGGCCGGGCGACGCGCCAGCCAGAACGTCTCGCTCGATATCAATCCGAGCTCGCGCGCAGTGATCGAAAATCTCGCGGCGATGGGCGCCTTCCAACTGCTGATCGCCGCCGGAGCGCGTTTCCACCAGGCCGGCTGCAATGGCTGCATCGGCATGGGCCAGGCGCCGGCCACCCATCAGATCAGCCTGCGCACCGTACCGCGCAACTTCCCGGGGCGTTCGGGAACCAAGGAGGATCTCGTCTACCTGGTGAGCCCCGAGACCACGGCGGCCTCAGCCCTCACCGGGCGCATCACCGATCCGCGCGACCTGGAGAAGCTCCTCGGCATCGCCTGGCCGCGCTTCGCGGAGCCAGAAGTCCAGGCGATCAACCGCGACCTGATGGCGCCGGAACCTGTGAGCGGCATCGCCATCAATCTCCAGCGCGGGCCGAACATCAAGGCGCTGCCGCGTTTCGATCCGCTCGCCGACGCCTACGCCGTGCCGGTTGCACTGAAGATGACGGACAACGTCTCGACCGACGAGATCCTGATGGCGGGCGCGAAGGCGCTTCCCTTCCGCAGCAACATCCCCGCCATCAGCCAGTACGCGTACTTCGCCATCGATGAGACCTTCGCCGCGCGCGCGCACGTGGCGAAGGAACGCTTCGGCGGGCATCTGGTGGTCGCGGGCGACAACTACGCGCAGGGCTCGAGCCGCGAGCACGCCGCGCTCGCGCCGCGCTATCTCGGCCAGATAGCCGTGCTGGCGAAGAGCTACGCGCGCATCGGCTGGCAGAATCTCGCCAACTTCGGCATCGTAGCGCTCGAGTTCGTGGATCCGAAGGAGTACGATGCGATCGACCAGGACGACGTCATCGAATTCGCCGACCTGCGCACCGCCATCGCCTCGGGCGAGCCGATCATCGCCCGCAACCGCACCAAGGGCGCCGAGATCCGCTTGACCCACCGACTGAGCGAACGCCAAGTGCGCGCGGTGCTCGCCGGCGGGCAGATCGAGCTGTTCCGGCGCGAGCACGTGGTGGAGACCCCCCGCATCGGCGGCTGATCTCGACCGATCTCCCGCGACTGGGCGATCTCCCTGCTGATGTCCGCCGATATCGTCATGGACGAAGCTGTCATCGATTCCTCCCGAGAGCTTGCACACAGCCGCAAGTCGATCGGCTGGGAAACATCCACATCCGCGCGATCACGGCATTCGTACCCCTGGACCACCCGCCCCCATGGGGCCCAGGAGACGACATGCCCAACGCACCCCACTCCACTGCCACTGACCGCCCCGCGACGGGCGCGATGTCCCACGCGCTTCGCGCACTGGTCTCCGTCGGTTTGGTCGTTCCGCTCGCCATCGCCTTGATGGGCTCCGACCATCGCGATGGTCCGGGCACCACCGCCGACCGCGCCGCCGACATCGCGGATCTCTACGCCTTCCATGACCTTCCCGGCAACAAGCTCACCACCGTCCTGACCTTCGCCGGACTGGGCGCTGCGGGCGCGCCGGCGGTCTACGATCCGGACGTGGTCTACACCATCAACATCGACACCAATGCCGATCAGACCCCGGAATTCAGCCTTAAATGCCACTTCTCGACCAGCGGCGGCAACACCTTGCTCATGGTCGACGGGCTTCCTGGTCGCACCGGGACCACCACCAGCCAGGTCGAAGCGGTGACCGATACCGGCGCTGGCCAGAAGCTGTTCGCGGGCTTGCGCGATGATCCGTTCTTCTTCGATCTCGACGGCTTCCACATGACCCTCGACAAGGCGGCTTCGGATTCGACCCTCCTGTTCAACAACACCCGCGATTTCTTCGCCGGCACCAACGTCACGGCGATCGTGCTCGAGATGAAGCTGAGCGACGTCACCGCCAGCGGCGCCAATCCGAATCTCCAGCTTTGGGCGACCACCGAACGCAGCTCCATCAGGAATGCGATGATTCCGGCACTACACCACGACGACCAAGCCCTCGTGGCGAGGAAGTGAGGAGCACCACCATGAAGAATCACATCCATCTCTCCATCGGCGTCGTCGCCGCGCTCGCCATCGCCTCGGGCGTCACCCTCTCCAGCTGCGGCCTCAAGAAGAGCGATACCCACCGCATCACCGTGGTCTCGCAAGTCGACCGAGTAGGCATGCCCGCGGTCGCAACCGCGCTCATCACCGATAAGGACGGCTACAACGCGGCTTCACCGCATGACGATGCCGCGGGCACGTTCGTCCCGATGATCACCGCGAATCTGGATTCGATCCACACCAAGCTGAACGATGATATCACCGCGGCAGGTCTCAGGCCGACGGACACCGCTGGTTCTCTGTCGAATGCCGCAGCCGCCATCGTCCCTGACACGCTGAAGATCAACACCGCGGTCGCGGCGGGATTCCCCAATGGGCGCAAGCTCACGGATCCGGTCATGGACAGGACCTTGTCGCTGATCCTGCTCGTGCAGAGCGCGACCCCCGCGCCTGCTCAGGACATCAATACCCTGGCGAACCTTCCATTGAATCCGCCAGCGAACGACAAGGCGTTCGCTGCAACATTCCCGTATCTGGCCTCGCCGTTCTGAATCCGCCCGCGGCCGCGGCGCCATGCCGCGGCCGCGGCCTTTCCTGAGATGCCAGATGAGAAACGCCATTCGGCTGTCCATACTCGCGGTGATCCTCTCGGTAGCCTGCACGGTCGCCGTCGGCGCGGCGGTGATCACGCTGAAACCCGTAGCTCTACCCGTGGCCGCCATCGCCGGGACCCGGTCGGCAACGACCTATGCCACGCACGTGCGCGAGCTCGATCGCTGGATCGACGGACTGATGGCGCGCGTCCAGGCGCACCCGGATTCGTACCTGACCTACGAGAGCTTGGCCAACGCCTACCGGAATCGCGCCCAGTTCACGGGCGCATACATCGATTTCCAGCGCGCAACCGAGTGCATGGAACATTCGTTCGCGGTCGCCGGGGCCGGAACCGGTCCATACCTGTCACGAGCACAGCTCAATGCCTCTCTGCACCGCTATCCCCTGATCGACGCCGATCTCCGCGCAGCCTCGGGTGGGTACAACGACCAGAAGAAGGCGGCGGCGATCGTCGCGCTGACCGGCAGCAGCGCGTTCTACTGCGGACGATACGACGATGCGCTCGAGGACTACCGACGTGCGCTCGAACTCGATCGCAGCCCCACCAATCTCTTCGCTCTCGCGGATGCACGCGCCAGCATCGGAGACCGCGACGGCTCCGAGCTTCTGCTCGACGAGGCCGAGCGTCTCGCCGTGGACTCCGATGTGGTCACGCGCGCCTGGCTCGCCGTCCAACGAGGCGTACTCGCGCTCGATCGCGGACGTTGGGACGAAGCCGAACAGCGTTATCGCCAAGCGGATTCGATCCTGTCCGGGTGGTGGATGGTGGAATCCCGTCTCGCCGAGCTCGCGGCGCTGCGCGGAGATTCTGCAGCGGCGATCACCGCCTACCGGGATCTGGTCAAGCGCACTGGCAAGCCGGAATTGATGGACGCGTTGTCGACCCTGCTGCGCGCCGACGGGCAGGAGGCTGATGCGGCGCGCTGGGCCGAGACCGCGCGCGTCGCCTATGCCGCGCTGCTCTCCGACCATCCCGAGGCCGCCTACGGCCACGCGCTTGACCATTACCTGTCGGTCGACGCCGATGCCGCAATGGCCGTCGACCTGGCCGAACGCAACCATCAGCTACGGCCAGGAGGCGAGGCGACCACCAAACTCGCTCGTGCTTACCTCAAGGCCGGCAGGATCGAGGACGCCCGCGCCACCATCGATGGCCTCCTGGCCACTCCCTGGAATACCGCCCAGGCCCACGCCACCGCCGCGGCAGTCTACGCCGCTGGCGGCGATCGTACGCGCGCCGATGCGCAGCGCGCTCTGGCGCGCGCGATCGATCCGCATTCCTGATGGGACGCACGCTTTCCCGATGGACCACGGTCGGATCGGCCCTCAGAGTCCGGCCTTGATGCATCCGACCTTCTTCTTGTCCCTCCTCCTACGCACGGCACGCATGGCCCAGCCGATGCTGGCGCTGATCGCCGCCCTGCTGCTGTGCGCGCCAGCGCAGGCCCACGATCCGCTGGTCGTCGAAGTCGAGATCACCATCGATGGAGCCACCCTGTCGGTATCCGTCGAGGTGAAGCAGTGGGCACTGCTGTCGGTGGTCGGCGAGCGGAGATCGCTATTCGTGGATCGCGCCGAGTTCGATCGCTTGCAGCCTCGCCTCGCCGCCTATCTCGCGTCGAAGCTCTCGCTGACGGCGAGCGCGCTGCCGATCCCCCTCGCACCGGTCTCCGATGACATGGCTGGCGGCGCAGGTGAGCTGCCCGATCCGTTGCGCTTCACCTTCGAAGGACCAACTCCGACATCAGGCGCGGAGCTGGAGCTCGTGATCGATGCTTTCTCCGAGTTCGGATCCACCGCTTCCATCATCGACAACGTGAACGTGCGTGGCATGCGTGTGGAGACGCTGAGCAAGACGGTGAAGCCCGGCGAGCGCATCGTCCTCATGCTCCACGCTCCGCGCGCCCCCAGCGTCGAACCGTCCGCGCAAGCCAGCGGCTCTGCGTGGCAATTCCTGCGCCTGGGCTTCCTGCACATCCTGCCCGAGGGGCTCGACCACATCCTCTTCGTGCTCGGGCTGTTCCTGCTGGCGCCGAAGCTGAAGCCCCTGCTGACGCAGATCACCGCCTTCACCATCGCCCATTCGATCACCCTCGGACTCGCGATGGCGGGAGTCCTCAGCCTGCCGTCGCGAATCGTCGAACCGCTGATCGCTTTGTCGATCGCCGTCGTGGCCATCGAGAACATCGTTTCCAATCTCAAGCCTACGCGGGTGCGCGCATGGCGATGGCTGGTGGTATTCTGCTTCGGGCTCGTCCACGGCCTGGGTTTCGCTGGCGCGCTGCGCGGCATGCACCTGCCGCCTGGCGGCATCCTCGCGCCGCTGGTCTGCTTCAACCTCGGAGTCGAGGGTGGCCAGCTCACGGTGATCGCCCTCGCCGCCATCGCCACCTGCTGGTTCTGGAGGAAGCCCTGGTACGTCCACCGGATCTCGATTCCTGCCAGCGCGCTGATCGCCTGCGTAGGACTGTTCTGGGCCATCCAGCGCGGATTTGGCTATGGGAGTGATTGATGAGGCAAACATGCTGGAACCCATGAGTCGGAATGAGGGCCGGGTCGTGTCAGCGCTGTGGGCATGGGTGGCTGCCGCGACGCTGGCTTCGACCATGCCGGTGTACGCCGAGTCCGAATCGGTCTACCTGCCAGGTCCTGGTCACACCTATGTGAGCGTGGGCTGGTACGCGAGCACCTTCGATGCCTACCTGGTCGGCAGGAAGCGCGTCGAGAACTCGAGCCTCGGACTCGGACGCGCGACCTACGTGCTCGGATCCGCCCAAGTCCAGTACGGTCTCCGTGCACGCCTCGCCATCGATGCCTCTACCGGTTATGTCCGATCGGAGATCCGCGGGTTGGGCAGCGATCAGGGATTGGCCGACAGCAAGGTAGGCCTGCGCTGGTTGCTCAACGACGAACGAACCGATCTCACCTCCTTGCCGAGCCTCGGCCTGCGCATCGGCGCGATCATCGAGGGTACCTACACGCCGAATCGCGACTACTCCGCCGGAAAGGGCGCGAGTGGAGCCGAAGCCTCGCTGCTCGTCGGACGGCATTGGGAAGCTCTCGGCACGACGCTCAGCGGCGACGCCGGCTATCGCATCCGCGCGGAGCACGTCCCCGACGAGATCTTCGTCACGGTGAAGATCGATCAGCGCATCCTCTCGTGGCTCGGCATCAGTCTCGGATACATCAGGGACCAGGCGTTGTCGGGTCCGGACACGCTGACGGGCGCGCCGTACCAGAGGATCCGCGAGATCCATGGCAGCGCCTTCGCCGCGGTGAATCTCGATAGCGGTCACGATCAGTACGCCAGCATCTTCGTCGCGACCACCACCGACGGCGCGAACACCGGCGACTCGACCTCGGCGGGCGGCTCGCTCACGGTCGGCTTCTAGCGGGTCGCTGTACGGCCTCCGGGCGGCCTCCCGGATTCCGGATCCTATCCGCGACTTTCCGAGACTTTCCGTATCGGAGCTACTCGCCGCCGCCTCCCGCGCGCGGCTCCAGCATGGCGCGCGGATCCAGCAATCGCTCCAGCTGATCGAGCGGCAGCACCCGTTCCTCGATGGCGATCTCGCGCACCGTGCGGTTCTCAGCGGCGGCGCGCTTGGCGATCATCGCCGCGCGGTCGTAGCCGATAGCCGGCGCCAGAGCGGTGCACATCGCCAGGCTGCGTTCAACCATCTCTGCGCAGCGCTCGCGATCAGCCTCGAGCCCACGCACGCACTTGTCGGTCAGCGTGGTCGCTGCGTTGGCTAGCAGGTTGATCGATTCGAGCAGATTGCGCGCCATCACCGGCATCGCCATGTTCAGGTCGAGGATCGAACCGACGCCGCCGAAGCCGCCGAGGCCGACGGCGACGTCGTTGCCGACCACCTGGATCGCCGCCTGGATCGCCGCTTCGCAGATCACCGGGTTGACCTTCCCCGGCATGATCGATGAACCCGGCTGCACCGCGGGCAGCACGAGCTCGCCGAATCCGCAGCGCGGCCCGCTGCCGAGCACACGGATGTCGTTGGCGATGCGCGACAACGACACCGCGATGGTGCGCATCACCCCCGACGCGGCCACCACCGTGTCGCGCGCGCCCTGGGCCTCGAAATGGTCGCGAGCCTCGTGGAACGGGATGCCGGTCGCCTGCGACAAGCGCTGGCAGACGCGCTTCGCGAACTCGGGGTGGGCGTTCAGCCCGGTGCCCACCGCGGTACCGCCGATCGGCAGCTCGGCGAGAGCCTGCGCTGCGTGCTCGGCGCGCTCCACCGCGCGCACCGCCTGCTCGGCGTAGCCGCCGAACTCCTGGCCGAGGGTGAGCGGCGTGGCGTCCTGCAGATGGGTGCGGCCGATCTTCACCACGTCCTTCCAGGCCGATGCCTTCGCCGCCAGCGCCTCGGCGAGCGCCGAGAACGCGGGCATCAACCGCTCGCGGATCGCCAGCACCGCCGCGATGTGCATTGCCGACGGGAAGGCGTCATTGGATGATTGCCCGCAATTGACGTGATCATTCGGATGCACCGGGCTCCTCTTCCCCAGCGGCGCCCCTGCCAACTGGGCGGCGCGGTTCGCAATCACCTCGTTGACGTTCATGTTGGTGCTGGTGCCGCTGCCGGTCTGGAAGGTGTCGACGGGGAAGTGACCGTCGAGCTCGCCCGACGCCACTTCGCCGGCCGCCGAGACGATCAGCTGCGCGACCTCGGGCGTGAGCAGCCCGAGCGACTGGTTGGCCGCCGCCGCCGCGACTTTGAGCAGGGCGAGCGCGTGGATCACTCCGAGCGGCACCGGTGCGCCGCTGATGGCGAAGTTCGCGACCGCGCGCTGGGTGCTCGCGCCCCACAGGCGGTCAGGTGCGATCTCGACCGGTCCCAATGCATCGGATTCACCGCGTGTCTCGGGCATGGCTCGGCTCCCTACCGTCACATTAGGCGGTGCTGGGGCCGAGGGCAAAGCTTTGCGCGCGGCTGAACGACGCGGGCTTCCACCGATGCATCCACGCGATGCATCCAGCTGTCGGATGCCGCAGACGGTTGCCGGCGGACGGCCTTGCATAGGGCCCCGATTCCATCACCCTCGTCGTCCCGCCCGAAGGACACCCCATGCTCGCACATCACGGCTACACCCGCAATCGCATCCAGCAGTTCGCCGATCGCCTGTGGGCACAGGTGTACGCGCATACCCGGCCGGTGACCGGCATCCAGGTGAGCGAGGCGGTTGCGCGCATCACCGTCGCCGAGGCGCAGAAGCTTGCGTACAAGCCGTGCGCCATCGGCGCGCCCTTCGGGCCGTTGTGGTCGACGTTCTGGTTCAAGGTCGAGGCCGCGGTGCCGAAGGAGTGGGCCGGCCGGCGCGTCGACCTGATGTGGAATTCGCGCAGCGAGGCCACGCTGTGGGTCGACGGTCGGACCATGCAGGGCCTGAATTTCGAGGGCGGCACCTGGTACGGCGGCACCCGCCCCGACGCGGTGCTGCTCAAGAAGGCCCAGGGCGGCGAGACCCTGCGCTTCCAGGTCGAGATGGCGTGCAACAAGATGTTCGGCGGCAGCTCGTCGGACAGCTACAAGACCGTCAGCCCGTTCGTGCTCGAGCAGTGCGAACTCGCGCTCTTCGACCAAGAGGCCTGGGACCTGTTCTTCGACTTCCACGTGCTGGCGGATCTCGAGGGCGAGCAGACCAAGGATCTCGACAAGACCTGGGGCGGCGAGCTGCTCTACGAGCTCAACCGCGTGACCAACGTCCTGGTCCCTGAGGACCGCGCGACCTGGGCGGCCGGCAAGGCCATCCTCAAGACGCTCTACACCCGCAGGAACGGCACCATGGTGCACGAGCTGTCGGCGATCGGGCACGCGCACATCGATACCGCATGGCTGTGGCCGATCGGCGAGACCTGGCGCAAATGCATGCGCACGTTCAGCTCGCAGGTCGCGTACATGGACGAGTACCCGGACTACAAGTTCTCGTGCTCGCAGGCGGTGCAGTTCGAGGTGATGAAGGAGAAGAACCCCGACCTCTACCAGCGCATCGTGGCCAAGGTGAAGACCGGGCAGTTCGTGCCGGTCGGCGGCTCCTGGGTCGAGCCCGACTGCAATATCCCCTCCGGCGAGTCCCTGGCGCGCCAGTTCCTCTTCGGCCAGCGCTTCTTCAAGAAGGAGTTCGGAACGATCTGCAAGGAATTCTGGAACCCGGACGTCTTCGGCTACAACGGCCAGCTACCGCAGCTGATGAAGCTTTCGGGCATCACCCGCTTCCTCACCCAGAAGCTGTCCTGGAACTACTTCACCAAGCCGCTGCACCACACCTTCATGTGGCAGGGCATCGACGGCAGCGAGGTGCTCGCGCACTTCCCCCCCGCCGACACCTACAACGCCAACGCCAGCGTCGGCCAGATGCGCGAGAATGCGCGCAACTACAAGGACCACGAGCGCTCGCGCCACTCGCTGATGCTCTTCGGCTTCGGCGACGGCGGCGGCGGGCCGGTGAAACGCATGATGGAGATGCTGCGCCGCGCCAAGGACCTGCAGGGCCTGCCGCGCACCGCGATGCGCTCATCCGACGAGTTCTTCACCCTGCTCGAGAAGGACTGCGTCGACCGGCCGGTGGTTGTCGGCGAGCTGTACTTCGAGCTGCACCGCGGCACCTACACCAGCCAAGGGGCGGTGAAGCGCGGCAACCGCAAGGGTGAATTCCTGCTCCACGACGTCGAGTTCCTCGCCGCGATCGCGGCGCGCGCAGGCGCCGCCGCCTATCCGCAGGCCGAGCTCGAACGCCTGTGGAAGCTGCTGCTCACCAACCAATTCCACGACATCCTGCCCGGCTCCTCGATCACCCTGGTGTACGAGGACACCGCGCGCGAGCACGCCGACATCGCCACCTCGGCGGCCAAGCTGCGCGAGAGCGCCATCACTGCGGCCATCGCGCACGTCGGGGCCTTGCCCGCCAACGGAGCCGTATGGGCGCCGCTGAACACCACCGCCTTCGCACGCAAGGAAGTGGCGACCAGACCCGACGGCACCCTCGCCTTCGTCGAGGTGCCCAGCTATGGAATCGGCAAGGTCGCCAAGGCCGAGGACCACGTCATCCTGGTCAAGCTCGACGGCGGCAAGCTGCGGCTCGAGAACCTGCACCTGCGCGCCGAGCTGGCGGCGGACGGATCGCTGCTCAGCCTGGTAGAGAAGAGCACCGGCCGCGAGTCGCTCAGCCGCCCCGGCAACGTGCTCGAGATGTACGAGGACCGGCCCACCAACTGGGATGCGTGGGACGTGGATCCGTTCCATCTCGAGACCGGCAAGCCCTGCGCGCCGGCGACCTCGTGCGCGGTCAAGGAGGAGACCACCGCCATTGGCTCCGCGCACGGGCGCGACGGCAACCTGCGCGTCAGCGTCACCTATCAGCGCAAGCTCGGCGTGGCCAGCTCGCTCACCCAGGTGGTCAGCCTCTCGGCCCACGCGCGCCGGCTCGAATTCGCCACCGAGGTCGACTGGCACGAGGACCAGAAGTTCCTCAAGGTCGCCTTCCCGGTGAACGTGCGCGCCATGAACGCCACCTACGAGATGCAGTTCGGCTGTGTCGAGCGTCCGACGCACTTCAACACCCTGCTCGACCTGGCCAAGTACGAGGTGCCTGGCCACAAGTGGGTGGATCTCTCTGAGCACGGTTTCGGCGTCGCGCTGCTCACCGACTGCAAGTACGGCTTCAGCACCTTCGGCGACACCATGCGCATCAGCCTGCTGCGCGCGACCAGCAACCCCGATCCCAAGGCCGACCGCGGCAAGCACGTCTTCGCCTACGCGGTGATGCCGCACGCCGGCGGCTGGCGCGAGGCCGGCGTGGTGGGCGAGGGCTTCCGCTTCAACGCACCGGTGGTCTGGGGCAAGGACGGCAAGGACCAGCACTGGCAGTCGTTCGCCAGCGTCGAGGACCACCCCGCCGAGGCCCGCAACCTGGTGCTCGACACGATCAAGAAGGCCGAGGACTCGGCCGCCCTGCTGGTGCGCCTGTACGAGGCCCACGGCGCCCGCGGCACCGCCCGCCTGAAGCTCGGGGTCCCCTTCAAGACCGCACGTTTCTGCGACATCCTCGAGCAGCCAGGGCAGCCCGCGGTGATCCGCGATGGTGCCATCGAGATCCCCTACGCGCCGTTCCAGGTGATCTCGCTGCTCGTCGACTGAGCGCCCGACGGGGAGCGGAAACCCGCTTCCGGATCACGCCGCCGCCCTAGCCTCGGGACTGGGCCGCCAGTGGCGGCGTGGCCCGGCACACGTCCTGGGCCGGACGCGCCAAAACCCTGGCACCAGGCGCTTTCGACCCTATTTTTCCGGGCTCTCTCGACCCCGCTGAACTGTCGACGACCTTCTGGATGGGACCCCATGCCGCTGCTCGATTCCGTCACCACCATCGTGAAGCGCGTCCTCGGAACCACCAACGAGGCGATGATCCGTCGCCTGTGGCCGGTGGTGGACCAGGTGCGCAAGCTCGAGCCCACGCTGCAGGCCGAGGACGACGTCGCCCTGCGCGCCCGCAGCGCCAGGCTGCGTGAACGGGTGGTCACGGGCGCCGAGCCGCTCGAGGCGGTGATGGTCGAGGCCATGGCGTTGGCGCGCGAGGTCGCCGACCGCCGCCTGGGCATGTGGAACGCCCTCGATCCGAAGCGCGGCTTCCCCGAGGACGCATGGGGCGACGCCAAGGCCGCCGTGGCCGAGACCCGCGCCAAGCTCGCCGCCTCGGCCGTGGCTGCCGCATCCACCGACAAGCCGGCCGAAGGCGCGCCGAAGCCACCCGACAGCTGGGAGCTCGATCTGCCGGCGTCGTACTACGCCCAGGTGCGCAAGCTCTACCCGGAATCCCTGCCCCCCTTCCGCATGCGCGCCCACGACGTCCAGGTGCTGGGCGCGATCGTGCTGCACAACGGCAAGATCTCAGAGATGCGCACCGGCGAGGGCAAGACGCTGGTCGCCTCACTCACCTGCTACCTCAATGCGCTCGCCGGCAAGGGCGTGCACGTGGTCACCGTCAACGACTACCTGGCCTCGCGCGACGCGGCGTGGAATTCGCCGACCCTGCGCTTCCTCGGCATCAGCGTCGGCGCGATCCAGGCGCAGATGCCACCGTGGATCCGCAAGGCGATCTACGCCATGGATGTGGTCTACGGCACCAACAACGAATTCGGCTTCGACTACCTGCGCGACAATCTCGCCAATTCCCTCGACGAGCAGGTGCAGACGCGACGTGCCTTCGCGGTGATCGACGAGGTCGACTCGGTGCTGATCGACGAGGCGCGCACGCCGCTGATCATCTCCGGCCCGACCACCGCGAAGAAGGAGTTCTACCAGAAGGCCGACGAGGTCGCGCGCACCTTGCTCAAGGGCACAGCTGAAGCGCCCAAGCACTACGAGGTCGACATCAAGGATCGCCACGTGACCTTGAGCGAGGAGGGCATGGACAAGGCCGCGGAGCTGTTCGGCGTGCCGAACCTCTACGACGCAGAGACCATGCATCTGCCGCATTTCCTCGAGAACGCGCTCAAGGCCAAGGAGCTGTACCTGCGCGACAAGGAGTACCTGGTCGTCAACGGCAACGTCAAGATCGTCGACGAGCACACCGGCCGCACCATGGAAGGACGCCGCTGGTCGGACGGCCTGCACCAGGCGATCGAAGCCAAGGAAGGCGTGGTCATCCAGGAGGAGAACCAGACCGTCGGCACCATCACCCTGCAGAACTTCTTCCGCCTCTACGACAAACTCGCCGGCATGACCGGCACCGCGATGACCGAGGCCAGCGAGTTCAACGCCATCTACAAGCTCGACGTGGTCGCGATCCCGCCCAACCGCAAGGTCCAGCGCAACGATCTGTCCGACCTCATCTATGGCTCAGAGAAGGAGAAGTTCGAGGCCATCGCGCGCGAGATCGAGGATCTCCACGCCATCGGCCAGCCGGTGCTGGTCGGCACCATCTCGGTCGAGGTCTCGGAGCGCCTGTCCGAGCTCTTCAAGCAGAAGGGCATCCCGCACAACGTGCTGAATGCCAGGCAGCATCAACGCGAAGCCGAGATCGTCGCCGGCGCCGGCCAATTCGGCGCGGTAACCATCTCGACCAACATGGCCGGACGCGGCACCGACATCGTGCTCGGCAAGACCACCGCCGATGCCGCCTTCAAGCACTGGCAGGCCCACGACCTGGTGCCGAAGCGTCTGAAGCCGGACAGCCCGGAGCTCGACGAGGCCACCGTCGACCTGTGGACCAAGCACTTCCTCGGCGAGGAGGACGCAGCCAAGCTCGATGCCAAGGCCAAGGGCAAGCCGCTGAACGCCGAGGCGAAGCTCAAGGCGATCAACGACCGTCGCCGGGCGAACGGCTACCACCCGCTGCCCATGCCCTCGGTGTTCATCAGCGGCGTCGACGTGCGTCAACTCGGCGGCCTGCGCATCGTCGGCACCGAACGCCACGACAGCCGGCGCATCGACAACCAGCTGCGCGGCCGTTCCGGCCGCCAGGGCGATCCGGGCTCGTCGCGCTTCTACCTATCGCTCGACGACGACCTGATGAAGCGCTTCGCAGGACCGATGATGGCCGGGCTGATGCGCCGCATGGGCCTGAAGGACGGTGTGCCGATCGAATCGCCGATGGTCTCGCGCGCGGTCGAGAAAGCGCAGAAGCGGGTCGAGGAGTACTATTTCGGCATCCGCAAGAACACCCTCGAATACGACCAGGTGATGAACAGCCAGCGCACGCTGATCTATCGCCAGCGCCAGCAGATCATCGAGGGCAAGGATCTCGAGAA
Source organism: Planctomycetota bacterium (assembly GCA_038231435.1). Taxonomy (GTDB): domain Bacteria; phylum Planctomycetota; class UBA11346; order UBA11346; family UBA11346; genus JACCZE01. Next base: position 25,370 of record JBBRLJ010000004.1, read on the forward strand.
GTCGCTGCTGTCGCTCTACAAGGACGCGGTCGATGACCTCATCCAGAAGTGCGCCGCCGACGGCATCCGTGGCCCGCAGCTGTCGCAGGCCATCGCCGATGCGTTCACCAAGGAGATCGGGCTGCCGTCTCCGCCGGCCGAGTCGCTGCCGGTAAAGGAAGGCGGCGACGCCGTCCTCGACGTGCTCTACAAGGTGGTCACCGACGCGATCGCCGCGCGCAAGAAGGAGTTCGGCGACGACATCTACGAGGCGGTGATGCGCCTGCTGCTCCTGAACACCATCGACAAGCGCTGGAAGGACCATCTCTACGCGATGGAGCACCTGCGCCACGCCATCGGTCTCGAGGGCTACGCGCAGAAGGATCCGCGCCTGCGCTACAAGGAAGAGGGCTACAAGCGCTTCATGATGATGAACGAACTCGTGCGCGGCGACGTCGCGCGGATGTTCTTCCGCATGCAGGTGCAGGTGAATGCCCCCACCTCCGACCAGCGCGGCCCAGAGGCCGACCTCGGCGCCGGCGGCTTCGTGCCCAAGGCGCCACCCAAGCCGCCCACCGGGCGCACCCAGAAGGCCGCGGCTTCGGCCGCCATGGCGGGCGAAGGCCTGCCCCCGCTCCCGGCCCCGGACGGAGCACGTACGCGCCCCGCGCCGAACGATCCGTGCCCCTGCGGCTCGGGCACCGCGTTCAAGCAGTGCCACGGCAAGTGATCCGGTAGTCCGCGTGGCGGCCGGCGGAGATGCGACCGATCCGGCTGCGGTGGTCGGGTACGATGTGGCCGAGCGTTTGGCCCACCTGGGCCTGGGCACGGTGGAGCGCGCCGATCCGCTCGAAGGCGGGATCATCTCGCGCACGTTCCGCCTGCGCACGTCCTGCGGCGACAGCGTGGTGCTCAAGACGCGCCAGGACGCGCCCGAACTGATGTACCGATCCGAGGCCATGGGCCTCGACGCCCTGCGCATTCCAACGGGGATCGCGGTGCCGCTCGTCCTGTTCGTGCGCCGGGATTGCCTGGTGCTCGAGGATCTCGGAGAGCAGCCTGACTGCGACAGCATGCCCCGCGGCGTAGGCGACGCCTATTGGGAGACCTTCGGCCGCGGCATGGCGCATCTGCATGGCCGGCTGGTGAGCCGGTTCGGTTTCGCCCACGACACCCATTGGGGCATGCAGCGCATGGACAACCGCTGGCAGGAAGACGGCTACCGCTTCTATGCCGAGCAGCGCTACCTCTGGCAGCTCAGGCAGCCCGGCTGCGCGCGCCACCTGGACAGTGGTGATCGCCGCATGGTCGAGCGCATCGCCGCGCGCCTGCGCGTGATCGTCCCGCCCCAGCCGCCGTGCTTGAACCACGGCGACCTGTGGGCCGGCAACCGCGCGGTCACCCGCGACCTGCGCCCCGCGATGATCGACCCGTTCGTCCACTACGGCTGGGCCGAGGCCGACCTGCACAACTGCCGGATCTACGGTGGCTTCCCGCCGCGCTTCTTCGACGCCTACCTGGAATCGCACCCGCTCGAACCCGGCTGGCGCGAACGATCCGAGGTCTTCGACATCCTGCACCTGATGGGCATGGTCGAGCACGGCTGGCTGGACGTCATGCCGTGGCTGAGACGGCTTCTTCTCCGATTTTCCTGAATCCGGTCATGCACGGTCGGGATCGAACTGCCACGACACCACGGCGCCGCGGAGTTGAGGAAAAGACGCTGAGGTAGATTCACCGCCCCCCTCCAGCCGACTGCGACCTGACGGCAGGCAAGATGTCGTCTCTTTCCGTGGCGTAGTGGCGGTTCGATCCAGTCTGGTGTATTTCGCCGCTGGCCCGGCCTCGTCTGCGGGTATCCTGTCGGCATGCCCGAGATCGATCCGACGGTGTGGCTGGGCGCGGGAGTCGCGGTCGGGGCGTTCGTGGCGTGGATGATCGCACGCTCGCGCATAGCGGATGCATATCGCCACGGGCGAGCAGACACCGACGCCGAGCGCGCCACGCTCGCCGAGCGGCTCGCTGGTGCGGAACGCAACCTGGCCGATGCCAAGGCCGCGCTGGTCGCCGCGGACACCGCGGCGGCGGGCCTGCGCGCAGGGCTCGCGCGCGAGGCCGAGGCGCGCGCCGCCGCATCCGCAGACGCGGCGCGCGTGCCCGAACTCGAGAGCCGCCTGCGCACGCTCGGCGACAACAATTCCGCCCAGGTCGCCAAGCTCGCCGAGATGGCGGCGCGGCTCGAGGACGAGCGCAAGGCCTCGACCGAGAAGCTGGCCCTGCTCGACCAGGCGCAGCGCCAGCTCGGTGACGCGTTCAAGGCGCTCTCGGCGCAATCGCTGCGCGACAATAACCAGTCATTCCTCGAACTCGCCAAGGCCACGCTCGAGAAGTTCCAGGAAGGCGCGAAAGGCGAGCTCGAGAGCCGACAGCAGGCGATCGACGCGCTGGTCAAGCCGCTCAAGGAATCGCTCGAGAAGGTTGGCGGCACCATCCAGGAGCTGGAGAAGAGTCGGGTCGGCGCCTACGCCTCGCTCGGTGAGCAGGTCAAGGCCCTGGCGGCGGGGCAGACCCAGCTGCAGGGCGAGACCTCGAACCTGGTGCGCGCGCTGCGCGCCCCGCAGGTGCGCGGGCGTTGGGGCGAGATCCAGCTCAAGCGCGTCGTCGAGCTCGCCGGCATGCTCGAATACTGCGATTTCGCCCAGCAAGAGACCCTCGCCGCTGGAGACGATGGCCGGCTGCGCCCCGACCTGGTGGTGCGGCTGCCCAACGATAAGCGCCTGGTGGTCGATGCGAAGGCCCCGCTGCAGGGCTACCTCGACGCCCTCGATGCCACCGACGACAAGACCCGGCTCGCGCACATGCAGACGCACGCGCGCCAGATCCGCACCCATCTCATGCAGCTCGGCGAGAAGTCATACTGGGAGAAGCTCAAGAAGGCCGGTACCACGCCGGAGTTCGTAGTGCTGTTCCTGCCCGGCGAGATCTTCTTCAGCGCCGCGCTCGAGCACGATCCCTCGCTGATCGAGTACGGAGTCGGCAACAACGTCATCCTCGCCACGCCCACCACCCTGATCGCGCTCTTGAAGGCGGTCGCGTATGGCTGGCGGCAGGAACGCCTGGCCGAGAACGCCCAGCAGATCGCCACGCTCGGCAAGGCGCTGTACAACCGCATGCGCATCCTCGCCGAGCACGTGTCGAAGATCGGCGAGGGCCTCGACGCGACGGTGCGCACCTACAACAAGGCGGTGGGCTCGCTCGAGAGCGGCGTGCTGCCCTCGGCGCGGCGCTTCAAGGAGCTGGGCGCCGGCACCGATGAGGACATCGCCGTGCCCGCGCCCATCGACCAGTCGCCGCGCGCGATCCAGATCGATGAATTGTCGCACATCGAGCCGCCCGCCGCCAAGAAGCTGACATCCGAAGGCTGATCTCGGATGACATCGGATGACATCGGATGACGGAGTCGCCAGCGCGGCGATCGGAGCGGCGATTGACGCTGCCTCCGCCCGCCTCCGGCGCTAGCCTTCCGGCATGAGCGCACCGGGCACCGTGTATCTCGTCGGCGCGGGTCCTGGGGATCCAGGGTTGCTGACCTGCCGCGCGCGCGACCTCATCCACGCGTGCGACTGCCTGGTCCACGACTACCTGGTCAATCCGCTGATCAGCGATCTCGCGCCACGCACCGCGGCACGACACGACGTCGGCAAGCGCGGCGGCGCCGAGTCCACCACCCAGTCCGAGATCAACGCCAAGCTGATCGCGCTGGCCGGCACACACCGCCGCGTGGTGCGCCTGAAGGGTGGGGATCCGTTCCTGTTCGGCCGCGGCGGCGAAGAGGCGGCCGCGCTCGCGGACGCCGGCATCCCCTTCGAAGTGGTGCCCGGCGTCACCAGCGGCACCGGCGTACCCGCCTACGCCGGCATCCCGGTCACCCACCGCGCGGCATCCTCGGCCGTCGCTTTCGTCACCGGCCATCAGCAGGCTGGCAGCGCCGCACCCATGGATTGGGCGTCGTTCGCGCGCATCGAGACCCTGGTCCTGTACATGGGCATGCACCGCCTCGCCGACAACTGCGCCTCGCTGATCAGTCATGGCCGCGCACCGGACACCCCCGCGTGCGCGATCCAGTGGGGCACGTATCCGCGCCAGCGTGTGGTCACCGGCACGCTCGCCACGTTGCCGGGGCTGGTGGCCGAGGCCAAGCTCGGGGCTCCGGCCATCACCGTGGTCGGCGACGTGGTGCGCTACCGCGAGAAGATCCGCTGGTTCGACCACCCGCTACGCCGGCCGCTCTTCGGCAAGCGCGTGCTGGTCACGCGCTCGCGCGACCAGGCCAGCGAGCTCGCGGCGCTGCTGCGCGTGCTCGGCGCAGATGTCATCGAGGCGCCGCTGCAACGCTTCGCCCCGCCGGCGGACCCGGCCGCGCTCGACCACGCGCTGTCGCATCTGGGGTCGTTCGCCTGGATCGCCTTCACCTCGGCCAACGCCGTGCGCTTCACCTGGGAACGCCTGAAGGCCTCCGGCGGAGATGCCCGTTCACTGGCCCCCTGCCGCATCGCCGCGATCGGCGCGGCCACCGCGCACGCCCTAGACGCATGCGGGTTGAGGCCGGACCTGGTGCCTGGCAGAGCGGATTCCGCAGCGCTGGCCGAAGCCCTGATCGCCTCCAGCGCGCCAGCCGCCATCCTCCTGCCGCGCGCCGACAACGCGCGCGCCGCGCTCGCCGACCCGCTGACCGCGGCGGGATGGCGCGTGACCGCGACAATCGCCTACCAGGCCATCGCCGAGCGCCCAGACCTCGATCTGGCCAGCGAACCGCTCGACGCCGTCACCTTCGCCTCATCGGCGACCGTCGACCGCTTCATGCAGGCGTTTGGGGCCGATGGCGTCCGCGACCTGCTCGCCACCGGCTGCCGCTTCTATGCCATCGGACCGGTGACCGCCACCACCATGGCTGGACACGGCATCGCGCTGGCGGCGGTGGCGGAGGAGGCGTCGGTGGGCGGACTGGCCGACATCGTCGCGAGGGATCTCGTGCGCGCGCGGCCGTGACCCGCGAACGCGGTCATGGATCCTCGGTATAGTCCGCGATGTGCGCCGCCAATGGCTTGGCGTCGAGACGTTCGAACTTGCTGAAGGTCGCGGCTCCCCACAGGCGAGGCGAGGCGTCGACATCGTAGGGCCCGGATACGCCGACCATCTCCGCCTCCGCGTCCGTCTCGCGAAACGCGAACACGTAGAGGATCTGGCGGTGGTCGTCGGCGACGAGCGGGTGCTTGGCCAGCAGGCGCATCGAGAATGGGGCGGCGCCGAGCTCGGTCGGGAATTCCAGCCACGAGGCGAGCGCTGCCTCTGCGAGCGCGTCCTGAGTCAGCCAGCGGGCGGGGAACAGGTCGAGGCGGTGATCGCGATCGAGGGCCTGATACAGCGTGGCGCGGGCGCTGGGCTGCTTCGCCAAGCGCTCCCATACGTCCGCCTCCGGGGGACTCCCGAGATGGGCCAGGGCGACAGCCGCCCACGCCTTCATACTGTCGGGCATGGTCGCCAGCGCATCGCGCAGCAGCGGTTCCGATCCCTGGACGTGTCCGAGCAGATCGAGCAAGACCTCGAGCTCCGCACATGCATCGGCGCGGGCTTCTACGCGTTTCTCGGCCTCGGCCTTCGAAGCGTTCAGCGACTGATCGTCGGCTTGCCCGACGTTCGCGGCGACGGCCTGGACGTCGGATCCAGGGTATTGACGTCTCACGACCCCGAAGGCGGCGATCGCATCCATCATGCTCCGGGTCCGCGCACGGCAGGTGGCGATGAAGCGCTCATTGCCGGCGACCGACCAGGCGCCCTTCTCAACGCCCGCGAGGATGACCGCATAGACCGGCGACGGATGCTCGAGCACCTCGACCATATCCAGGAGTCCGGGCATCAAGGCACCATCGCGGGCAGTGTCTGCCGGAATGAACACCCACCCAAGGTCCAGGCTCCGGCTCGTAGGACGCCGCAGAAGATCGATGAACGCATGCAGTGCGCGCTCGGAATGGATCTCGACCAGCACCCGCAATGCTGCCTCGCACGCATCGCGCTTGCCCGCCAACCGATCGTAACCGGCGACGATCGGGTCGATGTAGCGCTCGTCGGGGATCCGCCAGAGAGGATGGATGAGCTCGTAGGCGACGGATTCCGCGCCGGTGTCTGCGGTATAATCCGCTCCCGCCGCAGCCACCAGCGCCAGCCCCTGGTCGATGTCGATGTCGGCATCATCGATCCACGACAAGGCCTCGGCGCGGCGCTGGATATCGGTACCCGCCACCAACGGCATCGCTTCGGCGAATGATCGTGGTTCGCGCGTCCCGCCCCCGGCGCTTATGACGACGGCAGGATCGTCGGCGACTCCGTCAGCAGCCTCGGCGCCATGCGCACCCGAGCCGGTCGACACCGTGATCACCATCGCCATCGACATCGCCATCGACATCGACATCGGAATGCCCACGGACGCGACGAAGCCGGTCATGCGCACTCGGCGTCTTCCTCATCCATGACGAACCAGTCGTCCCCACCATCGCGTCGCTCGGGACCACGCCTCCGCTCCATCCGTCCGAGCTCGTCGAGATGGTCGAGCAGATTCGCGATGTCCGGTTCGGCCGCGATCTCGTCCGCGTGCGCGAGCAGGATCTCCCACATCAGCTCGCAGTCGATGCGCCGCTGCGCGAAGGCCTCGACCAGTAGCGACGCCCAACTGCGTCCACGCGGGAAATGCACGATGAAGTGCCCCGCGATGTCCTGATCGGCGATGGACGCTGCAGCTGACGTCATGCCGCCATCCTAACGCTCGAGATCCAACCGGCCAGGGCCTGCCGCTCCGGGACGCCGCCCATTCTACTGGAGTGCGTTCGTCGCCTTGCGGATCATGGTCGTGCCCTTCTGGTCCCCCATCTCCTCCTTGAGCGAGGCGGCACGTTCGAACGCAGTCTTCGCCGCCTCGTTGTCGCCGAGATTGGCCTGGGCATTGCCCACGCCGACCAGCGCGAGCGCGATACCGCGCTTGTCGCCGCGGGACTCGTACCAGGCCAGCGCGCGCTGGTAGTGCGCGAGCGCCTCGGCGGATTTGCCGTGCATGTGCAGCTCGCACGAGCCCATCTGGCGCAACGTGCGCGCCACCTGCTCGGCGTTCGCGACCTCCTCGAAGGATTCGAGCGCATAGGAGTACGCCTCGTGCGCCAGCGCGTGATCGCCGCGCTTGCCGTGGATCAGCGCCAGGTTGTAGGACCGGCTGGCGAGATCGGCGGCGGGGATGCCGCGGCTGCGGCAGATCGCCAGGGAGCGCTCGAAGTGGTCGGCGGCGTCGTTCCAGGATTCGCGCTCGACCGCCAGGCCGGCGAGATCGTCGAGCGCGCGCACCAGGCCCTCCTGATCGCCGAGCTCCTCGAGCAGTTCGGCGCGGCGGCTCAGGCAGGCGCGGGTCTTGTCGAGATCCTTGCGCGCGTGGTGCAGGCTCGCGAGCTCGTCGAGGATCTGCGCCTGGCCCTTGGCGTCGCCGGCCTTCTCGCGCAGCGACATCACGGCGGTCAGGCAGTCGAGCTCGGCTTGGTCGTCGCGACGCTTGCGATGCAGCTCGAGCGCGGCGAACAGCACCCGCTCGTGCAGCACGCGGTTGTCGATCCCCGCGCACATCGCCAGCGCGCGCTTGAGCGACTCCAACGCGTCGGGCTCCCGGCCGAGGTTGAGCTGCATCAAGTGCATATTGGCGAGCGCCTGGATCTCGGCCTGGCGCTCCGAGGAGGCCTGGCAGAGCGGAATACACTTGATGAACTGGTCGAGGGCCTGCTGCCAGTCGCCGCGTTCAGCGTAGACGGTGCCGATGTTGCCGAGGGTGTGGGCGATCATCGCCTGGTCGTTGCGCAGCTGGTGGATCTCGAGGGCGCGGCGGTGCAGCACCAGCGCCTGGTCGAAGGCGCCGCGGCCGCGCTCGAGCTCGGCAAAGCGCGAGATCAGCTTCGCGGCGCCCTTGAGGTTGCCGAGCTCCTGCTTGCCGGCGATCGACAGGTCGAACTCAGCGGTGGCGCGATCGAACTGCTTCAGCGCGTGGTGGCACTCGCCCATGGTCTCGTGCGCGTGGGCGATCTCGAGGCTCTTGTTGAAGCGCGCGAGGATCGGCAGCGCCTCCTGCAGCCTGACCAGCGCCTCGGCGTGGTTGCCCTTGTCCATGTGCACGCCGGCGAGGATCATCAGGGTGCGCGCGACGTGGGTCTGGTCGCCGCCATCCTTGTTGGTGGCGAGCGAGCGGTCGATGATCGCGATCGCCTCGTCGAAGCGCCGCTGGGCCTTGAAGGCCAGGCCGGCGAGGACGCCCGCATAGGCCATCGCCTGCTTCTCGCCGAGCTCCTTGTAGATGGCGATCGCCTGCTCGTAGTCGGGTACCGCGGCCGCGTGGTCGTCGAGCCGCTGGTGCAGCTTACCGAGCTCGATCAGGCATTCGGCGCGCTGCTTCGAGCGCAAGGCCTGGGCCCAGCAGTCGGCGGCGGTGCGCAGGTGGGGGATGGCCTCGGCCACCGCGGGGCCGAACTTGCCTTCCATGATCATGTGCGCGAGCCGGTAGCTCTCCATGGCCTTGTCGACGATCGCCTGGTCGCTCATGAGCTGCTCCTGGCCGGCATCCGGCCGGGCCCCGAGTATGAGGGCAGCCTGGGCCGCGTGCCAGGGATCGCTACACCCTCCACAACGCCCGGTGTGCTACGCCCGGGACTAGCGATGGACGTTGCAGAAGCCGTAGTTGCCGGCGACGGCGGCGTTGGGGCAGGTCCCGCGCGCGCGCTTGGCCTTGCAGCGGTTGGTGACCCTGCCACCGGAGCCGCCCCGCCGGGCGTTTCGCGGCGGCAGCGCGCCCATCATGCGGCGGTAGCCGTCGGTCAGACGCGCCGCCGCCTTGAAGGCAGCACTCTCGGTGCGATGCCAGGCGAGGCGGAAATGGTTCCAGCGCACGCGCGGGTAGCGCTTCTTCAGGTAGCCGCGCACCGAGGCCTGGCCGCGCTTGCGAGCGGTGCCCTTGCCGACGCGCACGATGTGGCCGTCGCGCAGCAGGCGGAAGGTGAAGAAATGGTTGATGCTCGTCATGGGCGGCCTCCGGATCACCGGCCACTCTAGCGTCAGCGCGCGCGCGTCGGCAAGGGGAAGTGGTCCGGCCGCGCCGATCTGTCGCACATCCTGCCCGCTCTGCTGCGCTGGCATGCAGGGGCGTCGACCCGGTCACTTTCTCATTCAGCAGGAAGCTGCCCACCTACACCCACACTGCTCGATGATGGGCCTCATCCGTCTGCGTCACGGCAGCTGACGCCATTCCCCGTCGCGCTTGCGGTAGCGGGTGACGGCAGTGACGGCGAAGCGCGAGCCATCCCACGCTCGTACCGAGATCGCCAACGTGTCGCCATCGATGGCGATGGCGTTGTAGGCGTTGGGTTCGCCGCGGCGGCGGCGCGAGATCGCCGTGCCCGCCTGAGCGACCAGGATAGAGCGCTTCATCGCGGTGTAATGGGTCTTGGTGTCGCCGGTGTACCCGACGTGCATGTGCCCCGCCAGCAGCAGGTCGACGCTGCATGATTCGAGCTGGGCGAGCGCCTGGTCGGCGCGACCGACCATGTCTTCGAGTTTGGCGCCCGCGGGCGGGATGAACTGGTGGTGCGTCACCACCACCTTGAACAGCTCAGTGGCGAGCGGACTCATGGCCGCGCGGATCCCCGCGATCTGCTCGCGCGAGATGCGACCCCCCTTCCAGGTCAGCGAGCGGGCGGTGGTGATGCCCAGAACTGCCAACTCGGCATCGACGCGCAGCGGCTGCAGGTCATCGGTGATCCACGCGCGGTACCGCCGCAGCGGGCGCGCGAAGCGGCGGAACACATCGTAGAACGGCACGTCGTGGTTTCCCGGCACCACCACCTGCGGGTACGGGATGCGCGCCAGGTACTCGCGCGCGGCCATGAACTCGGAGACCTTCGCGCGCTGGGTGAGGTCGCCGCTGACCACCACCAGCGATGGTTCCAACGCCGCCAGATCGGCGAGCAGGCCCTCGGCGACGGCTGGATCCTCGGTGCCGAAATGCAAGTCCGACAGATGGGCGATGAGCCTGGCCATACGCTCAGCCCGCCTTCGCCGGGGCTACCGCATGAGGCTTGGCCGCTGTGTCCACCGGAACCAGTACGCGCAGCGCGTTCGGCAGGATGCGGTAGCGCAAGGGCGAACGCAGACGCACCACCTCGCCGTCGAGCCCGACGGCGATGCTGCCGCCACGCACCTTCAGGGTCGCCTCCGAGAGCGGGAACGCATGCAGCCGCTTGTCCTCGTGGGCGCGCTGGAAAAGCGCGAACATCAGGAATCGGAACAGGCCGCTGGGGCCACGCCAGGATGGGAAGTACATCCACATGCGCCCCGAGTCGAGTCGCGCGCGCGTGCCCATGGGCACCGCCTGGAATGAGTATTCGTTGTTGCCGACGAACACGAACGGCACCAGCCGGCGGAAACGCCGGCCGGCTGCCTCGATACGCACGCGCATCAGCGGCATGCGCCTCAATGCGCGCCAGGCCGCGATGCCCATGGCCATGAACTTGCGGCGGCCGAGCTTGCGGCGCTGCCGGTCACGGTCCTGGACCATCCTCGGATACAAGCCGATCGAGGAGTTGTTGATGAAGAAGCGCCCGTTCACCGTGACCACATCGATCGCCAGCGTGCGTCCGCCCATGATCGCGGCGACGGCGGCATCGATGTCGGACGGCACGCCGAGGTCCTTCGAGAAGTGATTGAGGGTTCCGAGCGGCAGCACTCCGAGCGACGCGTCCCGTCCGATCAAGGCCTGGGCCACGGCGCTGACCGTGCCATCTCCGCCCGCCGCCACGACGATTCCGGCACCAGCGTCCACCGCCGCCGACGCGGATTCGCTGAGCGCTGCGCCGTCGACCACGCGGATCTCGACGGTGGCATCGAGCCGCGCGAACGCCTGCGCCACCGCAGCGCGCGAGGCTTCGACGCCAGCGGTCGCATGCGTGCCAGCGCCCGCATTCATCAGCACCACGATCGAATTCGACATCGCCCGCCCGACCTGAGACTAGTGGGCCAGCGGCGCACGGCAGCCGGAAGTGGCCCTGGGATTCGACAACGATACCTGGCGATGGTCGCGATTGGACGCCTTCAACGCCAGTCGATGATCACGCCAGTCCAGGTATCCTTGTCGTACTGCAGCCCGTGGTACGCCTCGGGGGCCTGCTCGGGCTTGATCACGTGGCTGGCCAATTCCCGCACCTTCAGCTTCTTGGCCGCGATCAGCTCGAAGCAGGTCTGGTAGGCCCAGGAAACGGTCTGCTTCGCGCCGCGCACCTCGGAGGCCGGGAAGCGCCACATGTGCGCGCCGCGCACCACCAGTCCATTGGTGTGGATAGTGCGCATGGTTGGCGTGAGATCGGCGTTGAAGCTGGCGCGTGGAGAACCCAGTAGCACCACCTGGCCGAACAGGGCCGTCGCCTCGACGGCGGTCGCGACCACGGCCGAGTGGCCCGCCGCATCGACGGTGACCGCGGCGCCAGCGCCGCCGGTCAATGCCTTGACCGCCTCAACCTGCTTGCCGGGCGCCACGTCGACGACGGTCGAGATGCCGATCTTGCGCGCCAGATCGCAGCGGCTCTTCACCGGATCGATGCCGATGACGCGTGCTCCACGCAACTGGTAGAACTGCGCGGCCAGGTTGCCGACCACGCCGAGCCCGAACACCGCCACGGTGTCGCCGAGCGAGAGCTCGGTGATGTTCGGCGCGGTCATGGCGATCTCGGCCATGCACACGAACGCCGCCTCGATCGGATCGAGATCCTTCGGCGCCCGGTACAGCCGCCCCCATTGATGATCCTGCCCGTGCATGAAACGCTGCACCAGCGCGTGCCTGCCGGCGTAGAAGGCGCGATCGCCGATCTGGAAATCCTTCACTCCAGCGCCGGCGGCCAGCACGGTGCCGATCGATCCGTAGCCGGTGCCGGCCGGATAGGTCGTGGTGCCTTCGATGGAATGCAGCGCAGCCAGCTCGGTGCCCGCGCTGATGATCGTCGCCTCGTTGCGCATCACGACTTCCATCGGGGCAAGGCTGCCGGTGTCAACCTCGTGCGAGGCGAGGGCGACCTTGCCTTTTTCAGGGAATACGACGTAGGTGGATTTCATGGTGCCTCGTAGCTATGGCCGGAGTCGCGGTTCAGAATGATGTGTCGACGAGTGCGCGACAGCACTGGAGACCACTCGTGACAATGGACGTCGTTGGACGTCGTTTGGATGGAGCGGCCTGCCCTACTGCTGGGCCGGGCGGCTCCTGAGCGTCGCGATCTGCGCCTGCAGATCGCCCCAATGGTTCTTCTCCAGCCAGGTATCGATGGCCGTGTCGCTCATGCCCGAGGTCTTCAGCTGGTCCCGGGTCGCGGCGACCTCGGTCTGCAGCGCGGCGTAGGAATCCAGCGAGGCGCGCAGCACCTCCGGATCGGCCGAGTCCATCGCCAGCAACTGCCTCGCGGCGTTCCACTGCGTTTCGATCTTGAGCGCGGTCGAGGCCTTGGCCTTGAAATCGAGCTGCATTTGGATGCCGTCGACGATGCCGACTCCTTGGGCTGGCGGCGGCGTCTCCGGCTTGGCGTCGCCGCCGCGGCAGGTGACGAACAACAGCACCGCCGCGATGACGGCGACAGCAGCGATGATGATGGGCTTCATGTCAGTATCCCGCATCGGCGAGCTGGCGCCGGAGTTCGGTCACAGCGGTGGGGAGTTCAGCGGCGAGATCCTTCCAGCCGCATTCGAAGGACAGGCGATGGTCGTAGCCGACGCTACGCAGGGCCGACAGGAACGGCCGAAAATCGTCGCCGGCGACGCCGGGAGCGCTGCGCGTCTCGCGTTCGGCGATGTGCACGTGCTTGAGAAGCGCGCCGTGGGTCGTGATCGCCTCGGGCTTCTCGTCATTGCGCAGCATGTGGTAGATGTCGGCGAGCAGCCGCACCCGCGCGTGCCCGGCCTGGCGCACCGCCTCGGCGCCCTCGCCAAGGGTGTTGATGAAATTGCACTCGCCGCGGTTCAGGGGCTCGACCACGATGGTCACGCCGTGGCGCTGAGCGATCGGGCCGAGCTCCTTGAGCAAGGACACGAACTGCGAGAAGGCACGCGCCTGCGTCACCCCCTCGGGAACCTGGCGGGCACCGCCGCTGCCGAAGACGATGGTGTCGATGCCCGCCGCGTGGGCGCGCGCGAAGGCGTGGTCCGCGTAGGCGAGGATGCGCTGCGTATCGACCGCCTCGCCGACGCATTTCAAGGTGCCGGGCAGGAAGCAGTTGGCGGCTGATACCGGCTTGCAGGCCCTGGCGACCCGCGCGAGCCGTTCCCGGTACTCGGTCTCTGGAGCTTCGGGAGCGAGGAAGTTCTGCACGTGCTCCTCGAGATAGTCGATGGGCGATGCCGCGAGCAGCTCCTGGGCCGACAGCGCGCTGGCGCACAAACCGATGAGCATGAGCAGCCTCCTCGCGGAGCATCGCGCGTGGGATGGCCGTGACAATGTCCCCCCGCGTACGGAGGCAATGCGGGTCAGGTTTGGTCCCGCCCGGATGTGGACCTGGATACAATGGGCGACAGTCCGAAAGATCTGATCCGACAGGAGGAAGCCATGAAGACCATCGAACGCAAGGAGCTGCAGGACATGCTCGAGGACAACGAGGTGTTCACCCTCATCGACGTGCTGCCCGAGGAAGAGTTCAACAAGGCCCACATTCCCGGATCGCTGAGCATACCCTTCACGGATAGCGACAGCGGTTTCTCCGAGGAAGTGCTGAAGCACGTCGACGACAAGGACGAGAAGCTGGTGGTCTATTGCGCCAAGCGCGAATGCTCGTTGTCGCGCAAGGCCGCCCAAGCGCTCGACGAGGCGGGTTTCCGCGGCGTCCTCGCCTACGAGGACGGCATGGCCGATTGGACGACCGCAGGGATGCCGACCGAGAGCGGCGTGCACGCTTGAGTCGAGTGCATCACTCGAAGCAGGGAATGCACCCGCTGCGAATTCGTGGTCGGTGATGCGCTAGGACGCCCGGGAGATCCTTGGTCTTTGACCCAGGAGCTCCCGGGTTAGGCTGCTGGCAGTATGGACGCGGAACCACGTATATGACGGACACGACCCGCACCATGCGTCGGCGGCGGCGCCGCACCGTCGATCTCGGCAGCGACATCGCCAGTCGCCCCGATTCCCTGACTCCCCCCACCGCCGCCAACATCATCCCCGCCGCCGCAGGGACTGACGCGCCGCCGACGAGCACCGCTAGGATCGTGCGCGTCGAGGATCTGGTGCTCCGCCATTGGCGTGATTTCTTTTGTCGATTCCGCGAGGACGAGCACGACCAGGAGCAGATCGAATACCGAGAGCTCGCGGCCCCGGTGCAGAAGCGCCTGGATCTGTTGCCCTTCAAGCAGCGCCCCGACCATTCTCTGATGATCGATATGATGGAGCTGCTGCTCGAGCTCGAACGCTCGCGGTTCCTCGATCTGAGCAAGCGCATCGACGATATCTCGCTCCAGTGCGACCAGCTGAAGTTCCACGCGCATACCGCGACGCTGGTGAAGACCCATCAGGTCGACGAGATCGAGCGCTGCGCCAAGGGCCTGGTGCGCGCGCTGAAAGGTGCGCGCATGCCCGAGAGCTCGGCGCGCCAAGTGCAGGAGATCCTCGCGCTCCTGAAGAAGCTGGTCGAGAGCACCGCCTCGCACCGCAAGACCCCCACGTCGATCGCCAACAGGCGCCCGACGCCGACCGCCTAGCTACCGCCGCCGTCGCAGAGGACCTCGCCATGTTGCAGTTCCGCACCCACGAGAAGAACCTCTTCGGCCAGCCGCGTTCATGGGCTGCCCCTTCGGGCGATGGCCACTACGTGATCGAGAAATCGCCGGTATCCGACGTGTTCCAACCGCGCTACCAGGGCCGCGAGGGCAAGCCCCGTCCGCTCAACGGCGGCGCGTGGATCCCCAGCTTCGAGCGCGCGAAACAGGCATGCGAGAAGGACTCGCAGGACAGCCTGCGCCAGCGCATCGTCGCCAAAGTCCGGGTCCGTAGTGGTCGCTGAGATGGACACCTGGATGCGCTTGGCGCTCTAGCCGACACCCGGGCCGGCGCTCAGGCCGGGGGCGACTCGAGCGAGCTGAGCCAGTCGATGAGCGGGGTATCCGCGTTCTCGAGCAGCACGCCGCAGCGGTCGGCGTAGAGATCGGCGTTGTCGAACAGCTGGAATACCAGGGGCGCGACGCGATAGAACGGGCTGGTGGGATCCGACTCGCGGGCCACCAGCGCGAAGGCCTGGTCCTTGAAGCCCTTGTAGATGTCCGAACCCATGCCGCGATCGGAGCCGATCGCCGAGGCGAACATGATCGGCGGCACCGGCAGGCCAGGAGCCGCAGAGGCGAAATCTCCGATCCAGGTGAGCAGATTCGGCTCGCCAACGACCTGATCGCTGGGCACCACCTTCTTCTGCGCCAGGAACAGCGTCAGCGCGCGTGCGAGCGAACCGAGGTAGCCGTCGATGAGCGCGGGCGACGGAGCCTCGTACCACGAGTTTTCAGGCAGTGCCTGGCCCGAGAAGATCGCGCGCAGCTCCTCATCGAGCTCGAGGACCATCCCCCCGAGCTTGAAACGAGGGCCGGTGCGCGAGAAGCGCTGGACCTTCTCCTTGGTCATGGCGTCGTAGAGGGTGAGGCTGAGTTCGCAGTTCAGCCCGTCCTCGGCCAGGGTGCCGGTGACGACATAGCCGATGCCGGCCGTGCCGAGGTCCCACACTTCCTCCTCGGACATCTCCTTGTCGAGCATCGCCGGGCCGGAGCCCTTGACCGCCGGGATCATCGCCACGGGCCGGAGCCCGGAGCGGAACCAGCACGATTCGGCGAGGAACAGCGGCACCGCGCGTGAGAATCGTCCGCGATCGTCCTCGGGCTGCGGTCCCGCATTCGCGGCAGGACAGCTCAACGGCGTAAAGGCGATCAGCTTGGCGCGGGTATCGTGCGTGGGCAGCAGCCATGCGGCGTTGCGCAGGCCGTAGAACCAGACCGGCTTGTTCAGCGAGATGTAGGTAACGTCCGTGGAGTCGCCCGATGCGACCTGGTCCGCGGACACATCGTCTGGATCCATGCGGCCCCGAGTGTGCATGCCGACCCAGGCGTATCTAGCTGGTTTCCGTCCGAAGGAGCAGTGCACAAAGCAATTGCAACGATTTGAAAAACCGGCGACGAGGCGTTCACACGCCAGGCTCGGCGGTTGGAGTGTCGCGATCACGCCTGCACGTGATCGCGGCCACGCGCGCAGGCGGACTGGATCGCGGATCCATGAGCGTTGCATTCATCGTCGCCAGGCACTGACGCTGTATCACTGACTGTTCCATATGTTTCATATGCTTCATTTGCGTTATGGTCCTGCCGATGGATCGTCGGGAAACCGCACGGAAGAACCCTGTGTCTCCAGTTCCATTCCTACCAGACCTGCGTTGGCGGATGCCGCCCGATGTGCGCATCGCCTTCAGCCAGGCGGCGGATGGCGACCAACGCCTGCCGGCGCGTCGCGGCGCCTGGATCGTCAGTCTCGGGATCTCACGATTGGCGGTGCCGCGGCAAGTGCACGGCACCGTCATCGTCGACGCTGGCGCCTCGGCCGCCGAGCTCGATCGCGCCGACGGCCTGGTGAGCGACGATCCCCGCCTGGCTCTCGGAGTCTTCGGCGCCGATTGCCCAGGCTTGTGCATCGCCGCTCCGGATGCGCTCGGTGTCGCCCACTGCGGCTGGCGCGGCGTCGCTGCAGGGATCGTCACTCGGCTCGTCGATGCGCTCGCCGCGCGCTCCGCGCATCCACGGTCGCGCTGGCACGCTTTCATCGGTCCCGGCATCCGCGGTCCGGCCTATGAAGTCGACGCGCCGGTGCTCGCGGCGCGGGCGTGGCCGATCGCGGCGCTGGCACCGCGCGCGAATGGGCGCGCCTCGCTCGATCTGCCCACCGCCATCATCGCAGACCTCGCCCACGCGGGCATCGCGCATGCGACTGCCAGCGGCCGCTGCACCCACGAGGACTCGCGCCTGCACAGCTACCGATGGGACGGCCCGGGCATCACGCAGCTGCTGGTGGCGTGGAGGAGCTGATGTCGACGCCTCGGCAGCTGCGTGGACCTAGCGCTCGCGATGGCGCGCCGCCGCGGGCCTTGGCGTTCTCGAGCGACGCGGTGCCCGAGCACACGCTCAGCGTGGCGAGCTTCACCGGCTGCGACGCGATCTCGGCGCTCTCCGCCTACGACCTCGATCTGATGTCCACCCGCGACGATCTCGATCTCGCCGCGCTGCTGCAAGCCGACGCATGGCTCGGCATCACTCGCGGCGTGATCCGGGACGGCGGACGCATCGACGACGCTGGCATGCTCAGGATCCACGGGGTGCTCGCGCGCATCGAGCAGCTCGATCGCGGCGGCGGGTGGACGCGCTACCGTGCCACCCTGGTTCCCAAGCTGTGGCGCGCGACGCTCGCCAGTGGCAGCCGGGTGTTCCTGGACAAGACCGTGCCCGAGATGGTCGAGCAGGTGCTGCGCGATGCCGGCCTGCCGAGCGCCGAATACGATTTCAGGCTGTCATCGCGGCGCTATCCGGCGCGGGAATACACCGTCCAGCATGCCGAGACGGATCTCGCCTTCGCCTCGCGGCTGCTCGAGCACGAAGGCATCTCGTACGCCTTCTCACACCTCGATGATCGCTGCGTCGTGGTCTTCGCCGATGCGCCGGACGGCCGTGATCGGCCGCGCGAGAGCCAGCCGTACCGGCGCTCGGCGGCGACCGGGGCCGATGATGCCGCCGATGATTGGAACCAACGCGAGAGCGTGCGCTCGCTGATCTGCCGCCAGACCCCGGTGCCGGCGGGCATCACGCTGCAGGATCACGACTGGAGGAGCCCGGATCACGACCTGCGCGCGCGTGCGCAGGTCTCCGACCAGGCGACCCACGGCGCCACCTATCTGTACGGAGAAGCCCACCGCGACGCCGATGCGGGATCGGCCTACGCGCGCATCCGCGCCGAGGAGATCCGCTGCCGCCAGCGACTCTACGTCGGCGCGTCCGACGTGCGCTCCCTGCGCGCTGGATCCGGACTTGCGATCGCGGGCCATCCGCGCCAGGGCGTGGATGGCGACTACCTGATCACTGAGATCCGGCACTCGGGATCGCAGCAGCTCGAACACGGCGGCGGAACCGCACTGCGCACGAGCTACGCCAATGAATTCACCTGCATCCCCTTCGACACCATCTTCCGACCCGCGCGCACCACGCCGAAACCGCGGATCCCGGGGACCCTGCACGCCGTGATCGATTCGGCCGGCAGCGGCGACTATGCCGAGCTCGACGACGCGGGGCGCTACCGGGTGAAGCTGCCGCTCGATCTCGAGGATCGCGGCGCAGGCAACGCCTCGCGTCCGGTGCGCATGGCGCAGCCCTACGCCGGTACGGACATGGGCATGCACTTCCCGCTGCACAAAGGCACCCAGGTGCTGCTCACCCACGTCAACGGCGATCCGGATCGCCCGATCATCGCGGGAGCGGTGCCCGACGCGTTGACGCCGAGCGTGGTGGCGGGGCGGAACCAGACGCAATGCGTGCTGCGCAGCGGCGGTGGCAACGAAGTCCGCCTCGAGGACAGCAAGAACGCCGAGATCTTCCAGGTGACCGCGAAGCGCGACCTGGCGCTGGCGATCGGCAACGACCGGCGCGAGCAGGTCGGCCAGGACCAGGCGCTGACCGTGAAGCGCGATCGCAAGCTCGACGTCGGCCGGGATCAAGGCGCCTCGATCGATGGCGCCGCGACGCTGCGCGTCGGCAAGGATTCGACCACCACCATCGCGGGATCGGCGAAACGCCAGGTGGACGGCAAGGATGTCCTCGAGGTCCACGGGCATCGCGTCCAGGACATCAGGCAGGATCTCAAGGAAATGGTGGGCGGAGCTATGGAGGTGACGGTGGCGAAGCACCTGCGCGAGCGCGTCCACGGCGACCGCGGAGAATCCACCGACGGAGCGCGTAGCGCCACCGCGAGATCGATCCTCCTGAACGCCGACGACGAGCTCACCCTGCGCGCCGGAGCTGCGTCGATCACGCTCAAGAAGGACGGCAGCATCGTCATCTCCGGCAAGGACATCTCGCTGAGATCCGCGGGCATGGTCAAGATCCGCGCCGCCAAGGATGTGGCCATCAAGGGCGCCAAGGTGGTGGGGAACTGATGCTGCAGCTGCGCAACGCCACCCCCTACGCGTGCTCGCTGGCGCTGCTGCCCGATCACGAAGCCATCGACTCGCTCGTCGTAGCGGTCACGGCAACGTGCACGCTCGACGGTGATCTGATCGAGCGTGAAGGCGGCGCGGCTCCGGTCGAGATGTTGTGCGGCCTGCCAAAGCCGGCGACCGATGTGCTGCTGTCTGGACATGCGCATGCGCCTGGAGGCCGTGCCGATTCCTGCGTCGTCGAGCTGCGCCTGGGTGGCGTCATCAAGCGCGTGCGCGTGAGTGGCAACCGGCACTGGCGCAGGCACCTCTTGGGCCTCTGCCTGAGCCCGAGCGCGGCCGAACCGTTCGAACGGCTGCCCCTGACCTGGGAACGCTCCTACGGCGGGACCGCCACTGGTCGCGACGGGGCAATCACCTGTGACGATCGCAACCCGCTGGGCGTGGGATATGCGCCGGTGGGCGAACGCCCAAGCCCTGGAACACCCCTGCCCAATCTCGAGCACCCGGACGCGCCGATCACCTCGTGGCGGGATAGACCCGCGCCGGCGGGTTTCTCTGCGCTCGAAGCGCACTGGCAACCCCGCCGTGCCTACGCAGGAACCTACGACGACTCCTGGTGCCAGAGCCGCGCGCCGTTCCTACCGTTGGATTTCGACCGCAGGCATCTGCAGGAGGCGCCGGTCGACCAGATCGCGACGGGCCATCTGCGCGGCGACGAGACGGGGGAACTGATCAACGCTACGCCGTCTGGCCACGAACGCTTCCGGCTGCCAGGGATCGTGCTCGGCATCTCCTGCCGGATCGCGGATGCGGCGCATATGCTCATTCCGCAGCTCAACACGGTCGCCATCGATGCGGATCTTCGCCGCATCGAGCTGCTGTGGCGGGCGGCCCTGCGCTGCGACAAGCGCGCGGCGGACATCGGATCCGTCGACGTCGTCCCGCTCCAGGCAGGAGGCTGAGATGCAGGTGGGAGAACGCGCAGAAGCCCTGGTCGACTACTTCGCCGAGGACGCCGACGGCTGCCCGTTCTGCTTCATGCCGCGCCACGATTCCCCTACCGTTGGCGATGCGGCCGCGGAACCGGTGACCAGCCTGCCAGCCGAGCTCGGCTGCGAGCCGCTGCCGGGAGCTGGCGCGGGCAGGTATGCCACCGCTCGGCACCATCTCATTCCAGCGCTGCAATGCTTCGCGCGCGTGCCCCGGCTGGTGCGCATGGCGTCAGCGGTCTCGTTCGACATCAACCACCACGGCAACGGCATGGCGCTGCCGACCGTCGCCGGCCCCTACCTGCTCGATGGCGAGCAGACAGTTTTCGGCGAGTTGCCGGAACAGCGCCAGGTGCTGATCGCGCGTTATTGGATGCGCGAGCTGGGGCTGCAGTGGCACGACGGGAACGGCCATCTCGACCACCCGCTCGAGGAGCGCGCCCCCACCGACATGGAGGACGAGGGCTCGCTCGACCATCCCGGCTATGATCAAGTGGTCATCGCACGCCTGGTGCGTGAACTCGTGCTGCTGGCCACCGCGCGCCCATGCGAGGACGATGAGGATCGCAGCCCCGAGATCCGCAAGCGCCTCGAGGACATCAGCGACGTCGAGATCCGCGGCAGGCTGATGGCCTTCGCCGAACCCCGCGCCAGCCATCCCTTCTTCGTGTCGCGCTCGGCCTGGGCATTCGCCTGCGAGGCGGCCGCAGGTACCACCTCGGAGGATCCGCCGTGAACGTCGCCGCCACCGCCTACCACGTGCTCGATCAGGATCTGTGGAGCGATCCGGGCCCCGCGCTCGGCGAGATCTCGCCGCCGGTGGATATCCTGGACCTGCTGCGCGGACGGAAGCTGGCGCCCTGCGCCGAGCCGCTGCGCATACGCCTGCTGCCCTCGAGCAGCCTGGTCCTGCCGGACCTGCTGAGTTACCTGCTGCCGCTGGTCACGGATGCCCTGCGTCGCGTCCTCGAACGGGCCGGCGTGGACAACGTCGACTATCGCCAAGCGGACCTCTTCGATTCGCGCGGCCGCCGCGTCGGCAGCTATTCCCTGGCCAACGTGCTCGGCCTGGTGCGCTGCGTGGATCTCGGGAGCAGCGATGCGAAGCCCTGGCTCGGAAAAACCGAGAGCCGCGACCTGGGCTCGTTCACCATCGACGCGGCGCGCGCCGATGGTGCGCGGATGTTCCGTCTCGCCGAGTCCAGCCAACTGCTCCTCGTCGATGGGGAATTGGCTGATGCGCTCGCCTCCGCTCGGCTGCGTGGACTGCGCCTACGCTCGACGGGATCGTACGATGGCTACTGAACGGATGCCCTCCTGCGACGTAGGGGTGCTCGCTGTGGCCATGCGCACACCGGTCGGCGTCGACGCCATCGAGACCTCGTCCTCGGTCCGCGCGGGAGTGGCGCGATTCGGTGAATGCGCCTGGCTCGACGCCGGCCGGCAGGCAATGGTAGTCGCGAAGGTCGAGGACGGCGCGCAGGAGGAGATCGCGCAGCGGCATGCGTTGGGATCATCGGCGTGCGAACGACGCCTGCTCCGACTGGCCAGTGGGCCCTTGCGCGAGCTGCGTCACGCCGCGGGCTCGCGGCGGCCTCGCGCCTTCATCGCCATTCCCGACCGGCTGGGCGATGCTCCGACCCTGCTCACAGAGCTGTGCGGGATCCTCGGACCGGTCGGAGGGTTCGTGCCAGTGCGTGAAGGCCGCGCTGGCGGACTGTCGGCGGTGGCCGCGGCAGCGCGGGCGATCCGCAATGGAGAGGCCGAGCTCGCCATCGCTGGCGGTGTGGATTCGTACATCGATCTGCGCACCCTGGCCGAGCTCGATCGCGAGCGTCGACTGCGCAGCGACGCCAACCGCGATGGCTTCATCCCCGGAGAGGCCGCCGCATTCCTGCTGCTCGGGATGAGAGGGGCTGGTACCCCTCTCGCGCTGCTCGGCGCCGATGGAATCGGCCATGAGCCTGGCCACCTCGGCAGCCCCGAACCGTATCGCGGCGACGGTCTGAGCGGTACGCTGGCTCGGCTCTTCGAGGCTTCCCCCGCAACGCGCGTACGCGAGTCGTGGTCGACGATGAACGGCGAGTCGCATTGGGCCAAGGAGTGGGGAATCGCAGGCATCCGCCATCGACAACGCTTTGTCGACGGCCACGCCCTGCATCATCCCGCCGACTGCCTCGGCGACACCGGAGCCGCGAGCGGCGCGGTGATCGCAGGTCTCGCGGCGTTGCGCCTGTCGCGCCGCCCAGACATAGGGACAATGCTTCTGCTCGCCTCGGCCGACCATGGGCCGCGCACCGCGCTGCTCATGCAGCCCGTGGGTGATCCGTCATGAGCCAGACCACCTTCGCGAACGGGCGCGGCATCGTGCACCTCGCCAGCGGCGGCTCGAGCCTGGTCTATCCAGACGTCTGCAAGACACCCGTGGGATCGGCCCTGGTGCCGATCCCGTACCCGAACCGCGGACGCTGCTCTGACGGTTCGAAGGGCCCGGTCACGGTGCGCTGCGAAGGACGCATGCCGATGGTGAAGAACGCGATCTACACGCGTTCGAGCGGCGACGAGAAGGGCAAGGGCGGTGGGCTGCTGTCCTTCGTCAACAAGGGAAGATGCGAATTCATCGTGTATTCGTTCGACGTGAAGTTCGAGAACCGGGGCGTCTGCCGCCTCGGCGACACGCTGTTCCACAACAAGAAGAACGCCATGGGATGAGTCGGCGACATCCGACGCACTCCCCCGGAACGAAGAAGGGCCCCATGAACGATCTGCTTCCTGCTTCCCAACTCTCCAGCGCGACCGTGCGGCGAATCGACGACGGACGCGTGCTCTGCGATGACGAATGGTGCGATCGACTGCACGGCGCCGATCCGCTGGTGCTCGTCGCCGGAGACGAGGTGATGGTCTGCCGCCTGCCCGGGCGCCAACGCGGGATCGTGGTCGGCCGCATTGGCGGCGAGACTCGCCCATCGCCCTCGGACACGGTGATCGAAGCCGCATCCTCGCTCGCGCTGCGCTGCGGCGAGGCCTCGCTCATCATGCGCGCCGACGGCAGGATCCTGATCTCGGGTTCCGACATCGTCTCGCGCGCCAAGCGGCGCAACCGCATCAAGGGCGGTTCGGTCGCGATCAACTGACATGAGCCCGCACACCCCGGACATCGTGGCCGAGCACCTCGACGAGCTGCCCACCGACTGCGCGCGGCGCATCGCCCTGCTCGACGACCCGCGCGCCTTCCCCGACCATCTGCGCGCGCTCGACGACATCATCGCCGCCAGGATCGAGGGCATTGCGCTCGCCGGCACCGCCGCCGAAAGCGCGCTCGGATCCGCTGCAGCCTCCGGCGATGCCACCGAAACCTGCGCGGCGGCCATGTGCTTGCTTGCGAGCGGCTCGCAGTCGGCCTGGGATCTCCTCCTCGGGGCGCTCGAGAACGGTGCCTGTGCCTGGCCAGGGATCGCAAAGGCCCTTATCTGGAGCAACGCCGAGCCGCCGGTCGGTGCCCTGCATGCGCTAGCCGACTCTCGGGTCCCATCTCTCGCTGTCGTCGGC
Source organism: Planctomycetota bacterium (assembly GCA_038231435.1). Lineage (GTDB taxonomy): Bacteria > Planctomycetota > UBA11346 > UBA11346 > UBA11346 > JACCZE01. The sequence goes on from JBBRLJ010000004.1 coordinate 49,158, forward strand.
CTGGTCGGCTTGGCCGCGCGCGGCGATGTCCGTGATCGCTCGGCACGCGTCGCGGCGCTGGCCGCCGATCCCGATGCGGAAGTGCGAGCGCACGCCTTCCAGTCCGCCGCCATGTCCATGCTGCCCCCGCCGAGCATGGATGCGATCCTCGCGGAGCGCGACCCCGCGACGAAATGCATCGCGCTCGATGCGGCGGCATGGAGCGCTGCGTCGTGGCTGCTCGACCACCACGCCCTGCGCAACCAGGCGCACGCGCTCGCCGTCGCCGCGGCGGTGAGCCCGGCATCGTCCGATGATGAGCAGCATGCGCGATTCCTCGCGGCATGCTCGGATCCCACCCTCGGTGCCGCGCGCTTCGGGATCCTCGCCACGCTTGGAGATCCCTCGGTGGTGCCGGCGTTGCTTGAGGCTCTTTCCGATCCAGTGTCCGCGAATGCACTGGCCGCTGGAGCGGCATTCTCGCGCATGTTCGCCGCCGACATCGATTCGGAGCGCATGGTGAGGACATCTGCGGAGACCGCCGACGACTTCGAGCACGCCTTCGCCGACGCAGCGGCGCTGCCGGATCCCGACCTCGCCCATCGACTCTGGCGAGAACTCGCACCTGCGCTCGGTTCCGCCACGCGCATCGCCAGCGGGATGGATGTCGGTCGACCATTCGACCTGGACGCCCTCGACCTGCGCTCCCGTCGCGAATGGGCGATGAGGCGGGCGTTCCACGGGCTCGGGGGGCCGGGAGCGGCGGACCTGGAAAGGGTCGGGTGCCATTCGCCGGCTTGGCGCGCTCGATGAGGGAAGATGGAAGACGGAACACGGAAGACGGAAGGCAGCGGAGTTCGCTCGCTCCAGGCCTTGTCCGCGGCGCCGCCGAGTGGAGCAACCAGCGAGGCGGCGGCAGCCGCGTCGCGAATGCCGGTACTGGTACGGTCTACTCGCCGGCGATGACTTGGAGGTCGTCGAGCCTCCAGGCGAAGCCGCCGACCTCGAAGCGCAGCTGGCTGCCCGCTGGCACGCGTGCCTGTTCCCAGCCAGCGAGTGGCTGGTCGTCGACCAGGATCTGGAGGTTGCTGTCGCGGCAGGACAGGCGCAGGCGCACGCGCAGCTTGTCGGCACCGGCCGAACGCTCTCCCTGGGCCTCTTGAACGCCGTCGGCCGTGGTGGCGCGGACGTGGATGAGCTCGGGATCGATGCGCACCATCAAGGGCACGTTCTCGCCACTGACGCATGAGATGACCGCCTCGCCCGACTCCTTGGCATTGAGTGGCCGCAGCTGGAGCGACAACGCGGCGCTCCACGACGCTCCGCCTACCGGCACGGTGCAGGCGATGCCGCAGGTGTCGTCGCCGACCAGCGCGCCCTTCTCGAGACGGGGCTCGCCCTGCAGCACATCGATGTACTGGAGATCGCCGATGTCGTCGAACGAGAGCATCGCGGCCTCGTTGCCGAGCAGCGCCTCCTTGCGCTTGAGTGCGTCGCCTGAGGCGAGCGCGGGATCGCCGAGCAGCCGCTTGGCCGCAGCGAGATCGTTGGCCCCGCCGGCGAGCATCAGCGCCGCCGCGGCAGGCACGCACGCCGCCCCCGAGCTCGACACCAGCGCGGATTCGGTCGCCTGCCAGGAACCCTTCCACATCGGCTTGGTCTTGGCGGCCTCGGTCACCATGGTGGCGAAGTTGCGGTGCAGGCCGGCGACCGGAGTCCCGGCGAAGGCGGGCTCGAGGGATTTCGCGAGCGGTGGCAGATCGTCGAGGCGGCCGGCCTCGAGCGCCTGGCGGGCGCGGCTGCGCGCTTCGGCGAGGCGCTGGGTGAGCTTGCTCAGGGCTTCCTGGTAGCGCGCTTCGGCATCACCGCGCTTGCCGCTGAGCGCCACGTCGCGCAACGACGCGAGCTGGCGCAGGCGGCGCGGCGCGGCGGCGGCATCGGAAGCCGCGGGCAAGGCATCGAGCTGGGCCTGGTACCAGGCCTCGCCATCGCTGACCAGCTGACTGCCGCGCAGACGCGCAGACTGCGCCACGTCGCTAGTCGGCGCCTTGGCGTGGAGATCGTCGGTGAAGTGCTTGAGTGTCTGCTCGGCCGCGCCCCAATCGTTGCGGGCGGCGCTGGCATCGATGCGCGCCTTGGCCTCCTGCCAACGGGCGCTCCACGGATCGCGGCCGGTCGTGGTACCACCGGTGATGGCGCCGGTGGTGGCACCGGCCGTGCCAGCCGCCACGACCGTGGTCGAGCCGGTGCTGCCGGTGGTGCCGCCTCCGGCGACGCCCTGCGTGGTCCCCGTGCCAGCCTGATCGACGACATCGGGCCGGTCGGGATGAGCCATGAATCGGCCGAGGTCGGGCAGCCCGACGAAGCCGATCACCATCGCCACCGCCAGGACCACCAGCAACATCATCGCCAGCTTCTGGAACTTCGCCGATTGGCGCTGCGTATTGCGCGCGCGCGCGCGCACCGCGATCTTCTCGCGCGCCTGGGTCTCATGCGCCTCATCGGCGGCGTCCGGCGTCACCAGCTCGCGCAGTTCGCGCAGCGCGGTGCGCACTTCGGTCATCGATTCGTAGCGCCAGCTGACGTTCTTGTTCAGCATCTGCTGCAAGACCTTGTCGACGGCGAGCGGCAGCTTGAGGCGTTTGGCGACCTCGGGGACGGGCTGGCTCTCGTGCGCGGCCACCACCGCCTTGAAGTCGGTGCCACCGAACGGGACCTTGCCGGTGAGCGCGTGGAACAGCACGCAGCCGAGCGAATACACGTCGCTACGCACGTCGCTGGCGCCACCGCGCGCCTGTTCGGGTGCCAGGTAGAACACCTGCTTGGTCGCGGCGATGCCCTGCACCATGCGGCTTTCATTACCGCTCAGGCCGACCACGCCGATGTCGAGGATCTTCACGTGGCCGGTCTCGGTCAGCATGATCGTGGCGGGTTTGACATCGCCGTGGACCAGACCCTTCTCATGGGCGGACTGCAGGGCCGCCGCCGCCTTCTCGATGATCATCAGTGCGAGCGGCGGCTCCATCGGGCCATCGCGCTTGAGCAGCTGCTCGAGCGTGTCGCCCTCGACCAGCTCCATGGTGTACCACAGCAGGCCCTGGTCCTTGCCGCACTCGTGGATCTTGACGATGCCGTCGTCGTGGATCGAGGCGGCGACGTTGATGGTCTTGAGGAAGCGGTCGGCGAAGCCGGGGTCCGACGAGGTCAGCCGTGGGTCCATGACCTTGAAGGCGACGCCGCGCTCGAGCGCGGTCTGGGTGGCGGTGTAGATGGTGCCGGTGACGCCGGTGCCGATCTTGCCGTCGATGACATAGCCGGCGATGGTGCGCCCGACCATGTCCTCGGGGATGCGCTCGAGGCGGATCTCTTGGGTATGCTCGTTCACCAGGGTGATGCGGCTGGCGCCGATGCCGATGACGTCGCCGTTGTGGATGCGCGAACGGTGGGCGATGGCCTTGCCGTTGAGCATGGTGCCATTCGCCGACTCGAGATCCTCGAGCCACCACTCGCTCTCGAGCAAGAAGACACGCGCGTGATGGCGGCTCGATTTGCCGTCCTTGACGATGACGCCGCAATCCTTCTGGCGCCCGAGCACGCACTCCTTCTCCAGGGGTACCTTCTTGTCCTCGTACACCAGATGGGCCATGGCCAGGATGGTAGCGACCGATCCGCTCTAGCCAATGCGCCGGATCGCTCCGCCGTTCCCCTGCCTGCCTCGCAGACGGTGGGCGGCCCGTTCAGCCATGGTTGAGGCGGCGGAATTCACCAGGTGGAACGCCGAATTCACCGCTGAAGGCAGCATAGAAGCGCCCGAGCGAGCCGAAGCCGGAATCCAGCGCGATGGCCAGGGCGGTGCGATCGGTCGTCGCCAGCAGGCGCTGGGCGTGCGCGAGGCGCAGGCGCGTGAGGTACTTCCAGATGGTCATGCCGCAGCTCGAGCGGAACAGGGACATGGCGTAGTTGGGGTGCAGCCCCACGGCGGCGCCGATTACCGCCAAGGTCAACTCCTCACGGTAATGGTCTCCCAGCCACGATGCGATCGCTTCGACGCGGCTGCTCGCTCCCTGGTCGGGCGCCCTGCTCTTCGCGACGCGCGCCGCCGCGCGCGCGACTCGGGTGAGCCGGCGCATACGCGCCTCGACCTCGAGCGTCATGGTGCGGATCGCGAACGCCTCGCCCGTGGCGTAATCCGCCGCCCAGCTCCGGAACTGGTCGGCATCCCACGCCGTGCTCGACTGATCGAGGATGAATTCGCCGCGCAGCAGGCGGCGCATCGCGCTCGCGCCCAGATCCCAGCGCAGGAACTGCGCGAGCGGCACGCAGACCCACATGATCTCGGTGCCCGGTTCGACCGACACCGCCTGGTGCGGGATCGCCGCCCAGAACGCCGCGAGCCGACCAGGAGCGAGATCATGGAAGCGCCCGCCGAAGAAGTAGCGCATGCCGCCGCTGAACAGGAAGTTCAGCTCGATGTCGGCGTGTGCGTGGTCCTTGACCATCGGCTGGATGAAGCCGGTGCGCGCCCAGAAACCCAGGCTCGCCGCCGCATTCCGATTCGCGGAAGGAATCTGGTCGCGGGCCATGCACCTTAGTATCCGAGAGTGCCTGAACGCCAAACGGGAAGCCGCCGCGCGTGGCCGAGTATCCTGACGAAGCTGGCGCAGTGCACACCAGCGCCATATTTCTCCCGCACCGCCTTCGGCGGGACCGCACCACACGAGGAGCACCCATGCCCATCCGTAACACCAACGACGGTACCGCGCGCGCACCCTACCTGCGCTCCGACCTGAACATGGGCAACCTTACCGACCTGCCGAAGACCTCGAGCGGTCCGAAGGGTGATGCAGCCACCGTGCTCGCGGCCATCAAGGCGGCGGGCTATCAGGGGACACAGGGTGGGGATCGCGAGCTGTGCCGGAAGCTCCGCCTGGGTTGGACCAGCGGCGGGCGCGTCAACCAACCCGGCGAAGCCGAACCGTTCGCGAAGTCCGCCAAGGACCAGGGAGCCGAATGCGCCACCCTGCACGTCGGCTGGGGCATGGAGTCCGACGCCGAGATCGACCGCCTGGTTGGCGCGATCATCGCCGCCTCGGAGAAGCACGGCGTGCCACTCTACATCGAGACCCACCGCGCCACCATCACCCAGGACCAGTGGCGCACGGTGAAGCTGGTCGAACGCCATCCCGAGGTCCGCTTCAATGCCGACTTCAGCCACTGGTACACCGGGCAGGAGATGAAGTACGGCGACATCACGGCGCGCTTCGACTTCCTCGAGCCGGTATTCGAGCGCGTGCGTTTCTTCCATGGCCGCATCGGCAACCCCTCGCACATCCAGGTCGACGTCAAGGACGGCGCCCGTGGCGGCGTGGGGCTCGAGTTCGTGGACCACTTCCGCGAAATGTGGACGCGCTCATGCCTGGGGTTCCTGCGATCCGCCAAGCCTGGGGATTACATCTGCTTCAATCCCGAGTTGCTGCACCCGTCGATCTACTACGCGCGACTGTTTCCGGACGGCAAGGGCGGCCTGGTCGAGGAGACGGACCGATGGCAGCAGGCCTTGGTGTTGACGCGAGTGGCGCAGGAATGTTTCGAAGAGGCGAAGAAGAGGATGGGGATGGAGAAGGCGGCGGGGGGATGAGGAAGGAGTGGGGGAAGATGGGGAAGACGGAAGACCACAGACTCGAGATCAGACGCTAGGTCACGAGGCCCATCACCGCCGCCTCGACATCCCGCCCATGATCCCGCGCATGATCTGCCTGCCGATCTGGCTCCCCGCCGATCTCATCGCCGATTTGGTCATGGCCTCGACCGCGCCCTGACGGCGACGCGTCCCGAACAGCCAATCCTTCACCGTCTGTCCGAACCCTCCCTCCTCGGCTGCGGGTGTTTCCGTCGGACGTGGCTCAGGCGAACCGGAGACCGTGGCGCTCGGAGCCTGCGACGCTGGCCGCAGCGGCGCGACCGACGCATGCGCGCGCGCGGCCAGGATCTCATGAGCGGACTCGCGATTGATGGCTGTGTCGTACTTCCCGCCTACCGGTGAGCGCGAGCGCACGGCGGAGCGTTCGGCGTCGGTGATCGAACCGATGCGGCAATGCGGTGGGCACATCACCGTCTGCTGGACCGGCATCGGGACGCCGCCCTCCTGCAGGGTCGTGACCAGCGCCTCGCCCACGCCCAGCCGGGTGATCACGTCCTCAACCTTGAACGCCGGATTGGGCGGAAAGGTCTCGGCGGTGAGGCGCACCGCCTTCTGGTCACGAGGGGTGAATGCGCGCAGCGCGTGCTGGATGCGGTTGCCGAGCTGGCCGAGGATCTCCTCGGGGACATCGTCAGGCAATTGGGAGATGAAATAGACGCCGACGCCCTTCGAACGGATGAGGCGGACGACCTGTTCGACGCGGCGACGCAGCGCCGGCGGAGCGTCGTCGAACAGCAGGTGCGCTTCGTCGAAGAAGAACACCAGCTTGGGGAGATCGAGATCGCCGACCTCAGGCAGATTCTCGAACAGCTCTGACAGCATCCACAGCAGCCAGCACGAATAGAGCCGAGGGTCGAGGATCAGCTGCTCGGCGCAGAGGATGTTGACGATGCCGCGCCCGTTCAGGTCCTGACGCATGAAATCAGCGAGATCCAGCGCCGGTTCGCCGAAGAAGCCGCCGCCGCCCTGGTTCTCCAGCCGCAGCAGCGAGCGCTGGATCGCGCCGATCGATTGCGTGCCGACCAGTCCATAGCGTTGGGAGATCTCCTGGGAATGTTCGGCGATGAAGCCGAGCATCGCGCGCAGGTCGTCGAGATCGAGCAGCAGCAGCCCTTGGTCGTCCGCGACCTTGAACGCGACTTCGAGCACTCCGCCCTGGGTATCGTTGACCTCGAGCAGCCGACCGAGGAGCGCTGGACCCATTTCGGATACCGTGGTGCGGACCGGATGGCCCTTCTTCCCGAAGATGTCCCAGAAGATCGTCGGTGAGGCCTGGGGCTGGTGATCCTTCAGCCCGAGACGCGCCACCCTCGCGGCGAGCGCATCACTGGCGACGCATGGCTGCGAGAGACCCGCGAGATCGCCCTTCACGTCGGCGAGGAACACCGGCACACCCAGACGCGAGAAGCGCTCGGCGAGGACCATGAGGGACACCGATTTCCCGGTGCCGGTGGCGCCTGCGATGAGCCCATGGCGATTGGCGTAGCGGCCGCGGAGAAAAACCTCGCGGTCGGATTTTCCGATGAGGATGTCGGGCATGGGAAACCTCGGGGTCGGGGAAGGAAGACGGGCGGCGGGCACGATAGCTCCGGGCCTGGCGATGCCCAGGGACGGGATGGGCCAGTCTCGTCGCGCGGTCGGCGCGGCAGTCTCGGCATTCGGACTTCGGACTACAGTCTTCCGTCTTCCGTCTTTGGAATTCTCTCTCCGCGACTGAACGTCCGCTGTCGACGTCTTCCGCTCTGGATGAGCTTCGAGAAGAGGGAAGAGGGAGGGCCGAAGACGGAAGATCGCAGACGACAGCTGCAAGGCACAGCACCCGAGAGGCTGGGAAGCCGGTCTCAGGTCCCCACCGGACTCCACTACTTCTTCGGCGGTGCTCCCTGCACTGGATGCGCTGGCTCGTCCAGCCCGTGGACCGTCTTTTCCCAGTAATGCGGCTTCACCAGGAGCTGCCACACGCCCTTCCAGGCCGCGATGCTGATCAACACCCAATAGGCCGGGCTGAGCAGCGCGGCCCACCACATGCCGCGTTGCCCGGGGCGACGCCCGGCGAGCGCCGCGATGACGATGAACAGCACGTTGCCCAGCAGCAGGCAGAGCGCGGCGGCGAAGAACACCTGGCTGAGGGTCGACAGCACCGGGTCCTCGCCGTGGCCCGAATACACCATCTGCCAGCTCAGGCGATCCTTGTGGTTGTCGCGGGTGCTGAGGATCTCCCACAGGTGGTTGCCGCGCGACATGTCGATCGAGATCAGGGCCACGTGGACCGCTGCGACCAGCCACAGCGCCAGGTTCAGCGCGGCCAGCGCGCCGACGCAGAACACCGACATCACAAAACCGAGGGCGCCCCACGGGCCGAGCTTGCGGATCAGCACGAACGGACGGCGAAACCACACGATGTGCGTGATCAGGTAGCCCTTGAGCCAGCGGCTGCGCTGGCGGATCCAGTTGCCGACACGTGAATTCGCCTCTTCCCAGGTGGTGCTGTCGAGGGTGAGCGTGCGATGCCCGGCGACGTAGAGGCGCACGCCGAGATCGCAATCCTCGGTGACGTTGAACGGATCCCAGCCGCCGACGTCGCGCAGCACCTGGGTGCGGAAATGGTTGCTGGTGCCACCGAGCGGGATCGGCACGCCAAGGCGCACCAGGCCGCCGAGGTAGCGCCGGAACCACACGTTGTATTCGAGCGCGAACCAGCGCGTCAGCAGGTTCTGACGGTGGTTGTGGTAAGCGAGCTGCGCTTGCAGGCAGACGACCTTCGGCCCGCTGGACAGGAAGGCGATGACCGCCTGCTTGAGCTGATCGGGATCGGGACGGTCCTCGGCGTCGAAGATCACCAGGTACTCGCCGCGCGCACGCTGCAGGCCGTGGTTGCAGGCGCGCGGCTTGGTCTTGGGCTGGGCGAGCGGGACGACCACGACCTCGGCCCATGGTGGGATGCCGGCGGCGGTCAATGCCTGCAGGGTGTCCGGATCGTCGGCCTCGAGCAGGAACTTGACGTCGAGACGGTCGCGCGGGTAGTCGAGCTTGGCGAGGCTGACCAGGATGTTGCGCGCGACATTGCGCTCCTTGTAAAGCGGCACCAGCACGGTGTAGAGCGGCCAGCCGCCAGGAGGCTCATTCAGCGCGTCGCTGCGCAGGCCCTGATGTCCGCCGATCCACACCGCGAGCGCGCGGAAGGAGAGCGCCAGGAAGTACACCAGGCAGAGCATGCCGGTGAGCACGCCGAGGCAGACCAGGTGGTCGTAGAACAGCAGGTACAACACCGAGACCACCACGAAGCCGAGCCATGGCTCCTGGCCTGCGGGCACGCCGCGCGGGGCGACGCGCACGCCGATCGTGCTCACCACTAAGGTCATGACGAACATGCCCAGCACGCAGGCGCGCGCGTTGCCGAAATGGTTGTTCATCCAGCGCACCAGCGCGGGCACGTCCTCGGGCATGGCCATCGGGCGTCCGGCGAGGTGCGAGCCGATCGCGCCACCGACCACGCAGGCGACGGAGCCGATCAGCACCCATGCCCACGACAGCGTCGTCCACGCGCAGGTGTCGCGATGCGCTTCGAGGTAGCTGCGCACCAGCGGATCGCCGCCCGCATCGGCTGGGATACGCACCAGCTGCTCGCGCGATTCGACCGCTGGCTTCGACTCGGCGACGGACGCGGTGGGCATCGCACCTGTGACTGCCCCGGGGACTGTGCCGGGGGATGCGCCGGGGGATGCGCTCGAGGGTGCGCCGGTCGGTGGAGGCTGAGCGGATTCCATGATGCTCCGGAGAATACGGGAACCGCCGGTCGGCGTTGCCTAAGACCCTATGCGGGCAGGCTCTACGGGAGCATCCTGGTCACCGTCGGGTCCTGCAACCGTTTACCCTCGGGAACCTCCAGGCGCGCGTGGCGCGCGTGCCCGGGTCCGGGGTCGTCGGCGCTGGGGGCCGAGGCGCCCACGTGCGCGAGGCGCAGCCTCCAGCACGAGCGTCCAGGAGCCGAGAAAGCTCCCGCCACGCGCTCGGCCCATTCGATCACCCCGATCCCCCCCTCCATCTGCTCCTCGAAGCCGAGGCCATGGATCTCGCCCGCCGAACCCAGGCGGTAGGCGTCGACGTGAACCACGGGCATGCGCGCATCGTAGCGGTGCAGCAGCGTGTAGGTGGGGCTGGAGACCTGCGCCGGATCCCCTCCGAGCGCTTCGACCAGCAGCCGCACCACGGTGGTCTTTCCCGCTCCCAGCGGTCCGTCCATGAGCAGCACGTCGTCGACCTCCAAGGAGGCGGCCAAGGCACGGGCGAAACGCGCGGTGGCTGCCAGGTCCTCCAGCGCGAACTCGACGATCTGGCCCATGTCCGGGATGATCGCCTCCGTCCTCGGGCTTCAATCCACATCGCACCTCATCGGACCTCATCGCGAGATGCCTGCCCGCATCGGGCCCGATCGGACCCGTCGCAGACGCCAGCGTGGTGATCGGAAACGGTGTCGCGCTCATGCATTGACCTGGGACCGGGAGCGGTTGAACTGAGCCCAGCCGGATGACGGCGCGGGGAGAAGTCCCATCCACGGCAGCCACGGGGCGGCCGTGGGACCGGGATGCCGAAGGAGTAACGCTCTCAGGCCGAAGGACCCGCGCCCGACGGCGCCCTGGAAAGAGGCGCGAGGCACGAGCCGAGCGCACGCCGACGGAGTCACGCTCTCAGGCCAAGCCACAGGGACATCGCCCGCCACCACTCCCCCGGTGGCGTCGCGTTGTTCCCGTCGGGGGCGGTCCGTCCGTGGACGACACGGACGTCAGTGACGAAGGCGGCTTCCGATGTCCCCAGATGCATCACCATCGGCGCGCTCGCATCTCGAGAGCTCCACCGCGTCCATTCCTTCCATGGCCCATCCCGATCGCTTCGTGCGCCGTCATCTCGGGCCGAGCCCGGATGAGACCGCCGCCATGCTCGCGACGCTCGGGCGCGCCAGCCTCGGGCAGCTGATGGATGAAGCGGTGCCCGCCGCCATCCGCCGCGCCAGCCCGCTCGCGTTGCCGCCGGCGGCGAGCGAGCGCGATGCGCTGGCGAGCTTGCGCGCGCTCGCGGACAAGAACCGCGTGGCGCGCTCGTACCTCGGCCAAGGCTACCACGACTGCGTGGTGCCAGCGGTGATCCAGCGCAACGTCCTCGAGAACCCCGGCTGGTACACCCAGTACACCCCCTACCAGGCCGAGATCTCGCAGGGTCGGCTCGAAGGGCTGCTCGCCTTCCAGACCATGGTCTGCGATCTCACCGGGCTCGCGATCGCCAACGCCTCGATGCTCGATGAAGCCACCGCCGCGGCCGAGGCCATGACCATGTGTCATGCGATCGCCCAGGGCCGTGGTGGATCCATGCCGCGCAACCGCTTCCTGGTCGCCGACGATTGCCATCCCCAGACCATCGCGGTGGTGCGTACGCGCGCCCAGCCGCTGGGCATCGAGGTCGCGGTGATCAGGCGCGATGCTGCCATCGACGCCGGCTGCTTCGGCTTGCTGCTGCAGTATCCCGCGACCGACGGAGCGGCGCACGATCACCGCGCGGCGGTCGAGCGCGCGCACACCGCCGGCGCCTTGACGGTGGTCGCGTGCGATCTGCTCGCGCTCACCCTGCTGGTGGCACCTGGCGAATTCGGCGCCGACATCGCGGTGGGCAATTCGCAGCGCTTCGGCGTGCCACTGGGATTCGGCGGACCACATGCGGCGTTCCTCGCGACCCGCGACGAGTTCAAGCGCCAGATGCCCGGGCGCATCGTCGGCGTCTCCAAGGATGCGCAGGGCAGGCCGGCGCTGCGCCTGGCGCTGCAGACGCGCGAGCAGCACATCCGCCGCGAGAAGGCCACCAGCAACATCTGCACCGCGCAGGCGTTGCTCGCCAACATGGCGGCGATGTACGCCTGCTACCACGGCCCGGATGGGCTGCGCGCGATCGCGCGCCGCGTGCACCTGATGGCCTGCGTGCTGGCATCTGGCCTGCGCGAGCTCGGCTTCGAGGTGCCTTCGCACGCGTACTTCGACACCGTGCGCGTCGGCCTCGGCGGCACCCGCGCCGACCTGCTGATCTCAGCTGCCGCGAGCCGCGGCATCAACCTGCGTCGGCTCGGCGATTTCGAGGTGGCCATCGCCCTCGACGAGACCGTGGGCGAAGCCGAGCTGATCGAGCTGTTCGCCGTCTTCGGCGGCGGGCGCGCCTGCCTGGCGCCGTCGGACCTGGCCAGCGGCGTGCGCACCTCCTTCCCCGCGGCGATCGCGCGCCAATCGGCGTTCCTCACCCACCCGGTGTTCAACACCCATCACTCCGAGACCGAGATGCTGCGCTTCCTGCGCCGCCTCGAGTCCAAGGACCTGTCGCTCACCACCTCGATGATCCCGCTCGGATCGTGCACCATGAAGCTGAATGCCACCAGCGAGATGGTGCCGGTGTCGTGGGCGGAATTCTCAAAACTGCATCCGTTCGCGCCCGCCGATCAGAGCCAGGGCTACCGCGATCTCTTCCGCCAGCTCGAAGCATGGCTCGCCGAGATCACCGGCTTCGACGCGGTGTCGCTGCAGCCGAACGCCGGCTCGCAGGGCGAATACGCCGGCCTGCTGGCCATCACCGCCTGGCATGCCAGCCGCGCGCAGGCGCATCGCCGCGTCTGCCTGATCCCCACCTCGGCCCACGGCACCAATCCCGCGAGCGCGTCGATGGTCGGCCTGGCGGTGGTGCCGGTGGCCTGCGACCCGCGCGGCAACGTCGATCTCGGCGATCTGCGCGCCAAGGCCGCCGCGCATGCCGCCGATCTTGCGTGCCTGATGCTGACCTACCCGTCTACCCACGGCGTGTTCGAGGAAGGCATCCGCGACGCGTGCCGCATCGTCCATGAGCACGGCGGCCAAGTGTACATGGACGGCGCGAACATGAACGCCCAGGTCGGGCTGTGCAGCCCGGGCGATCTCGGCGCCGACGTCTGCCACCTCAACCTGCACAAGACCTTCTGCATCCCGCACGGCGGCGGCGGGCCCGGCATGGGCCCGATCGGCGTGCGCGCGCACCTGGCGCCGTTTCTGCCCGGGCACCCGTCGTTCGCGGCGTCACCGGAAAACGGCCGCACCGACGGCGCGGTCTCCGCGGCGCCCTGGGGCAGTGCGTCGATACTGGTGATCCCGTGGGTCTACATCGCCATGATGGGCCCCGACGGCCTCACCGACGCGACGCGCTACGCCATCCTCAACGCCAACTACATCGCCAAACGGCTGTCGCCGTACTTCCCGGTGCTCTACCAGGCCGCGAACGGCACGGTCGCGCACGAATGCATCCTCGACGTGCGCGGCTTCAAGGCCGCGTCCGGCGTCGAGGTCGAGGACGTGGCCAAGCGCCTGATCGACTACGGCTTCCACGCCCCGACGATGTCCTTCCCGGTGCCGGGGACGTTGATGGTCGAACCGACCGAGAGTGAATCCAAGGATGAGCTCGACCGCTTCTGCGACGCGATGATCAGCATCCACGGCGAGATCATGGCGATCGCCGATGGGACGATGGACCGGAAGGACAATCCCCTGAAGAACGCCCCGCACACCGCGCAGGCGGTGACGGCGAGCGCGTGGACGCATCCGTACTCGCGCGAGCAGGCCGCGTTCCCCTCCGCGTCCACCAGGGAGCACAAGTTCTGGCCGGCGGTCGGCCGCGTCGACAACGTCTACGGGGATCGGAACCTGATGTGCTCGTGTCCGCCGATGGCGGACTACGGGAAGTGAGCAGGGGGAGACAGCGAGATGGAATGAGGGAAGACTGAAGACTGAAGACTGAAGACTGAAGACTGAAGACTGAAGATCCCGGATCGGCTTGCCCGGTCTTCTATCTTCTATCTTCTATCTTCTATCTTCCGTCTTTCCTCTTCCCCCTCTCCCTCCTCTGCCGGCTCGACCGAAGCGGCGATCATGGTCCGCGTCCATTCGCGCACAACGCCGCCAGCGCCGGCGAGGAAGACGCCGGCGCCGCAGAGATAAATGCCGACGGTGAGGGTGAGCGCCAGGCGCCGCGCCGCGCGCGTCGTTGCAGCCTGGTGATGTTCCGCCAGGCTGCGGCAGTGGCGTTCGGCATCGGCGGTTCCGAGCAGCGGCGCGACACGCGCCAGATCGCGACCCAAGAGCGGCAGGGCATCGGCCTCGGTCAACCGCCAGCGCGCGGCGAGCGCGGCCCGCCGGTACATGCCGGCAAGCGCGATGTGCGATGCCCACGCTCCCAACCAGCCGATGCGCTCGGCGAATTCCGGCGAGCGCAGCGCGAGCATCGGCAGCAGGGCCAGCGCCAGGCCCGGAGGCAGCGCCCAGAGCCAGGCCCAGGCGAGCGGTTGGTGCAGGCAGGTCGCGACCACCACCACCGCGCCGATCATCGCCGCCAAGCTCAGCAGCGGATACGCGAGCACGTCGATCAGCAGCGCCCGGCGCTCGCGACGCGCACGCGTCAGCTCGACGACCAGCAGAGCCGCCTGTTCGAGCGGCGGCTCGGCGCCCGAGATCAGGTCGAGGTGATCCGGCGGCAGCAGGCCGGCGAACGCCGCCCGCAGCCCGTCACCGCGATCGAGCGCCGCGGCGATCGCCTCGGCGCCCGCCAGGCCGCTCGCGCGCAGGCCGGCCGGCAGCGGCTCGCGACGGCGTGCCAGCGTGGCGACCTCGGCCAACAGGGCTTCGACGTCAGTTGTCAAGGGAATCGCCATGGGAACCGCCATGAGAAGCGCCAAAGACTCGGACGGCGGCTGGCGCACCGGAACGCGATCCGCCCTCTGCGGGCGACCAGCGATCGCGGCCGTGGTCGATGACATACACGCCGGTCGGACCCTCCGCCGCCAACCGCTGCGCATCGTCGCCGCTACCCCGAGACACCGTCCAGGTGCCCACGCGCACGGACGCTCCGGGCTGCAATGCCGCCGCGCCCATCGCGAGCTCGCGCGCCGCCAGACGCCGCGCCCTGGCGCCGCTATCGGCGAGCCGACGCGCGTGCCCCGCGATGTCGCCCATCAGCAGCATCAGTGAGATGCCGAGGACGATGATGACCACCAGCAGGCTCGAGCCGCGGCGGGTCATGGAGCGGCTCCGGGATGGACCTGGATGATCCGCGGCGGAGTCGCGCGCGTGCCGGCGCTTGCACTTGCGCGTGCGCGCGAGGCGATCTCGACCACCGCAGCCCCGTCCGGCAGGATGCGCCAGGCGACGGTGCAGCCGGTGAGCTCGTGCGCACCGTTGCGCGTCAACCAGGATCCGTCCATGCGCCAGCGAGCGCCGCCAGCGATCAGCGTGCTTCCGTCGATCGACGCTCCAGGCGCCAGGTCGCGTCGCAGGCGGTCGCAGACCATGTCGAGGATGACACCGTGATCGCTCAGCGCGCTGCTCGGGCCGAGTTCGCGCACCATCATCATCAGCGCGCGTTGCGATAGGGCGAGGAACGCGGTGAGCACGAGGATCGAGCAGGCCACCTCGATGAGGGTGAATGCGGACCTGGAACGTGGAACCGACGCGTCGCTCACGGCGGGGCCTGGCCAGGTGCGCCGTGACGATCTTCGGCGTGATTCCGTTCGTCGGCGGCGATGCGGCGCAACGTCGCGAGCTGGATGCGCTGATGCGCGCGCGCGGGCCCGTGCACCGTCACCAGCTCGATGCCGTCGCCCGCGGCGGCGCGCTCGATGCTCCAGCCGGCGGGAATTCCCGGTTCGTCACCATGGCGCAGCGAGTCGAGCAGGTTCTGCGCGGTCTCGAGCTCGGCCATCGCCCGCTCGAGCGCGAGCACGTCCCGATGCTCGCGCGCGGCGAGCGCCACCATCCCAGCGATCATCGCGGCGCCGGCGAGCGCGGCCGCCATCTCGACCAGCAGCGAGGCGCGCCGGCTCATGTCGACTGCTCAGCGAGGACCGCGATCAGGTCGATGAGCACTCCGAACAGAGCCGTGCAGATCCAGAAAACCGCGCCAGCCAGAGCGAGCGGGACCAATACCGTGCGCGCGACCCGCCACGCCGACTCGACGCGCGCCTGCCGCCACCGATCGCTCTCCACGGCCGCCGTCAGCGCCGCGGGCGTCGTGGCGATCCAGCCGCAGGCCCGGCAGAGCAGGGTGAAGTCCCCCGAGCGCGCAGCTTCCGCCAATGCCTGCGAGGTAGGCAAGGCCGGCTGGAGATCGTGCGCGAGAGCGGCCTCGGCGCGACCGCAGGCGATGCCCGCCAGGATCACGCGCGCGCGATCCTGGCGCTGCCGTCGACGCCAATGCCAGCGCGAGGCGAGCGCCAGCGACATCACCACCATCGGCAGCGCTACGAGCAGCACCAACCACCACCATGCATCGATGAAACCCACGACACTGACCAGGGCGTGGAAACGCGCAGGCTCCGGAATGCCCAAGTCCCGCATGATCGCTTCCCATTTCGGCACGATCAGCGCCGCGATCGCCCGCGCGATCAGCACCATCGCGATCACGATGCTGATCGAGAAGGCACCGGTGCGGGTCCAGTCGGTGCTCTGGCGGCGTTCAGCCAGCCCAGCGAGCCAGCCCGCGAGCGCCGCGGGCCCGACCGCCTCGGCCGCGATCCCGGTGCCTTGGCATGCCTCTGGCAATACCCGGTACTCGACCGCAGCGCGCACCAGGCTGGTGGCTTGTCCGCTCTCCAGGACGCGCGCGCAGGCGCGCAGGCGGAATGGATATGGCCAGCGCAAGCGCGACTGCATCGACAGCAGCGCCGCCGAGGTGGCTGCACCATCGCGCACCGCACGGGCGAGGGCGCCAGCCACCACCTGCACCGCCCCACGCGCAGCCTGGGGCAGGAAGATCAACCGGACGATCGCCCACGTCGCTTGGAGAGCCACCAACGCGAGCAACGCCACGCCGACCAGCACGCCCAGCGGCGCCGCTCGTTCCGGCAGGCCATGCCCCCAGTCCTTTGCCACCGCGTAGACATCCGCGCACGCCTGCTCCAAGCCATCCATGTCGAACATCAGATGCTCTGCCCGAACAAACGGAGGAGGGCGACCATGGGAAACAGGAACCACATGGTCCAGCCGAGGATCGCCACCACGAACAGCGTCACCAACACCAGCGGCCGGGCTGCCGCTAGTGCGCCAATGAATCGCTTCCTGGCTTCATCGTCTCCGTCGGGGGCATCCGGATCCCAACCCACCGCCAGCGAGCGCTGGCGCAGATCCGGCATCCTGCGCAGCAGGCGCCTATCGGCCGAGCGCAAGCGGAAGCGAGTGAGGAACATCCAGGTGCGCCAGTCCACGTCCCACGCGGGGCGGTGGGAGCGCACGCCTAGTCCCACCCACCACAATACCCAGCGTACCGGACTGATCGCGCGAGGCTCGTGCACGGCGATGCGCGCGGCGCGCGCCAGTCGCGCGGCCGCGGCGGCGCGATGGACTTCGGGACACCACAGGTGCAGCACATGGCGCAGCGGCCGGATCTCAGACAGCACCCACACCACGAGGATGCTCGCCAGCAGCACGCACGCGGCATCAGCCGGCATCTGCCACAGCGGCCTGAAGAACACATTCACGGTTTCGGGAACGGTGATGCCCATGTCCCTGAGGATGGACTCCAGCGCGTGGCCCAGCGACACGCGCACCGCGAACGAGAACACGCATGCCGGCAGCAGCGCGGCCGCAGTCAGCCACACCGGCAGCCAGCGGACGAGGGCATAGCCAGGCGTGGGATCGTTCTCGCCGTCGGCTATGCGTGCGAGGATGTGTGCCATCTCGGCCGGATCGAGCGCCGTGTCGAGGTCTATGGCCTCGGACTTGCCGATCATCCGGCATGCTCGCAGCGCCGCACCCAAACGCTCTCCATTGCGCAGGCGCGGCGCCAGGACGCGCGCGCAGCGGCGCAGGGCAGGATCGTCGGTGGCCAATCGCTCGATGCCCTCGGGCAGGGATTCACCAGCGTCGACCAGCATCGCCAGCGCGTGCAAGGCATCGCCGCGCCGCGCGCCGAGGATGGCAGCGATTACGAAGACCACGGGCGAGCGATCAGGGATCGAGACATCATCTTCCAGGGATACCCTGGCGCAGGATGTCGCGTTGCCTGGCCAGGCGGCCGTGAGCGTCGAAGCCGATGAGGTCGAAGCGCAGGCGGTAGCGCGCCAGTCCGTGAGCCCTCACCAAGGCGTTGGCCGCGGCGAGAGTGCGGTCGAGCTTGGCGCGGTCGATCGACAGCAGCGCATCCCCGGCCGCCGAGCGATGCCGGACCTCGACGATCAGCAGGGTACGCCAACGGCTGGCGACGATATCGAGCTCGCCGCCGCCGCCGATCCAGTTGCGAGCCACGATGCGCCAGCCGCGCAGCATGAGGTGGCGGCAGGCCCGGCGTTCTGCAGCGGCGCCCTCTTTTTGAGGAGCGCGGGGAGCGGTGGCGAAGCGCGGCATGCCGGATCACGCCTGAACGCGCCACGCCTGCAAGCCATTTGCGGCTCGAGCACCTGCTGCCTGGAAACGAAACAACCGGGCCATGCGGCCCGGTTGTTTCCTTGATGCGGACGCCGTTTCCGGCTACGCGCAACTCAGCTCAGCTCACTTCTGGGTGGCTGGAGCGGTGGTCTCGACTTCGTCGTTGGCCAGCAGCTCCTTCACCTTGGTCGCCTTGCCCACGCGCTTGCGCAGGTAGAAGAGCTTGGCGCGGCGGACGCGGCCGCGGCGGACGACCTCGACCTTGGTGATGCGCGGGCTGTGGACCGGGAAGGTACGTTCGACGCCTTCGCCCGAGACTACGCGGCGGACCACGAAGGTGGCATTGATCTCGCCGTTGCCGCGCGAGCGCGCCATCACCGTTCCGTTGAACAGCTGGATGCGCTCCTTGTCGCCTTCCTTGATGCGCGTGTGCACGTTGACCGTGTCGCCGACCTCGAAGTCGCCGAGGGATTCCTTGCGCAGGTGGGCTTTGGTGACGGACTTGAGCAGTTCCATGACGCTTCTCTCGGTTGGGCTCGCGCGATGTGTGCGCGAGCGGCAGTTTCAGCCCGCTTCCGACGCGTGTCGCGCATGATGCCGAGGCACGATGCGAGGCGGCGCATGGTCGGGGGTCCGAGAGGATAGGAAGGTCGTGCTCAAGTCAACCCTGCGGCCGGTGCCACCACGGGCGTTGGGCGTGGCGGGGCATGCGTGCTGCCAGGCACTTGCGCCGCGGCGATGGCTGCCTCGGGGTGCCGCATGCGGTAGACGTGGACGAGCACGGCCACCACCACGGCGCCCACCGCGAGCTGCAGGCTGGTGGCCTGGCTGGTATCGATGTGGCCGTGGGGATCGGGCAGGCCGAGCAGGTTCGATGGAATCTTGTCGTCGCCGCGGAGGATCTCGTTGATGAAGCGCCAGATGCCATAGCCCATGGTTCCGAGGCACAGGACCTGGCCGTCGACGCGACGGTGCTTCCAGAATGCCCACAGGCCCACGCTCATCGTCACGCAGGCGATGGTCTCGTACAGCTGGGTCGGATGCACGTGCTCGACGCGGCCGTCGTGCTGGATGGTCACCGCCCAGGCCACGTCCGTCGGGTGGCCGTAGCAGCAGCCATTGAGGAAGCAGCCGATGCGGCCTACCCCGAGCCCGAGCAGCAAGGCCGGTGCCACGATGTCGCCCAGCGCGAGGATGCGCAGCCGCCGCCACCAGGCGTAGGCGAGGATGCCCAGGGTCGCGAGGACCATGCCGCCATACCAGACCATGCCGCCGCGATCGAAATCGACCGCCAAGGCCACCACCGCCGACCAGGAGCGCTCGCCGCCCGCGGGATCGCGGGTGAATTCGTGCGGGCGTTCCCACACGTAGCGCGCGCGCGCGCCGATCATGCCGGCGACGATCGCGATCATGAACATGTCGAGCACGTAGCGTTCGGGGATGCCGATCGTGCGCGCGCGCCGGAACATCAGCCCATAGGCGGCCGTGAAGCCGAGCAGCAGCAGTACGCCGTAGGCGGCGAAATGCATCTCGCCCCGCCACTCGATGAAGCCCGCCAGGGCTCCCGCGGAGGCGACCGCAGCACCGATCGCGAGGCTCGCCCACAGGCGCCAACGTGCCCGTGGCAGAAACACCGAGGTCGCGATCGCCGCGATAGCTGCGACCACCAACCATTCGGTATGAACGAATGGGAAGACGAACGAGCCCGAGAGGTTCATCCGGGCGTGGTTCTCAGAACGGAGGTCCGGGAGGTGCGCCGAGATCGCCAGGCGCGCCGAGCGTCTGATTCATCACGTCGTTGGTGATCTGGGTGTCGATGCCGTGGGCGATCGAGTCCGCGACCTTGTCAGCGATGTCGTCGACCACCACGCCCGTGACCGGCCCGCCATCCGGTCCGCCGTTGAAGGCCAGGGCATCGATGTCCGCCTGCGCCTCATCGACGTCCCAGCCACCACCGCCGGGGCCAGCGGGCGCGAGGCCCTTCTCCTGGATGGAGGACGTCGAGCCACCGAGCTGCGGCCGGCTCGACAGCGCGTCGATCGAACCGATGCCATTGGGGCCGCCGCCGACCCCCTGTCGGGCGACCAAGTCGGCATGATCGTTGGCGCCGGCGGCCATGGCCTCGGCCACCTCGTGGCGCAGGCCGACGCTGAGCTTGCCCTGCACGAGCGCGACGTAGTCGGTATCGCGCTTCACCCGCTCGACGACGAACAGGGTGCCGGTCACGCGTACGTCGAGGGCCGAGCCGAGGACGTGCACATCCTCGTAGCCGCCCTTGTTCCCGATCTTCACCTGCACCGCGCCCGCATCGAGGCAGATGACCAGGCTGGTGCCGCCGCCTGGCGCCGGACGTCGCTGCAGGTGGACCTCGCTGTTGGGATTGAGGATGAGATTGCTGCCCGGCGCGTCCTCGAGCACGATCTGCGCGAGCCCAGAGCCCGAACGCACGTGCTGGTCGGCGACCAGGGCAACCGCGCCCTTGACGCCCTCACCAAAGCTTTCCGTCCCGAGGACATCCTTGGTCTCGACCGCGGCCGCGGTGGCGGCTGGCAGCACCGACAATGCGAGCAAGGCGAGCAGCGGCGACAGGAGTCGCGGTGGCGCGAACATCTGGACGGAGATGCGCATGGCGAATCCTTTCATGGCGTTCCTTCGCTCGACGTTCCCGACGTTCGCGATGGCCGCGATGGCCGAGGACGTGCTCACCACGTCGCACCCAGGCGCAGGCCGATCTGGTAGCGTGTGTATTCGTTGGCGGGCAGGTTGGAGCCACGGCGCGCCACGCCGGCGTAGATGCCGGCGGTCGCGTTCGCGCACACCCAGGCGTCGCATCCGCCGCTGATGCCCAGGATGTCCTGCTTTTCCGTGATTCCGGAGAACGATTTGAACTGCCTGAACTCGTACTGCGCCGAGCCGCTCAGGTCGTAAGTGCCCAGGCGTTGGCCCGAGCCGATGCGCCACAGCGCGGCGACGCTGGGCGTGATCCCGCGGTAGCTCTCGAAATCGGCGTTCGCCGCATACGAGGACACGCCCAGTCCGGCCTCGATGCGGCGATGGATGTCGCGCCGCTCGATGAGGAACCAGTGCCGGTAGCCGAGCTCGAGCAACGTGCCGGTCTTGTTGTCGTCGAGCGGATAGACCAGCCGCTCCCCACCCAGGAGCACGACGTCGACGTGCTCGAAGGACGGCGCGATGCGCGATGCGAAGAGATCGAGGTTGATCGCGTCCGCGGCGTTGCGCCGGTCGAGGTCGTAGTGGTTGTAGCCGACGATGAAGCCTGGATCCCACGACTCGACGCGCTGGTGCCCCATCAACTGGGCTCCGATGCGCAGCAGTTCGGCCTCGGGATGGCCGGAGTACTCGTGGGCGCCGACCGAGACGGTCGCGCTCAGACGCCGGGCGTGGCCCGATGCCACGGTCAGCCCCTTGCCCTCGGCGTCGATCAGGCGCGCGGTGCCCTTCACGTCGAGGCCGAGCGAGGCGCCCTGCTTGTCGGAGCTCGAGGGATTGGTGTCAGGCTCGAGCAGGATGTTCGAGTCGTAGCCGATCGCGAGCGTGCCCGAGATCGAGTACCAGCGCGTGGCCGCGGGCGTTGCGCCCGGCGCGGCGGCTTGTCCCTGATCATGCCCCTGATCGGCTTGGACGCGGCTCTCGGCGGGAATGGTGGGATTGGTGGGCGGCGTCGCATCCTCGCCAGCGGCGAAGGGCGACAAGGCCAGCGCCCAGGCGAGCATCGGCAGGGATCGCCGTGCCGTTGCAGCGTTGCGGGGGCGGACGAGCGGATCGACAGTCATCAGGGCAGCTCCACCAGGATTCGGAAGCCGATCATCTCGGCGCGGATGGCGTCGTCCACGCTCTCGCTGTAGGTGGAGCGGAACCAGTGCTCGTCATCGTCGGAATAGGCTCCGCCGGCGATCAGTGCGTGATGGGCGCCGGCCGCGCGTGGATCCTGGTTGGAGCGGCCATCGTCGCCCAGCCATTCGCGCACGTTGCCGGCCAGATCGAAGTGGCCGAATGGGCCGACGTCGTAGCTGACGCTGCCGACCTTGGCGGCGACCTCGACCAGCTTGGCGGCGGATGAGCAGGTGAAGTTGGCGTCGAAATGCCCTCCCCACGGGTACACGCGCTGGATGTCATCGCCGCAGGCGGCGAACTGCCACTCGCTCTTGAGCGGTAGCCGCGCCTTGACCCCGTTCTTCTTCGATAGCCACACGCAGAAATCGCGAGCGTCCTCGCGCGTGATCGAGATCACTGGCGAATCCATCGGCACTCCGGGCATGACGCTGATGTCGCGGATCTCGGTCTCGTCCTTGGCGGTCTCGAACTTCACCTGCTTGGGGATGAATGCCTGGTTCATCGGCAGGTGGGGATACGGCGGGGGCTGTGGATTCTCGCCGTTGGCGTGGCTCTTGGCGAAGTCCTTGTAGATCTTCTTGATCGCGGGCAGCGACTCCTCCTTCACGAAGGCCAGGTATTGGGCGATGGTGATCTCGTTCACGCCCAGCATGAACGGCTTGAGCGGCGGCTCGCCGCCGACCGGGACATGGAGGTTCCCCGGCACGAATCGCAGTGGGATGCCAGGGACCGACTTCAGGTTCTCGGGCCAGGCGAATACCGTCGGCTGGTCGCTGCGCAGGACCAGCGACACGATGGTGTCGGCGGCCTGCAACTGCCAGGTGCCCGAGGCCAGATCGTAGTCCTTGCCGGGTTCGATCGGCATGGGCTCGCCGTCGGCTGCCAGGCGCGTGTCGGGCTGCACCACCACGCGGCGGGCCATCACCACCGCGCCGGGCTTGCCGGTGACCTTGAGGCGCGCGGTACCCGCCAACTCGGCGGCGTAGGTGTGATCGAGGCGGTCGGCGCGCGCGAGCAGGTTCCGGAAGGCTTCGATCTCGGGCAGATTGCGCGTCGCCTGAGCTTCGACCAGGCGGTTATGGTAGAGTTGGGCGAGAATGCTCAGGCCTTCGCGGTAGGCCTGGGGTTTCTTGTCCGCACCCGCGAACGGCTCGAGCGTGGCGACCACGTTGTTGGCCAAGCCTTCGCAGTTCGCCCACTCCTGCACCAGCGCCTTGCGCGCCTGTTCCGAGGCCTGGATGGCCGCGAACACCGGACTCTTGTCGGCGATCGGCTTGTCGGCCAGCTTCTTGCCGAGCACCTCGGCCTCTTGGCGCTTGCCGAGATAGATGTCGCGCTGGGCGTTCATCTCGGCCTGGGCCTTGCGCGCGCCTTCGAGCAGTTTCGCCGCGTTGGTTTCGGCCTCTTGCCGGCGCTTGACCTCACCGCGCTGGAACTCGATGCGCTGCTTCTCGAGCGTCGCACGCGCGTACATCGCCTTGGTATCCGCGTCGTCGGAGGCGAAGCCGATCGCCTGCTCGGCGGACTTCATGGCATCGTCCGGATCGGCCGCGTCGAGCGAGGCGGCAGCCTTCGCCGAGAGCTCGCGCGCGCGCTTGAGGTTGTCGGCAGCCTTGGCGGCGGCGGCGACGCGGGCGCGCCCCTCATCGAGCTTCTTCACCAGGCCGGCGACGCCGGGCAGCTTCACGTCGTGGTCCTGGTCCGCGAGCACCAGCTCGGCCTCGGCCTGCTTGAGCAGCTCGGTGGCCTGCGCATCGAGCGGATCCTTGGCGGCGGCGGCGGCAAGAGCCGTGCTGCTGGCGTCGAAATGCCCAGTCGCGACCCGGGTCTTCTCCTCGAGCTGCTTGTTCGACGCGATCTTCTGGGTCTCCATCACCGCGGCCTGGATCTCGGTGTCCTCGGGAGTCAGCTTGAGCGCCTGTTGCAGGGTGGCGAGGCCGGCGACGGCGTCCTTCTTGGCTTCGTCCTGCCCGCGGGTGAAGAGATCGTGCGCGGCCTGCCGGTTTCTACGGACGACCTCCTCGTCGTCGAAGCGCTTCTTCGCCAGCTTGGCGGCGCCCGAGACCTCACTGTCGAACGCCTGGATGGCGCGGTCGCTGGGCTCGAGATCCATCGCGCGTGAGACCAGCAGCGAGACCTTGACCAGATCGTCGGGCTGCGGCGTGGCTCCGAGCGCGGCGTAGGTGATCTTGGCCTCGTTGAAGAGCTGATCGGCCTTGGCGCGATGCTCCTTCGCCAGGTACCACCAGGTGCCGGCGATGGCGCCCGCGACCAGCACCACGCCCGCGGCGCCGAGCTGGAGCTTGAGCTTGTTCTGCGCGATCCACAGGCGGATGAGCTCGCCGATCGAGCGCTTGCGCGCCTCGACGGCCTGGCCGGCGAGATAGCGGCGCAGGTCCTCGGCGAACGCCTCGCAGCTGGCGTAGCGGCGCGAACGCTCGCGCGCCATCGAGCGGTGGATGATCGCCACCAGGTCTGGATGCAGGGTGGGATCGGCCTGGTCGAGCGGCACGATCTCGCCGTGAACGATCTTGACGATCATCTCAGGGATGCTGGTGCCATCGAGGCAGCGGCGCAGCGACAGCAGCTCGTAGAGCGTGGCGCCGAGCGCGTACACGTCGGAGGTGGCGTCGATATTCTGCAGCTCGCCCTGGGCCTGCTCGGGCGGCATGTAGAAGATGGTGCCCATCGCCGATCCGGCCATGGTCGCCGAGACGCTCTGCTGGTCGCGGATCGAGACCACTTCCTTGACCAGCGCGCTGGCCTGGTCGGCGCTCGCGAGGACCTTGGCGATGCCCCAGTCGACGACCAGCACCTCGCCGTGGCCTCCGAGCATGATGTTGTCGGGCTTGATGTCGCGGTGGATGACGCCGCGGCTGTGCGCGAAACCGACACCGTCGAGCACCTTGAGGAAGACGTGGATCTTCTCCTCGATCGTCCAGCGCTCGGCGGCGGCCTTGGATTCGGCGTCGGGAGGGACGTTCTTGCCCTCCTTCATCAGCTTGCCGGCCTGCTGCTGGAGCAGCTTCACGACCTTGCCGAGGCTCTGGCCCTCGATCATCTTCATGGTGAAATAGAGGGTTCCGTCCTCCATCACGCCCATGTCGTGAATCGGCACGATGTTCGGGTGCTCGAGCTGGGCGGTGACCTGCGCCTCGGCGAGGAAGCGCTCCATCGCCTCGGGGCTGTTGGCGAAGCGTCCGAGGATGACCTTCATCGCCGCCTTGCGGCGGAAGTCGTGATCCGAGATATCGAGCACCGCGCCCATGCCGCCGTGCGCAAGTTCCCTGTTGATGGCGTAGCGGCCTTCGGTGCCCTGCTCGTCGATCAGCTTCTGGATGCCACGCGGCAGGTTGCCCGCGCCCTTGGCGGCGGCCATGTCGGCGAGCACCGATGGCCGCGACAGCTGCAGCTTGGTGTCGAGGTGCTGCTGCTCGGTGGGCAGGCTGGCGTTCAATTTGGTGCGGCCGATGCGCTGGGTGAAGCTGCCGGTACGCGGACCCTGGCTGCCGCTCAGGCTCGGCGACGAGCCGGAGAACGCCGAGGCTTCACCCATCTTCATGGTCGCGAGCGTGGGCGCATCGCCGACGGGCCCCGCGGGCCTGTCGCCCATCTTCATGGTCGCGAGCGTGGCGGCTGTGGCGGAAGAGGCGGAGGAGGCGGCGTCGCCGCTCATGGGCACGGTTGCCAGGGTCGGCGCGTCGCCGAGCGCGGGAGGCTGCGACGTGGCGTGCGTCTGGGTGGCGACCGGAGCGCGCGGAGTGGCCTGCGCAGACGGCCCGCGATTCAGATCCATCGCCAAGGTGCGATCGTCGGCCGCCTTGGCGCCTGGGGCGGCGCCGAAGATCGGCACGGTCTTGGCAAGCTCAGACGGAGCCGCCTTGCTGGCGGGGACCGTCCCCTGGAGATCCTGGGCATCGCCACGCGTCGGAATGGTCGCCTGCAGATCCTGGCTGTCGCCCTTCACCGGTGATGGAGGCGATGCTGGGGATCCCGTCGCCGCAGCCCGCGGCGCCGCGGTGGGCCTGGTCTCATCCAGGGCGGTCGGATGGGTGACGTTGAGATTCATCGCCACCGTGGCGCCAGCAAGGGGATCCGCGTCGCCGTGCCCGGCATTCAGGTTCATCGGCAGCGTCGCCGCGTGGTCGCTGGTGTTCAGATTCATGGGCAGCGTCGAGGCCTGATCACCGGTGTTCAGGTTCATCGGCAGCGTCGAGGCCTGATCGGACGTCGGTTTCGCGGATGCGGGCACCGTGGCCTTGAGATCCTCGGCGTCGCCAGCGGGGGCTGGCATCGGGGCGCCGGTCGGTGGGGTGTCGTCGCTCATGTCGCTCGATCCGATGCGGAAAGCCGTTGCGAGTCCCCGATGCGGAAGCTGGCGAGTGCGCGCATGCACATGCGCGGAGTCACCCGGAGACTGGACGTCACAAGGTCGGGGAAACACGGCAAAGTCAAGGTATGACGGGGTTTTATGTCCGCCCAGGGCAGCGCCGCGCCCCTCACCCGAGGCGCTGCCGGCGCTGACGTAGCCCAAGCACGGCGAGCAGACCGATCATGACCGCCGCGCCGCCGCCAGCTCCGCACCCATGCTGCGGCTGGATGTCGGCGAACGCGGGGAAGGGAGGCGGAAGGAGACCAGGAGATGACGACGCAGGGGTCGGAGTGGCACCGTTGGAGGATTCTCGGTCGGAGAGGAAGACGACGCCGCCGGTTTGATCGTTTACCCTACTCAACGTCAGATCCATTGTGGTGTTATTGTAAATCCAATATGCTAGCCCGGAATTCAAAGTTGTCACATTTTGGTAAGCTTGGCCATCCCAATAATATACAAATGATCCGATCGCAGCCATTCTGGCCAAACCGGTTACTGCCGCTCCATTTCCATCAAAAACAGAAAATTGATCCATCCTATGATTGGTTAATGTTCTGGGCCCCTCAGTTAATGGCGGTATGCCGAAAAGATTCCATCCTGGATGAACTACAATATCGAACGGAGCGGGCTGCCCTGTACCGCTAAAATTTAAAGAGAGCGGAACTCGTGTCGCTATAAATATTCCTGTATCAACGCGAATTCCGCCTGATGGCGCGCGATCTGGCAATTCACAAAAAACCTTGTTGATAGCATCAAAAGCAAACGCACGCATCATGGATCTAGGGCCATACTGCCTTAAAGCCGTGATTAAATTAGCAATGCCTTGTGGGGTCGATGGGCAGATGGCAGAATATACAGGTGTTGAATTACTCATGGGAATTGGCGGAGACGAAATACCAACCGTCACTGGCAGCGCCTGGATGTCAATTACACCAATATCACTCTGCACCGAGGCCATGTACTCGCCGAACCAAATATTTCGGTCCGGGCCCATACATATTCCAAGCGGCGGGTATGTTGACAGGTATTCAGATACAGTTTGTGTATTTCCTGGATTGGTTGTGATGGCACCCACCCTACCCCCGCTAACCATTGAAAACCAAAGCCTTCCATCCGGCCCAGCAGTCATCTTGCCTAGACTTGTACTCGTTAACGGCCCTGGGAATTCGGTAATTGTTCCGTAGGCTAAGCCAGCCGATAAATTTAATCTTGCGATTTTATTTAAGCTGCTTTCTACGAACCAGATATTTCCGTCCGGACCCACGGTAATTCCATTTGGGGAGGCTGAAGGGGAGATCCCAACGGAGAACATAGTCATCGTTCCGTTGGTCGAGACCCTCCCCAGTCGATTATTCGCGGTATCCGTAAACCACAAATTTCCATCCGGTCCAGCCGCAATTGATGAGGGTCTTGATGTAAACATCGCGGCGGGGATAGGGTATTCGAAAACCGCACTTGTTCCAAAATCATATTTACCGATATTTCCCAAAGAAGACTCCCCAAACCATATATTCCCATCTTGTCCTACCGAAATACCGAGGGGTCCTCTAGCAGACAGTGTATTTAATTGAATTTCGGTAACAAATCCGACCGGAGTAATTTTTCCGATCTTATTTCCAAACTGTTCGGTAAACCACATGTTGCCGTCGGGCCCTAGTGTTATTGAATAAACGCCAGAGCTAATTCCCGTAGTATATTCTGTTATCAAGCCACTAGATGAGATTTTTCCGATCTTCGAACTTCCCTCTCCAAACCACACATTTCCATCGCGTCCAGCAGCCATTTCCTGCGGATCTCCGTACATGCTGCTAGGTATCGGATACTCCGCCGACGGCGGAGTTGCCGGAATCGGCAGAGTGAACCCATTCCCCCGTCCTTCCGATCCAACCCATCCAAGAATCGCCATCAGGATCCAGATCCCACGTACGTGCATGCGCATCTCCCTCGGTCTGGAACCATAGCTCTAGCGACAACAGCGCAAATGCCCTGCAGAGGCGTCCGGGCCCCGCAAGCATCGCACCTATAACCAAAGGACATCGATAACCGGTCACGCCCGTCTATTCGTTCATGGTGCCTTGACTGATGGGTCCACCTCATAAGGTGCGCCGCGCCCGACCGGGCACCCCGATAATGATGGCGCTGACAGCTCATATGGATGATGACGACGACCTGCCGAAGGCGACTCCGCGCATGGCGGCCGAGGAGAACCGGCAGCTGAACTCGCTGTCGCGTTCCCTGGTCGCGGCCTACGTGGCAGTCGGAGCCGGGCTGATTGGAGCTGGCATCGGCTGGGCCATCGATCGTGCCAACGACTCGTCTCCGCGCTGGACCCTCATCGTGGCCGCGGTTCTGCTGGGTGGCGGCATCTACAACCTCGTCCGCGAGGTGCGCAAGTGATGCTGACCTCGACCTCCAAGCTGCTGGCGCTCGCCGTGGCCCCCTCGGCTCTCGCGCTGCTGATCGCCGCGATCCCTGGAACGCCTCCGGGCATCTTCCTGGGCGGCCTGCTGACTCTGCCCCTGGCGGCTGCTGGCGCGTTGATGCTGTCGCTGCGCACCACGTCGCTGGGCATGTCCGCCGTTGGCGCCGCGGGCGCCTTCGTCATCCGCATCGGCGGCGCCGGCGCCGCCGCGCTGCTGGTCCAGGGCGATGCGCACGCCCCAGCCATCCTCGCCACCATCGCCGCCTGCCTGTTCGCCAGCCTGGCGGCAGAAATGGCCAGCTGGTTCATCGCCATGCGCTCGCAGCTCGCCGGGAATGCCACCGATGCCTGAGACCACCGCGCCCGATACCGCCACGATCCCGCCTGAGCATCCCGCCGGCGCGACGCCCGAGGCTGCCACCGCCGAGCACGGCGAGCACCAGGGCGCCGCCGCGCACGCCGGCCACCATTTCGATTTCCAGGCGCTGAACTACAGCCACACCATGCCGTATCCGGCGGTCGAGCCGATCCACGGCCACCCGCTGCTGATCCTGAACCTCGCCGAATACGCCGATCTCAATTACGGCGCGCTCAGCGCGAAGCCCAATTTCTCAGGCATCTCGACCGGCGGCAACGAGGCGTGGGCGGTGCAGTACGTCGCCAAGCGCGAGTCCTACATCGACGACGCGACCGGCAAGCACAAGGTCTTCCAGGCCTCGCCAGAGAACCTCGCCAAGGCGATGACCATCGCCCGGCAAGAGGCCTGGGCGACGTTCCCGAAGCAGCTGTCGTTCATCAACCATCAGACCTTCTGGTCGACCATCGCGCTGACCCTGTTCGCCGCGGTGCTGCTGATCTTCGCCCGCCGCACCAAGGACCAGCTCAAGCCGACGGGGCGCTTCCAGCATGTCATGGAGTCGCTCGTGCTGTTCGTGCGCGACGACATCGTGCGCCCCAACATCAAGCACCACCCCGACTGGTGGACGCCGTACTTC
Source organism: Planctomycetota bacterium (assembly GCA_038231435.1). Classification (GTDB taxonomy): domain Bacteria; phylum Planctomycetota; class UBA11346; order UBA11346; family UBA11346; genus JACCZE01. The sequence goes on from JBBRLJ010000004.1 coordinate 78,895, forward strand.
GCCAGCTTCTTCATCGTCATCCTGGTCTGCAACCTGTTCGGGCTGATCCCGATCTTCGCCACCGCCACCGGCAACATCGCCGTGACCGTGGCCTTCTCGCTGACCACCGCCCTCCTGATGCTGTGGATGGGCCTTAAGGAGAACGGTCCGGTGAAGTTCTGGATCCGCCTTGTGCCGGTGCACTGGTCGTGGAACCCCCTCGCGATCCTGCTGTGGCTATTCCTGTTCGTGCTCGAGGTGGCGCAGCTGGCGATTCGTCCGACGGTGCTGGCCGTGCGACTGTTCGTGAACATGTTCGCCGGCCACAGCGTCCTGCTCGTGTTCGCCAGCCTCGGCTTCATTATCTTCGCCGAAGATCATCACGCCTATGCGACCAGCACCGGATTCGGTACCGGTGGCTGGATCCTCACCACTTTCTTCCTCTATCCGCTCGAGCTGCTCATCGCCGTGCTCCAGGCCTTCATCTTCACGCTGCTCAGCGCCGTGTTCATCGGCCTCTGCGCGCATCCCGAACACTGATCCCGCTCAATCTTACCACTTCCCGCACCATCAGCACCCCTCCGCATTCAGAAGGACAGCCCATGTCAGACCTCGCCACCATCGCCATGAGCGTGATGAACGCCCTACCCGCCGCGGACGCCACCGTGGACACCACCATGGAGGCCGCCCGTGCCACCACTCACGGCCTCCTGACGATCGGCCGAGGCGCGGCGTACGGCGCGGCAGCCGGCGGCGCCAGCGTCGGCATCGGCTTGGTGGTCGCCGCCACCATCAGCGGCATCGCCCGCCAGCCCGAGCAGGGCGGCGCGCTGCGCACCCTGATGTTTATCGGCATCGGCTTCATCGAGGTGTTCGCGCTCATCGGCTTCGCCTACCTCTTCATCTTGACCTGAGCCCGACCGATACACGCCCGCGGCCCCGCCGCAGGCTGACGCCTGCACCCCATCTCCCATCGGGACCACCATGGAAGAGTTCTTCGAGTCCAACGTCGCCAACTTCTTCTGGGGAGTCGCCGCGTTCATCGTGTTCGTGATGATCTTCTACCGCCTGGCGGTGAAGCACATCCTGGCCGCGATCGACGCGCGCGAGGCCAAGATCTCGCAGCAGATGAAGGAGGCCGAGGACGCCTACGTGCGCGCCAAGCGCGTGCAGGCCGATGTCGACGCCAAGTTCGCCGCCGCCGAGACCAAGATCTCGGCGATGATGACCGAGGCCCGTAAGGACGCCGAATCCTTCAAGGCGGACCTGGTCGACAAGGGCAAGACCGAGATCGAAGCCGGCCGCCAGCGCTCGCTGCGCGACATCGACGCCGCCCGCCACGCCGCGGTCATCACCCTGCGGCAGGAGATCGCCGTGGTCGCGACCCAGGTCGCCGAGAAGATCGTGCGCGAAAAGATCGACGCCGCAAAGCACGAGGACCTGGTCGGCCAGGCCATCGACGCGTACGAAGCCAGCCAGGGCGGGAAGAAGTAGCATGGCCGCGGGAACGGTAGCCGGAGTCTACGCGCAAGCGCTGCTCGAGCTCAGTGACGAGCGCGGCAAGCGCGCCGGCGTGGTCGAGTCGTGCCGCGGCCTCGCTGGCACCAGTGAGCGCGACACCGCGCTCACCCAGGGGCTCATCGCCCAGCTCGACGATCCGCGCCTCGGCAAGGACAAGGCCAAGGCGGCGCTCAAGGCCTCGCTCGCGGGCAAGGTCGAGCCCGAGGTCTCGGACCTGCTGCTGCTGCTGGTCGATCGCAACCGCCTGGGCGACGCCCAGGCGATCCTGCGCGAGGTCGTGCGCATCGCCGACGCCCAGGCCGGAACCGTACGCGTCGACGTGGTCACCGCGCAGCCCCTGTCCGCCGGCGCCAGCACGCGTCTGGCCGACGGCCTCAAGCGCACCCTCGGCCCCGGCGCGTTCGTCAGCGCCAGCGTCGATGCCAAGCTCATCGGCGGCATGACCGTCCGCGTGGGCGACGTCTACGTCGACGGCAGCGTCAAGCGCCAGCTCGCCGAGATGAAAGCCAAGATCCTCGAAGCGCCCATAAGCGAAAACCTGTGGAACGCCTGAAGCCTCTCTCCGCCGTTATTTTCCAGATGAAGGAGTTTCCGTGAAGATCCGCGCCGATGAAATGACCGCCGTCATCAAGGACCAGCTGAAGAACTACGGTTCTCAGGTGGCCGTGGACGAAGTGGGCACGGTCGTGCAGGTGGGTGACGGCATCGCCCGCATCACCGGCCTCGCCGGGGCCATGGCCGGCGAGATGATCGAGTTCGAGAACGGCTCGTACGGCCTCGCGCTCAACCTCGAAGAGGGCATCATCGGCTCGGTGGTCATGGGCGACTACACCACCATCAAGGAAGGCGGCCTCGCCAAGCGCACCAAGCGCGTGCTCGAGGTGCCGGTCGGCCAGGCCCTGCTCGGCCGCGTGGTCGATCCGCTCGGCCGCCCGATGGACGGCAAGGGTCCGATCGCGAACGAAGCCACCCGCAAGGTCGAGAGCCCGGCGCCCGGCTTGGCCGATCGCAAGAGCGTGCACGAGCCGCTGCAGACCGGCCTCAAGTCGATCGACGCGATGATCCCCGTTGGCCGTGGCCAGCGCGAGCTGATCATCGGCGACCGCAAGACCGGCAAGACCGCCATCTGCATCGACACCATCATCAACCAGAAGGGCAAGGGCGTCGTCTGCGTCTACGTCGCCATCGGCCAGAAGGAGTCGACGGTCTCGGCGATCGTGAAGCAGCTCGAAGAGACCGGCGCGATGGCCTACACCATCGTGGTCAGCGCCTCGGCCTCGCAGCCCGCCTCGTTGCAGTACCTGGCCCCCTACGCCGGCGCGGCGATGGCCGAGTACTTCATGTACAACACCTGGGCGACCGACGCCAAGGGCCTGCCGACCCTCACCGGCGGCAAGTTCACCATGAAGGGCGTCAAAGAAGGCGGCCGCGGCATCGCAACGTTCTGCGCCTACGACGACCTCACCAAGCAGGCCGCCGCGTACCGCGAGATGTCGCTGCTGCTGCGCCGCCCGCCCGGCCGCGAAGCCTTCCCCGGCGACGTGTTCTATCTACACAGCCGCCTGCTCGAGCGCGCGGCCAAGCTCAGCGACAAGCTCGGCGGCGGATCGATGACCTCGTTCCCGGTGATCGAGACGCAGGAGGGCGAGGTCTCGGCCTACATCCCGACCAACGTAATCTCGATCACCGACGGTCAGATCTACCTGCAGGGCGACCTGTTCAACGCCGGCCAGCGCCCAGCGGTCGACGTCGGCATCTCGGTGTCGCGCGTGGGTGGCAACGCCCAGATCAAGGGCATGAAGAAGGTTGCCGGCACGTTGCGCCTCGATCTTGCGGCCTACCGCGAGCTCGAAGCCTTCGCGCAGCTCGGCACCGAGCTCGATCCGGCCACGCAGAAGCAGCTGGATCGCGGCGCGCGCATGGTCGAGCTGCTCAAGCAGGGCCAGGCCCAGCCGCTGCAGGTCGAGGACCAGGTGTTCATGATCAAGGGCGCCGGCATGGGCATGCTCGATGAGGTGCCGGTGGCGCAGGTCGGCCTGTTCGAGAAGGAATTCCTCGGCTTCATGAACTCGGAATACACCGAGCTGGTGAAGGAACTCTCTGAGAAGAAGGCGTTCTCGGACGAGGGTGAGAAGAAGTTCGCCGAGGCCATCGGGCGCTTCAAGACCAACTTCAAGAACAAGCACAAGGCCGCCTGAGCGCTCCGGTCCCCACGCACCCCAGCACCACGCACCGAGCAACGTCCCATGGCCAACCTCAGAGATCTCCGCAAGCGCCGCAAGAGCACCGCGAACACGCGTAAGATCACGCGTACGATGGAGCTGGTGGCGTCGGCGAAGCTCAAGAAGGCCCAGGACGCCGCGGCCGCCTCGCGGCCGTACGCCGAAGGCCTGCGCGAGCTGGTCGCGCAGATCTCGGCCGCCGCGGGCAGCGGTTCGGCGCACGCGTTGATGAAGGCGCGCCCCGAGGGCAAGAAGGTGGCGATCCTGCTCGCGTCCTCCGATCGCGGCCTCGCCGGCGCGTTCAACGCCAACCTGGTGATGAAGGCCATCCAGCGCGCCAAGGTCCACCAGGCCGCCGGCCGCACCGTCGAGTTCGTCGCGCTCGGCAAGAAGGGCGGCAGCACGCTCGGCTTCTTCGGCTACACCCCCACCGAGACCCACACCGGCATCGTCGGGGCCACGCAGTACCATCACGCCGACAAGGTCGCCGGCCCGGTGATCCAGCGCTTCCTCAAGGGCCAGGTCGACATCGTCGAAGTCGTCTACGCGCGCTTCATCAGCGCCGCTCGCCAGGTGCCCGACAGCTATGTGATGCTGCCGGTTGGCGCCGATGCGCCGGCCGATGCCTCGGCCAAGGACTCGCCGAAGAAAGTCGCCAAGCCGAACTTCGACTACATCTACATCCCCGAGCCCGAAGAGCTGCTCGCGGCGATCATCCCGCTGACGGTCACCACCGCGCTGTTCTCGGCGCTCCTGCAGACCACCGCCGCCGAGCACGCCGCTCGCCGCGTGGCGATGAAGAACGCCACCGACGCCGCCGCCGACATGGTCAAGGCCATCTCCGGCGCCTATAACCGTGGCCGCCAGGGCAAGATCACCCAAGAGATCGCCGAGATCGTCGGCGCGGTCGAGGCGATGGCGTGATTGTCCACCGCTCCACCATCAGCATCCACTTCCGCGCATTCCTCGACGCCAGTCTCGGCTAAAGCTTAAGAAACTTCAGGGAACTACACATGGCTACCGCAGCAACCGCCACGAACACCGGCAAAGTCGTCCAGGTCATCGGTTCGACGCTCGACGCCGAGTTCGACAACCTGCCCGCGATCTACAACGCGCTCGAGATGCAGCTCGTCGACCCCGGCACCGGCGCCAAGACTCGCCTGGTCGCCGAGGTCCAGCAGCACCTCGGCCGCAACCGCGTGCGCGCGGTCGCCATGGCCTCGACCGACGGCCTCACCCGCGGCTCGGAAGTCATCGACACCGGCGCGCCGATCAGCGTGCCGGTCGGCACCGAGACCCTCGGCCGCATCTTCAACGTGCTCGGCGAAGTCATCGACAACGGCCCCGCGGTCTCCAAGGATTGCCCTCGCCGCCCGATCCACGCCAAAGCTCCGGCCTTCAAAGACCTCAACCCCGAGACCGAGATCTTCGAGACCGGCATCAAGGTCGTCGATCTGCTCGCCCCGTACGTGAAGGGCGGCAAGATCGGCCTCTTCGGCGGAGCCGGCGTCGGCAAGACCGTCATCCTGATGGAGCTGATCAACAACGTGGCGAAGAACCACGGCGGCTTCTCGGTGTTCGCCGGCGTCGGCGAGCGCACGCGCGAGGGTAACGATCTGTGGAACGAGATGATCGAGTCCGACGTGCTCAAGGTCGAGAAGGACGAGAAGGGCCACGCCAAGTGGGACGCCAACGGCTACCCGATGGTGAAGGCCGGCGAGAGCCGCTGCACGCTGTGCTACGGCCAGATGAACGAGCCGCCCGGCGCGCGCCTGCGCGTGGCGCTGTCGGCGCTGACCCAGTGCGAATACCTGCGCGACCAGTCGGGCAAGGACGTGCTGCTGTTCGTCGACAACATCTTCCGCTTCACCCAGGCCGGCTCGGAAGTGTCCGCGCTGCTCGGCCGCCTGCCCTCGGCGGTGGGCTACCAGCCGACCCTCGCCACCGAAATGGGCGCGCTGCAGGAGCGCATCACCTCGACCCGCAACGGCTCGATCACGTCCATCCAGGCCGTGTACGTGCCGGCCGATGATTACACCGATCCGGCGCCCGCGAACACCTTCGCGCACTTGGACGCGACCACCAACCTGGCGCGCGGCATCGCCGAGAAGGGCATCTTCCCGGCCGTGGATCCGCTCGCCTCGACCAGCCGCATCCTGCAGCCGCACATCGTCGGCGAGCGCCATTACAAGGTGGCCCGCGGCGTGCAGAAGGTACTGCAGCGCTACAAGGATCTGCAGGACATCATCGCCATCCTGGGCGTCGACGAGCTCTCGGACGAGGACAAGCGCCTGGTGGCGCGCGCCCGCCGCCTCGAGCGCTTCATGTCCCAGCCGTTCACCGTCGCCGAGCAGTTCACCGGCATGAAGGGCATCGCGCTCAAGCTCGACGACACCATCCGCTCCTTCGAGGCCATCCTCAGCGGCCAGTACGACACCCTGACCGAGTCGGCGTTCATGTACGTCGGCACCATCGAGGACGTCGTGGCCAAGGCCCAGAAGCTGTCCGCGGGCGATAAGAAGTAGCTGTCGGTTGGGGGGCTACGCCCCCCAACATCGCCCTCCGGGCTGCCCCCCAGACGGCAAGAGGGGTTGGGATTCAGGAATCGGAACCGACGAACTCGTAAGGTGCGCGACCCATGACCTTCAAGGTGCACATCATCACGCCCGAGAAGGCGCTGCCCGAGCTGGACGCCGACCATGTGACCATCGTGGCCGTCGACGGCCAAGTGGGCATCCGCACCGATCACGCGCCCCTGGTGGCGCTGATCGCCGAGAAGGACGGCTACGCGATGATCAAGACCTTCGGCAAGGAGGGCTACCGCGCCTTCGCGCTGAAGGGCGGCGTCGCGCAGATGTTGAACAACCAGCTCAAGATCCTCTCGCCGCGTGCGGTGGATGTGCATCAGCTCGATACCGCCGCGACGTCGAAGAAGGCCGAGGCCGCGAAGGATGACGGCGAGCGCGCGTGGCTGCAGCATCAGCTGGCGGTGGCGGCGATCTGGCCGGCGCCTACTGCGCACGTTTGAAGGCAGAGAAGACGGAAGTCTGAAGATCGAAGACCGGACACGTTTTCCGGCGTTCACGTGCGTCTTGGCTCTCTCCTCTTCCGTCTTCCGTCTTCTCCGCTGTCCCCTGTCCAGCCTTACGGCAACGTCTCGATGTCCTTGCCCATCACCGAGGCGAGGTTCTTGAGCATGACCGCGGGGGTGGATTCGTCGTCCTTGCCGGTGGTCGAGGCGAGTTTGATGTAGCAGCTGCGGGCCATGCCCGGATAGGCACTGTCGAGATGGGCCCAGTGGCCGTCGACGTAGGCGCTGTTCCAGGCGTGGCCGACCCAGCCGCCATGGTCGGCCGAGAATACCATGCCTACCTCGATACGCGCGGGGATGCCGGCGATGCGCAGCGCGGCACACAGCAGCGCCGCGTGCTCGGTGCAGTCGCCATGGCGCGAACGGAAGGTCGCCAGCGCCGAACCATCGCCGACGCTCAGGTCGCGCTTGAGGTAGGCACGCACCGCCAAGCGCAGATCCTCGGCCACGTCCGCCTGCGTCACCGCATCGGCCGGCGAGACCGCGCGCGCCTGGGGCGCTGAGGTCACGTCATCCACCCACTGGCGCATCGCGGGATCGTCGATCTCGAGGTGCGGCTCGGCCTTCAGGTACTCCTCGCGCTCGGCGAGCGCGCTGGGGACCGCTTCCGAGACCACGGTGAGCACGCCCTCATCCAGATGCTGGAACTCGTCCTCGGCGGCGATCCCGCCTTCCGGCAAGCGGTAGCGGTTCACGGCGGCCGGCTTCGGTGCCGGACCCGTGGCGGTCACCAGGCCGGTGGCGGCCATGTCGGCCCCGAGCAGCGAGACCGGGCCGTCGGACGGCTTCAGCTCGAGCTTGAAGATCGCCAGGTTCATCGTCATCCCGAGCAGGTCGCCCTTGGGCGAGAGCAGCATGCGCATGGGGATGGGCATCACGTCGGTGACCAGGTCGAAGGCCCGTCCGCCGACAGCGTCGACGCCCGAGTAGGTCGCGGTGCTGGTCACGATCATCACACGATCGTTAACCAGGCCGACCGAGACGAAGCTCTGCGCCTCGCCGGCCTTGAGGTCGGCCCGGCACAACAGCTCCTGGCTGCGGCGATCGCCGACCAGCTCGGTGCCGGCAGACAGCGGCAGATCGAAGTCGGTCTTGCGTCCGAGGCGATGCAGGGTCGCGATCACGTGGCGGGCATCGCCTGACGCATCGCCTGACTTCTCGACCCGGCCCGAGGCGCTCGATCGCGTGCCGCTCTCTTCATGGTCGAAGCGGAAGGAGGTGATGTTGCCGGCGGCGCCTTCCTCGAACACCTGCGAATCGCGCACCTCGAGGCGGGTGTCGGCTTCGGCCGGCGCTTTCTTCTCGGGCTTCTTCTTGGCGGGATCATCGAGGTTGCGCTTGATCACCAGCGCCATGTCGGTCGAGGTGGTGCGCGTACCGTCGGCGTGGCGCGTACACACCTCGTGCAGCGATACCGCCGGATGGCCATTGAGCTCGCCGACGAACCATTGGTCGGTCTCAAGCTGATCGCCTCCCGAGGGTGCTTCCTGGGATGAGGCCGTAGTGGCGAGCACGACGACCGAGAGCACGGCGAGGACGGTGGAGAACAGGATTCGGCGCATGCCACGAGGCTAGCACCGAGGCCGGCAAGGAAAGGGATGGGGCCGAGGATCCAGGGATCCTCGGTGTTTCTACGCGCCTAGCGTCTCGCGACTCGACGTCTGTTCGCGGCTCTGCGTCTGGCCCGCTGCTGCCGTCACCCCGTCCACATCACCCGTTTCTCGTAGCTGGGGTGCTCGCCCCTGGCGATCGCATCCATGGCCTGGTTCGCCAAGGCATCGACGCGTTCGTTGCCGGGATTGCCGTCGTGCCCACGCACCCACTGCCACGCGATGCGGTGACCCGCGAGCAGACGATCGAGCTCCTGCAGGAGCTCGACGTTCTTGAGCGGGCCCTCCTTGCGCTTCCACCCCCGCGCCTTCCAGCCGGGAATCCATTCGCTCGCGGACTTGATCACGTACTGGCTGTCGCTGTGGATGAGCGCCGAGGTGCCGGGCTTCTTCAGCGAGCGGATCGCCATGATGGCGCCCATCAGCTCCATCTTGTTGTTGGTGGTCTCAGACTCACCACCGCAGCGCTCGAGCGCCTCGCCGGTCTTGGGATTGATGATCAGACACGCCCATGCGCCCGGCCCGGGATTGCCCCGGCAACCGCCGTCGGAGTACGCGATGACTTCGTGAGCGCTCACGGGCGCGACGCTACCCGCGGCCCGGGCGTGGCAAGCCCGAGCGCGCTCCGATCACGCGATCTCACTCCGGCCCGCGCCGGTCGGGAGCAGGTGCGTCCTCGCCATCGGCGACGTCGTCGCGGTAGCCCGCGCGGAAGGCGTCGGCGAACGCGGCGAAGCGGTCCTGGCGGATCGCCGCACGGCAGCGCGCCATCAGCTGGCGGTAGTAGGCGAGGTTGTGCAGCGACAGCAGCGTGCCGCCGAGGTGCTCGCCGCTGCGTAGCAGGTGGTGGAGGTAGCCGCGGCTGTGGCGGCTGGCCGCGCTCGGGGTCTGCGCATCGATCGGACTGGTGTCGCGAGCGCTCTCGGCGCGCTTGATGCGCTGCGGGCCGGCATCGGTGTAGGCGGTGCCATGGCGGCCCATGCGTGTGGGCAGCACGCAGTCGAATTGATCGATGCCGCGCGCGATCGCCTCGACCAGGTCGAGCGGCGTGCCGACGCCCATCAGGTAGCGCGGTTTGCCCGCCGGCAGCACCGGCGCGATCCAGTCGATCACGCGCATCCGCTCCTGGGCGCTCTCGCCCACCGCTAGCCCGCCGAGCGCGTAGCCGGGGAGATCGTGGCGCAGCGCATCCTCGGCCGATCGTTCGCGCAGATCACGGTGCAGGCCGCCCTGGACGATGCCGTAGAGCGCCTGCGACCCCGCGCCGCCATGTTCGCCGGCGGCACGCCACGCGGCCACCGAACGCTCGAGCCACAGTGCGGTGCGGCGCGTCGCCTGATCCACCTGCGCGCGCTCCGCCGACGAGGGCGGGCATTCATCGAAGGCCATGATCATGTCGGCGCCGAGCGTGCGTTGGATGCCCACGCTCTCCTCGGGGCCGAGCATCAGCGCGGCGCCGTCGAGATGGCTGCGGAACGACACGCCCTGGTCGGTGATGATGCGATTCGCGGCCAGGCTGAACACCTGGTAGCCGCCCGAATCGGTGAGCATCGGGCCGCGCCAGCCGGCGAAGGCGTGCAATCCGCCGAGTGCTCGCACCGTCGCCGCGCCTGGACGCAGCGCGAGATGATAGGTGTTCGCGAGCATCACCCCCTGCCCGAGCGCCTCGGCCTGCTCGGCGGTGACCCCCTTCAGACCGCCGAGCGTCGCCACCGCCATGAAGCACGGCGTCGGCACGCTGCCATGCGGCGTGGTCAGGATCCCGGCCCGGGCCGAGCCGGAGACGGCGGAGATGGTGAAGGTAAGGGAGTTCACGGCGGGAGTGGATGTCGGTCGTCGGTTGTCGGGCTTCAGTCTGCGATCTTCGGTCTTCAGTCTTCGATCTTCGATTGTCGAACTTCTAGCCTTCGCACGTTCCCTGCATCTCGAAGCACGTGGAGAAAGCAGGAGAAGAGGGAAGATGGAAGACCGAAGACGGAAGATCGAAGAGGAAGACAGCTGTCGTGAATCCCCAGGATCTCTTCACCACTTCGTGACCAGCTGGATGTCCTGGTAGAACGCCTTCAGTATTTCCGGCGCGAGATACTTCTCGTTCGCCATCTCCCAGGCGCTGATCTGGCTCATGCCCACGCCATGGCCGAAGCCGATGGAGGTGATCTGGTAGGTGATGGTGCGCTTGCCTTCGCTGGATTCGATGCGCTTGGGGCTGTCGGCGCTCCACAGCGTCGAGCGCAGCTGATTGGGGCCGACCAGCATGCGGAAGCTATGGGCGGGGATCTCGATGGGATCAGCGGACAGGGTATGATCGACGAGCACGGTCTCGACGCGGTTCGAGCGCTTGTCGCGCCGGCCGACGCGCAGGTTGTGGATGTAGCCGACGTGCTTGCCTTCGGCCTCGAGCAGCTTCGACAGCTTGAGCTGCAGGTCGCTGGGCTTGATCACCGTGGTGTACGTCCAGTGGGATCCCATGTAGCCCAGGCCCTCGGCGCCGAGCTGGCAGAAGCGATCCGGATGCGCGGTCATCACCAGCCCGAGCGGCACGCGGCCGAAGACGTCGCGCGAGTTTGGCAGGACGTTGTCGATCGACTCGGTGTAGCCGCCGGAACTCGCGCAGAACAGCGGGGCGAAGGGATTGGTATGGTCCACCATGGTGACGACGCCGCGCGTCTCGCGAACCGCGCCGCGCACCGCGGCGTTGCCATTGCCGGTGCCGCGGTACTCCTGGTCGTCGGCGGTATCCATGACGTCATATTCGACGCGCGCATTGCGCGCGAGCGACTGGTGGGCGAAGGCGTAGCCGCGGCTGGCGATGGCCTGCGCCTTGAGCGCCTCGAGCGGATAGCTCGGCGACATCTCGACCGAGATGACGCCCTCGATGTAGGATTCCATCGGCAAGCAGTTGATGGCCTCGATATCCTTCGCGCTGTGCCAGATCACCTCGAGCGAACCGCGGTAGCGGCCACCGGGAAGGGCGAACACCGCGTCGCGGTCTGCGGCCTCGAAGAGCGTCGGATCGCGCCGGGCCGGGTTGCTGGCCTGGGCGTTCGCCTCGGCGGTGGCCGTGGTGCTCGTCACCACCTCGGGCACGGTGCGGCTGGGTTGGACGCGCAGCGACGACACCGCCCAGGTGTAATCCTTGCCCCATTCCTTGCTGCCGAGCATCAGCCCGTCCTTGGTGTCGGATTGGATGCGCAACGTGGAGCCAGCGTGCAGGGTGAGATGGAGCTGCGGGTCGTCGGGATTGTACGGCGTCACCACGTCGACGGTCTGCAGGATCGCGACGTCGAGCTTGTCGTAGGTGCGGATGGGATCCGGCGGTTGGCGGTTCAGCAGCAGCACGCGCACGCCCGGATCCTGGCCGGTGCCCGTGGCCAGCGGACCGCGCCCGTCGCGCGACGGGTCATCGATCAGGCCGCGCGTCAGGCTGATGCTGAAATACGCGAGCAGGCCGAGCAGGACCACCACCCGCACGATCTGGTTCAGCAAATCCCCGGACAACATCGTCGGAAAGGTATCGCGCTATGCCCCGCGCGCCAGCGGGCGGGGCGGGGCGTCGCACGCGACCGCAGCCGCCTACAGAGCGGACATGAACGCGCTGATGCGGTCCGACAGCCCCGGCAGGCCCTCGTGGCCGAAGTCGGGGAAGATGGCCAGCTCCTTGGGCGAAGTGATCTTGTTATAGGCCGCGAACTGGGTGGAGGGCGGGCAGATGGTGTCCATCAGGCCCACGCCCATCAGCACCGTTGCGCGGATGCGCTTGGCCAGGTGCTGGCAATCGATGTAGCCGAGGCGGGAGAAGATCGCGTCCTCGCGCTCGTGGTTGGGATCGAACTGCCGGAAATACGTCTTCAGTTCGTCGTAAGCGTCCTTGGCCAGATCCATCTCCCAGACCCGGCGGTAGTCGCACAGGAACGGATACACCGGCGCGGCCATGCGCACGCCCGGCTCGAGCGCCGCGCAGGCCAGGGTCAACGCCCCGCCCTGTGAGCCGCCGGTGGCCCCGACGCGCGCTGGATCCACCTCGGGAAAGCCCATGACGACGCGCGCGAGCTGCGCGGTGTCGAGGAAGATGTCGCGGAACAGCAGCTTGGCCGGGCTCGCGTCGTCGAGGCCGCGCACGATGTGGCCGCGCAGCGTGGTGCCATGCACGCCGCCGACATCCTCGGAGCGGCCGCCCTGGCCGCGGCAGTCGAGCACCGCGACGCAGTAGCCCTGGGCCACCCACGCGAGCTTGTCGAACCAGTCGCCGCTGTTGCCGCTGTAGCCGTGGAAGATCAGCATCGCCGGACAGCGCCCCGTCCGCTGGCGCGGCCGCAGGTACTTCGCGTGCACGCGCGCGCCGCCCATGCCGGTGAAGAAGAGGTCGAAGCATTCCGCCTCGCGAGGCGCGAACGGCGCGGGCCGCAGCTCGACCTTGGCGTCGAGCGCGCGCATCGCCGCGATCGACGAGTCCCAGAACGCGTCCATGTCCGGCGGGCACGGGTTGCGCCCGGCATAGGTCATCAGTTGGGCCAAGGGCATGTCGATCGCGGGCATGGGGACTCCTGGGCCGGGCTTATAGCCGAGGGCGGGGGAAGGAGAAGTTGGAAGGGGGAAAGGGGGGAAAGGGGAAGACAGAAGATGGAAGACGGAAGAACGAAGACCGGAAGACGCGACAGCATAGTCGGATGCGTCAGGCGGGAGCAGGAACCTCGCATGACGAAAACCTCCGACCAACCGTCTGGTCTCGTCTCTCTTCGATCTTCCATCTTCCATCTTCCCGTCCTCTGCCTTCTGTCTTCCCCCTCCCCCTCCGCAGCTACCCTGTTTTCGTGCACATCACCTTCCTCGGCACCTCCGCCGGCGTGCCCACGCTCGGACGCAACGTCACCAGCCAGGCGGTGACCTTCGATCATGGCGGGATTTGGCTGCTCGACTGCGGCGAGGCCACGCAGCACCAGCTGATGCGCGCGGGCCTCAGGCCGATGAAGATCGAGCGCATCCTGATCACGCACCTGCACGGCGATCACTGCTTCGGCTTGCCCGGCGTGCTCTCGACCATGGCGATCAATGGCCGCACCGAACCGGTGCGGTTGATCGGCCCGCGCGGCGTGCGCGAACTGATCGAGACCACCCTGCGCATCTCGGATTCGTTCATGCCCTTCTCGCTCGACATCACCGAGCTCGATCCGTTGAGCACTGGCCGCGAGCTCGGTACCTGGGATGGATGGACGGTCTCGTCGCACCCGCTGCCGCACCGCGTGCCGTGCTTCGGCTACTGCCTGACTGAAGGCGTGCGCCCCGGGCGCTTCCATCCGGATCGCGCCGAAGCGCTCGGCGTGCCTGCGGGGCGGCTCTTCGGCGAACTGCAGCGCGGGCGCGCGGTGACGCTCGCCGATGGCCGCGCCGTCCAGCCCAACCAGGTCGCCGATCCGCCGCGTCCGGGGCGCAAGTTGGTGCTGCTCGGCGACACCTCGGACCCGAGCGCGCTGCTCGAAGCGGGGAGCGACTGCGATCTGCTGGTCTGCGAGACCACCTATGATCGCGCCCGCGAGGACAAGGCCCGCCAATGGGGCCACAGCACCACGCGCATGACCGCGGACTTCGCCCACCGCCTGCGCGCGCGCGCGCTGATCATCACCCATTTCAGCAGCCGCTACACCGAAGGCGACGCCAGCGACGCGGCGCAGGGCGATGACGAGGATGGCGTAGCGCCCACCCTGAGCGTCGATGACCTGCTCGCTGAAGCCGCCGAAGCCTGTCCGGGAACCACGGTCCTCGCCGCCCGCGATCTGTGGAAATATACGATCTCTGCGAAGGACTGAGGACGACGGAGCGTCGGTTTCTCGGCTGTCGGCTGACCGGCTTCAAACTTCAATCTTCAGACTTCAATCTTCGGTCTTCCATCTTCCGTCTTCTGTATCCGTGCCACGGAGACGGCAGGAGAAGACGGAAGACCGAAGACCGAAGACTCGAGACCGGAGAGCGATTCCCTACTCCACCCGTGTCTTCGTCTTGTTGTCCTTCCACCACGCTTCCCACGCGTCGTGCAGCACCTTCTTGTTCTCCTGGTGCCACTGCGCCCAGATGCGCGCCTCGGCGTCGAGCGGCAGGTCGTGCTTGTCGCGCACCGGGACCGGGGTCAGGCCGTTCGCGCCGGCAGGCTGCGCCGCGGCGGGGATCTCGCGGTGCTTGGTCAGCTCCTGGAGCGTCTTGTCGGCATGGAAGGCGACCAGCGGCTGATCGTCGACCAGCGCGGCGATCAGGTGTTCGACGCAGGTCTTGGTGCCGATCGATTGCAGGACCTCGACGCAGCCCATGCGCACGCCCCAGTCGGTATCGGTGCGCATGGCATCAATGACCTTGGTCTCGATCGCCGAGCCGCGGCGGGTGAGTTTGCCCACCGCCTCGTCGTAGAGCGCCGAGCCTTCGATGTCCTTGACGTCCTTGCCGCGCGCGAGCTGAGCGAGCTCGGCCTTGATGTCCTGTTCGGTGGTGTCCACCTTGGGCTGGGCATCGGCGTGGAAGATCGGATCGCGGTCCTCGCAACCGACGACGAACACCGCGCACGCGACCGCGGCCACCAGCCAACCCGTTATACCCAGACCGCTCGTGCGTCGACGCATGGTGCCTCCGGCCGCGGATCCTCCCCCACCGGACGGTGAAGTCCAACCGCCGGCCCGAGCCCCGTTTCCTGGTGCACCACGCGCCCGATGCACTCTGGCATCGTCTTTGTGTCCAGACGCGCCGCAGGCCGCGTCTCCAGACCTACCTGCCCGTTTCTTCCTGGGGGGCAGGCCGAAGGCCGATGTTGGGGGGCCGTAGTCCCCCAACTGACAGCACCTCGAGCATGCTTCGCGCCTGCGTATCCGCGGGATCCGCCGAGAGCTCCTCGCGCAGCACCACGCGCGCCTCGTCGAGCCGATCGTGCCGGACGAGCAGATCGGCGAGATGCAGCCGCGCCGCGCCCGTGCCTTGGCCGGCGGCTGCCACCGCCTGGCGGTAGAGCGCTTCGGCGCGTTCCCACGCCCCGGACTTGTCGGCGATCGCGCCGGCCCACACCAGCACGCCGGGGTCGAGCTCGCCCGCCGCCAGCAGCGGCTCGAGCGCATTCGCCGCCGCCGCGGTGTCGCCAGCGCGCAGCGCGATACGCGCTGCGAAGAGGCGTGCGTGACGGGTGCGGCTCTCCTCGGGCACGCGATCCAGCCATGCCAGCGCCTGCGGGGTATCGCCCGCCTCGGCGGCCGCGCGCGCCGCGGCGAGCAGCAGCGGCGGATCGATGGACTTGGCGTCGAGCGAGGCGGTGGCCAGCACGCGGAAGTTCACCAGCGCCGCCTGGGGCTGGCCGCTGCCCAGCTGGGCGTCGGCGAGCCGGCGTCGGTCGAAAGGTTCCTGGGACACCAGCCACGCCGCCTCGAGCGCGGCGAGCGCGGCCTGCTGATCGCCGCGGTCCTGCTCGGCCCAAGCGAGCTGGCGCCACAGGTCGGCGTTCTGGGGATCGTGCGCAAGCGCGCCACGCGCGGCGACCGCGGCCTCCGCCGAACGGCCCGAGCGCGTCAGCACCGCCACGTCGAGGCGGCGCACGCCCTGATCCGCCGGGAATCGCGCGAGCGCCTGCTGGTCGAGCACGGTGGCGAGACGCAGGTCATTCATCCCGAGCGCGGCCTGGGCGTAGAGCATCAGCGCCGGCGCGTCGGCGGTCGCCGGATCGCAATGCGCGGCCAGTAGCTGGATCGCCTCCGCCCACGCTTCATGCGCCGCCGATTGGCGCGCCAGCGCGAGCGCGGCCTCATGCAGCGACGGATCGAGGCGCAGCGCGTCGCGGTATTCCTGAGTCGCTTCCGGCTCGTGGCCGAGGATCGACTGGGCGTGGCCGCGCGCCAACGCCACCAATGCGTGCGGCTTGCCCTGGTACGCCGCCAGGATCGCCCACTGCTCTGCGGGGTTGGTCGAGGCCTGGACCGCGCGCAGCACCCGCGCGACCTCCTCGGGCACGGTGCGCGCCTCGCTCGCGTGGGCGGGCGGCGCGGCGAGCACCACGAACACGACAACCAGGACCATCAGCCTCGACAGCCCCGATACCGATCCGTAGACGATGCGCGCGCTCACGGCGGGCTCCAGTGGACGGGATGCACCACCACCGACGGCACCGCCTGGCCACTACGCCGCTCGGGGCGGAAACGCAGACTCATGCCGAGCTTGCGCGCCTGCTCCTCGAATTCGCCCGGCGGATCGCTCGACAGCACCGCGCAATCGAGCACGCGGCCGTCGGCATCGATGGTCAAGCGCAGGCGCGTGTCGCCGGCGATGCCGCGGCGCAGCGCCGAGCGCGGATAGAAGCGCTCGAGATTGATGGGGCTCACCAGCTCGGGCATCGCATCGCCTGGGCCAAGCGCCGCCATCGCCGGAAGGCGGTCGTCGCTATCGGGGCCCGCGGCGCCGGCGGCGTCGCTGACGAATTCGGGAAGCGCCAGCGGCAGCACCGGCAACGCCGGCGCGGCGAGCTCGGAGGGCGCGCGTGGAAGCGTCGGACCCTGGTCGAGATCGGGCAGCTCGAGCGCCTGTGGCGGCACCGCCACCTGCGCCTCGGCGGCTGGAGCGCGCGCGGGCGCGGTGGGTTGCGGCGCCTCGACGGCGGGGTCGGCGAAGGTAATGCGCTGGATCGGCGGCAGCGCGATCGTCTCGAGCACCGGTTGAGCGCGCGAGATCCATGCCAGCGTCAAGACCAGGGCCGCGTTGGTCGCGACCGCCGCGGCGATCGCGATGACTGCCACACGCGTCGGGCGCTGCCGTGATCGCGAGATGGGGCGCTGGATCATTGCGACCCTCCGCGCTGGGCGGCGAGATCGACGCGCGCGGCGCCGCCGTCGCGGCACAGGTCCATGACGTGCAGAGTCAGGCCGACCGGCGCCTCGCGGTCTGAGAGCACCACCACGCGCGTCGCGCCGCGGTCGCGCAGCACCCGCGAGACCTCCTCGGGCAGCGCTTCCGGCGAGACCTCGCGCCCGCCGCAGTGCACCGAACCCGAACCGGTGATCGCCACCGTGACGTAGCTGTCCGCGGCGTCCTCGGCGCGATCGGAGCGCGGGCGATCGACGCTCACCGCCGATTCGGTGACGAACGTCGACGTGGCGATCAGGAAGATCAGCAGGATGAGCACGATGTCAATGAAGTTGGTGACATCGATGCGCGCCGCCGGGCGTTCACCAGCGCTGCGACTGAGCACGCGCAGGCCCCTCATGAGCGATCTCCCCGCGCGAGGCGGGCCCGGCGCACGAGCCACCAGTGCAGTACGATGCCCGGCACGGCCGCGGCGAGGCCGAACTCGGTGGTGATGAGCGCCTCACCGACGCCCTTGGCCGCGGCATGGCCGCGCACGCCGAAGGCGGCGAGATCGAAGGTGCGCATGATCCCCCCGACGCTGCCGAGCAGGCCGAGCAGCGGCAGGATCGACACCAGCGCGTGGATCAGCGACAGGCCCGCGCTGGGATCGCCGTAGGTCTCGGCACCGCGATCGTCTTCACCTCCCTGGGGAGTGCGGCGGGGAGAGCGCCGGAAGGTCAGCATGCGGTGCACGATCAGCGCGTAGAGCGACAGCGACACCGCCAGGATCGCCGGCATCAGCGGGCCCCCGGCCGCGAACCATGCCGCCGTCTGCGACCCCAGTTGTGACATCAGGGCATTCATGGCCGGATGCGTTCGATCTCGGTGTCGTAGCGGCCGGGGATCGGCGCTGGGCGATCGCGCCCGACCATCGCCGCCGCCGCCTCCTCGAGCGCCAGGGCGCGGCGTTCGCGCAGGCGCGAACACCATGCGTGCCCGACCAGCAGCGGCACCGCCACCATCAGTCCGAACTGGGTCGTCACCAGCGCCACTGAGATGTGGCCCGAGAGCAGCCGCGGATTGCCCGAACCGTGTTCGGCGATGGTGGCGAACATGCCAATCATCCCCGAGACCGTGCCGAGCAGGCCGAGCAGCGGCGCGCACGCAGCGAGCGCGGCGAGCAGCGACAGGCCGCGGTCGAGCGCAGGCTCCTCGGCAAGGAGCGCGCGCCCGAGCGCGGCCTCGCGCGCTTCGCGACCATCGCCCGAGGACGCCACGCCGGCCGCGAGCACGCGTTCGAGCGGCAGGGCCGGGATGGCGAGGATATCCTCGGGAGCGCCTTTATCGAGCTTTGCGCGCGCGGCAGCGATCGCCGCGGCGGGATCGCCGGAGCGCGTGCGCGCGTACCACCAGGCTCGCTCGATCATGATCGCGAATCCGCACAGGCCGGTGGCCAAGATCGGCCACATGAAGAATCCGCCCGAGGCGAACCATTCCGAGAACCCGAGGGACTCGCCGTGGTGGGCGCGTGCGATGGAACCGTCGAGGTCGAGCGGCACGCCCACCAATCCCCCGCGAGAACCTCCCGCGGCGCCGCTGGCGAGCCGCGCGCGATCGATCAGCGCGGAGCTGGGCAGCTCTGGACCCGACACCATGCCCCGTCCGCTGGTGGTGGAGGCGAGCAATCCCCGGGCGCGCGCGGTGGCGCCGTAGGCGATCATCGCGGCGTTGCCGAGCCGCAGCACCTGGGCGTGCGTCGGCACGCCGTCGCGGTCGAGGATCTCCTCGTCCCCCAGGCGGCAGCCGAGGCCGTCGGCGATGCGCGCGGCGCGCACAGAAATGGCGTCGAGTACCCTTGGCATGGCCGCGACGTCGGGCACGCCCAGTGGCGGGGTCAACCGCGCAGCGGCGTAGAGCTGGATCACCGCGCCGCGCAGTGCTTGCTCGTCCTGGCCCGCGGTGGCTCCGGCGCGGCGCAGCTGGTCCTCGGCGGTGGCGCGCGCGCGCGCGCTGGCTGCGGCCTCGGTGCGCGCGTCCTCGAGATGCTGATAGGCGTCCGCGAGCTGACGCGCGAGCTCGGCCCGTTCGCCCAGGATGCGTGTGCGCCCTTCCTTCAACAGCTGCTCGGCGGATGCGCGCGTCTCGGTCGCGTCGCTGGCGACATCCGCCCCCGGTACCGCGACACGCAACGTCGACAGCAGAGCCATCGCCAGGAGCAGCGTGCCGCCGCGCGGAAGCCCGCTCATCGCCGGTCGCCCGAGGGACCAACGAGGGCGGGTCCGACGACGGG
The DNA here is from genome assembly GCA_038231435.1 of Planctomycetota bacterium. Classification (GTDB taxonomy): domain Bacteria; phylum Planctomycetota; class UBA11346; order UBA11346; family UBA11346; genus JACCZE01. The sequence continues at coordinate 98,410 of JBBRLJ010000004.1, forward strand.
ATCGGAGGCGGAATCGGAGGCGGGAAGCGCGTCCTTCTTCGCGCCAGGCGCGACCGGAGCGCTCGGACCCGACGCTGGTGCGTCCAGGGAGATCGCGGATGCGCGCAGCGGCAGCACGAACAACTCGGGTGGGCGTGAGCCCTGGGTGGTGGCGATGGCGTGGCGGATCGCCTGGGCGAACGCCGGATCCGACACCACCTCGAGCGTCGGAGGCGCGTCGGCCCCCGCCGGCGTGGCGACGCCCGAGCGCGGTCCGTCGATCTCCGACCACCATCCGAGCCCAGCGACGCGCAGCAGGGTCACGGCGCGGCGCTGACCATCGAGCATCCCCTCGGCGATCTCGACCGCCGATGTGGACGCCGAGCGCTCGGCGGCCTCAAGCGCGCGGATCGCGGCGGCGAACGCGGCGCGCGGCTCACCCTCGCCCGATGGCACAGATACCGCGCCGGGTGCACTCGCCGATTTCGCGCGCGCCAGCGCGGCATCGATGGCACGCGCCTGCGCGGAGAAGACCTCGTCGAGCGCGTCGAGCCGGCGCCGCGATGCACCAGCCGTCGCCACTTCCTGGGCGAGCGTGGCGGTGGCCTCGCGCGCATTCGCGGCATCCGCGCGCAGCCGCGACACCTGGCTCTGCACGGTATCGAGCAACGCGTAGGTGCGCTCGCTCTCTGCCTGCCACTCCTGCCATTCACGAGCGAGACCAGCGCGCGCGACGTTCGCGGCGCGCAGATCCTCGAGCGCCGCCGCGGCGCCATCGACCGCGGGAGCGGGCTCGGCACCGATCAGCGCGGCCGCGAACAGCAACGAAGCCAGAGAGCGGATGAGGTCAGTCATGGAGGCAGGGAGCAGTGGTTGGTGGTTGTCGGGCTTCCGTCTTCGATCTTCGATCTTCCGTCTTCCCTCTTCGATCTCCGTCTCTCCAGCACAGCTGGCGAATGACGAGGGAGACCGGAGAAGATGGAAGACGGAAGACTGAAGAGCATTCTCCTCTCCTCACGGCCACGATGGGACGATCGCCACGCCGGGATAGAAGCGGGCGAGGATGGCTTCGGCTTGATCGCCGTCGGTGGCCATCTTCCACGCGCTGACCTGGGACAGGCCGACGCCGTGGCCGAAACCGCGGCCGGCGAGCACCAGTGTCCCGCCGGTGGCGCCCTTGCCGGCGGCCATCACGCAGCGGTCCCACCAGGTCGAACGCACCAGGCCCGGTCCGACGGCCATGCGGAAATCCGCGGCCGACAGCAGCGTGGTGAATTCCTTCTTTCCGATGCGATGGCGGATGGAGACGGTGGCGACCCGGCCCGAATCGGCGAAGCGCTGGCCGGGCTTGACCTCGAGCACCGTGCCGAAGGTCAGCCGCGATTCGGGATGCTCGCGTGTCCAATCGGCGAGTCCGCTGGTGATGTCCGCCAACGGCACGTTGACCTTCCATTGCCAGTGCGTCTCGAGCATGCGCAGCGCAGCGGCGCCGCCGCGTGCGGACGGATCGTCGACCACCGGCATCGCCGGCGTCGCGCTGCCACCGTCGGCGCCGCGTAGTTCTGGCCACAGGTTCGCGGCCGACTCGGTGCGCCCGCCCGAGCAGGCGTGGAACAGAGCCGGCACCGGCGAGCCGTGATACTCGAGCACCCTGCCGCGCGTGGCGTCGAGCGCCTGGTGGACTCCGGCATAGCGTTTCGCCGGACAGCCGCCGTAGGCCATGTCCACGCTGTAGTGCCAATGCAGCTGCCAGGCCGAGGCGGCACGATCGAGGTAATGCGCCGAGGCGTAGCTGCGCGCCGCGACCGCCTGGGCCTTGAGCGCTTCGAGCGGCCAACTCGGCACCATCTCGGTCGGCAGCACGCCGGCCAGGTAGGTCTCCATCGGTACCAGTTCGATCAGCTGGACGCGTCCGGTACGATCGAGGTGCAGGACCGGGCTGCCCGAGAAGCGCAGGCTCTGCGGCTTGCCGATCGGCGGAGTCAGCCGCGCGGCGAAGCGCGCGCCATCGGATCCCGGCGCCGCATCGAGCGCGAGGGTGATGTCGGCAGCGCAGGCGACGCCATTGATGCTGATCCCTCGTCCATCCGAGGATGGTTGCGCCACGTAGATCCCGGGCGAGACGGGCGTGGATCCGAGATGACCCGACGCGAGCAGCGTGAATTCGACGCTGGAGCCTGATTGCAGCAGCACGCGGATGATCGGCTCGGTGGCGATCGACGCGCGCGGCGCCATCGGCCGCGAGCCTTGCGGCGCTGACGGGAGTGGATCGGGAGCCGGAACCGCGCTCTGGGCACCCGCCGGAGGCGCCACCTGGTACGGCGCCTCGACGCTGTCGGATGGCTCGCCATGCTTACCGCGCGACGCGCACGCCACCGGAGACAGCATGGCCAACGCCATGAACGTGAACGCGATTGCCGGGGGCAGCCACAGGCGGCGGTCCGCGAACACGCCGCGCGCCTCGCCCACTATTCTTCCCAGGACCCTGCCGAGGTTCCTGCCGAGGTCTCCGATCACCTGCCGCGCGCCGCTGGACATGCGGGAAGCATGCCGCGAAAAGACCGTTCAGCCATGATTGATCGTGGCGGGCGCGGTGAAAACCCCGCTCCAGCCGTCCCAGGCCATGACCACGTCCGGGGGCAGGCGACGAGCCCACTCGGCGTGGCGCACCTCGTGGCCCATGTGGGTGAGCACCGTGTGCTTCGGCGCGAGCCGGCGGATGACCGCCTCGGCCTCGGCCCAGCACAGGTGGGTGGGGTGCGGCTCCTCGCGCAGCATGTCGAGGACCAGCAGATCGAGCCCGCGCAGATGGCGGTCCGCCGAGGACGGCAGCTCCTTCAGGTCGGTGAGGTAGGCGAGCGTGCCGCAGCGGAAGCCGGTGGTGCGCCCCCCAGGGCCATGGCTCATCGCGAAGGGAATGGTCTCGAGCCCGCAGATGCCGGTAGGAACGTCGTCCGAGAGTTCGCGCGCCACCAGCGATGGCGAGCCCATGTGGTAGAGCTCGTCGCGCGATCCGAAGCAGAACGGGAACATCGCCACCAGCCGCTCGAGATGGTCGGGATGGCCGTACACCGGGATGCTCTGGCCCTTCATCAGGCGGTTGAGATGGCGCAGGTCGTTGATGCCGTGGGAATGGTCGGCGTGGTCGTGGGTGAGCAGCACCCCGTCGCAACGGGTGATGCAGCGCGCGGGATAGCCGAGTCCGTCCCAATCGCGATGCGGGTCGCGCATCTGATGCATGAGGTCAGGACCGCAATCGATCAGCAGGGTCTGGCCCTTGGGGCCGATCAGGACCGCTCCGGAACGGCGGCGGAGATCCTTCGGATCGGAGGACCACATCGCCGGGTAGCCCCAGGGTGGGTTGCCGTGGCTGGTGCCGCAGCCGGTGATGACGATCTGCCAGGAGGGCATGGCGGGAGCTTAGTTCGGGGGACGGGGGGAAGCTAGATGGGAGGGGTGGATGGCTGACAGGGGTGGGATGGGGGGGGGGGGGGGAATTGGGAAGGGAAGACGGAAGACGGAAGAGTGAAGAGTGAAGACTGAAGACCGGAGACAAGACGGAGCGAGACTCAGAAGCTCCCCTGCGTCCTCCTCACGTTGACTCCGCCGCCGTGGCGAACTGCCTATACAAATTCATATACACCCCCCCGCGATCCAGCAGCTCCTCGTGCCTCCCCCTCTCCACCACCTTCCCGTGGTCGAGCACCAGCACCTGGTCCGCGTGCCTGATGGTGCTCAGGCGATGCGCGACCACGAAGCTGGTCCGTCCGGCGAGCAGCGTCTCGAGCGCGCGCTGCAGTCGCGCCTCGGTCATGCCGTCCACCGAGCTGGTGGCCTCGTCGAGGATGAGGATGCGCGGGTCGGCGAGCAGGGCGCGGGCGAAGCACACCAGTTGGCGCTGGCCGAGCGAGATGCCGCTGCCGCGCTCGCCGACGACGGTGGCGAAGCCGTTGGGCAGCGCCTCGATCAGATCGAGGCAGTTCAGGCGACGCGCGGCCTCGACGATCTCGGCGTCCGTCGCCTCGGGACGACCGACGCGGATGTTGTCGTAGATCGTGCCGCTGAAGAGGAAGTTGTTCTGGGCCACCAGGCCCATCTGCCGGTGCAGCGAATGGCTGGTGACGCTACGCAGGTCGTGGCCGTCGACGAGGATCTCGCCGGAAGTCGGCAGGTAGAATTTCGCAATCAGGTTGATGATCGAGCTCTTCCCGGACCCGGTGTGGCCGACCAACGCGACGGTCTGCCCGGGTTCGACGACCAGATCGACATCCAGGAGCACCGGCCTGCCGGCATCGTAGGCGAAGCCGACGCGCCTGAGTTCGACGCGGCCGCGGATGGGCGGCAGATCCGTGGCGCCTGGCGGATCCTGCCAGGCCGGCTTGGTGTCGAGCAGCTTGAAGATGCGTTCGGCCCCGGCCATGGCGGTGAGCGCCTGGTTGTAGAGGTTGCCCAGAGTCGGGATCGGGCCGAAGAACAGATTGGCGAGAACGAAGAACTGAAGGAGCGTCTCGACGTGCATCTCGCCGCCCAGGACCCAGGTGCCGCCGATGATCAGCAGCAGCGCGGTGAACAGCTGGCCGTTGAATTCGAGCAGCGGCAGGAACACCGCCGACAGCTGCGCGACGCCCATGCTGTAGCGTGAATGGTCGAGGATCAGCGAGCGGAAGAGACCGCCGTTGACGTCCTGGCGCACGAAGCCCTGGGTGACGCGGATGCCGTTGACCGATTCGGCGAGCGTGGCGGTCACGCGGCTGAAGCTCTCCTGCACCTCGCGATTGGCGCGGCTGAGCTTGAAGCGGAATTTGCGGTTGATGGTCCACAGCACCGGCACCATCGCCAGCACCACCATGAACAGCTTCCAGTCCATCCACACCATGCACGCCGCCGCGCCCAGCATCTGGCCGAACTGCACCACGCTGACGAAGGCGACATCCTGCACGCCGGCGCGCACCACGTCGACGTCCGAGGTGATGCGGCTGATGATGCGCCCGAGCCTGGTCTTGTGGTAGAACTCCATCGGCAGGGTCTGCAGGTGCCGGTAGATAGCGTCGCGTAGATCGTGGACCACCGCCTCGCCCAGCTCCAGCGCAAGCCGCTGGCGGAAGTGCAGGCAGATGTTGGTGAACAGCGCCAGCGCGAGGTACCCGCCGACCGCCGATAGGATGACCTGGAAATCGCGCTGATCCTGCGGCAGCTTGTGCTGGCGCACGATCAGGCCCAGCACCCAGCCCATGGCCATGCCCAGGGCCGGCAGCTGCAGCGAGCGCAGGATGACGAAGGCGTAGAGCACATTGCGCTTGAGCGCGTACGGCCTGGTGAACGAGAACATGCGCACGATCAACGCGTATTCGAGCGGACGCTGCTCGATCTCGCGCTCGCGCGCGGGCTGGATCTGCACGATGCCACCGAGCGGCTTGCCGGTCATGGCTGATCCGCCTCGCGCAGGCGGCGACGCGTGTCGTCGTCCATCAGCTGCATCTCGGCGGCACGGAAATAGTGACCGCCGGCGCGCATCAGTTCGTCATGACCGCCACGCTCGACGATGCGGCCGCCATCGAGCACCAGGATGGTGTCAGCGCGTTTGAGCGTGCTCAGGCGGTGGGCGACCACGAAGGTGGTGCGGCCCTTGATCGCCTTGTCCATGGCCTCGAGGATCTCGTGCTCGGTCTGCGCGTCGATCGCGGCGGTGGGATCGTCGAGCAGCATGATCGATGGCTCGAGCAGCACCGCGCGGGCGATCGCCAGGCGCTGGCGCTGGCCGCCCGAGAGGTTCACACCGGATTCGCCGAGTATGGTCTGGTAGCCGTGGGCCAGTCCGACGATGAACTCATGCGCGCTCGCCACCCTGGCGGCGCGTTCGATCTGCTCCTGCGTGGCCTCGGGATGGCCGAAGGCGATGTTCGCCGCCACAGTGTGGCTGAACAGGAAGCTCTCCTGGAAGACCAGGCCAATGCGCCGACGGAGCGTATCCACGTCCATGCGCCTGATGTCGGTGCCATCGATGAGGATCTGCCCGCGCGTCGGGTCGTAGAAGCGCGGGATCAGGCTCATCAGCGTGCTCTTGCCGGATCCGGTTGCGCCGAGGATCGCCACGCATTCCCCTGGTTTCACCGCGAAATCGATATCGGTGAGTACCGGATCGCCGGCCTGGTAGTGGAACGATACCTGCTGGAAGGTGACCGCGCCCGAGATCGCCACGGGTTTGACCGCCTCCTTGGGGCTCTGGACCTCGATCGGGGTGTCGAGCACCTCGAACACCCGCTTGGCGCCGACCAGGCTCTGCTGCGCGGTGTTGGTGATGTTGGCGATCGACGACACCTGCGCCGAGAACTGCGAGAGCAGGCCGACGAACACCATCAGTCCGGTGCCGAATTCCAGCTGATCGTCGAGCACCAGCCAGCCGCCGTACGACAGCAGAACGGTCAGGCTGACCAGCGGCAGCATTTCCACCGTCGGGTTGTAGAAGCTCAGGCGCCAAAAGATGCGGCGCTGCTGATCGCGGACCTCGGCGTTGGCGGTCGCGAACTTGGCGTGCTGCTCACGCTCGCGCGCGAAGCCCTTGGTCACCTGGATGCCCTGCATGCTCTCCGTGAAGCCGAGGATCATGGTGTCCACCAGATCGCGGTTCTTCGCGTACTCGGGTCGCACCCAGCGCGAGAACAGGGTGGTGATGATCCACAGCACCGGGACGGTGAGCAGGCAGACCACGGTGAGACGCACGTGCAGCGACAGCATGTAGCCGAGGTAGATCGCCAGCGACAACACCATGATCACGCTCTGCATGAGCACGCCGTCCACGAACGCACGCACCGACTGCACGTCACCGGTCACGCGATTGATGATCGAGCCGCTCGCGTTGGCGTCGAAGAAGCGGAAGCTCAAGCGCTGGAGCTTGTCGTAGACCTGCCCGCGCAGGTGGACCACGATCTCTTGCTGCACCAGGCGGGTGAGGGCCATGGTGTAGAAATAGTTGAGCACCGCGCGGGCCGCGGCCATGCCCAGCACCAACAGACCGATCAGTCCGATCTCGGCGGTCGGCTTCCAGGTCGCTGGCGGATGCAGGCCGAAGGGCCAATGCGCGGGCTTGCCGTTATCGGCGTGCTCCTTGATGACATCGAAGCCGAGTCCAATGAGCCCGAGGCCGGCGACGCCCAGCAACAGCAGCACCACCTGGTAGCTCAAGACCGCCAGGCATTGCCGTCGGTACTGCCAGCTGAGCGCGAGCAGACGACGGATGAGCCGACCGTTGTCGTAGGGGTCGGGCAGGACTGGACGCGGTGAGTCGGTCATGTGGCGGACGAGCCGTGGCGGCTGCGTGCGAGACCAGGGAGTGTAGACAGCGTCGAGCGAACGATAGGCCGGCTCCAGAAGCATCGGCCATGCCATTGCTTGCGGGGCTTTGAGCTCACCGGCGCTGGTATTTTCCACTCCCCGGTGGTCGATCCGTCGAAGAGCACCCTCGTACAACGTTTCGGGCTCGGCGATTGGAGGATGAAGGAGGAGCCGCTCCGATGCTGCCTCACACGAAGGAGCCATACATCACATGCGCTGCACCACTGCCATCTCCGCCCTCACCGCCACCCTCGCACTCATGGCCATCCCCATGCCCAGCGCCGTCGCCATGGACCGCGACAACCAGGCGACCGTCAACCGCGCGACCGGAAATACCCGCCCGTCGCTCGGTCACGAAAATGCGCGCAGCGGCAACAGCTACGAGATCAATGATCTGCGCGGCGAGATCGGCCTGCTGCCGAACCACGCCTCGAATGGCGTGCAATGGGATTCCAACATCCGCGTCGGCATCCAGGCGATGCGTTCTACCGAGCGCATGGGGGACTATGGCGGCCTGATCTATGGCGGCGAGTTCTCAGTGAACTTCGCCAACGACCCGAGGGTCGACATGAACAGTGAAGTCTTCACCGGCATGGTCGGATGGGGCTACAAGCTGCAGCAGGTCGAGGGCCTGCATTTCGAGGGCACGCCGTTCCTCGGGCTCGGCTTCGCCCAGCTCAAGGCGTCGGGCGGCAACAGCGCCGATTCCCTCTATTACGAGTACGGTCTGCGCGTGGCCGCCATCTATACGTTCGAGAACCTCTGGCAGATCGGCGGCGATCTGCGTCTGCTACGCAACCACGTCTCGCCCGATTTCGGCGGTGGCAACGTCGACATCAACACCAGCGGTCCGGCCCTGCTGTTCGTGGTCGGCAAGCGTTTCTGAGTGCACGGCGGCGGGCGGCCCGCCATCCGTCGATCGTGATCTCCGCTCCCCGCGGCACCAGCCGCGGGGAGCTTCGTTTCGCCCAGGAGGGACTGGTCCGGGGTTGCGCCCGATGGGGATGCGGGAATCGTCAGCGCGATGCGTCCGACGCTCGTCGCCCTGGATCTCGACGGTACCCTGCTGACCGAGGATTCGCGCCTGCCCGAGGGCCATGCCCGCGCAGTGCGCGAACTCACCAGCCTCGGTGCGACCGTGGCCATCGTCACCGGCAGGCCGCTCCTGACCACGGACTGGGTATGGCGCGCGCTCGGCCTGCCCGTGCCCGTGGTCTGCTTCAATGGATCGTGGGTCGGCACGCCAGGACGGACGCCGCTCGCCTGCGCCGCGCTGAGTGAGTCCGAAGCCCGCGCCATCATCGCCGAATTGCGCGCCTTCGATGGCGCGATCTGCGCCTATCCTGACGTGCACAGCTGGGTGATGGACCACGAGATCGCGCATACTCGCCGCTGGCGCGAGTATTATGGCGTGCCCATAACCATCGAACCCGCGCGGTTCGACGCCTGGCAAGGATCCACGCTCAAGCTGATGTTCGTCGCGCCGCCAGCCGCGATGGCCTCGATCGCGCCGCTTCTGCATGCATCCCTCGGCAAGCGCTTCTACGTGGTGCTCAGCCAGGAGGACCGCATCGAGATCCTGCCGCGCGGCATCACCAAGGCCTGGGGCCTCGAGCGCCTCGCGCGGCACGTCGGTGTCGCCCGTGACGACGTGTGGGCTGTGGGCGATGCCGACAACGACCGCGAGATGGTGGCGTGGGCCGGCCACGGCTGCGCCATGGGCCAGGCGCCGCCAGGGCTCAAGCGCCTCGCCCGTCACGTGCTGCCGTCGATCCAGGCCCGCGGGCTGTGTGCCCTGCCGACGCTGATCGAACGCGAGTCGCGATGACCAGCCAGACGGCCGACGACGGGACCTGGGCCTATCAATGGCCAGCGGGCGCCCGCCTGGCGCGCGACTTCGCCACGATCGTCAGCTGCGTCGGCCTGGCGGTGTGCGATCTGGGCTGCGGAGCCGGTGCGCTCGGCCGCGCCGCGCTCGCCGGCGGAGCGCGGTCGGTGACCTTCGCCGACGGCAATCCCGCTGCGCTCGCGTCGGTACACGCGGCCCTGGGCGCGATGGCTGACGACGCGCGCATCGAATTCCATCCCCACCGCTGGGGCGAGCCGCTGCCGGGAGCACCGTACGACCTCATCCTCGGCGGCGATATCCTCTACCGCCCCGAATGTTTCGCCGACCTGCTCACCTCGATCGCCCATGGCTTAGGCGAACATGGACGATGCCTGCTGTCCGACCCGCGCAAGGTCCTGGAGCCCGAGTTGCCGATGTTCGCCGAGGAACGGGCGTTGACGTGGACGACCAGGAGGATGAAGGATTATACGTTGGTGGGGATAGCCAAGAAGATGGGAGAAGAGAAGACTGAAGGCTGAAGGCTGAAGGCTGAAGGCTGAAGACTGAAGCATCTGCCCCCTCTTTCATCTTCCATCTTCTATCTTCTATCTTCTATCTTCAGTCTTCCCTTTTCCCGCCTTCTCCCTCTCCCTGACCCGTTCCAAAACCTCCTCCATCCGTGGCGTCCGCACCCCGAGGACCTTCGCCCTCCTCACCGGCTCCGCGAACATCGCCTCGGTCTCCATCGGCTCCCCCGCACGCCAATCCAGTAACGTGCTGGTGAGGTACGGCCCCATGCTCTCGGTGCGCGCAATCATCTCGCGCACCCAGTCATCACCGATGTGCGCGGCCGAACCGGCGGCCGACAGGTCCGCGTTCGCCACCGCTACCACCTCGCGCATGAGCTCCTCGAGCAGTGCGCGGCTCGCGGGATCGCGCATGATCTCCTCGGTCGACGAGCCCTGCTCGCCGAGGGCGACGCTCAGACCGTTGTAGGGGAAGTTCCAGACCAGCTTGCGCCAGCGCGCTTCCAGCAGGCAGGCGACGCCGTGGTGGGCGATGCCGGCCAAGTCGAGCAGCCCGGTAAGCTCGGCGACACGCTCGGGGCGATCCCGGAAATGCCCGACCAGCACTTTGCCATGTGCTTGATGATGGATGCTACCATCTGCGCGGCGACGCACGCACACGTGGGCCACGGCGCCGAACACGCGCTCGGGATCGCACCACGACGCGAGCGCTTCTTCAACGCCCAAGCCGTTGCACATCGCGACGATGCGCGTGGATGCGCCGAGCATCGGATCGAGCAGCGCGCGCGCCGCCGGTAGGGCCGTGGTCTTCAGCGCCAGCAGCACCCAATCGGGAGCGCCGCCTCGCGCGCATTCGGCGGGAGCGAGGCAGGCGTGGAATGCGCCCGGAGACAGGTGCAGCGACGCTCCGTCGCGCGCGCGCGCGATCTCGGGAGTCGGGGTGGTGTCGATGCGGATGCCGTCGGCGCTGATGCGCGCATGATCGCGCCTGAGCAGGAAACGCAGATCCAGCCCCGCGAGCGCGAACTGCGCGCCGTAGAACAGCCCGATCGCGCCGCTGCCGACCACCGCCATCGAGGCCATGCCGACATCCTACGCCGCAAACCAGCGCGCGCACCGGCGAGCGCCAGGCGGGGCTCCAGGAGGGTTGCCGCGCATGGATGCAACCACGGTCGTGCGAACGGTTTCTACGCGGAAAAACGCGGTATTGTATGCTCTCCTTGGGGGTTGTCTTGGTCACCTCGGATCACAAACTGCCGCATTCCCCATGAACGTGCTCGCACCGCTGACCCACATCGCCGCCGGCTTCTACGTGCTCGCGGTGTTCCTGCTCGCCATCTATGGCGTTCACAGCGTGTGGCTGCTGCGCCTGTTCCTCAAGCACCGCCACGTCGCGAGCGCGCAGGAGCGCCTCGAGGCGGCGACGCCACTGCCGGATGACGCCGACCTGCCGCACATCCTGGTGCAGCTGCCGGTGTTCAACGAACGCGACGTGGTCGAGCGCCTGGTAGAGGCCGTTGGCCGCCTCGACTGGCCGCTCGACCGCCTGCACATCCAGCTGCTCGACGACAGCACCGACGACAGCGTCGATATCGGCAGCGCGGCGTGCGAACGCCTACGAGCGCGCGGCCTCGACGCGCACAGCCTGCACCGCATCGATCGGCGCGGCTTCAAGGCCGGGGCGCTCACCGCGGGCATGCGCGACGACGAGTCTCCGTTCATCGCCATCTTCGACGCCGACTTCGTGCCCGAGAGCGACTTCCTGAAGAAGGCGATCAAGCCACTGCTCGCTGATCCGGATCTCGCGCTGGTTCAGGGACGCTGGGAACATCTGAACCGGCACGCCAACCTCCTGACCTCGGCGCAGTCGCTCGGCATCGATGGGCATTTCGCCATCGAGCAGGGAGCCCGCGCGTGGTCGGGCCTGGCGATGAACTTCAATGGCACCTGCGGGCTATGGCGGCGATGCGCGATCGTCGCCGCCGGCGGCTGGGAGCACGACACGCTGACCGAGGACATGGACCTCAGCTACCGCGCCCAGCTCAAGGGCTGGAAGTGCACGTACCGCACCGGACTGGCCGTGCCGGGCGAGGTGCCCGCGACGGTGAGCGCGTGGCGCGGCCAGCAGTTCCGCTGGGCCAAGGGATCGATCCAGACGGCGATGAAGCTGCTGCCGTCGGTGTGGCGTTCGCGCTGGAGCCTGCACGCCAAGCTCGCCGCGACGCTGCACATGACCCACTACCTGGTGCATCCGCTGATCCTGACGAGCCTGTTCTGTGCGCCGCTGACCCTGCTGCTGATCAATCATCTGCCGATCTGGATGCTGATGCTCGGGCTGTGCGGATTCCTGGTCGGCGCGGCGTCGCCGCTCACCGTCTACACGATCAGCCAGTTCGTGCTCTACGGCCGGCAAGGTTGGCGGAACCTGCGCCATCTGCCGGCGCTCGCGGCCCTGGGAACCGGCATCGCCGTGTCGAATTCGACCGCGGTGTGGCAAGCCCTACGCGGCAAGCAGTCAGCCTTCGTGCGCACGCCCAAGCAGGGCTCGGTGGGCTCCAGCAGGCCCACCGGCAGCTATCGCGCGCGGCCGGCGAGCGGCATGGCCGAGCTGTTCTGCTCGTGCTGGGCGGCGCTCGGACTGGCGATCGGCTGCACCGGCGCGCACACCTGGATCACCCCGCTGCTCGGGCTCTACCTGTCGGGCTTCGCGTGGATGGCTTACTACAGCATGCGCGAGCGCCAGGCTTTCGACCGCCATGCCGCTCGTGCCGACGCGCCCAGCGGTCCCTCGCCGATGCCGTGGCTCGTTCCCACCGGCATCCTGCTGATGGCGGGCTACGTCGCCCTCGGCCTCCTGCCCGGCTCGTGGCGTTCGTCGCCCGCATCGTTCGCCGGCATCGCGCTGGCGCTCGGTGGAGTCTATCTGGTTGCAGCGCGGGCCGTGCGCAAGCTCAACGGCGGTGGACCGACACTCGCCTGGATCGTGGTCGTCGCCGTGGCCATCCGCGTCGCCAGCCTGGGCATCGAGATGTCGGACGACCTCAACCGCTACGTGCTCGAAGGCCGGCAGATCGCGGTCGGGCAGAATCCGTACCTGATAAGCCCACTGGATCCGGCGGCGCGCGCGCTCGGCGACACCAAGTTCCCTGGCAGCGTGCTGCTCGCCGTGAACCATCAGGACTGGACCTGCATCTACCCGCCGATGACTCTCGGTTACGAGGCGCTGGTCACCTCGCTGTCGGTGCAGCCGTTCGCGTTCAAGCTCGCCGGGATGACCTGCGAGCTCGCCGCGCTCGGCCTCGTGCTCGCGCTGCTCGCGCGCCTGCGCATGGCGCCGTCGCTGCTGCTGCTCGCGGCGTGGAATCCGGTCGGTCCGATCTTCCTCTGCGGCGAGGGCCACAACGACGCGGCCATGGTGCTGTTGCTCGCGCTCGGGCTCTACCTGTCATCGGGCAACCATCATCGCCGCGGCATCATCGCCATCAGCCTGGCCGCGCTCGCCAAGCCGTTCGCGGTCATCGCTCTGCTGCCCATGCTGCTGACCCGCGGTTGGGCGTGGTGGCTGCTGCCGCCCGCCATCGCCGCGGTGGTGTACCTGCCGTTCCTGGATGCCGGCAAGCACCTGTTCTCGACCATGGGCCACTTCGGCTCGGCGCTGCACTTCCACGGCGCGCTCGAACCCTTCGCGCGCATGACACTCAGTCAGATCGTCGCCACCGACTCCGTCCAGACAGCGGTGGTGTGCGCGTTGGCCGCAGCCTGGATCGGCGGATCGCTGGTGATCCTCGCGCGCCATCGCCGCTCCCCCGACGCCCAGCCGCTCGAGCTCACGGTGCGCCTGCTGGCGATGCTCCTGGTGTGTCTGCCGACGCTGCACGCGTGGTACCTCGCCCCCCTAGCCCTGCTGCTGCCGTTCACGCGCTCGTGGGGACTGACGCTGTGGGTGGCGATGGCTCCGGTGTACTGGCTGCACGCCCTCGCCAACACCCAGCCCACGGACTTCCTCGAGATCCCCTGGGTCACGGCGCTCGCCCACCTGCCCGCGCTCGCCCTGCTGGCGTACGAGGCGTTCGGGCGACCTGATCCCCGTCGCGACGCGGACACCGCCGAGGACATCGTCCCCGGCACCCAGCCCGTCTGACCGATGTCGCCGACGCTGCTGGTCTTCGCCAAGCCCCCGGTGCTCGGCCAGGTGAAGACCCGCCTCGCGCATGCACTGGGAGACGCCAGCGCCCTCGCCGTGTATCGGTGCTTGTTGGAAGTCACCGCGCGCGCGATCGCCACCTGGCCAGGCCCGATACGGGTGCTGACTGCCGGAGACATGGCGGCCTTCGCCGGGACGCCGCTCGCGTCATTCCCCTCGCGTCCCCAGTCTGACGGCGGGCTCGGCGCACGCTTGGCCGCCGGATTCCGCGCGGTACCGGGCCCGGCGCTGGCCATCGGCACCGACTGCCCCGGGCTCGCCCCAGACCATCTACGCCGGCTGGCGGCCGCCCTGGAGCGGCATCCCGCGGTCTTCGGCCCCGCCCACGACGGCGGATATTGGGGCGTCGCCGTCGGGGATGCTCGCTGCATCCCGGTCTGCTTTGCCGACGACCTGCCATGGTCGCGTCCGTCGCTGCTCGCGGAAACGATGGCGCGGCTGGCCGGGAACGGCATCGTCGCGGGGATGACCGACACGCTCGCCGATCTGGACGACGCCGAGGATCTCGCCTCTGCCGAACGCCATGGGTTCGTCTGGCGCGTCACGCCTGGCTCCGCGGAACGCTCGAACGAAGGATCGCCATGAATCGTACCGTCAAGCTGGTGATCTCCGGAGCTCTCGGCCTCGCGGTGGGACTGGCCTGGGGCTTCACCCGCAAGCCGATCGTCCCGCCGCTGAGCCTGCCGAGCCAGCCATCCGCGCCGATGGCTCCGACGCACTCGCCTGCCGCGGGCGTCTCAAGCACTGGAGCCGGCGCGAGCGCGCTCGCCACCGCCACCACCGCGCAGGACCTCGAGCGCCTGCTCGTCGGACATCCAGGAACCGCGCTCCTCGATTTCCACGCGGAGTGGTGCAAGCCCTGCAAGGAACTCGAACCACGGCTGGTCGAGCTCGCCGCCAAGCGCCCCGATCTGCTGGTGATCTCGATTGACGTGATGGCGGCCGAGGAGCTCGCCAAGGCGTACAACGCCGACCTGCTGCCACTGCTGGTGCGCATGGAAGGTGGCAAGGAGACCGCGCGCCAGAGCGGCGCCCCGAGCCTCGATGATCTCACGCGCTGGCTGGTACAGCCGACTCCGTCCGTTCCCCAGCCATCTCCCCAGCCATCTCCCCAGTTGAAGCCCTGAGCCAAACCGCCCGCGTCAACGCTGCGTATACATCGGGAACCGCGGAGGGAACATGAGCAACGTCCTGGCCGCATACGCGCACTGGCTGCACCTGCGCTGGCCGGCTGGCCGCGTCGAGCACTTGCCGATGGTCGGCGAACGCGGCGACACGCGTCTCGAGGGCGTCTACGTGGTCGGTGACCTGGCCGGCGTGCCGCTGCTGAAATTCGCGCTCGATACCGGCGCCAAGGCGGCCAAGCGCTGCGCGCAGGAGCTGCGCGGGTCGCAGAGCGGAGCGCCGGATGGAGATCAGAAGCGCGCGTCAGGAGCCGCGATGGAGGGCCTGCTGGATGTCGCCATCATCGGTGCTGGCGTCGCCGGCATGGCGGCGGCGATCGAGTGCGCGAAGCAGGGCCTGCGCTTCGCCGTCCTCGAATCGGCGAAGCCGTTCGCCACCATCGCCAATTTTCCCGCCGGCAAGCCGATCTTCACCTATCCCCGGCGCATGACGCCAGACGGGCACCTGCAGGTCGGCGCGGACGTGAAGGAAGCCCTGATCGCTGAACTCGAGCGCCAAGTGGCGGGTTTCGACATCCCCGTCACCACCGCGGTCTTCGAACGCATCGAGCGCCGTGGGTCGGCGCTGGCGGTGATTGGCACGGGTAGCGAACCGCTGCTCGCGCGTCGCGTGATCGTCGCGATCGGACGCAGTGGAAACTTCCGCCGACTCGGCGTGGCCGGAGAGGATCTCCATCAGGTCTCGAACCGCCTGCACGATCCGAAGGTCCATGCCGGAGAGGACGTGGTCGTCGTCGGCGGTGGCGACAGCGCGCTCGAGGCGGCCATCGCGCTGTGCACAGCCGGCGCCAAGGTCACGCTGTCCTACCGCGGCGCCGAGTTCAGCCGCCCCAAACCCGAGAACGCCGAGGCCATCGCGCGCCTCGCCACCGCGAGCACGCCGGGCCTGACACTGAAGCTCGGCAGCACGGTGACGAGGATCTCCGCGGGCTCGGTCGAGCTCAGCGCCAAGGGCGGCCCTCCCGAGACGGTGCCGGCCGCGGCGGTGTATGTGCTGATCGGACGCGAGCCGCCGCTCGACTTCTTCCGCAAGAGCGGCCTGGCCATTCGTGGCGAGACAGGTTGGAGCGGCATCCTCGGGCTGGTGCTCTTCGCCACCTTCGCCTGCCTGCTCTATGGCTGGAAGAGCCTCGGGTGGGCGAACCACGCGGTGGAACCCACGCGCTGGGTGAAGGCCCTGGATCCGCTGGTGGCAAGCGAACGCAATCCGCTGCATTGGGCGGTGAGCTCGGCGCACAATCCATCGTTCTGGGTCACGCTGCTCTACACCTCGGTGGTGGTCGGCTTCGGTATCGCGCGCATCCGCCGGCGCAGGACGCCGTATGTGACCGCACAGACCATCTCGCTGATGGCGTTCCAATGCCTGCCGCTGTTCCTGCTGCCCGAGATCATCCTGCCGTGGATGAACGCCTGCGGATGGATCCCGCACGCGATGGTGGCGAATCTCTTCCCCGACGGTTCGTGGTGGCGTGCCTACGGCTTCATCCTCGCCTGGCCGCTGATGGCCTGGAACCTGTTCACCGATCAGCCGATGTGGTGGTGGCTGGGGATCAGCATCGCCCAGACCCTGGTGATCATCCCACTGATCGTCTGGAAATGGGGCAAGGGCGCGTACTGCGGCTGGATCTGCTCGTGCGGTGCGTTGGCCGAAACCCTCGGCGACACACAGCGCGAGAAGATGCCGCACGGCCCCGGTTGGAACAAGGTCGACCTCGTCGGCCAGGGCGTGCTCGCGATCGCCGTGATCATCTTGGGGGTGCACGTGTCCCACTGGATCTGGCCGCAGGTGCCGTCGCTCACCAGCTTCATGAGCGGCTGGCTACGTCCGGCCTGGCACATCGGCGTCGACTATGTCCTCGCCGGCGCGCTGGGTGTGGGTCTGTACTTCCACATGTCCGGCCGCGTGTGGTGCCGCTTCGCCTGCCCGCTCGCGGCGCTGATGCACATCTACGCCCGCTTCTCGAAGTTCCGCATCGTCCCGGACAAGAAGAAGTGCATCTCGTGCAACGCCTGCACCACCGCCTGTCACCAGGGCATCGACGTGATGAACTTCGCCAACAAGGGCGCGCCGATGGCGGATCCCGAATGCGTGCGCTGCTCGGCCTGCGTGCAGGTGTGTCCGACCGGCGTGCTGCAGTTCGGCGAGGTCGACCGTCAGGGCCGCGTACTGAAACTCGATGCGCTGCCCGCGAGCCCGGTGCTGATGCGCGAAGCCCGGGACCAGCCGCTGGAGTCGATGAAGTCGTGAGCCTCGGCTCCGGCAGCGGCGACAACGGCTGCGGTGGAAGCGGCGAATGCGGTGGAAGCAGGGCGGCCCGGGTGAGCGTCATCATCCCGACACGCGACGAAGAACGCCTGCTGCCGGGCCTGCTCGACCGCCTCGCCATCCTCGGCGGCTGGCACGAGGTGATCGTCGCTGACGGAGGCTCGCGCGACCGCACCCGCGAGATCGCGCAGGCCCATTCCATCGTCACGCGCCTGGTCGCGGGCCGTGACCGCCACGAGCAGTTGAACGCCGCGCTGCGCTCCGCCACCGGCGATATCGTCCTGCTCATCGGAGCCGATCTTCGACCCGGTCGCGGCACCCTCGCACGCCTGCGCGCGACCCGCGCCCCCGCCGGCTGCCTCGCCCTGCGTCACGCGCGGCGCGCCTGGATCTACCGCTGGGGCGACGCGTTCGCCCGCCTGCGCGCCCGCTGGACCCGCGGCGCCTACCTCGACCAAGCCCCCTTCTTCGCCCGCACCAAGGCCATCGCCGCCGGCGGTTTCCCCGCGCACGGAACCTACGACACCAGCGCCCTTGGACGTCAGCTCACCGGACGGAAGTCGTTCGCCATCCTGCCCGCGCCAGTGGTGGTGTCGTGCCGAGCGTGGAGCACCCCCGTTCGCACGTTCGCGCGGTATCAGGGGAAGCGGCTGCGGTATCTGATGCAGGGGGATGGGCGAGAGGCGAGAGGCTAGAGGCAGGAGAAGATGGACGACGGAAGTTCGAAGAGGGAAGAGCCGCACTCCGCCCAAAACATCTCAAGCGCAAATGGGGGCAAGGGGCAAAGCCCCCGCCCGCACGTAGGACGGACGGCGAGGACCGTTATCGCTGGAGAGGCCAAGGCGCCGATCCCGAAGCGGTAGTCATCTACCGCGAGCGGTGAGGCAACGCCGGCATCTCCAGCGAGAACGGCCGCAGCCTAGAGGATCTTGTCGATGATGCCGTAGGCCTTGGCCTCTTCGGCATCCAGCCAGTAGTCGCGATCGCAATCCTCGATCAGCTTCTCGTACGGGTGGCCGGTGTTCTTGGCCAAGAGCTGGAGCAGGCGGCGCTTCATCTTGAGGATGCGGTTGGCGCTGATCTCGACGTCGGTGGCCTGGCCACGCGCGCCGCCGAGGGGTTGGTGCAGCAGCACTTCGCCGTGCGGCAGGATGGCGCGCTCGCCCTTGGTGCAGCCACTGAGGATCACCGCGCCCATGCTCGCCGCCATGCCCGCGACCACGGCGTGCACCGGGCACGGAGAACGCTGGATCATGTCGTAGATGGCCATGCCGTCGACGATCGAGCCGCCGGGGCTGTTGATGTAGAGGATGATCGGCTTCTTCGCGTCCTCGAGCTGCAGGCAGATGAACTGCTGCACGATGCTATTGGCGAAGGTGTTGTCGATCTCCTGGCCGAGGTAGATCGTGCGGTCGAGCAGCAGGCGCGAGACCAGGTCGACTTCGCGCGCGTCCTTGGCCTTGGCGACGAGGACCTTGGGGGACTTGGACATGGGAACGGATTCCTCGTCGTCTTGATCGGCTCGTGGGTACGGCATGCCCCGACTCTGGTCGGGCGGATGGCCCTGTAAAGACTGGTTGCGAACAACCCCACGCAGCCTGGGCGGCCGTCCTGCGCCTTTCCCGCTGTGGTCCGCTGTGGTCCGCCGTAGTCAGCAGTTGTCAGCCGTTACCGCCAGGTGCCAGCCGACGAGGAGCGGCATCAGTTGCGCCGGCCCCCGAGCAGCCCCGCCTGCCAGGCCCAGTAGGCGAGCAGCATCAGCGAGTTCGCCGCGGCAGCGACGTAGGTCAGTCCGGCCGCGGTCAGCACGCCGCGCACTGCGGCGGTCTCGGCGCCGGGCCGGATCAGGCCCAGCGCGCTGAGCCGCTCCCTGGCGCGCGACGAGGCGTCGAATTCCACGGGGACGGTTACCAGAGTGAAGAGCGCGGCCATCGCGAACAGCGCCACGCCGCCGACCGCGACCCAGTAGCCCGCGCCGTGGATGCCATGCGTCGCCTGCTTCGCCGCGCCCATGAAGATGCCGGCGATGATGACGTAGGGCCCGAGCATGCTGCCGATGTTCGCCACCGGCACGAGCAGGCTGCGCATCCACAACGGCGCGTATCCGCGCGCGTGCTGGACCGCGTGACCGACTTCATGGGCCGCCACGCCTGCCGCCGCCGCATCGGTGCCATGGTAGACCTCGGCGCTGAGCGCGAGCGTCTTGGTCGCTGGATTGTAGTGGTCGGAAAGCATGCCCTGGTGTTCGACGATCGACACGTCGACGATGTCCGCGTCGCGCAGGATGGCCGCGGCGATATCGCGCCCGCTCATGCCGTTGGCCAGGGGCACGCGCCGACCGCGCGCGAACTGGGTGCGCACCAGTAGGGCGGCCCCGCCAGAAAGCACCATGCCCACGACCATGATGATGAGATAGATGGGGTCGAAGAACAACATGGCGATTCCCCCTCGGATGTTGGGACGGCCGACACGGTCCAAAGGCAATACTGACGATGATCAGCAATTAGAATACCAACCCGGATGGGTCACAATGGGCCATTCCGGTGCAGGATTCCGGTGCAGGAAGGCCTCCAGGGTGATTGCGCCCCCTGACCCAGGACCATACTTCCCGGCCATCCCGTCCGTACGCACTCGCAAGGAATACCATGCGCCGCATCGCCCTGACCGCCCTCGCCGCCGCTACGATGGCCTTCTCCTCCGTTTACGCCGCCACCGCAGAAGCCCCGGTGGCCGCCGCCGCGGTCGACCCGTCGTCGCCCGAGGCGCCCATCCTGCTGACCGCAAAGGCGCTCAAGGATAACGACTTCAAGCAGTTCTTCCTGTCGTTGCCCGCTGCTGATCAGGCGCAGGCCGAGAAGAGCTGGAAGGACGCGCAGACGAATCCAGCCGCCAAGGACGGCAAGGAATTCGACGATGCCATGGCCAAGCTGCTGGCCCCGGACGCTGTCGACCAGCTGATGACGCAGGTCGAGCCGCAGCTGAAGGCCTTCGATCCGCAGCAGACCAGCCAGATGATGATGATGATGAGCGGCTTCCTGCCGATGCTGCTGCAGAACGGCCCCGACGGCAAGCCGAAGGCGCTGACGCCGGAGCTGAAGCACACCATCACCATGCTGCAGAGCATCATCACCGACGCGGCGCAGTGGATCCCCACCGCAAATGTCAATGACCCCGAGAAGCTCCGCTCGGCGTTCGGGCACATCGTCGCCGCGGCCAAGGCCCTCGACATCAAGGACACCAAGGCGCTGCGCGCGCTGCCCTTGACCGAGGTCCTCGGCCGGGTCGGCCCGCTGGTCAAGGAGCTCAAGCAGGCGCTGGCGGTCTATGATCTGCAAGCCGATGATTTCCTCGGCTCGATCACCGCCAAGAGCGCTGGAGAGGGCGACACGCGCACGCTGACGGTGGGCTTCAAGGCATTCGGCCGCGGCTACGAAACCCCAATCACGGTCGAGCGCCAGGGCACCAAGTGGGTGCTGAGCAAGGACAACGCCAGCGGCTTTGACGCCTTCGGCAAGATGTTCAACCAGGGTGGCGGCGCGCCGGCCCCGGCCGCGGGCGAAGACACCATCCGCTAGTTCCGCTCGCTGCCCGGCCTCCACGCCTGGCCGTCTGGCGGCATGGCGAGGGCGATCAACCGATGGCCACGGGCAGTGCATGCCCATTCAGGTATTCGCGCGCATCCATCGGCCGTTTGTTCGGCGGCTGCAGCCGCGTGATCGCGACTGCGCCATCCGCGCAGCCGACGGCGATGAGGTCGCGATGCCGCGCCAACGCGCCAGGCGCCAGGCCAAGAAGACCCCCTCCCGGATCTACCGCGTCGACGGCATCGATGATGCGCAGCGCATGCACGCGCACGCGCTCACCCGACAGCATCGTCCAGCATCCTGGCGCCGGAGTGTACGCCCGCACCCAGCGCTCGAGCGCCACCGCGCCGAGGGTGAAATCGAGCCGACCGTCCTCGCTGGTGAGCTTGCGGCAGAGGGTCACGCGCGACTCGTCCTGCGGCTCTGGCGTCTGCGGCGGCCACGCCGCCAGGAACCGCTCCAGCGCCGCCGCCGCGGCCGCGGCCATGGCGTCGTGCAGCACGGGCAGCGTGGTGCCGGCCGCGAGCGGCAGCTCGTCGGCGGAATAGATCGGCCCGGCATCGAGCCCGCGCACCATGCGCATGACCGTGACGCCGGTGCGCGCATCGCCCGCGCGCAGCGCGGCCTGGAGCGGACTCGCCCCGCGCCAGCGCGGCAGGAGCGAGGCGTGGAGATTGATGCAGCCGTGCAGCGGACGATCGAGCACGTCCTGGCGCAGCAGTTCGCCATAGGCCATCACCACCGCCAGGTCGCATGCCAGCCGCGGATCGCCGCCCTGGCCCTTCAGCGTTTCAGGCTGCCACAGCGGCAGCCCCAGCTCGCGAGCGGCCACCTTGACCGCGGATTCATGCAGATGGTGCCCGCGTCCGGCGGGGCGATCGGGCTGGGTGATGACGCAGCTCACGATGGCCGAGCGCGCGAGCGAGCGCAGCGCTGGCACCGCGATCTCGGGCGTGCCCATGAAGACCGCGCGCAGGCGCTCGCCCGGCCGATCCGTCACTCATCGACTCCTTCATCAACCGGCACGTCGACCGGAGCGTCCAGCGGATGCTCCGCTGGCGCGCCCGAGGGAGCCGCCCGCCCGGGAGGTGGCGCCTTCACCACCTCGTCGAGCAGCACGGTGATGTACGCATCGGTGGGCAGTTCGCAGGTGATGAGCACGTCGTCGCCATCGAGGTCCACCAGCACGCTGGTGGGCTGAACGCGGATGGCGCGCCGAGCGCCGCGCAGCTTGGCGATCTCGGCATCGGCGGCGCCAGCATCGACGAGCACCGCGCGCTCACGCTCGGCGGCCTCGCTCGCGCACGGCGGCATGCCGGAACCGTACAGCGGCCCGAGCGGCACCACCTCCCAGCTGTCCATGCGCTTCTGCACGTGGTCGCGGAAGGCGACCGGCGATACCTCGCCGAGACGATTGGCGACCAGCTCGCCCTCGAGGCAGGTGCCGAGCGCGCCGTCCTCGACGCGCTTAGCGAGGTACCGATCGAAGAGCGATTCCTGGAACGCGCGCAGGCAGCGGCCCTCGTCCACGCCGGTGGCCATGACCTGGCCAGGTAGGCGCCTGCCCTGGACGAGCATGCGCCCCCACTTCACGAACGAGCCTTCCTTGCCGAAGCGCGACAACGGCACGAAGTTCGGCACGCCGCCGCGGCGCAGGCGATCCACCACCGCCTTGGCGCGATGGTAGCCGCCATCGAGATTCCCCCCACGCACACGCACGCGCCAGCGCAGGCGCGCCACCGTCTCCTCGGTGACCGGCTTGTGCGAGGCGGTGAGCTCGAGCACACGCATCTTGCCTTGGGTCCCGGCGCGGCGCAGGGCGCCGGGGTTCTCGACCAGCGCGGCGGGCACGCTGAACCACTGCACGCTGATGCCCACGCGATCCCGGCTGCCCGCGCAGGAGATCAGGTCGACCGACACCGCGGCGGCCCGCGCCACCGCCGCGCGCGCTTGTTGGGTGCCGAGATCCTTCTTGGAGACCTTGAGCCACAGGTGCTCGCCGGTATCAGCCGGCTTCTTGGCGAGGACCTCCTCACAGGATCGATCGCCGGCATCGACGACGCCTCCGGTGCCAGGAAGATCCGAAGTTACCAGCGGGAGCATGCGCGGAGCATGCGTGGCCAGGGGCGATGGGCCAGGGGCTAAGGCCGTATCCAGGCCCCTGCCTGGATCCTCGCATCCCCCGAAAGCGGTCCCGACCAGGCCCCGAGGCATCAACACCGGGATGGTCAGCAGGGTAGAAGATCATGCGGTGTCGGACCGCCCTGGCCGGAGGCTGGCCTCTGGCCGGTTGCGGCCTAGCCTGAAGGCAGATTTCGACACCGGAGCCCGTGCATGCTGCGCATCGTGATGCTATCCTGCTCGCTTGGCGCCTTGATTGCCGCCGATCCTACCCGGGTCGCCCCGGCGTCGGCGCCAGTGGCAGCCCCCTCGGTGGGCGTCCCCGGTGCCGACCCTCTCGGCGGACGCGACCTCATCATCCTCGACAACAAGCAGAGCATCGTCGGCACCATCGCCGAGCATACACGCGACGACGGCTTCGTGGTCATCAACACCGGCTCCGGCACCATGCGCATCCGCAAGGAGCGCATCGCGACCATCGTGCTCGGGCTCGAGGGCCAGCTCAGGCACCTCGACACCAGCGACCTGCCGTCGCTCGTCGCCCTGGCCAAGTGGTGCCTCGCGCGCGGCCACGAGCAGGAAGCCCTCGCGGCACTCGACAGGGCCGTGACCATGCCGGGCGTCGACCTCGAGACGCGCGGTCTGCATGCCACGCTGGTCGACGGCAGTCCGCGCGGACCGAAGGCCGCGCTGCCCCTCTACCGGCGGTACAAGGCCGATGGTGGCAACGACGTCAAGATCCTCGCCCGCCTGCAAGAGCTCGAGGACGCGCTCTCGGCGCACAACGACGAGCTCAAGAAGCTCGGCATGCCGCCGGAGTCGGTCCTGGCCGAGCAGCCGCTGGACACCACCCCGAAAGCGGAACCCGCCACGGCCAATTCCAGCGCCAAGCCAGCTGCGAGCGGGCTCGAGGCCAAGGGTTGGCAGGCCGAGGACGCCGCCTACTCCAATCCCGTCGACGCCAAGCTCGAGAGCCTCCCGCCCGAGGAAGGCGGTAGCAAAGTACTGTCGGTTGCCTCGGCGGCCGGCGGCAAGAAGGACAAGGCCGCGGTTCGGAAGCTGATGACCTACGCGGTGGACGAGAACTCGGTGATGTCGATGTCGGTCCGCGATCGCAGCGAACATCCGGTCAAGATGGCACTCGCGATCAAGACCGTGAACACCGTGAACGGCAAGGAGGTGTGGAACTACTTCGAGAGCCCAGTGCAGAGCGTGGCGCCGAGCGACAGCTTCAAGGAGCTTCGCTTCGATCTCAAAGCCAACACCTTCAAGAGCGCCGCGACCGCCTGGGAGAATCGCGATTCGATCTCCAACCTCGATGCGATCCGCGAGATCCAGGTGCTGATCTACAACGGCGCCGAGGATGCGGTGGTGCAGATCAGGGGCATGGGGTTCGTGAAGAATACCGAACTCTAAGTTGGGGGGCTGCGGCCCCCCAACATCGCGCTCCGCGCTGCCCCCAGGAGGCAGGGAACAGAATGGTTTGGGAACGAGCCGGGGCGGCCGTTCATAATGCGCCGCGAGATTCTCTGTTCTGGGCCTCGTGGCGGTTCAATCCTGCCTTGGGGTCACTTCGGCTTCGGGGATTCGTGGATGGCGAAGACCAGGACGGTGAGGCGGGCGCCGGATTTGGGCTTGGCGATGGTGGTCGGCAGGGGCGTGGGGCCGGCGTTCTCTTCGATCATCAGGCGGGTGCCGTCGTGGTTCCAGGCGGGGTGGCGGCCTTCGGCGATCTCGACGCGGTGGGCGCCGTCGCGAGAGACCAGGGCGATCTTGCCGTCGCTGGTGGTGACGGCGACGACCGGCTGGATGGGATGCGGCGCGGGGTCGCGGGCGTCGTGGGCGATGATCACCGGGGCCTTGCCGCGGCCCGGGATCAGCACCACGTCGGTGCCGGCATCCCACCACGCGTGCTGTAGCTGCGGGTCGCCGCGCAGCACCGTCGCGGTGAGCGCGCCATCGCTGGTCCAGCGTGGTTGGACCGCGCCGGGGATCTGATCGATCTGACCGGGGCGCCAGCGGATCACCAGGTTCGAGCGCACCGGCTTGCCGGTCCAGAAATCCTCCTCGTATACCGGGGTCTCTTGCCACGCCATGCCCGGACCGGCGGCCTCGGGCTCGGCGAAGAAGCCGATGCCGAACTCCCTGGCGTCGCCGAGCTCGTCGATGCCCACGATCTTGTCGCCGACCTGGGCGAAGACGTGCTTCTGGCCCACCCGGGGTCGATAGCCGAACTTCGCGAGCTGCTTCTGCAGCGGGTTCTTCCCGAGCGTCACCACCGTGAGCCCTTCCGGCGATGAGATCACCCGTCCGTCGGACAGCTTCTCGGCGTTCTTGCCCGGGCCGAACACCACCTGGTCTTCGTTGATCCACGCCGGGAAGCGGGTCTCGCGGTTCTCGTTCGAGGTGAATTTCTGCTGTGCGTGCGAACCGGTGTCCTCGGAGAGCACCAGGAACCCGCCCTGGGCGCGGGACACCACGCGATCGCTCACGGGACTCCACGCGGCCTCGGGTTCGCCCACCGGTACATCCCATCCGTATTGACGGATGGACTCGAAGGCCTCGGGCCCGGCGCTCGGCCGCTCGCTGCACGAGCTCGCGGCGAGAGCCAGCGCGACGACGGCGATGAGGCTGGAACGACGATGCATGGGCACTCCGGATGACGACGATTGGCGGGAGATGGATGGGACCAGAGGCGAGACGGGACGATGGCTGAACGAGGACAGGATAGGCGCCGCGCCAGGCGCACGACCCCTGGTCAGGGTGTGGCGGCGGCAGGCGTCTCAACGACCTCGACGCGGGTCGATCCGGTCTCATCGACCAGACGCTGGAACGCTCCCGCCTTGTCTGGGACCACGATGAAGTGCTTCCCGGCGATATCGACCTGGTCGCCCTGCCACGAACAGGACAGCGGCGCCGCCGAGGCAGGCCCGAAGAAGTCGACGACCCGCACCGAGGCTGGCACGGCCGCGGACCAGGAGATCGCGGTCAGGAGCGGCGCCAGATGGACGTCCCAGGCGTGCGCGCCGGGAATCTTGACGCCCTGGGCGATGATCTTGGCGGTCTCGCCCTCGCCTTCGACGATCTCGCGGCTCACCTGGTAGCCGGCAGGAGCGCCTGGGACCACCGAGGACAATCCGTCGCGACCATTCCAGGCGAGGATGCGCGCGTGCTCGTCGAGCAGGATGAAGGGGCAGTCGACCAGATGCGCTCCGCCGAGTGCCTCTGGTGTGGGCGGCGTGTACACCAGTTGCATCACCCGGTGATTACCGAATTGCGCGTCCGGAGGCAGGATGCGCGCCCAGAACGGTTGTCCGTCGAGCGTGCCATGCAGCTCGATGCGCGGCCGGTCGGGCAGGGTCGGTAGCGCCGGTTCGGCTGCGGCCGAGGCCGAGGTCGCGCTGATCGCCAGCAGCGGGAACAGGATCAACATGCGCAGGTGGGCGGGAATCGGCAGCATGGCTACACCGTCTCCTTGAGCGGACGCGAAAACATCACGGTCAGCAATCCCGCAGCGACCATCGCCAAGCCGATCTCGTAGCGCCGCGACGGCGCGCCCGCCGCTTCGGAGACGATGAAGGCGGTACCCGGAGGATCCTCGGCCTCGAAGTAGACGATTCGGGCGCGGCGGAACCGCGGGTCGTCACCGAGCAGAGCGCGCCGCATCGCGGCCGCGGTGGCCTTGTCGACGATCGGATCCTCGATCACGTGGTAGTGCCCATCGGCCTGGTTGGCGCCGAAGTAGGTCGTGCGCACGCCCTTGACGTCGAGCGTGAATTCAAACACCACGTGGAGGCGGATCCGGTCGGAGCCCAGTGGTTCCTCGAACACGTCCTTGATGTCGCCGGTCGCGTGCGAATAGCGCCAGTAGACGCTCGCCGACGGCAGCACCACCAGGGCCCCGGCCAAGGCCAGGAGGAATCCGAGCAGCGCCCTGACTCTTCTCATGGGAGGCTCATGGGAGGCTCACGTGCGGCTCGCCTCGGCGCCGCCGACCTGCGCGCGACCGGCGAGCACGCGGTTGCGCAGCGTCCCGAGCCCGGAGATCGCGCACTCGACCACGTCGCCCACCGCCAGGAAGCGCGGCGGGGTGCGCCAGCAACCCACGCCGGCCGGGGTGCCGGTGGAAATGATGTCGCCAGGTTCGAGCGTGATGTCGCGGCTGATGTACGCGATCAGCTGGGCCACCGGATGGATGAGCTCGGCGGCGAACGCGTCCTGCAGGACTTGGCCGCCGATGGTGGTGGTCAGGCGCATCGTCGCGACCTCGCCCGCCTGATCCGGCGTCACCAGCCATGGTCCACACGGGAAGAAGGTATCGCTGCTCTTGGCGCGGAACCACTGGCCATCGTCGTGCTGCCAGCGGCGCGCGGAGACGTCGTTGGCGACCATGTAGCCGGCGACCGCGTCCATGGCGTTGGCGGCGGTCGCCGCGCACACGCGCCGACCGATCACCACCGCGAGCTCGACCTCGTAGTCCGGCCGGCAATCGCCTTCGGGCAGCAGGATGTCGTCGGCGCAGCCCGCGAGCGTGTTGGGAGTCTTGGCGAAGAGCAGCGGCACTTCGGGCCAGGGCTTCTTCTGCTCCTCGGCATGCCCTTTGTAGTTCAAGCCGACGCAGATGATCTTGCGTGGATCGACGATCGGCGGGCCGAGCCGCAGTGACGCCAGGGGCATGCCACCGGCGCCACCCGCGAGTCCAGGTGAGAGTCCCCGTGCGAGTCCCCGTGCGAGATAGGCGCGAACCGCGGCAGCCAGGCGTTCGAGGCCCCCCTGCTCATCGAGCAGCTGGCGCACGCTGTCGGGCGCGGCCGGGTCCAGATCGCGCACCGGCACGATGGCATCCGCTCCCTGGACATCGACGACGACGCCCGCACGTTCACGGCCGCGCGGACCGAAACTCACCAAGCGCATGACCGACCCGCTCCGCTGGACATCGTGGCGGAGTGTGGGCGCCCAGGCATCCGGTTCAATCCCGGCCGGGACGCCCAATCCCTCGTGGGAGTCACGCCAAGGCCGCCGGCCCAGGCCAGAGCCCGACGCCTCATGGACTGGTGTGCACGGGAGCGCGACGGCGCCAGCTGTCGACATCGAGCTCCTCGACCCGCAGTGACACCGTCACCACGTACGAGACTGGGGGATGCTCGGCGGTGGCGACCTCGCCACGGCCGCCCCACGGCTCGCCGATCCTGGCTCCGGCGTGGGCGATCTCGCTCCACATCACCACGTAGTCCGCCGGCGCGTCAGCGGGCGGCTCACGGTACAGGTAGGTCCCGCCGCCCCGCACCAGGTTGGATCCGAAGCGCAGGTGCTGGTCCTTCATCAGCGAGAACAGCGAATCCGGCCAGGCCGCGTGCTGTTGCCGATACGCGGTCAGCGCGTCGCTGAACTGGCGCAGGCGCCGTTGGCTTTCGAGGCGCTGCACCGCCGGTCGCGCGGCGGCCTCGCGGAATTCCCGATTCACCAGCAGCGTACCCAGGCCGAGCACTAGCAGCAGCGCGATGGTGAGCATGGATGCTTTGGACATGGGAGGATCCGAGACAGAGCGCCAACGATTCAGCGCCGTGCTGTGCTTCGATGTCTACTTCAACGTCTACTTGAGCCCGGTCTTCCCGGTCTCATCGCTCAGCGGGCAGCGCTCGAGGATGTCCTTGCCGAAGATCTCGCCGAATTCCAGGCGCAGGCGCAGCCCGGCTTGGACGTGTCCCGGCTGTGGATGATGCTGATGGTCGAGCAGGCATTTGCGATGCACGCCACCCCACAGGTCGGTCACGCCCTTGTCGGCCTTCACCAGACCGAGATTGCGCGTCCAGCCATGCTCGAGCATGCCGTGGCGCATGATCGCGAGCGTCCGCGGCTCGATCGAGACCTTGCGCCAATCGTGCTCGAGAGGGCGCTGGCAGACGAACCAGGTGAGCAGGCGGCCGATGTGCGCGTCGCTCAATCCGCCCCAGTAGGCGGTCTCGTTGTCGACCACCTCGACCCATGGCTGCTGGTGGCTCTCGGCCCATGCCGACAACGGACGGTCCGAGGGCGGCGGCTGCGAGGTCTTAGGAGCGGCGGCGAACATCAACCGGCCGCTGGCGAGGCCCTCGGTCTTGACCACGCGGCGCTCCGAGAAGAGCTCGGGCAGGCCCACCCAGGTCGCCGAACCGGCGCGCACGCGCTCGAGCTGAGGCTGCGAGCCCTCGGCCAGCAGCCAGCCGCTGACGATGCCGATGTCCTCGAGGAAGCGCATGACCACGAAGGTGCTCATGTGCGAAACCCCGATCACCCGCGATCCGCTGCGCGCGTGCGCCGGATATCCGATGATCGACATGGACCAGTTCAGCAGGGCCATTTCCAGGACTCTATGCGGCCCAGTTCATATGAAAGAGCAGTAAACCGCCGCCCGGCGACGCGCGTGACGTCCCACGCGCACGCACACTGGCGGGGGTCGCCCCGCGGGTAGGATGCGGCGGTGCACCTGTATCTGCATGTCCCCTACTGCGCGGCGAAATGCCCCTATTGCGATTTCAACTCGATCGCTGGACGCGATGCCGAGCACGCAGCCTACGTCGAGGCGCTGCTCGTCGAGGTGGGCCGCCTGCCGCGGGGACCGTACGACACCGTGTTCCTCGGCGGCGGCACGCCGAGCATCCTGTCGGCGAGCCTGCTCGCGCGACTGCTCGCGGGCGTCCGCGACCACATCGGACTGTCCGACGACTATGAATGGACCTGCGAGGCCAACCCCGGCTCGGCGGATGCCGAGCGCTTCGCGGTGATGGCCGAGCACGGCGTCAACCGGCTGAGCGTCGGCGTCCAGTCCACCCACGATCGGCATCTGCGTTTCCTCGGTCGGGTGCACGACGCCCCCCAGGCGGAGCGCGCGCTGGCGATGGCGCGGTCGGTCGTACCACGGGTGTCGGCCGACCTGATCATGGGGCTTCCGGGCCAGACCGCGGACGAGCTGCGCGCCGATCTCGAGCTCTATCGGCGTCACGACCTGGGCCACGCCTCGGTCTATCATCTCACCTACGAGCCCGGGACCGAGTTCCATGCGCGCCGCGCGCGCGGCGAACTCGCAGACATCGATGCGGGACTCAGCCGCGAGCACTTCGCGCTGCTGTGGGACGCACTCGAGGCGCTCGGACTCGCCGCTTACGAGACCAGCAACTTCGCGCGTCCGGGACACGAATCGCGGCACAACCTCGCGTATTGGCGGCAACGCGACTACCATGCGGCTGGCGCCGGCGCGGTGAGCACGCTCGCTGGCCGGCGCGTCACCCGCGAAAAGCACAGCGGCGCGTACATCGCGGCGATCACGTCAGGCGGCGACGCCACCTGGAGGACCGAGCTGCTCACGTCATCGGACATCCTGGCCGAGGCCTGGATGCTCGGCCTGCGACTGCGCGAAGGCGTCGACGGCGCGCGCCTGGCCGCGCTCGGCGACGACGAACAGCGCTGGCGACCACTGGTCGACGCGCTGGCGAGCGAAGGCCTGGTGCATGAACACGATGGACGCATCTCGCTCACGCGCCTGGGGCGGCCGGTGCAGGACGAGGTGACGGTGCAGCTCATGCCGGAGCCGGGACGGATCCCGAAGGTGGTTCCTCTGCCGAATCCACTGCCGAGTCCATTGCCGAGTCCATTGCCAAAAGCAGCGCGCGGATCGACACTCGACAAGACCTGAGACCGCCGAGCGCGCTCAGCGCTGGCGGCGGTCGGGGCGTCGCGGCGGCTGGTTCTTGCCCGGTTTGGCGTCCGGATCTCCGAAGCGGTCGAGGTTGTCGGTGGCGCCCTGCACCACCTCCATCGCCAGGTCCTCGCTGAGATGACCGATGACGATGTGCGTCCAGACGTAGTAGATGGTGAAGGATAGCGGCGGCACCTGCTGCATCTTCTCCCACTCGGGCCCCATCGAGCGGATGTCCTTCACCATGTCGTCGATGACGCCGATGAGGCCATAGACTGCCTCGACCGGGATGCGCGCGCCCCGGTTGTGCAGCGATAGGATGACCGCCGCCTCGAGCAGGCCGCCTTCTCCAGGGACGAACGCCTGCTCATCCTCGGTGATCAGCGGCGGCGGTTCCTCGGCATGTTGGTAGGCGGCCACCAACTCCGCGACCCAGGCCTCGATCGAAGCGGGCGGCCGGCGGCTGATGGGCCACGGCTCGCCGTCATCGTCCTCCTCGTCATCCTCCCCCTCGGCCCCGTCATCGCTGTCATCCGCGCTATCCTCGCCGCTCGCGGCGCCGTCGGCGCCGCCATCGACGGAAGCGTTCTCGGCGAGCACCTCTGCGTCCTCGTCCTCCTCGGCGGCATCCCAGCATGCCGGCAGGATCCGGCCGGCTGCCCGTTCATCGAGACGCCGTGCGTGGACATGGGCCGCGAGATAGTAGAGCAGGAAGTGCTGGAGGTCGTCGAGATGCACGTCATCGGGATCGCCGGGCGCCAGGCGCCTGAGCTCGACGGTGATGTCGGTGATCGCATCCATGTCGACGGTCGATGCCCCGCCCGGGACCTGGGCCGCGCCGCCGCGTGCCTCGAGTGCTTGGACCACCGCCTGCTCGGCGTTGAAGCGCCAGCGTTCGCTCTCGCTCACCTCGCCGCCATCGCTGGCGAGCGCCGCGTTCATCGCCGCCTCTTCCGCCCGGTCGAGACCGGCGAGCACCTCTCGCAACCAACCGGCCGGCGTATCCGGCATGGGCGTAGGCTTGGGGCTGGGCATGACACCATCCACGATGGTGCCCGGTGCCAGCCTGCAACGCCCAGCTCTCGCAACGTTCCCGCGGACCCCGCCAGCCGTATCGCCCAGCACACGTGGGGTCCACCTGGGCGGCCGGGCGGGCGCGGTTGGGGATGGTGCTGGAGCGACGTGCGTTATCGCCGAGGCGTACGCATCGGCCGACCAGCGCCTAACGTCCCATGTTCTCCCACGCTAGCTCGCACTCGAGCGGCGTGTCGGTCAACAGCCCCTTCAGCGTCGGGTCCGGCAGGGTGATCTGACTGCGCAGCATGATGCCATCGGCGATCTGGGTCTGGAGGACCTGCAGCAGCACCGGAACCCCGAGCGCCACCTTCGGCCACTCGATCACATCGCTGAATAGTTCGCTGGCGGTGAGATCGCAGGTGGTGGGATGGAGGATGATGAAGGATTGGTCGGAAAGGCGCCGGATCAGCACCACCGTGTGCTCACCCGAACGCGCCGGCATGTGCAAGGTGACTTCGCCAGCGATCATGCTCAAGCCGCGGACGCTGTAGACCGCCAGTGGCTCGGCCTTGTTGCGTACCGTCAGCGGCGGCATGCGCAGTCCGTAGCCCTTGCCCTTGAACTCGCCCCAGGTCGCCTTGGTCACCAGCACGTGGCCCTTGCCGGCGGCGTGCTCGATGCGGGATGCGATATTGACCGCGTCGCCGAGGAGCGTGTAGCCGATCTGGTTGCTCGAACCGATGTTGCCGGCGACCACCGCCCCGGAATTGATGCCGATGCCGTGCGCGAGCAC
Organism: Planctomycetota bacterium; assembly: GCA_038231435.1. GTDB lineage: Bacteria > Planctomycetota > UBA11346 > UBA11346 > UBA11346 > JACCZE01. Next base: position 130,920 of record JBBRLJ010000004.1, read on the forward strand.
CGTTCCGCCGTCGCGCTCCTGGAGGCTGTTGAAGCCGACCAGCGCGTTCTGCATGGACAGCGCTGCATGGCAGGCGTGTGCGGCGGAATCGCCCTTATCGAAGGGGATGCCCCAGAAAGCCATGATCGCATCGCCGATGAACTTATCGATCGCGCCGTTCTCGTTGACGATGCACGGAACCATGCGGTCGAAATAGCTGTTCATCAGGCGGACCACCGCCTCTGGCTCGGTGGTGCGTTCCGAAATGCGGGTGAAGCCGATGACGTCGCTGAAGAGGATGGTGCCGGTATAGGTCTTTCCGCCGGGCGCGATGTCGAGATTTCCGTCGAGCACCTGCTGCGCGACCGGACCGGGCAGGAAGCGCAGCAGATTGGTGCGATTCGCAGTCTCCTTCTCGACCTTGGCGAGCAGCAGCGCGTTGTGCAGCGCGATGGCCGCCTGCTGGCTCACCGAGACCGCGAGCTCGAGGTCAGCGGCGGTGAAGGCGCGGTTGCGATCGGCGGTGTCGATCTGCAGGAGGCCCAGGATCTCATCGTTGACCATCAATGGGATGGTCATCGCGCTGCGTATCTTCAGCGAGACGATCGACATGCCCTGGTCGAAATCACCGGTGTTCTGGTCGTTGAAGAGGAAGGCGCTCTTCGACTCGAGCGCCTTCTTGCAGATGGTGTTCGAGACCGTGAGGTTGTCGGAAGCGCCTTTGTTGCGCTGGCGGACCGCCTTCGGATCGAGCTTGCCCGCCTGGCTGCCGAGCATGAGGAAGCCGCGGTCGGCCTGCGGCAGGACCTCGAAGAGCGTGTCGAGGATGCCGCCGAGCACCTCGTCGAGCTTGGCGATGTTCACCAGCGCCTTGGAAACCTTCATCACCGCGTTCAGACGCGACGTCAGCACCTCGGCGCTGACCACCTGCGCCTTCGGCATCTCCGAAACCGACATCACGATCGAGTTGCTGAGATCGGCGTCGGCCTCCTTGAAGCTGAAGATGGAACTCGAATTCGAATCCTTCGCGTCCAGGCTCTGGCGCTGGATGCGGATGCGGGTCTCGCCCAGGCGCACGACATCGCCGTGGTGGACGACCACCGTGGTGATGCGCTGGTCATTGACGTAGGTGCCGTTCGATGACCCGTTGTCGCCAACGCTCAGGGTGGTGCCGTCCCACAGGATCTTGGCGTGCTGGCGGCTGGCGTTCGGGTCCGGGACCTCGAGCGAGCAGTCTGGGCTGCGACCGGCGATGAGGTTCGCCTTGACCGGCACCATCTCGCCGGCCTTGGGTCCGCTCAGGAACACCAAGTCGTACATGGCATGGTCCTAAACCGTCCAGCGTTCAAGTAAACACGTTGCTCGATCGTTGCCCGCGCGATTGCAACGTCAGCCCGTGCGTCTGCAACGAATGAACAAGCGGACTCGCAGGTCCACCCCTGAGGTCCACCGGCGGGCGGCGGTGATCACCCCTCGGGGACCAGGACCTTTTCGAGATGGAGGACACCCAGGGCCCGCCGCATCGTCAGGTTGGTGCCCCGCAGCGCGATCTTGCCGCCAGGAAGACGCTGGGCGAGCGTCACCAGCCACGCGATGGTGGAGGAATTGAACTCGTCCAGGCGCGAGACGTCCACCGTCAGGCGGCTGACGCTGACGTCCTTCAACCAGGAGTGGGCCTTCTCCTCCCAGATGGCGTTCCAGGTCAGGATCTTGCGCGACAAGGTCAGCAGGGCGTGGCCGGCTTGCGGAATGTTCAGCGAGAACGGGCGGATGTCACTGTCCTCGTCGGCGCCCGGCGCGTACTGGCGGAGCTGGTCGAGCAGGGTCTGCAGCGGACGCATGCCATCGCTGACCAGCCTGAGCCGATCGATGGTGACGTCGTCGTTGCCGCGGGGCAGGACGGTCAGGCATTCACCCAGCAGGCGTTGCAGCACCACGCGCTGATGAGGGCTCAGCGAGTCGACGAAATAGCCGATCTCCTTGTCGTGGGCGTCGCTCATGAGTCTTGGCCGCGACCATACACCTCAGCCATCACCCCCGCAATGCCTGCACGTCGACTGGGCCTGCTATTTGTTTCGGGGGCTTTGCCCCCGGGCCCCCACGGGCTTTGTCGTGGCTCGATGTCGCCGGAGGACGGCGACATCGTGGGCGGATGGGCTGCGCCCATTGTATCCGCCCACCGCCACTCGGCGCCCGGGCGCTGGCGCTCCGGGGAGACGCGGCGACGTCGCGGCTATGTGTTTCGGGGGCTCTGCCCCCGGGCCCCCACGGGCTTTGTCGTGGCTCGATGGCGCCAGAGGCCGGCGACATCGTGGGCGGATGGGCTACGCCCATTGTATCCGCCCACCGCCACTCGGCGCCCGGGCGCTGGCGCTCCGGGGAGACGCGGCGACGTCGCTGCTAGGTGTTTCGGGGGCTCTGCCCCCGGGCCCCCAGGGGCTTTGTCGGGGCTCGATGGCGCCGGAGAACGGCGACATCAAGTCCCGACAAAGCCCGTGGGGTAGGCCGATAAGCCGTAGGGGCGGAGCCCCTGCTAAAACAGCGTCGTCTGCTGGCCTTTGATGGCCACGAAATCCACGGCGCGCGCGAAGGGCACGTGCACCTTGTCCCACTTGCGGCGGTAGACGTGGTCGGCGAACTCCTTGAGGTTCACGCAGTCGGCTTTGCAGTAGGTGGTGAGTCGCTTGTACGCGGCGATGTCGCCACCCTTCCAGGCGCCCCACAGCTGGATGGCTTCGGTGCCGCGCATGTCCTTGATGTCGGCCGAGCGCACGATGCCGAGCTGTTTCTCCATGTCCTTCAATCCACCGCCGAGGCCGAGCGTGCGCGCCGGCGGCAGCAGGTCGAGGTGGGGCTGCTCGAAGCGGAAGTTGGATTCGCGGAAGTGCTTTTCGATGAATGGCACGTCGAAACCAGAGCCGTTGAAGGTGACGACCAGGTCGTAATTGCGGATCGCCGCGCGGAAGGAGTCGAGGACTTCATCGCCCGGCTGCGGGCGTCCGGCGACGTACACCCGCGCCGAGGCCCCGTCGGCCAAGCCGATGACGGTGATCTGGTCGTAGCCGGGAGTCAGGCCGGTGGTCTCGATGTCGACCAGGGCGACACGCTCGGCGGGACAATAGCCCTGCCACAGACGCCAGAGCTCCTTGTCGGGCCAGTGAGCGCGGAACCAGGCCACGTCCTTGGTCAGATGCGCCTGCTGAGCCTCGTTCACCGCCTCGAGCAGCTTCTGGCAGCGGCCGGCGCCGATCACCTCGGCGACCTCCTCGGGGTGCTTGCGCAGCAACTCCCAAGAGGTGATGCCATGCGCCCAGACCGCCCGCTCCATCTCTTCGTTCATACCCTTGGCGAAGATGAAGCTGCTGGTGAGCATCGCGGACTCCGTCCCCATGATGCCAGGTGACGATCAGCGGCAAGGCGGGGTTTTGCCCATCCATTCGACGGGTTGTCCACAAGGTGGTGTATGGTGGGTGGTGTGTAGTGTCTGGGGACAGCGACCGGTCGGCGTTCCCACCACACATCAAACACCACACACCGAACACCAGAAAATGAAATTCCCCTCCTTCTCGCTCCTCGGCTCCGACGGCAAGACCCACAAGCTCGCCGATTACAAGGGCGCGCCCCTGATCGTGTACTTCTACCCCAAGGACGCGACCTCGGGCTGCACGGTGCAGGCGTGCGGATTCCGCGACCGCCATGCGGCACTCGCGAAGGCCGGCATACCGGTACTGGGCATCAGCCCGGACGGCATCGACAGCCACCGCCGCTTTGTCGCCAAGCAGGAGCTCCCGTTCGTCCTGCTCGTGGACGAGGATCACCGCCTGGCAGAGAAGCTCGCGGTGTGGAAGATGAAGAAGCTCTATGGGCGCAGCTTCATGGGCATCGAACGCAGCACCTTCCTGATCGGCGGCGATGGAGCCATCGCCCGGGAATGGCGCAAGGTGCGCGTCGCCGGCCATGTCGACGAGGTGGTGGTGGCGGCAAAGGAATTGGCATCGGCGTGAACCGCGACATGCCGCCGGCGGCAATGCTCCCACCGAGCGGATGCTCCTGGTCCGCCGTGGTCAGCGGTCTATCCTCGGCGTTCCCCTCGCCATGGCCGCACTCCCGCATCCGCGCAGACGCTGGCTGTTCCCCGCTACGCTCGCAGCCGTGGGCGCGATCAGTTCGTGGGCGTACGCGCACATGCCGGCGCCGAACCTCCTCGGCCACGCGCGCGTCTACAACAGCGTCACCTTGGCTGCCCCGGGCATGCGCCAGGACTGGACGATGCACCTGCGCCTGGACCCGGCGACCAAGCCGCCCGGGGCGCGCTGGATCCTGCACGAGGGCAAACAGGTCGGCGAGGGTTACGAGCTGCGCTGGCTGCCCGAGAAGCTGGGCCTGCAGGTCTACCGGGCCCCGGACGAACTCCTCCTCGGCACCTGCCGGCTCGAGCGTATGCCGCGTACGGTGGACTTCATCCGCCGCGGTGCCTGGTTCCGCGTGCTCGCCGACGGCGCCGAGGCCCTGACCTGCCTCGATCCGATGGGTCTCGCCGAGCAGATCGTCATTCCCGACCAATCGCAGGCGTGGGGCTGCTGGACGGCCACCGACAACAGCATGGGCGAGGCCGAGATCACGCTGATCGACGACCGGGCAGCGCCAGCGACCCCAGATGGCGGCGACACGTCCTTCGCGTCGCGAGAGCACCGCGACCTCGATGCGATCGCGCGCGTGCGCGCTGCGCTCGCCATCGATCCCGCCAAGCAGCCGTCGACAGAGCGGCTTCAGCGCGCGCTCGGCCTGGCGGCGAAATCGCTCGAAGCGCTGCCGGTCGGATCGGGGATCTACCAGCGGCTCCGCCACTGGCTTGCGCTGGTCGAGATCCGCATCGCGGTATCGCACGCTGATTTCGAATCCGCCGAGTGCGCGAACGACGCGGTGGAGCAACTGGCGATGCTGTGCGACGCCGCGCCCGTACCCGAGACCACGGGCATGCTCATGTCCCTGCTGCCGAGACTGGCCACCCTCGCCTGCTGGAGGCCGGCGTTCCCGGCGGCGCCGACCGACGAACTGGACGCGGTCATCGCCGATCTCACCCCAGAGGCGGCGAAGCGCGACGGGGTGGCGCTCAACGGAGGCGCCCTGGTGATCCAAGCCAAGGAAAGCGGCGGCGGCGCCAAACCGAGCCTGCGCGAAGGCGACGTGATCGTCGAGGTGAATGGCGCCAAGATCTCGGGCGAATACGACCTGCGGCGGGCGATCGCGCGGCCGCCCTCGTCGGCCAAGTTCACCCTCACGGTGATCCGCGACGGTCGGCCCGCGGCAATCGACGCGAACCTCCAGCACGGCGTGCTGGCCATCCGCGCCATGTGGACGGAAGTGCTCGGCGCCACCGCCACGGCCGCGATCCGCACCACGCATCCGGCCATCAGCGACGATCTGCAATATCAGCTGCGGTTGCTGATCCACGCTTCGGGCTGCCTGCAATCACCCATCGACAAGCCGACGAGACCAGGCGGCGGACCCGATCAGGCACCATCCCGGCGCGGACAGCCGCAGCCAGCGCCGGCCGAAGCCCCGCCATGGCTGGCGACCCGTTGGCGCGCCTTCGCCGGAGGCGACCCCGAGGTGCCCCGCTATCCCGAGATGCCCGGATCGCGTACCGACCCGGTGGTGCTGGCGATCGAACTCCTGATGGAAGGCGCGGTGCTCGAACCGGTCGCCGCGGTGTCGATGCGCCACGGCATCGGCCTGCTGCTGGGCGACAAGGAAGTCGCGCAGGCGCTGCAGGAGCCGGAACTGCCTCGCTCACGAACGGTGCTGTCGCGCGCGGCCCACGACGCGGCGCTGGTGCTCGACAAGGCGCCGGCACGCGAGGCGGCGATAGCCCAGGTGCTGCTCGCCCTGCGCGGCATCGGCTCGAAGCAGGCCGTCGTCCAGACCATGGTCGGCGGACGCGTGCCGCTGATCGACAGCGATCCGCTGCTGTTCGCGGCGGTGAGCGTGCTGCTGCGGCGCAATCCCGATCTCAAGGACGACGACCACGAGACGAACATCCCCGGCACAACGCCGGTGCTGAGGATCCCCCCCGAACTCGGTCCCTTCGAGCGGCTGCTCAGCGGACGCTCGAGCACCACCGGCGAGATCTGGCTGCACGATCCGGCGGTGCTGCCCCCGGCGCAGGCGCTCGCGACAGCGCTGGCCATGCAAGAGGCGAAAGGCGCGCCCAAGCCTGACTGGGGCCTGCTCAACCAGGTGCGCTGCTTCACCCTGCCGCTCGAGCTGTTGATCCCCTCCGAGCGCAAGGGAGGTGAAGCGCGGGCTCCGACCGGCGACCAGATCAAGCCGCCCCAGGTTCCCTGAACCTCCGACCGCCGGGCCACCTCGGCCACGACATCCGGCTACTTCGGCCTTCCTTCGCCCGGTTCCGTGGCAAACTGCAAAACCCCCGCATTCGCCCGAAGCAGCCGTCACATGCGTCCCACCATCGCCATCGTCGGCCGACCCAATGTCGGCAAATCATCCCTCTTCAATCGCCTGGTAGGACAGCCGATCGCCATCGTCGATCCGACTCCCGGGGTGACGCGCGACCGGCTCCTGCACGAGGTGCGCCGCGACGGCTGGCGCTTCGACATCATCGACACCGGCGGCATCGGCATCGTCGACGAGGCGAAGCTCGAGAAGGACGTCTATAGGCAGGTCGAGCGAGCCATCGGCACCGCCGACCGCATCATCCTGCTCACCGATGGGCGCGAGGGCATAACCCACCTCGACCGCGAGATCGCCCAGCAGCTGCGCCCGCTGGGCAAGCGCGTGGTGCTGGCGGTGAACAAGCTCGACCACGAGAAGCTCGACACCGAACTGTTCGAGTTCATGCAGCTCGGCATGGGCGAGCCGGTGGGCATCAGCGCCGCGCAGGCCACCGGACTGCACGACCTGCTCGAGCGGCTGTGCTCGGATCTCACCGGCGCGAAGGACGACGGCGCCGTCGAACCGCGCCGCGATCCCCGCCTGCACGTCTGCTTCGCTGGGCGGCGCAACGTCGGCAAGTCGTCGCTCACCAATGCCATGTGCGGCAGCGACCGGGTCATCGTCGCCGACCATCCGGGCACCACCCGCGACGCCGTCGACGTGCCGATCGAGTGGACCTTCCCCGATGGGAAGAAGGAACCGTACATCCTCATCGACACCGCGGGGCTGCGGAAGAAGAACCAGATCGAACAGGATCTCGAATTCTACGCCGCATGCCGCACCGAGCGCGCGATCCTGCGCGCCGACGTGGTGCTGCTGGTGCTCGACGCCGCCGACGAGGTCGGCATGGTCGACAAGAAGATCGCCCATTTCTGCGAAGTCGAAGGCAAGCCCACGGTCATCGTCATCAACAAGTGGGATCTAGCGGAACAGGGCGAGGCCAAGCGCCACGAGTACAAGGAATGGCTGTACGACCGCCTGCCGGGCCTGCGTTTCGCTCCGGTGACCTTCACCTGCGCGCTCACCGGCGCGAACATCGGCGAAGCCCTGAAACTCGCGACCGAGATCCATGCCGAGACCCAGCAGCGCGTCTCCACCTCGGAGCTGAACCGGTTGATCGAGGCCGCGACCACCCGCCGCCGCCCGAAGAAGATCGGCCCGGTCGCAACCAAGATCTACTACGGCACCCAGGCCGACACCCTGCCGCCCACCTTCATCTTCTTCGTGAACCGCACCGATTGGGTCGAGCCCGCGTACTCGCGTTACCTCGAGAACTTCCTGCGCGAACGGCTGCCCTTCAAGCGCATCCCGATCCGCATCCTGTTCAAGGCGCGCGAGAGCCAGTTCCACGAGCAACTCGACGAGCACAAGGTGGTGCAGGCACGGCATCGCGCCGAGCGCACGACCAGCCTGATCATCCCGAAGAAGGGCCGCAGCCGTCCGCGCACCTTCCGCCGCAAGGACGGCGAATAAGCGTCGCCATGGGCACGACCACCTTCTGGGCCTGGTTGCTCGTCCCCGCGTCGTTCGTGCTCGGTTCGGTCAGCTTCGCGTGGATCGCCGGCAAGCTCAAGGGCATCGACCTGCGCGAGCACGGCTCGCGGAACCTCGGCGCCACCAACGCCGGACGCGTCCTCGGCAAGCAATGGTTCATGGCGGTGTTCACGCTCGACCTGCTCAAGGGCCTGGTGGCGGTCGAGATCGCCCGCCGCCTGTACGTCCACTCTGGCAGCACCACGCTGACCTGGTTGCCGCTCGCCACGGGCGCCGCGGTGATCCTCGGCCACAGCTTCACCTGCTTCCACGGCTTCAAGGGTGGCAAGGCGGTCGCGACCTCGCTGGGCGTGCTCATCGCCCTGGTCTGGCAGATGGCAGCGATGTGCTTCGGCGTGTGGTTGGCGACGTGGCTGATCGGCTGGTTGGTGTTCCGTCTCGGCGCCGCCAACGCCGTTGGACCGGCCTCGGTGGTCGCGGCGCTGGCGCTGCCGATCGCGCGCATGTCCACTACCGCAAACCCGTTCGATGGCGGCAATCTGCCGGTGACGGCGTTCTGCTTCCTGCTCAGTCTGCTGGTGGTGGTGCGCCATCGCGGCAACATCGCCAAGCTGATCCGCCGCGCTCCTCCCACCTCGGGCTGATCCGGCCACGGGCCGCTTGTAGGCGCTACGGATGCCTTAGCGTTCGCGCGTGCAGACCGAACACTTCATTCCGTTCCGCAAATCCGACATCATCGCCATGTGCGTCGACGATGGCCAGGTTCCCGCCGCGGATTCGGCGCGCTTCAAACAGTTCTGCGCGATCCTGCAGAGCATCGTGCACTTCGAATTCCATGACCGCCTCGAGCGGCTGAAGGATCTCTACGCGCCATTCGATCCCACCAGCGACACCAGGCCGCTGCGCGCGCTGACCGCTGCCGAATCCGCGCAGCGTCAGACTGCCCTGGTGGCCGAGCTCGAGGGCGTGCTGGCCAAGGGTAATTTCCAGCGCGTATCCGAGGACGAGCTCAACCACGCGCTGAGCGAGGAATCGGTCTTCCGCGTCCAACTGCACACCGATCTCGATGACTTCGCCGAACTGATCATCCACCGTCGCGGGGTGCGCACCCGCGACGAGCTGATCTCGACGTGGTTCGGGCTGCGCAAACGCCCACTGCGCGTCGACTACTTCGAGCGCGTCGCCATCTACGTGCGCTTCAAGGATGCCGCCTACTTCGACGCCAAGGATCTCGGGAAGAAGAAGCCACGTCGGAATTTCGTGGCCGGATCGACGGTGCTCAAGCTGTTCCAGAACATCCCGAAGGCCGACATCGAGATGCTGTTTCCGAACGTCGACGTACGCATGAAGCTCGCCGACCACGCCATGATCGGCGTGCCGGCGGTGCTCGGCGCGATCGGCATCCTCGCCAAGGTCGGCGCGTCGCTGCTGGTGGTGTGGCTGATGATCCAGGCGTGGATGGGCATGCGCGACCAACCGCCCGAAGGCAACACCGCGCACCTGGTCGCGCTCGGCCTGGGGTTGTTCACGCTAGCCATGTACCTCATCCGCCAGATCGGCAAGTTCAAGAACCGCAAGATGCAGTTCATGAAGGCGCTCGCCGACAACCTCTACTTCAAGAATCTCGACAACAACGCTGGCGTCTTCCACCACCTCATCGATTCGGCCGAGGAGGAAGAATGCAAGGAGGCCATCCTCGCCTACGCCTTCCTCAGGCGTTCCGGAGCTACGGGCATGACCGAACCCGCGCTCGACGCCGCCATCGAGGCGTGGTTCCACGAACGCTGGAAGGTCGAGCTCGACTTCGAGGTCGACGACGCGCTGGCCAAGCTCGAGCGCTTCGGCCTCGCCGCGCGCGACGGCGAGCTGTGGCGGCCGGTGGAGATCGACCAGGCGTTGGAGCGACTCGACGAGCGCTGGGATAACTTCTTCGTCTACGCCAATGGCGCCGCACCGGCGACGGGCGCGCACCAGGGATGACGCCGGGATCCTTCCGCGGCTGGGTTTTCCCACCGGGTCTCGCCACCCGGGCCCCGGTCACGCTCAGCGTCATGCGCGATGGCGTGCGGGCAATTCCGGTGGATCCGGTGTCGGTCTCCGGGGTCGAGGTGTCGTGGCCCGAGCTGCGCCTGGAGATCGGCGGAGCGGAAGGCCGAACGGTCTTCTGCCGTCATCATGGCAGCGGAGCCGTGGTGTGCTGCGACGATCCCGCTTTCCTGGCTGCCCTGCGCGACGAGACCTCGCCGCAATTGCGCGAGCAGCTGGGAATCGCGGACGGCGCGCACGTCACCGCGCGACGGCGCCGACGCGCCGGCCTGGCCGCGATCGCAATCGCCATCATTGGCATGCTGGGCGGAGGCTACCTGCTGGTCACCTGGGGCGCGGGCAAGGCCATCGACGCGATGCCGCCCAGCGTCGACCGCAAGCTCGGCGACGGGGCGATGTCCTCGATGGATCTCGGCGGCGACGTGGTCGATGCAGCGAAAGCGAAGACGGCCATCGCGGCGATGGTGGCGCGGCTGAAGGTCGCAGCGGCACGCCAGGACTTCGACTTCCGCATCAGCATCGTCGATAGCCCGCAGATCAACGCCTTCGCGCTCCCTGGCGGCCAGATCGTCGTCTACACCGGCCTGTTGCGGAAGGCCACCCGCGCCGAGCAGGTCGCCGGCGTGCTCGCCCACGAGATGGCGCACGTCACGCTCCGGCACGGACTGCATTCCATCGCCCGCAGCGCGGGCATCTGGATCGCGTTCCAGATCGTGCTGGGCGATCCCAGCGGCCTGGGCGGGCTCGCCACCCAAGGCGCGATGAACGCGGTGATCAACGGCTATAGCCGCGACCAGGAGCGCGCTGCCGACAGCGAAGGCGCACGCACGCTCGCCGCGGCGGGAGTGGATGTGCGCGGCATGTCCGAATTCTTCGCGCTGCTCAAGAGCGAGCCCGGGTCGGAGTCCACCGGCATCGCGGCGTGGTTCAGTACCCATCCCGAACACGACGAACGCATCGCCGGGATCGCGGCCCTGGCTGCGAAGCTGCAGCCCGAGGCGCCGCCGCCGCTGGACATCGATTGGGCCGACATCGTCTCGTCGTTGCCGCCCGCCAAGGAACCCTAGAGCAGTCGGAGCCGGCCGGAGCCGTCGCTCTCGAGTGCGTTCGCGCTCAGAATCCGCGCGTGCGCGGCGGGGCGCTCGCGGGCTCGGCGGGCTTGGGCGGCGATTCCTTCGCCGGATCTTTCGCTGAATCCTTAGACGAATCCTGCAGCGGATCTTTGGCAGGTTCTTTGGTAGGTTCTTTGGCCAGTTCCTTGGCCGGCTTCATGCCGGTGGCGTGGCTGTCGCGCGCGAGGCGATCGAGGACGCCGTTGACCAGCTTGGTGGTCTTGGCCTCGCTGCCGAATCCCTTGGCGATCTCGATGTATTCGTTGATCGCGACCTTCGGCGGCGTACCCGGGCAATACATGATCTCGAAGGCGCCCAGGCGCAGGATGGCGCGGTCGAGCACCGCCAGGCGCTGGATCGTCCAGTTCTCGAGGCGCGCGTCGACCGCGGCGTCTACTGCGACGCGTTCCTTGCGGAAGCCGTCGAACAGCTCGGTCGCGAACACGATGGCCTCGGGCTCGACCCCTTCGAGGGTCTCGTCGGGCGCGAGCAGGCCATCGTCGATGTAATGGTTCTGCTCGAAGCTGTAGAGCCGCTGCAGCGCCAGCACCCGACCCTGGGTGCGCGACTGCCCGGCCGTGCGCGAGCGCGCAGGATCATTCACCGAGGTGTTCACGGATACGATCCGCGGATGCGCGTCGGCGTCACAGGCGCTCCATCAGGCTCGCCATCTCGAGCGCGGCCATCGCCGCGTCGACGCCCTTGTTGCCGGCCTTGAGGCCGGCGCGCGCCAGCGCCTGGTCGGTGGTGTCGCAGGTGAGCACGCCCATCGCGACCGGTACCAGGGACTGCAGCGCGACGGCCGCGAGACCCTTCGCGCATTCTCCGGCGACGTAATCGAAGTGCGGGGTCTCGCCGCGGATGACGCAGCCAAGCGCGATCACCGCGTCCGGCTTCTTCGCACCCTTGCCGCTGCCGCCCTCGGCCAGCCGCTTCACCACCAGCGGCAGCTCCCAGGCTCCCGGGCAGCGCGCGATGACGATGTCGTCCGCGTCCACGCCGTGCCGGACCAGGCAGTCGATCGCGCCAGCGACCAGGCTCTCGACGATGTGCCCATTGAAGCGGGCGACGGCAAGCGCGAAACGGCGGCCTTCGCCGGAGAGCTGTCCCGAAATGTCCTTGGGCATGTGCATCCTCTGGGGCCCCGCACTCTACCCAATGCGTCGTCTTTGCCAGCTTTTGTGCGGAGGGCGGGCCCCCACGGCCCCCCACGGCCTTGTCGTCCTTCTTTTTTTGCGGGGGCTTCGCCCCCGGGCCCCCACGGCCTTTGTCGTCCTTCTTTTTGTCCGCTGCGCGGCCAAAAAGTCTGCGTGATGGGCTACTCCCATTGTTCACGCAGACCAGGACTCGGCGGCCGGGCGGCTACGCC
>JBBRLJ010000005.1:0-133899 GCA_038231435.1 Planctomycetota bacterium
AATAATTATTACAGGGACGTAGTCGGTAACCGTCCGAGTCTCCCCACTAGCCGAGAAATGTTCTGAGACATGATGCCGGGTCCGAGGATCCGCCATGCCCCGCAAACGATGCAAACAAGCGCATGACCACGGAGGCAGATAGCGTAGTGGCAGCATCCAATCAGGTCTTCGGTTACGACCCTCAAGATCGCCTGACGAGTTGGAATCGGGGAGCGAACACGCAAGCTCAGTCGTGGGCTCTCTCGCCGGTAGGAGATTGGCAGAGTACAACTCGTGACGGTGCAACAGAGACGCGCACCCACAATGCCGTACATGAAGTGACGGCAATTGATGCCCTGGGCAGGCGCGTGCAGAAGACCGTGAACGGTTACGCCATGACCTACGTCAGCGCTGGAGCTCAGGAAATTTTCGAGGCTGGGGACGATTATGCCTACTTAGCTGAGCAAGCGAACGGGGGCCCAGCTACTGCGGATCGGCCGCTCGGTGGTATTTTGAGCGGTGCCAATGTCATTCGGGTCAATGCACAGCCGTCGACGACTTCGTCTCCTCCTGGCTACATCCCAGATAGCGGGGATATCTATGGTGCGCGCTCTAGTGGTGCTACTTACGGATGGCGCGATGGCACACAGGACCACGCGGTCGAGGCACATCGCGTAGCCCTGCTGAATTTCGATACGGATAACGAGATGCAGCATCTGGGCGAGGCGGATGCCGTATGGGAGTACGCGCTGCCGAATGGCGATTATCCGTATCCGCTCATCCAACCCGTGTAGCCATCTGACCACCCCCGCCGCATGATCGCGGCTGGAGGTCATCATGTCAGAGTCGTCAGCCGCCGCCGAGCGGCATCCGCAAGGCGCACATCGGTACCGATCCGATGCGTACGGTCGCAGGACGGTGTTGGCCTCGAACGGGACAACCGTTCTCCCCGAGTCGGGCGTGGACAACCAGATCGGGTTCACGGGGCGGTATGAGGACAGCGAGACGGGGCTGGTGTACATGCGGTCACGATACCTGAGCGCTTCGCTAGGGAGATTTCTGCAACGCGACATGTGTCCTAAAATTGCGCGATACCAAGATTACTCTAATCTAAGATCTGAGCAAAAGCGTGAGATTGCAAAGCGCGCCATCACGGTCGATCCTCTGGTTCGCCAAACCATGCCCAGGGCGGGAGCTGGATACCAAGATGGGATGAATCTTTATAATTCATATTTTATTCCCAATACCACTGACCCACTTGGAATGGATTCTCCTGGCTGCGACTTGGGTGCGGCTCAATCTATTATGGAGACTAATTGTATTTTAGGGTGCTGCGCGAATCATGATAAATGTTATCACGATAACAATTGTTCTTTCACCTCATGGTTTGGGAATCTTACGCCTTTTTGGAAATGCAGTCCTTGCATGAAATGTAATAGAGACGTTTACCAATGCGTTCTCAATTGCGCCAATCCATTGGGCTCATGGCCAGAGGCACCGGGCCTTTACTATGACGGAGTGACGGACACCTTCTTCAATAATCCAAGAGACCCGCGGATGGGTAATAGCACTACAGGAACGCCGAGGGCCAATCTTCCTCCACCGTATCCTGAGGTTCCGGCACCACTTTCAACCCCACCAATTACGAGCTTGCCATACCCAAGGGCATCGAATGGTATCCTTTGGTGATCTGGATGTGGTATATCGGCTCATTCGCTATTTCCATCACGGCGGCATTTACGGCCTACAGCACTTATCATTTTTGGATTAGTATAATGATTTTCCAAATCATAAGTTCAGCAGCGATTTTAGGCTTAATGCCGAAGAAGAAGATCGGTATCATTGGAGGGTTTTTGGGAATGATTGTGGGCTGCGTGGTGGGGATGGGTCTTGACAACCAAGGTCACAATCTTTGGCCGATAGAACTGTCCATTATTGCATTGTTTTTATGCCCAATATCATTCATTGCGCTTATTTCGGCAATTTCACTGGACCGCAAAGCGAAACTCAGGGCACGCGCATTACATTAACTTACCGTAAGTAAGGTTCAGATATTCATCACACCCTGCTCTCCGCGTTTTCACGCGGCGACGCGCTCCCAGTGCACCAGCGTACCCGCCATGCGTGATCTCATCCTAATGGTGCCTGCCGTCGCTCCGATTTCTGGACCCATCGCAACGGAAGGTGAAATCCTTGGTACGGCTGGTACCGTTTTGGCGTGAAGGCCGCTGCTAGAAGTTCATCGCGCTCGCACACCAACGCCGGCGTTCCGCGCTGGCTGGGATCGCGCAGCGCGCGCTGCGGGGTTTCTTCGCGCGCTGAACGATAGCAATGGCAACATGCTCACGAAGGTCGCGGCCGTTGGTACCTCGGCCCATCCAACACCGATGCTTTTGGAACGAGAATCACCATCGCAAGTCGAGGGGCGGCTCAAATAGCAGCGCTGCTTGTCGAGCTGTGTCCAGCAGGGTCGTGGACGGTTGGACTTGGTGGTAACGTTACGCCGGCAGATCCGAATTTCTGCAATGAATCGCAGAGCGGCGGATGTATTTCAACCACGATTCCCAGGAAGTGTGAATCCTCAAGCTATCCAGTTTCGTGCTGCTGCATTTGCGGCGTACATGCGGCCGATCTCGGCGATCATTCCCGCTGCAAATGGCTCGTGCTCACTGATGTCGTGGAACTTTCGCCGCGCATGCGCCCAGCATCCGATGGCCGTGTCGCGTCCAGGGCCGTAGAGCCGCTCGTGCCCCGCATAGGCATCAGCGACGATGAAGCCGCGGTAGTCGCCGAGGAATTCAGCCGGATGTCGACCCTCGCGACTACTGCTGCGAATCATCCAGGACGTGGTCATGCATACTCCTCGTGCGATACTTACCCTCAACTTGGCCATTCCGCCAGGACTCCCATGACAGTGAAAGGGCAATGGTTGTGCGTTCGAACCGGTTGAGTGATAAAATGAGTTCCTCGACGGTCAGGACGATAATCCACAAGCGATAGAAAAACCCTTTCCTTATATTCATATTGGGGGCGGGATACATGAAGCATTGACGGTCACGACTTGCAGCCTTCCGACTGGCACTGCTGCGCTAATTGCATTCCACCCACTGCGGCGCCAGTTGGAGCCGGAATTGGCTATGGGCCGTCTCACTTCGGTCGAGCCCAGAGGCCGTCCAGCGTCGCCAGGATCAATCTTGGGGTGCGGCCCCTTCGGCTGGGCCTGCCGACTGCGGCAAGGCCCACCGGGGGAGAGTACCTGCTTATCTAAAACGCCTTCCGAATCCTGCAGGATGAGGGAGTCCGTGTTTCTGTTCTCTCGGGGTCGATTCCGGCCTACTTAATTTTATTTGCCGAAATAGTGGTGAGCCTGTGCCTGGATAGTGCCGCACATTTGCAAATCGGAGTCACGCATTCAGCCTGGTGCGGGCCTGGGGGCTTTAGGTCACCAAAAGGGGGCCTATACATATGAAAGGGCATAGCTTATTCTATTACAAGAAAAACGATATAGGTTTACGATAGAGATAAGCTATGTATAGCCCCCCTTTATACGACCAAAAGCCCCCCCTAAATCATGAGTAGCAAGTAATGGACGAAAATACACTCGCCCACTCTGCTCGCTTAAATGGCCCACGTCCTTCAGGTGTCTGCGATGCCTTGTGAGACTTAGAGGAGGTTTTCCTACCGTTATCAAAGCAGTAGGTCGAGCAGGCTCATACCGAGTTATGCCAAAGCGTTGTGCCTGAGATCACAAGCGTTGGTATAACGTTGGCAGCCTTTTAAATTTGCGAGCAAGGTGCGTTGAGGAGCTGGTCTTCACGATATTTTCACAAGGCGTAGGCCGAATGAATCCGAGGCTCATCAGGGCGTCTCTCCGATGGTTCCATCTGCTCTGATCGCGCGTCTCCACCCGCACTTCGTGGTCGTGGGAGGTGTCTGGATGCCGAGGAACTTATTTTCTTTATCTGGACGAGACACCACCCCGATCCGGTTAGTGCTCACCGATCCTACAGCCGTCATTTCTTCATCGGCATCACGAGCTTCCTTTGCAGACGCTTGCCCGAACTCCCAGACGGAGAACCGGCAGAACCGGTGGAAGCCTTTTTTGATATCGCCGGTTTCACCGGTTCATCTTGCAGATGCAGGCGAGGGTTCACTTCGTATCGTTCCGGTGGGCGTCCTGGCCCGCTTCTACCTGGGCTTGCTTGGCGGATGTAGCCGCGTTCTTCCAACTCGGCAAGAACGGGGTCCAGCATGGCTGCCTCTCGGAAGGCGCTGTTCTCGATCCACTTGTAGGCTTGGCTTCGAGTGAACTCGATGACATCAGGCTGGGCGCGTAGCTTCTTTAGCAAGCGCTTCGCGTCGTGCACTGCCTGCGAGTCGATCGCATTTCCGAGGGCTGCCATGAAATGTTCACGGAGGTAGGGGTGCCAAGCGATCGCCGCCCGCATGGTCGCCTCCTTGATCTCGTCTCCCCCGTCGACCAGCATGTGGAGCGTGAGGGCTACGCGGAAGATGTGCCCACGGCTTTTCCCATCCCAGCCGACGTCGTCCAAGGCATCACCCATCCGCTTTGCCTCTCGATCATAGTACTCTCCTGCCAATTTGGTTGCCCTAGCGGACAGCTTAATGCAGCGCGCCTTGATCGTACTTCTGACCAAGGGCGGGTCATTTTCTAGGACAGAGAAGATTCCCATTCCTTTTGCGCGGGCATCGTCTTGCGCGTTCACGATCCTTCCTGGACGGGGCAAGTCGAGCAGCTTCAGCACGAGCTTGGCCCACCGCTCCGACATCGTCGGCGGGACAGGATTCGAATCCCACTTGTCGAGACCGATGTGGGATCTCGGTTCGATGATCAAGTAGCGCGCAAGGAAACCTCGGCCCACCGCTGAGCGGTTCTGCACTATGTCGCTCAACACCGCTGGCTGAACGGTCAGGATTTGGCAGACCAACGGCCTGTCCACTATCAGGGGATCCCGCCTGGCGCGTATGATTGTCACACGAGTTCCTGTGTATCCCTTATTGACGATCTCGACCCTGGGCTCGTCATCGCTGTACCTTCCGAGCAGGGCTGCAATGGCGGCTCCCTCGTCATCGACGATGCCGACGACGCCCCCGTTGTGCAGCATGGCCTCGGCCAGCGCCTCCGCTGTCGTGTCGGTGATGGTGAGGATGGGGCAACGCAGCTCTGGCCACTTCGACAAGGATTCAGCCAAACCCTCGACCAGTTGGCGTTGAGGGATTTGTTTCTTCGGTTCTTTGTTCCCGCCTATTTCACCTTTCTCAAGGTGCTTAATAAGTTGGCTTCGCCGGGCGTTGTACTTAGCCAGCTCCCGCCCGAGGCGTTCCCCCGTTGCCTTCTCCCAGTCGCGAATCGGGCGAGTGATTGCTGAAAACACGGGCGACTTGCGTTCTGAGGGTCGCCCCAACGCTAGAATCCACAAGGGAGCTTGCTCTCGGTATCCCTCCCTCACCTCAAGTTCGACGGCGCCACAGATCGCCAGATTGGCCGCGCCGAGGATCAGCAGGAGCGGCCAGTCTTTTGCCACTCCGATCTCCTCGCTCGTGGCGTGAGCGAGATCACGAAGCCATGCCCCGGAATCCGGGATGAGCTGGAATAGGTCGGCCTCGGGGGGAGCCTTCGCAGTGAATGAGGTGGGAGCTTCCCAATCCTCGACATTGGCTCTCAGCTCATCGTCAGGAGATAGGGCGACCCCAGGTTGATTGACCAGCTTTCTGATCACGTCCGGGTCCCCCTCGTAGTCGGCCAGGTCCCATCCCTGCGGCAAAGCGCCGAGCCGTTTCTCGACCTGCCGGAGATCCACGATCTTGTAGCACCTGCGCCGAAGCTTCGCCGCGATCGCTCGCATTGCCGCTCGCCCATGCTCGTCGTTGTCGGGCCAGAGAATGATTCGGTCTCGTTCGACGAGAGTCGCGACGTCGGCGTGCGCCGCTGCGTTTGCACCACCCAACCAAGTTACCACGACATGATCGGGAAAGATTTTCTGCGCCGCGTCTGCTGTCTTTGGGCCCTCGACCACGATGGCCGGAGCCTCGGGTCGTCGCGCGAGACGGTCGAGGCCGTAGAGGGGACGCATTCCCCTGATGCCGAGAAACATCCATGCCTTGCTGCCATCTGCCAGTTCACGGTAGGTCAAGGGCAGGATGGTTTTTTTGTCATTCCTATCGAATCGCCATTCATACAGGAGAACGCCTCCGTGCTCATCGAGGTATGTCCATGTCGCCGTGGGGCGACCTCTGGTGGGGTGCGCCGACGGCGGCGGCGGTGCGCCGTCGGGGACAGGCATGATTGGACGGCCGTGGTCGTCGGCCGGAGCAGCAGTGAGTTTCATGAAAGGGTACCTTTCAGTGATTGGGCCACTCGCCTGGCAGCTTCGCCCTGTGTGGTGCGGTGGAGGAATGCGTACAACGAGATGAGGTCACCGCCGCGGTCACCGGTGGCGAAGTCGCACCATCGGCCGGTGCTAAGGTTCACCTTGAACGACCCGCGGGTGCGGTCTGGGCGGCGGGGGTTGAGGGAGCACCACTCGTCACCAATCAGATCGCCGTCCGGGAGCCAGCGAGCGAGTAGGAAAGCCGAATTCCCGAGAGCCGAGGCGGCAATGGCTCGGAAATCTTGTGGGAACCTAATCCGGTTAACGCTCACGGTGTATCCCGCGCAATGCGTCAAGGTGCTCGGCGACCTTCGCTGGGCCGTCTGTGGCTCTCCATGCCGAGACATCCGCCGACTTGATGCTGTAGCGAACGCGGTTTCCCCGCGTTGATGTGCTGCGTTCGCTCAACAGGTGACCGGGGTGTCCAGGCGAGAGCCTTGTCGCTGCGGCGACGAGTTCCGTCCGTACCCGGACGAGGCGCGCAGCTTGGGTGAGCGACAGTCGCCGCTCGGCTTGGTTCAATTGACGAGTAAAAGTTGGATGGTCGGAGAGTTGCTTCGCCAACAGCGGGGCAAGTGCTGTGGCTAGTGCGGCGGCGTCGAACGACATTTGAATGTGGATCTTTGATGTCATTGGAGAAGCCTAAGTCCGATGCCGATGTATTCCGGGTACGCTTGTGTACCCACTTTGAACCGATACAAATTTTGACCACTATCAGGCACGGAAGTCGTGGGGGATTATGGAAAATTTCGACAAACTGACTATCATCCAGCTCAAAAACTCGCGCGCGCAGCGAGTTGGAGCCATCATCGATCTAGTGGCAGCGAATACGAAGCTCAGAACACTCAACGCCTTGCTGGGTCAATGCGGCATCCACGACGGCAGTAATTTCCGCAAGTGGATGAGGGAGAAAACCCGAACAGATAGACGATCTAGGCGAGAAACTAAACGCGAGATAAAAATTGGCCTCAACGATTTTGTGAGTAGCGTAAATAATTTGATCTGTGACAAAAATATCCTGCCTCAATCGTCTAGGTTTTTGCCGTTGGAGTACATGCGGATTAAATTAGCCGAGGAGATAATGGAGACGGAAGATGACGGACTCAATTATAAAGTCGTTTTAAGGACTTTTGGAGAACTTTCCGTAGAATGGCTTGAGCATGGGCCACCGTGTAGCGGTGAGCCATGGTGGTCTCGACCGGTGGGAAGTGCGGTGCAGAAGAAGTGCACCTTTACCCTGCGCGAGATAGCGTGGTTGCGCAAGTCCATGCGTTTTTACCTTAAGGCAGAGCGCTACATGAGGGGCCGGGTCGCTGAAGACGCTCTGATCAACGCGGCCAAAAAGGTGGGGATTCACGACGCCCTTGAGGCGAGCAAGCGACCTCATCTTGTCCGCAAAAGATTGGATTCACGGGACTCATCCTCTTCAAAAAGAACTCGCCTTCCAGCCACCCCTCTGCCTTGACTTGCTCCCGATACTCGTCCGCGCCTCGCGAGTAGTGTTTGCTTGTTACCATCGAGGCGTGCCCCACCGCGTCCATCACGAGGTACGGTGTCATCCCCGTGGCCGTCAACAAGCTGGCGACGCTGTGGCGGAAGCAGTGGACGCTTCGTCCCATCGGCTCAACCCCGACCGTTCGCAGATACTGTTGCATCATCTCGTTCGATCGGTCGCTCGTAGACCTTCCCTCGACGGAGAATATCGGGGAGGTTCCGACTCCAGGGGCGCGCTGAAGGATGGCCTTGAGCTCTGGCTGGATCGGCGCGCGCACGTCCATCTCTGTCTTCGTAATCTCTGCCGGCACCCGGATGCGGTTAGCCTTCCAGTCGACCATACTCCAGGTGAGGGCGCGCAAGGTCGACGAGCGCAGGCCGGTGTACGCGGCAAGGACGGCGAACATCCACCAGGGTTCGTCGCGGTGGTCATCTGAGACGATTCGCCGCAGCTCCTCGATGGTGTAGACCTTGCGGAACCTCCTCGCCTCCTTGAAGAGGTCGCAGGCCTGGAACGGGTTGTAGAGCAATCGGCGCTGCTTGATGCCGAAGTTGGCGATCGTGCGCAGGATCAGGAGGCAGGAATTCTTTGTCCTCGCCGTCGACGGCTTTGGCTTCTTCTGTCCCTTCCTGCATGCAGCCATCTTGGAGAGCCAATATTGGGTTCGCTCCGGGAGCGACGGATCCGCGAGGTCGTTGATCCCGGCGGCGATCGCCTTCGCCGTCGCTGTCCGTACTTCTCGGATGCGAGATTCCGTGCGACCAAGGCTCTCAAGCCGGACGATGAACTGGTTGGCCAGCTCTTCGACCGTCGGGGTGGCAGCGGACTCCAACCCCAGGCGGACCTTCGCGGCCATGTTCGCGGCCCAGTCATCTCCCTCCCTGCATCCCGGGCCCCGACGTCCCTTGTCCACCTCATCATGCGGGAAGGTCTTGCGAACGTACTTCCTGGTCACCCGATCCCGGACGCCGTAGAGCCATCGGCCACCAGTCCGACCTCGGTCATCCTTGGTCCACTGGTCGAAGATCGTGATGCCGTCACGGCCTCGGATGCGCGCGATACGGGCAGGCGTAGCTGTTGCGGGCGGGGTATCAGCAACGAAAGCAGCCGAGACTGGGGACATGTCTTGCATGGTAGCTGGTCATCGTGCGCTCCTGTCGGAGATCGTACACGGCCGTCCCGGAGTCTCCCGGACGAGTCCCGCAGTGCCGGAACTGACCCGGGCCGCGCCTGGTTGGTTCCGCAAGCAAGGAAGCGCTCGCCAGCGAAACCCCACCGGTTCCCCCGGGGGCTGAGGGCGCCGACCCTAAAGAGCCCTCGGGAACGATCAGGACGCGTGGGATCTCGTTTTCCCCGCCGCTGTTACACCAACTGTTAAACCAAGCCCCGGAATCTGGAGTTTTGTGGGCTGCTCGCAGTGATCTCTAAAAACGAAAAAACCCTGGCAAAACCAGGGTTTTTTCGTGTTGGAGCGGGCGAAGAGACTCGAACTCTCGACCTACTGCATGGCAAGCAGTCGCTCTAGCCAACTGAGCTACGCCCGCGTGAGATCCCAAGCCTAAAGAGGGCTCCCGCTTGTCCAGCCTCTTTTGCGCAGACCGGGCTGTAAGTTGCGTAGGCCGGGGCGGTTGTGCAGGAGCGCGGAGGGAGACCGGGGGGAGGGACGACGCAGAGGTGCGAGGGTTAAGGAGCGAAGGACGGCGGGCGAATCGAGGTGTACGAATCACCGATTCGGACAACGGCCGCTCTACTCGGCGTGGCCTCGACGGGCCATTTCGTCCTGCTCGTCCCTGCCGATCTTGCCGGCCTTCTCCGTCCCGCCGACGGTCTCCCACGGCTCCTGCCTCATCCATCCATACGTGGTGCCGAGACGAACCAATCGCGGCTTGGTTCGGTGTCGGGGATGACGAGGGGCATCTCGTCCATGTCGGAATCGAAGTACATGCCGCCGAGCTCTACGTCCTGCTCAGCTCGGAACGAACATTCCACCCGCTGTTCGTCGATCAATGCTTTCGCGGACTCGAGCGGCGGCTTCGCGGTGGTGGTGACGGAACCGGCAGCCTCGGGTGGGGAAGACGGCGCGTCATGCGCGATCGTCGCGCCATCGGTAGTGCCCACGGCTGTCGCTGTGGGAGCCGGCAGGCCCAGGCCGTCCCCATGACAACCCGCTAGGGTCATGGCGATGACGGCGGCCAAGCCATTGGTGAGCAGCCGGCGTGTGTTCGACGGCGCGCGCACGCGGCCTGTCCGGTCCACGTTCGCGCGGATGCAGACGCGGACACCGCCACGCAGCTCGTCAGCGGCCTGGTCGAGGAACCTGACCGCCTCGCTCCGCTCCATGCGCGTCAGATCGATCACGGCCTTGCCGCACGACGCGCAGTGCCGGCCGCGCTGGCCGGGAATCATGGCGCTCCAGTCTTGCGAGCACGGCGAAGGGATGCGGTAGCGGAGCATCGAGGGACAGACGTGGCCAACGCGTCTTGGTTCAGCGAGATCCATCAGCAATCCTGTCACGCGTGGCGTGAACCCGGACAGACGCCATGCGTTGACCAGCTGGAGGCCAGTATGCCCGTACTCAGTCGTCGCCCCTGGCATCTCCTCGGATCCCGCCTGCGTCACGCGGACGCGGATCTCGATCTCGTGCCCATGATCGATTGCATCTTCCTGATCCTGCTGTTCTTCATGCTCTGCGGCCGCATCAGCATGAGCGATCATCCCGAGCAGATCACCGTGCCCCCGGGAAAGACCGCCCGCGTCGCATCCGCGGAGTGGCCGCGGCAGGTGGTGAACATCCGCGCCGCCAGCTACGGCAACACCGTCTCGCTCGCCGGCAAGGAGTATGCTACCGGCGATGACCTGCGGGGGTGGAGCGACCTGCGCGCTCAGCTCGATCTCATCTACGACCACGCCGACCGCTATCCAGACCCGAGATCGACGCCGCGATCGACACAGCGGATGCTGCCGCGTGTCATCATCGAGATCCGCGCCGATTCCGACACCGCGTATCGCACCGTGATGGAACTCGAGCAGGTGCTCGCCGACACCCCCGGGAGGAGTGCCGTACCCTCGGAGCGCCGCCCATTCGTGGACCTCGAATATACGGTGAGGGACGTTGGGCGGTAATGAAAGGAAGGAAAGGGAGGGCGATTTAGGGGTGGAACACGGGCATCATGAGTCGCACATCCCGATCGTATCCGCTATCCGCTATCCGCTATCCGCTATCCGCTATCCGCTATCCGCTATCCGCTCCTTCTTCGATCCGCCACGTGCTCATCTTCTCACTCTCCCGCCGTTTCGCTTTCCACCACGTCCCTCCACCACCGCCTCAACCTCTTCCGCTCGGGCACATCGTACAACGTCCACTGCCCGCTATGATTCCTCCAGGGCAGATCGAGGAACGTCGCGGCCGTGGTCTCGCGTGCTTCGGCGAGCAGCGCGCGCGTCGCAGCGGTGCCCTCGGGCTGCTCGTGGCAGATGAATTGCGGGCGGCCGGCGAGACGGCGCAGACGTTCGAGCGCCGCTGCGCGGTCATCGCCAGCGTACCTCCAGGCGCGAACGCCGTCGTAGTGGCTCGAGGCCACGAAGCCGCGCCACAGCGCGGCGGTGGCGCGATCGCGCAGGCCCAGGTAGCCGCAGGCGATGCCGCCGCGCGAGAAGCCGCACAGCACGATGCGGTGCGGATCGGCCGCGAAGCGCGCGACCAGATCGGCAACGGCGGCACGGCAGTAGGCGGTGGTGGCGTCGGCATCGCCCCACCACTGCCGCGCATGGGCGCGTGCGACGGGATCGACGCACGGCAGCACCGCCCATATCGCCGAGTCGGGTCCGGCCAGGCCGAAACCGATCGCCGCGTCTTCCTGCAATCCCGTCGAGCGGTCCCCGCATGCGCTCAGGTGCGGGCCGTTGCCGGGATATTCGACGATCAGCGGCCAGCGACGATCCGGCCGCCACGAGGTGGGGAGATGGAGCGTGTGGAAGAGCGCGCTGCCCGCGTGCTCGGGCAGCACGCAGCGCACTCGGCGACCAGCGGCTGGCGCCGAATCCATGAGCGGGGGCACGACGAGATCGGGGGTCAGAAGCGAGAAGTCGATGGGCATCGGCTGCTGAAAAGGGGTACAGTGGCAAGGGTGCAGAGGCAGGTGGCGTCAGAAGGGTTTGACGATGACGAGGAGGATGATCGCCGCGAGGAGGGCGAGAGGGACTTCGCGAAGGATAGCGAAGGAGCGCACAGAGCGCGAGTTGCGGTCGAGGCGGAATGCGCGGACGGTGAGGCTGCACCAGCCGTGGTAGGCGATGACCAGCACGACCAGCGTCAGCTTGGCGTGCATCCAGCCTTGGTGCTCGTACTGGCTCCAGCCGGTGGCGCCGATCTGCGCGACGCCGAAGGCGATGGCCAGTACCGCGCCGATGTTCATCAGCAGGTGCAACTGGCGCTCGAGGCGTACGAGCGCCGCTCTCGCCCCCGCGTCCGTGACGCCGGCGTGCTGCGCGAAGACCCGAGGCAGGACGATCAGCGCCGCGGCCCAGATGATCACGGAGACGAGGTGCAGGGATTTCAGCAGCAGGATCGGCATGCAAGGGGAAGGTAGCCAGGAAGGGGAGACGAGGAAGGTGGGAGGGTGGAGACCGCATGATTACCACGCCGCTCTCGCTTTTCTTGCCGCGCCTCCGCTGATCCTGCACCCTGCCCCATGTCCACCCAGCACGACGTCCGCCGCCTCGCTCTCGCTCTCCCGGACGTGGCCGAGGATGTCGGCCACTTCGGCTTCTCGCTGATCGTCGCCGGCAAACGCAAGGGCCTGGCATGGGCGTGGCGCGAGCGCATCGATCCGAGGAAGCCGCGCGTCGCGAGCAGTACCGTCATCGCGATCCGCGTCGCCGATGTGGGAGAGAAGCAGGCGATCCTCGCGTCCGACCCGGAGAAATTCTTCACCGAGCCGCATTACGACGGCTACCCCGCCGTCCTGGTCCGCCTGCGCGCCATCGGCGTGCGCGAACTCGGGCGCTTGCTCACCGGCGCGTGGCAATGCCAGACGCCCAAACAGACGAAACGCTCGGACCGCCGCGAGCAGCCGGCATCGAAGTCCAGGCGTTAGCATTTCCGCTCGCGGCGGGCGGCTTTCTGTCTGCTTCGCTTTTCGCTATCCGCATTCCTTTGTGCGCTCCGGGCTCCTGTCGCTGATCCCCGGTTCTGACGTCCCTCGTTCGCTAACCCCCGCATTCACCCAGGGCGCCGTTGCCGATTGACCGCGCTTTCCACCGAAGTCAATTTTGACCTGGCAGCGGCCATGATCATCGATTCCGCCCTGAAAAACCGACGCATCCGCTGACAGACGGAGCCACGTGTCCTCCCGCCGCAGACTCGATGCCGAGCACCCTGGCTACGACCCCGGCGCCTGCGACGCCGATGGCCGCGCTCAGTGCCGGCGTTGTCTCGGAGCATTGCCGCATCCCCACGCCATGTTCTGCGGCCCCGCCTGCGAACACGAGTTCCGCATCCGCTCGAGCCCGGCCTATGCCCGCCACGCGGTGTACCGTCGCGATCGCGGCGTGTGCATGCACTGCCGGCTCGATTGCGGAATGCTCGATCGCATCATCGCGCGGTTGCGATCTCCAGATGCGAGCGCCGCCATCGAGCGTGACGCCATCGACGTGCACGCCGGCCCGCGTGTCGAGGAAGCCGCGAACGATGACGGTGAAGGAGCCGCGCTGTGGTTGATCGAGGAGCTGGGGCTCGGCAAGAGCAAGCGCTGCTGCTCGCTATGGCAGGTGGACCATCGGGTGCCGTTCAGCACCGGTGGGGCCGACTGCGGGCTCGGCAATCTGCGGACGTTGTGCCTGGAATGTCATAAGGCGCAGACCAAGCAGATGCATAGGCGGGGGAAGGCGGAGCGGCAGGAGTGATGAGCGGTGGAGGCTGGCTGGAAGGGACGTAGAATAATGGACGCACTCGTTGTTGGCATTCGAGCAAGAGTTGTCGGTGAACCTCAGCGCACAACATCTGCGTCCGCGTTTCCATCGGTCTTCCCTTCTTCCTTGTCCGGTCGTCCTCTTTTCTCACGCTCGTGGCTCACCGTAACGGGTGACGGGACGAACCTTGAGGAAGTCGTCCTCACGTGCGCTCATGAAGAGGGGACGGATGTGATGCAAGAGGCGAAGAAAGAAGCAACCTCGACCTCCTCCTGCGCCACCCATCGCTCCCGGCTTTTCGCGGCCATGGCGCTCGCGGGTGCAATCCTGTTCCTCGTCTACCCGCTTGCCTACCTGGCTTGTTCCAACTTCCATCTCACCGAGAATCGGACCCTGTGGAGCTACCGTTTCCTGCCCAAGGGCATACCGCTCGTACTGTGGTGGCCAGCGGGATGGATAGAGTCGCGGTGTCGCGGCCAGTCGCTGGAGATCGCGATCAGGGATACCCGGGACTATTGGATCATCCATTGCGCCCAGTGATGCCGTGGGACTCATCAAAAACCGGAAGTGCACGCAGTGTCGAAAGACGCCCGCCTGGGGAAGTATCATCCGCGACCGTCCGGTATACACGGATGCGGGCGAACGCGTCGTCAGCCGCTGAAGCGCCCACCGTAGACCGCGACGCTGCGATCGAGTGTCTCGCAGCGGGTCTGCGGATCGACATCACCAGGACATCTGCCTTGAGGCGCTATCCGGCATCAGCGATCAGTTGACGGAAGGTCTCGCCGCTTTGGACCAGCTTTTGGCGCCACCGGAAGGCGATCCCACGTGGTTCGAGGATGCTCGCACGATCTTCACCCATCCGCGCTGGCAACAGGTGCGGGCACTCGCGGCGGAGCTGCTGCCGCTTGTGACTCGAGAAGCGTGGAGCAGTCCCAGGGACTGACGGAGAACAGGTCAACGTAGGGATGGGAAAGCGTTCCGCTTTCTGCTACTTCTTCTCTGGCTTGTCGGTCTTTTTATCTCCGGGCTTATCTCCCGCCTTCTCCTCCGCCGGCTTGTCCACCGCCACCCCGAAGACTTGGAACTCCATCACCGCTGGCCAGAACCATTGCTTGTCGCGCTCCGGTGCATCGGTCAGCGTGAGGCGCACGTAGCGCGCGACGGCGAGGCCCATGTCGGCGTAGGCCGGGTCCTCGGACGCATCCTTGTTCTTCGACTGGTCCGAGAACATCGTCCAGTGTTCCTTGTCCGACGACACCTCGACGGTGTAGCTGTACCAGATGTTCGGCTTCTCCATGTAGGTCATGGTCTTGATCAGGCTGTAGTCGGAGCCCAGATCGACCATCAGCCAGGTGGGATACTTCGGGCCGTTGCACCAGACCGTGGCGGCGCCCGTCCACTTGCCGTCGAACGCTTTCTCTGGTCCGGAGTCCTTGCCGGGCTTGACGTCGGTGGAGTACGAGGCCGCGGGCAGGCCTTGCGAGAGCAGCTTGAGTTCGGTGGCTCCGGCCGGCGCGGCGAGGCACATCAGCGCGGCCAGGAACGCGAGGCCTGTGGCGATACCAGTGATCGGGGCGCGTCGGTTGGTCGGTGCGGTGGTCGTCATGGCGATCGAGTCCCTTATTTCCAGCGAGGTGCGCGGCGTGCTCTGCGATGCGCTTGGCACGCGCCTTGGCGATGAGGCCTCGCCATGAATGAGCGTCATCAGGTTGAGCGTGGGCTTGATGCAGTACAGGCGCATCACAGCTCGATCACGACGGGGTTCGTGCCCAGCGTCACCGTCACCGCGTCGACGTCGTTCAGGGTCTGCATGGCGTCGGTGCCCACGGTGGGATCGAACAGGGTCACGGTCTTGATCTTGCCACCGAGGTTAATGGTCACGCTCTCGGGCTTCGAGACGTAGCGCTCGCCCCACACCACCAGGCAGAACTTGCCGTCGCTCTTCTGCAGCAGCAGGTCGTGCACCGCCGCAGGGCGGTTGGGGATGGTGTAGTTCAGCCGGCCCGGGACCGCGATCGAGCCGGTATCGGCGAGGATGGTGGTGAGGTTGTGGAGATAGACCGCCGACTTGCGCGGCGTGTAATCCGGGCGATAGAAGCCGAAGGTCTGGTTGCCGCCCTCGTCCACGCGGTCGCGCAGGATGTAGATCGACGTCCAGCTCCAGCCCTGTTTGAACTGGGACAGGTAGACGCCCAGGTACAGGCGGGCTTGGATCTCCTCGGTCCAGGTGCCGTCGATGGTCATGCCGGTCTCGGTGGTGACGCGCGGCAGCGACTGCAGGTCGGCCCCCGAATAGCCCTGATACTTCTTCGCCCAGGTCACGCCGAATTCCTTCCACAGGCCGTCGACCGGGCAGTCGGGCGTGGGGTCGGAGCTCAGCCACGTCTGGTCGTCGTGGAGGCCCTGCCAGCTGGGGTGGCTGCAATAATTGTGCACGCAGGCGTAATCGGCGAACTGGGTGCCGTCGGGCATCGCGATGTTGGCGCCCTTGGGGACGAACAGCAGCTGCGCGCCGACATTGTCGACCTCAGCGCCACCCTCGGTGAGATGCCAGACGGGATAATTGCACAGCACCGGATCGCTCTTCACCGCGGCGTAGAAGTCCCGCTGCAGCTTCAGGACCGGAACCCACGAGTCGCCGCCGCCGCCCTTCACGTCCTGATAGGTCAGGCCCCAGTTGTTCGGTTCGTTCGGCCCCTCGTACGCGAGCAGCATCTTGTGGGCCGCGAACTCGCGCGCGCCGCGCACGAAGCGGTTGATGTCGCCAGAAAAGCCCAGCGAGAATTTCACGCCGGTCGCCTTGTTGAGCTCGATGCAGTCCTGGGTGCAGCCGAGTCCCGCGCGGATCCAGCGGAAGCCGACGTACTTCACGCATTCGAGGGTCTTCGCCAGGTTCTCGCCGCGCGAGCTGATGGCCGAATTGATGCCGATGGTGTCCAGGAAGGCGCCGTTGCGCGCGGCGATCACGCCGGTGCCCGGAACCGCCGTCACGGTGATCGCGCAGGTGGCCTTGGGGCCGCTTTCAGCGTTCGTCGCCGTGATCGTCGCCTTGCCGGCTGAGACCGCGGTAACCTGTCCGAGGCGATTCACCGTGGCCACCGCCGGATTGTCGGACGTCCAGGTTGCGAACTTGTCGGTGGCGTACATCGGGGTGTAGATGACCGAGAGGTTCTTGACCTCGCCCTCGATGAGTCCAGCCGTGGCCGGAACCACCTTCAGCGCGGTCGTCGGCACCGCCTCGGGAATCTTCTCGATCGTGATCGAGCGGATGCACATGTCGGCGTCGGTGCAGAACAGCTTGAAGTCGGCGCCGCCTTCCTCGCGGCCGGCGAACTTGGCGTTCTCGAGCACGAAGCTCGCGGTCTTCCAGGTATTGCTGCCGGTGAAGAAGGTCATCGGCGCGCGTGCCAGCGGCCTCTGTGCGGAATCGTAGTAGAATTTGAAGGCATGCTCGGCGTCGGCTGGAGCGGGCTGATCCCAGTACTCGATCGACACCTTCACATGGTTCACGCCATCGTGGATGAACGCATCGCTGACATCGCCCCAGATCCCCCACGCGCCCTTGGTGAGATCGGTCTGCAGCCCCGTCTTGCCACCATGCGTCGCGACCGACTCGCCACCCGGCTTCGACCACACCTTGGTGGTGATGCCGGTCTCCTTGGCATCCTTGCCGAAGGTCACGCTCACCGCGGTCTGATCAGCGCCGGCGGCGAGCGCACCTCCGCAGACGAGCGGCCACACCAGCGCGAAGCGCTTGCCCGC
The DNA here is from genome assembly GCA_038231435.1 of Planctomycetota bacterium. Lineage (GTDB taxonomy): Bacteria > Planctomycetota > UBA11346 > UBA11346 > UBA11346 > JACCZE01. The sequence continues at coordinate 17,542 of JBBRLJ010000005.1, forward strand.
GGAGATGAACCGACGGAATCCGGTCCGCGGAGAAGGGATGGGACCGCGGTCGTTGGTCTGGCTCACGTGTGTCCTTCTAGAGATGGATGCGGAGTCGTGGGGTGGCGGGGCTGCGAGCTCGGAGGTGGAACGGCAGGGGGCGGGCGGAGTGACGTATCAGAGTTGATATACCAATTTTAATATCAACGGCAACGACAGCGAGGACAGGCCATAATATACTGATATAACATAATTTACGATGATGCCAGTGTCCGCCATCACCTTCAATCGGGTTGCAGCGCCTCAGAACCGGTCGCCGGCTTGCCCCCAGGAAGTACCGATGCGGGTTGGCTGGGGGCCGAGCGATCTTCAGCCCTCAGCTCCTCCCCACCTTCTCCCATCTTCATGCTCCTATCCTCATTTACCCATACCTGACCCCCATCTTCACCCCCGCCCCCGGATCCAGCGCCACTCGCGGATACGCCTCGATCAATTCCTCGAACCGCACCACCGGATCCAGGAGCAGCGCGCCCGGGATCGCTCCGTCGCTGATGAGATCCATGCACGCGGTAGTGATGCGCGCGAAGTCCCAGCGCGGATGGTCTGGATTCGGATCGCTGCAGGCGCGCGAAGAGACCAGGCGTACGCGGTTCATGTGCGCCTCGCCGCCCATGTCCAGGCCGGCCGGCCAGGGCGAAGGGAAGGCGCCCATCACCACCGTGCCGCCGTAGGCGATGCCGCGCAGCGCCGCCTGGATCGCCTGCATCGCGCCCGAGTAATCGATGATCACATCGGGGCCGCGGCCGCCGGTGAGTTCCTTCATGCGCAGTCCGGTGTCGCCACCGCTCGGGATGGCGTCGGTGGCGCCGATGCGCTTGGCGAGGTCTAGGCGTTTCGCCACCGGGTCGGTGACGATGATGCGCGCGGCGCCGGCGCGGCGCAGCAGGGCGACGGCGACCAGGCCGATGGCGCCCAGTCCCATGACCGCGACGGCGTCGCCGATGCGCACCTGGCCGTCGCGGATCGCACCCAGCGCGAATACCGCGGGATCGAGGCAGAGCGCATCCTCCGAGCGCACGCCGGGAGCGAGTGCCCAGCCCCAGTCCTCGGAGGCGGTGATGGTCGGGCGGAAACCCGCGTAGCCCATCACGCGCTGGCCGACGTGGCGCTTGGTGACCTCGGTGCCGATCTCGACGACCTCGCCCACCACCTGGTTGCCGAGCGTGAACGGGTAGCTCATCAACGGCTTGCCAGGACGATGGACCTTCATGGTGTCGTCCCAGCCGCCACGGCGGTTGCCGTGGCCGGCGACGAACTCGGCCGAGGTGCCGTGCTTCTCGGCGCCCAGCACCGCGCGGATGCGCACGGACGCGGGCGGCAGGGGGCCGTCCTCGTAATCGCGCCAGGCGATGGTTCCGGGGGCTGGACAGGTGAGTTCGCTTGGCATGGATCCTCCGATCGTATGCTCACCATAATGCAACCAGGCCTGCATTTCACCGTCCATTTAGGATGACGATGTGATGGATCCGATGATCGGGCACCGTTTGCGCGCCTTCCTGACCGTGCCCGCCGGCAGCCCGACGATGGCCGTGCTCGGCTATGGCCTCGAGGAGCGCATGCCGCCCCAGGTCATCGACCGTCCGCGTGGCACCGACGATTGGCTGCTGATGGGCTTCGACTCGCCGGCGCGCATCTGGATCGATGGCATGGATGCCCGCCGTCGCGGTGGTGCCGATTCCGAAGCCGAACCCGAACCCGAACCCGAAGACCAGGCCACGAGCGGGATGCAGACGGGAGCAGGCCGCGAGATCGCAGCGGGAACCCTGATGTTGTGGCGACCGCACGCCCCGCACCGCTACGGCCACCCATCGCGCGCGTGGCGGCACTCTTGGATCCATATCGATGGCGACCGCGTGCGCACCCGCGCCGCCACCCTCGGCCTGCCGCTCGAATCGCCGATCGCCGACGTTCCCACCGCCTGGCTCGACGCATGTATCCGCGGCATCCATGACGAGATCACCGGCAACGGCACAGCCGACGGCGAGATCCTCGCCGCGCACCTCGACATCCTGCTGCGGCGCGCAGCTCGGGTCGCCCGCTCGGCCGGAGGTGGAACGGGCGGCCGCCGCGTGCCCGCCGGCCTGCTCGCGGCGCGCACGCACATCGAGGCGCGCTTCGCCGAGCCGCTGCGCCTCGCCGCGCTCGCCGGCATCGCCGGTCATTCGGTCCCGCACTTCTGCGCCGGATTCCGCCAGCACTTCGCGCTCTCACCGATCGATCTGGTCATCCGCCTGCGCCTGGCGCAGGCGCGACGCCTGATGACGGAGCGTCATATGACGGTGGCGGAGGCGGCGAGGCAGGTCGGGTATGCCGATTATCGGCATTTCACGAGGTTGTTCAGGAAGCGGTACGGGATGGCGCCGAGGGAGATGCGGAGGGAGTGAGCAGGGAAAAGAAGAAGAGGGAAGGCACGAGGGCTTGAGGGTGCGATGCCTGACGTGATCGATGGCACCGGGTGGGCGCGCAAAGCGGAATGCGGACACATGCACTCGAGAGGAGTGGCGCGAGTAGTCGACCATCGACCATCGACGACCATCGACCACCGCGCCGCTGGCGCTCCTTCCCCCGCGGCTACCCTGACTGCATGTGCGGCCGCTTCGGCAATTCCAATGATCCGCGGGTGATCGCGGAATATCACGACGCGTTGAATTACGCGAAGAACGGGAAGCCGACGTGGAATGCCGCGCCGACGCAGCAGTTGCCGATCGTATTCGAGGAGCCGGTCGAGCGTGACATCGCCCGCGATGGGACTACGGCGGTCGAGGTCGCCGACGGAGCAGCCAGCGGTCTCTCGGTCGAGCGCAAGCTGATCCTCGCGCGCTGGGGGTGGCGGCGAGATTTCGGCGCCAGTGGTTGGCTGCCGCCGAACGTCAGGGGCGAGGAGGCGGCGACCAAGAAGACCTTCGCCGAGGCGCTGCGCTTCCGGCGCTGCATCATCCCCGCGACGTGCTTCTACGAATGGCGCGAGGACACCAGGCAACCATACGCCTTCACCCTGGCCAGCGGCGCGCCATTCGGCATTGCGGGCATCTGGGAACCGACCCCCGAGGGCATCGCCTTCCTGCTGCTCACCGCGGTGGCGAATGCGGTGGTCGCGCCAATACACCACCGCATGGCATGCATCCTGCCGCGCGCCGACGAGGCCGCGTGGCTCGCCGCCACGACTCCGGCCGAAGCCATCCAATGCCTGATCCGCCCCTACCCAGGCGAGATGAAGGCCCAGGCCATCAGCCACCGCATCAACTCGGTGAAGAATGACGGGCCGGAATTGCTTGAGCCGGTGGCTCCGCCGGAGCAGCTACGGTTGTTCTAGGCGGAGCCGATCGGCACGCCTATTTAGCCGTGTCCACCACTGCGTCCGCGCCCTTCTCGAGCGCCTTGCCGGTCGCATCGGCGGCCTTCTCGACGCCCTTGACGGTGTCATGGGCTGCCTTGTCCACGGCTGCGCCAGAGGTCTCGGCGGGGCCTTTGCCACCGCATCCGAGTGCGCAGGCGGCGAAGGCCGTGGTGGCGAGGAGTCCGCGCATCCACGTATGGACAGGGATCCGGGCCTGGGCATGGCAGGGAATGTTCATGGCAACCTCGTGGTAGATGGCGGGGCGACGAAGCAACGCGTGGTGACCGCGACTCCGCCTCACCCGCGGCGGTCGCGGCCCGAGCCCATCAGGTGCATGAGGCCGGTGATGACGAAGATCACGATGAAGATGAAGAACAGGATCCTGGCGATGCCGGCCAGATCGTGCGAGAGATTGCCGAAGCCGAACACGGCGGCGATGATGGCGACGACGAAGAAGATCAGGGACCATTTGAGCATGGGAAGACTCCGGGGAGATCGAGGGGAAGGTAGGAGGTAGCGACGAGCGATCCCAGGTTTTAGGCAACGGCGGCTCGGGCGCGAGGTCATTGTGAGAAAATAGGGAAGAGGAGGCCACGACGGGAGTCCGGTCAGTCAGGCGAGGCACTGGGCGGGTTTCGGGGCGAGGAACCGGGCGGGGAGGGACCGAACGCAGAACGCTCGAAGGACCGAGGAAAGCCGACGTTACAACGCGTGATGGTGGCTGCGGAGTTCGCCGGCGGAGCGGGGGATCGCCAGGAATCCGCGCGAGTCGGTTCGTGCCGCGCATTCGCCCCTGTCCCGCTCCAGAAACGACCAAATCCACACCAGCACTCAGCAATGCTGCTTCGATTCCCTGCCGGCTATCAAGTGCCTGGCGCTACGGTGACGGGTGATCGGAGGTCCCATGTCCGCCATCATCAGTCCATTGGTGTTCATCGACACGAGCAGATCGAACCGCTCTCGCGCTCCATCCGTCTCCGGCTTCGGCTGGTACACGGTCGGCTGGGAGACCGTCGGCGACTGGTTCGCGGAGCATTCGCTCCGGGGGCGGATCGGCCGGTACCATTCGCGCGCCGAGGCGGTGATCGCGTGCGGCGCGATGGACATCAATCAGAGCAGGCAATGGCTCATGGAGCATCCGGAGGGAAGCGGAAAGCAGCAAGCACAGGGCAGAGAGAGGAAAACGCGTTGAGCCAAGCGGGGAGAGCTCGAGCGCAACGCAGGGAGCGGCTGACTAGGGATCGACGGAGACGATCACGCCATCCGCGCGCCCCCCGGCGGAATGGGAGAACTTCAGCCGAATATCCATGCGGCAGTGCGCTCCCACCGTCCGCTCATCGTGGGTAGGCTTGCCGCCGGTCGCGTAGGTGACGCGGAATTTCACCAGCCGCTCGGTGTCGTTGCCGTTCCATAGCGACACCGTCACGGTATCCGAGGCTCCTTCGTCGACCTTGAGATAGAGATGGACGAACTTCTCCAAGGCGCTGAGCACGCATCCTTCGCTGGCGAAATCAGGCTCCTCGGCGGTGGTCGTTGGCGCGTTTGCTGATGCGGTTGCCGATGCCGGCGTTGCCGATCGTCGCGCCTGATCCGCTCGTCGACCGCCGCGCGCTTCCTGAGGCTTGGACGGTTCGGCCGTGGCCGGCGGTTTCACGGCTGACTTCGCGCCATCCACGCTCGCCGCCTGGCCGCGATCCTTGCGCAGAGCGACTTCGGTTTCGACCGCCACGCGTGCCTCGTTCTCCCGCTGCAGGGCGATGAGGTCGTCGGCCGTGGCGTCGGCCGGCGCCTGCACGCCGAAGCGCTCAACCAGCGCCTGCCGCAGAACCCGCACGCGCTCGGCCGAGTCGCGGCGCTTCTCATCGTAGTCGCGGTCGAGGTACCCGGTGTACAGACTTCGCAGCTGATGCAGCGAGGCGGCATCCGGGACCTCGACGTGGCGATCCTGCAGATAGGCGATGAGCGCGAGCCGCTCGCCGAGGCCATAGGGATCGACGACGTTCGAAGCGCGCTCCTCGGCGATCGCGCAGGAAAGAGTCGCGCTCGCGAGCAGGCATGCGCGCGCGGTGCGCAGCAGTCTTGCAACAAGGGGGCGAGCGGAAAGGGCCACGCTCGAGTATACCCCGAGGAATCGGCAAGTGGGTGAGCGCGGGGGCTTGATCGGAGAAACTCCGATAGAAAGCCCCGATTTCAGAAATCGTCTTTTCCGCGCGGCGGCGCTTCGGCTGGCAGCGGGACGGAGTCCGCGCGCTGGCGAGCCGATAGCGTGGGCGCGGGCTCGCCATCACGCACCCAGGCATACCCGCGCTGCGCGCCGCCGGCGACCACTACCTCCTGCTTGCCGCTCTGCGAGAGGATCCAGCGCTGATCATCGCCGCTGATGACCAGTTGCTTGTCCCAGAGCAGGGCGTGCTTCACCAGTCTCGCCCGCGTGCCTGGGACCTCGGCGAGCATCGCGGCTGCCTCCTCTCCTGGTACGTCGCCCCCTGGATGGCCAGGCAGATCGAGATCGGTCCAACGCGTGGCGATGAGCCTGAGCACGGCGTCGAGCGCGAGGGGATGCTGGCTCGAGAGCAGGATGCGCGCGGCGGTCCGTCGCACCCCGGCATCGGGATTCCACAGGGCTGCGACATAGCGCGCGATCGCCGTCATGTCGCCACCCCTCGCGCTCGTCGCACCCTCGGGCGTGCGATCGATGACGACCTCGGTCACCGCCTGGGCATAGCGGACGAGCGCGCGCTCGAGGCGGCGCGGATCGCTGGCAGAGAGCTCGGTATCGCGTTCGTGCCGGCGTGCGCGATCGATGAGCATCCACGACGCGAGGCCCACCGTCAGCGTGAGGGCGGCCACGCCGGCCAGCACTGTCGTCGGTCCGAATCCTCTGCGCTTCATGATCCAGAGCAGCGCGAGCGCGACGACGATCACCGCGACGGCGGATGCGATGTGGATGGGCATGCGCCGGAAGGCTATGCGGTAGCCATCGAGGGGCCAGGGTCGTGGTGACACTCAAGAAGAGCCGAACGACAGGCACGCAGGCCGGGCTTGTTCCGCGATTGCGCAATCCCTCAACGCATTGACCGTCGCTTGGGCTCCGTCGACTCGCTAGGGTTCCCACATGCCGCGTACGTGCGCTGTTACCCTCATCGAGCTGCTGGTCATCGTATCGCTGATACTGGTCCTGATCGGGATGCTGCTCCCCATGGCGTCGATCCATCACGGTCCCGCGTCTAAGACCGCCTGCGGCAGCAACCAGCGACAGATCCTGATCGCGATGCTCGTCTACACGAACGACAATGGCGGAGCGTGGCCGGTGAGGCCATCCGATCAGGCAGGAGCGTGGCTCAGTCATCCGGGCCACGACAAGTACACCGCCATCGGCAGCTTCGAATTCCTGGCCGCGCAGATGTCGGATATGCCGGCGAGGATATTCTCGTGTCCCTGTGAACGGGAATACCACCCTCCAGGCCCGGCCAGCCACGAGCTCGCCGCGCATCCTGACACCGCGGCATCGTCGTGGTGCGTGGCGGCTGCCCGGAACGTGCATGCCAATCCAGGCTACCTCTTCGATTGGGCCGTGCCCGCGAACGCGCCACCGACCCGCATCGTCATCGCGGATCGCGCCCGCGTGGGACAGGACCATCAGAACCATGTCCTGGCCGCCTTCGCCGATGGCCATGTCGCCAGCATCAAGCCTGGGAAGATCACGCCCGCCGCCGACGAGACTCTCGGACTCGACGATCGGTCGGACGGCACGTCGTACGCGAATCCGGACATCGCCGCCGACAACATCTACGATGGTTCCGGCGATGGCGGCCAGCCTTGGACGGTGGGTAGCGGATCAGCGACGCGCGCATGGGTACGCTGACATCACCCAATGGCCGCAGCTCGTCGTCCTTGATGTCCGCCCAACTTCAAATGCCTCGGGCAGAAGCCTCGGGCCACGTCAGCGGAGAACGAAGGTCCAGAGGACGGACGGCACAAAGCGGGCCGGCGAGAGGGCAGAGAAATCAGAGCGCCAGTAGGTGTCGTGGGTAGACGACGCTTATCGAGCCGGAGCGCACGCAGCCGCGGCGCCCGGTACCGGTAGAGGGTTGGCCAGTTGGTCTGGATCAGGGGAAGGTTCGCGGAGCATTCTCTGGTCAGCGAGAGACCACCATGAGCGATACCAATCCTTCATCATCGACATCAGTGACGCCAGCGGCGCCGGCGAAAAAGCCGGCGACGCGGCGGACCAGGCCGGCTGGTCAGGCCAGGCGCAAGCGGAAGGCGAAGCCGACGCTCAAGCCGACGCTCAAGTCGACGTTCAAGGAGGCGATGTCATCGAGTCTCCACGATACCGTCGCGGCGATCCGCGCCTCGGCGAGCGAGCGCGCGGGCGAGGTCGGGCCAAAAGTGCTGGCGATCGCGTCGCGCAAGGCGGCGTCCGCCGGCGCCGCGTTGGTGAAGTGGGGCAAGAAGCATCCGGTCAAGACCGCCGCGGCAGCCGCGACGCTGCTGCTCGCGGCGAAGCTGCTGCAGTCGGCGATGAAGAAACGCGCCGCGAAGGCCTGATCCGTTTCGATGAGCGATCGGATGATCGTGGGATGATCGGCGGGATCCGAAGTCCAGTGGATCCGCGACGCGGGATTCGCATCCCGACGAAGACCCGGAAAGGGACACGTCCAGGCGTGTCCCGCCCGTCGCTGTTGGTACTCCTTCTCATCGTGGTCGCGGGCATGGCCTCGGCGGCACCTCTGCATGGCGCGCTCGCGGGTGTGCCCGAGGCGCCTACACCCGCGCCGTTGCCGTCGGCTTGGCTGGCGCTGCACAACGACGTCTTCGGCGATGCCGTCCTCAACAGCGACGACTTCCGCACCGGCGGGCTCACGCTCGGGCTGCGGATCGAGCGGGTGGTGCTGGTGGCGGAATACAGCGCCCTGACCAATCGCGGAGGGACGGGCTCCCCGGGGAGCCGCACGGATGAGCTGGCCTATTCGCTGGGCTATGTGCTCGTCGATCGGGAATCGCCGCATCGGCCGCTGAGCGCGCTGGTGATGGCGGGCGTCGGCGCGCGTACCTATGGCGAGCTCGGCGGCGAACGCGTGCAGAACGACGTGCACGGGGCCTTCGGGTATCCGCGCGTGCGCCTGCCCTACGATTCCGAACAGCTGACCTCGCCCATCGGCTACGCCTCGGGCCGCCTGCTGTGGCTGCCGGTGCGGAACCTCCCCCGTCCGTTGCCGCCCGAGCTCGGACTGGAGCTGCGTTCGTCGTACGTGATCAGTGTCGACGGACACCAGCAGGCCGACGCGGCGCTCGAGCTTGTCACCCTGGGCAGCCAAGGCGCCGAGTGGCTTGGCGCGCGCTATCACGCCACCAACGGTCGCGGGCGGACACCGACCGCGCGCATCGTCGACGAGCATGAATCGGGCTGGTCGATCGTGGCGGGCCTCGGCCGCCAACCCGGAATCTACCTCAGCGGCGGCGTCGACCCCCAGAGCCTGGGCATCGATGGCACGATCGGATTCACCGTGCAGCCGAACAACGCGCCGCCCTCGAGGCGCCAGCTGCCCGTGTGCGAAGAGCTGCTGGTCCTTCCCGACAGCGCCGCCATGGGCGTGCAGCTGCGTTTGGGGACTGAGCGCGAACGGGACGCACGCGTCTCGGATGGTCTGCGCGACGAGCTGCTGGTCGATTACCGCTTCGGCAAGGTCGCCGGCTATGATTGGCGGGGCAATCGGGTCGACGAGGATCAGCTGCTCATCGGGTATGAACCGGTGCTCGCCAACCACATCCCCGGAATCCCCTGGCTGGCGTGCGAGGAGTTCGTCTATGGGGCAGGCGGCGTACGCGTCGAGCGGGTACGCGTGCTGCAGCCGGGCGCGCGATTCTCACAAACGACCGCGGCATCCCCCGTGCTGCAAGGAGGCGTGGGGCTGCGCCTGGGTCTCGACGTCGCCCATGATCCGACGCGATGGTACAACCAGGCGCGCGTGGGCATCGGCTACGACGGCTGGCTGCCGCTGATGCGACACCACGTGACCAGCCCCGTCGAGCGCGCGTACTTCCTCGAACCAGGCAGCGGCGCGCAGCTGAGTGTCGGGTTCGCGATGCTGTGGTAAGTGGTCGAGGGTGAGCCGCCGATGGCCAGGCCTCACTTGGCCGCGAACGCGGCCTCGATCGATCCGGCCTCGTCGCCCGCCTTGCCGGTCTGCGCCGCAGCATCGGCATCGCGACCCGCCACGCGCAGCCAGAACGCCGCGAGGGCGTGGTCGGCTGGAGCATCGCTGCGGGTGAGGGCGGTCGCGAGCTCGGCGCGATCGCCGTCGTCGAGCGAGGCCCAGGTCACGGTCAGCACGCTCTCGCCCATGCGTACCGTGAGTCCGCCCGCGTCCGCCTGCTCGACCGTCACCTTCGATTTCAGGGTCGAGAGCTCGAATATCGGACCACGACCGGTCGCTGCCGCGTCGCGCGCGCTGTCCTGCAGGCGCTTGGTGTAGGCGGCGATCGCATCTGGCTGCGGCTTCGCGCGCTCCGCCACGGGACCGGCCGGACCGCCGGGCGCAGAGGCCGGCTTCTCCGCTTTCTCCAATTTCTCCACCTTCTTGGCCAGCTTCTTCAAGACCGGCCCGGGCATGCGGTTGCCAAGCGCGGCGACGCAGGGCGGAATGTCGCTGCGCGTGAAGACCAGATTGTCGCCCTTGCCGCTGAACTCGGGCTTGTTGCCGTGGAATTCGCAGTTGATGAACGTCTGCTGCACGTTTCCCGCGGTGAAGATCGCGCCGCCCACGCCCGGACAGGCGTTGTCCCAGAACGAGCAGCCGCCGACCCACAGGTGGCGCGAGTCCTGGGTGTAGATCGCGCCGGCGTGGCGCACCTTCGCTCCCGCCGGGCCCACGCTGTTGGCTTCGAAGTGATCGTTCCAGAAGATCGTGCCGGCGAGCTTGCTGGGATCGGTGTAGGCGAACATCGCACCGGCGTGGTCACCCGCGTGATTGCCTGTGAACAGGCAGCCGGCGACGAAGTATTCCCAGTCCGGCGACGTGAAGCTGACCGAGTCGCAGTAGACCGCGCCGCCGATGCCGCCCTGGCCAGTCGGGCCCTGGTCGGCGCCACCGCCGATGCCGAAGGCCTCGCAGCGCTCGAACGAGCAGTCGATCAGCTGCACCAGGCATTGGATGGTATTGATCGCACCGCCATTGGACGCCGCGCAATCCGTGAAGCTGCAGTTGCTGATCAGCATCGGCCGCTGACCGCGCACGCCGATCGCGCCGCCGCCGATGTCCGGGCCCTTGCTGGTGGTCTTGCAGTCCTCGAACTGGCAGTCGATGACCGCCAGCGCTCCATCGAAGTTGATGGTCGCGATCGCGCCGCCGAGCTTGTCGGCGCGGCAATGGACGAAGCGGCAGCGCTGCACCGTGAGATCAGTCTTCCACTCCTTCGCGATCGCGCGCGTCTTGCCCTGGCCATCGAAGGTCACCAATCCCAGGCCGTCGAGCACCAGCGGCTTGGCCGCCTGTGCCATCACCAGCTCCTTGTCGAGCACGATCGTCATCGGCTTGCCACCGCTATCGATCACCACCGTACCGCCAGCGCGGAACGCGGCATGCAGCTTGTCGAGTCCGGCGCCGGTGCCGTCCATCTGCACCACCGCATCCGGTTTGTCGATCGGCCGGAGCGCCGGCTTGGCGACGGTGAACGGCGGTTCGTTCGGCGATCTCGCAGCGGCCTTGGCGTCGGCCGCCGAGGCGGCACCGGCCAAGACCAGCGACCCGAGCAGCAGCCTCAGCGCGGACACGGCGCGGCGCGGGAGGATCGAGGATGTGGCTGGGCGATGCATGCGGTTCCCCGGGAACGTGTCGGCGGAGGGATCGGCTCGCAGGCGCGTGCCGTAGGACCAATGACGCGAACTGGACGGTTTGGGACACCAACCAGGCCGGTGCGTCTGTCGGCGAGGGGGTCACCGCATGTTCCGGGTCTCCAGGCCTCGTCCGCCCCGTCACTCCTCAGGGACTTCCGTCCTGACCTCTCCTGGCTCCTTCCTGATCTCGGCCGGCGTCTCGCCGAACAGGCGTTTGTAGGCCGCGTAGAAGCGGGACAGCGATTGGAATCCGCAGCGCAGCGCGATCTCGGCGATGGGTAGCCTCGTGCCCGCCAGCAGCCGGCGGGCCTCAGCGGCGCGCAGGCGCTGCTGATAGCCGCGGATACCGCAGCCGAGATACAGCTGGAAGAGGCGTGCGGCCAGCGCCGGCGCCACGCCCGCCGCCGCGGCGGTCTCGGCAACGCTACGCGTCGTGGCGAGGCGTTGATGCAGGAATGCGATCATCTCGCCGAAGACGACCGTCGCCGAGCCGGGATCGAGCGGGGGCGCGCGCCTGGACGGCGACGCCGTGGCGTAGCGCATGGCGGCGCGGCGCACCAGGGCCTCGAGCTCGAGCATCACCACGGGTCCCAGGAACGGATCCCCGCCATCGCGCATCCAGCGCTCGGCGAGCGCGGCATCGGCGGGGTCGGCCTCCAGCGCCACTGCGCGGCCGGAGCGCAGCCGTTCGAGCAGGCCCGCCACGCCGGGCCAGGCGCAGGCGATGGCGACGGGCACGGCGAGGGCGAGGGCGTCTGTGCCCGGTTCGCAGCCAAGCAGGGCGTGCGGCAGCGCCGCCCACAACAGCGTCCAGCGCCGTGCGCCGACCGTCACCGCTCGACCGGCGAAGGTGTAGCGGAGCTCGCCGCTGAACACGAAGTCCAGCTCGAGGTGCGGATGGACGTGGGCGAGCAGCTGAGGATCGCGCTGACGATTGATCTCGAGGGGCACGAACGGTTGCGATGGCGGCGCGCCCCGTGCCGTCATCCCCCCGCCGTTCGCGCGCGCGCGCTGGCTGGCGGCGGAGCGTTGGCGGCATCGCGCCGGGGTTTCGCCGCAGGCGAGGGTGAAGGCCTCGTAGAACCGCGATAGCGAATGGAAGCCGCAGCGTGCCGCGATGTCGGCGATCGGCAGGTGTCCTGACACGAGCAGCGCCCGCGCACGATCCGCGCGTAGGCGCTGCTGGTACGCCAGTACCGAACATCCCGCATGGCGGCGGAAGATGCGCGAGGCGGTGTCGGGCATCATTCCCGCTCCTGCGGCGCGCGCGATCTCGGCCTGCGTCACGGGGGATCTTCGGGGGGTGTCGCGCGCGTCGCCCGCGATGCGGCGATGAAGCGCGTCGCGCATCGCCGCGAAACGCCGCGCGTCGCGCGCGCCGCCTGGCGATGGCGATGACGAAGTCGATGCGGCGATCGCTGGCGCATCGGTCGTGGCCACCCGCGGGGCTGCCGCGCGCCGGACCAAGGCCTCGATCTCCAGCAGCGCCAAGGGACGGCGGCGCGCATCACCGGCCTCGCGCGCCCAGCGCGCGGCGAGCACGCCGTGCGCGAGATCCGCGTCGAGGACCACCGCAGCTCCTTCCATCAGCCGGAGCGGCACCTCGCGGTAGTCCGCTCGCGTCCGCTTGCCGGAAACCGCGCCCCTTTCTTTACTCGACATCGTGACCGACTCCTGGCCGACACCCCACCAGGCCAGCGCGGCACGCACCGGCACCGCGATGGCCACGGCATCCACCAGCGCCGCCCCGTGAGCAGCCAGCGACCGCGCCAACGGCCCCCAAGCCAGCGTCCACCGCCGCGGCGGCGCAATGACCGTGGGTCCGCGCCCGTGGATCGCGACGGATCCCGTCAACGGGTGGATCAGCAGCAGTGCGTCCTTGCCGTGCGCCGCCCAGGATGCCGAGGGGATCCCTCGGCGCGCGCTGAATGGGGGCGCTGGCGAGGGCGGTATGATATCCCGAAAACGTGAAGAGGGCGCCATGCCTGGGCAGGATCGCCCATTCCGGACGAGTACAACGGGGGAACGGAGACCGCCATGCCCCTCGCCTGGAACGACGACGCCTCATGGATCCTCAGCACCGAACAGCCACTGTTCGCGTGCGCGCCGCCGTACGTTGGCAACGGCCGGTTGGGCCTGCGCCTGGGTGCGCTGATCCTGGGTACCGATCCCGACGCGCCGGCGCTTTCGGGCGCCGGACCCGAGCGCTGCTTCATGGGCACCCCGCGCTTCGACCACACCTGGCCCCTGCAGGCGTTCGCGGCGCATGGCAGCGATGGTTTCCAATATTGCCTACCATCGTGGGCGCAGCTGCGCCTACGCATCGGCAACGACGAATTCCGGCCTCTGCGCGCAATCACCGGCTCGCGCAAGCCGCTGACCACCTGGCTCGATCTGCGGACGGGAGAGGCTGGCCTGGATGGCACCTGCATGGCCGGCGGCTCGGCCGTGCGCATGCGCATCCGCCTGCTGGTGCCACGCTCGTGCCCGCACGGTGCGTTCTGGGAATTGGAGCTCGACAATCTGTCGGCCGGCGCCGAGGTGGAGTTCGGTTTCGACGGCGACCATCTGGTCGCGGATCTCGAACAGTCATATCGCCTCCAGGGCCAGGACATCATCGGTACGGCACGCACCCGCGGCCGTGGCCGCACCATGCACCTGGGCCTGCGCTGGAGCGCACAGGGCGCCGCCGAGATCGGGACCGATGTCACGGGAGCCGATGGTGTCTCTGGTGCCGCGGGCGCGCATGCGCGCGTGCGCCTGCGCTCGTCAGGAAAGACCATGCGCCTGGTGGTGCTGCACGCCTGTCATGGCGGCAGCGAATCCGGAGGCCCTGCCGAGGTGCGGGCGGATCTCGACGCGCTGGCGACGGGCGTGGCCGATGGCTCGACGCGCCGTGACAACGCGACGATGTGGCGCGCGCTATGGTCGCGCGGGCTCGACGTCACCGCGCTGCCGCTGGACGCCGACGCGCGGCGCTTCCTGCTCGCGCAGCAGTTCTACCTGCTGGCGAGCTATGACGAGTCGTCGCATCCGGTGGCACCGATCGGTCTCTCCGGCAACCAATGGGCAGGGCAGATGTGGGATGCGGACCTGTGGCACGGCCGAGCGCTCGCCATCCTCTGGCCCGAGCTCGCGCGGCGGCTGGTGCGCGCTCGCCTGGCGATGCTGCCAGTGGCGCGCGAGCGTGCCCGCGCCGCGGGCTTGCGCGGCGCGTGGCTGGCGTGGATGAGCGACGATGAAGGCCGCGAGATGTCGCCCCCTGGGCCATACCGCCAGGAGCTGCACGTGAACGCCTGGGCCATGCTGCTGCCGTACGAGCTGTGGCTGGCGACCAGGGATCGCGCGGTGCTCGAGGAAGCCTGGCCGCTGCTTTCCGAGGTCGCGGATTTCTGGTGCTCGCGCTGCACGCTCGGCGCCGATGGGGCCTGGCACCTCCTACGCGCGCTCGGCCCGGACGAGAGCGTGCACGAGAATCCCAGCCACCCGCAGCTCTGCGACGACCACCTCACCACCAGCCTGGCGCTGCGCGCGGCCTTGCGCGCCGCCATCGCGGCCGCGGGCGAGCTCGGGCGCGAGGCGCCGCCGGAATGGCGCGTGGTCGCGGACGGGGTGCGGATCCTCGAGCCCGGCGCTGACGGCGTGATCCCCGAATACGCCGGCTACAACGGCCACCCGATCAAGCAGGCCGACGTCATCCTGGCCTTCTATCCGCTCGGGCACCGGATGCCTGCCGACGCCATCGCGGCGAACCTCGCCTATTACCACGCGCGCATGGAGTGCGGGCCGCTGATGAGCGAACAGATCGAGGCCGCGGTGCGCTTCCAGCTCGGCCGCGAGCCGCGCGAGGCGGTGCTCGCCGATCTGCTGCGTGAGTACCGGCGCTGCGTTCGCGGCCCCTTTCACGTGCCTTACGAGGTCAGCTGCAACTCCAACAGCCTGATGCTCACCGCCTGCGGCGGACTGGTGCAGGCGTTGGCCTGCGGCTGGTGGGACTACCGGCGGCCCGGAGATGACGCGGCGCTGATTCCACGGTTGGGATGCGCTGATGCCGCGCCCGGCGTCAGCGCATCCACGCGTGCCGCCGGCGCGGCACGCACCTGAGCGGCACGCCGGTCACGCCTCGCGGCTCCACACCTCGAAGTGCTGCAGCAGGGTCGCCCCGAAGAACGTGGTGAGCGCGGTATCAGCGGCGTCACGGCCGTAGGCCATCACCACGCGGCCGATGCGCGGGCGGTTGTGGCGCGCATCGAAGGCATGCCAGGAGCCGGAGAGGAAGGCCTCGAACCACGCCGAGAAAGCCATCGGCGCGGGATTGGCCGGCACGCCGATGTCACCCAGATATCCGGTCGCCGCGCAGCGCGGGCGGGACCGCCAGGGTAGGCGCCAGCTTCGGGAGGACATGGTGCGCCGGCGCCGCATTCACGGAACTACGGTTGTCTGGGGCTCGCCCCCGCGGGGCTTCCCGCGGCGAGGGTGCGTACCGATCGGCGTGGGTCCCGGTCAGCGACGAAGGTCGTTCAACGATCGACCTTCGTCGCGAGCGCGGAGCTCTTCTCGGACACGTCCGTCAGGGCTTTGCGCAGGCCCGCTTCGTCGTCAACGAGCTTGCCGATGATGTGCTTCGCCGACGCCACTCCGGGCTGCGAGAGATCCAGGTCGAGCGCCTTGAGCGTCTGCGCCAGATCGGCCTCGTAGGAATCGCGGGCGGTCTTGAGCGTCGAGTTGCTGCCAGCCAGGGCATCCACGGCTACCCGCAGATCGCCTTCGCGCTTGTTGCTGGAATTGCGCAGTTCGGCATCGGTGAAGGTGTCGGCCTGCTGATGCCATTCGCTGATCTGCTTCCTGCCTGCGGAAACCGCCGAGTCGCTGCTCGATGCGACATCGCCGAGGGACGATTTCAGGGCCGAGGCGTGGGACTTCACCTCTCCATATGATTTCTTCAGATCCGAGCCGTCGCTGGAATCCTGAACGCGTTTCAGCCCGGACTGGACCTGATCCAGCTCCCGTGCTGCCTCCGAGACCTCCCCCGCGACCGAGGACGAGGCCTTGACGGTAGCGGTGTTGCGATCCTGACCGTTGCCGCAGCCAACGAGGCCCACGGGTATGAGGGCGAGGGAGGCGAGCGCCACGGCGGCCAGGCTGGAGTGGATGATCGTGGTCATGGTGTTCTCTGGAGGGGGTTCGAGATGGTTGAGTTGATTGAGCTGGTTGAAGGCGAGAGAGGGCGGCGGGCAACAGGCATCACAGCCTGCCCATCAGGACCAGGATCAGCACCACGACCACGACCACGCCCAGGCCGCCGGTCGGTCCGTACCCCCACGACTTGCTGTGCGGCCACGTCGGCAGAGCCCCGAGGAGCGCCAGGATGAGGACGACGATCAGAATGGTGCCGAGCATGAGGTCTTCTTCTAAGGGATCGTGTCGGCGCCAACGGCCGCCGAGAGGGTGGGAAGGCAGCCTAGGCGCACGCATGAATGCCCGACGATCAATTCCGGGCAACCTTGATGCCTCGCCGCTAACCACATGGGTCAAACGGGTGTGCAGCGAACCCGTGCGCCGAGCGTGCGTTGATCAGGGATGGTCGAGGAGGATCGTGGCGAGAGTCGTCGACGAGCCGTCGCCATGTGCAAGGCGGAGGGGACGCAGAATGCGGCATCTCGGGATGGCAATGCTTTCGACCTGGATCGCGCTGTGCGCGCCACTGGACACCACGCGAGGAGTGGAGCCGGACCTCCTCGACGTTCGGCTGCTCACGCCCTTGGGCGAGCTGTCACCCGAGAGCCTCTGGATGGGGGCGGTCCCAACCGTAAGCGACGGCGCGATCGGCATGGCGGTGGTGAACGACGAGGTGATCGCCCGAGATCTGCCCTCCGGAAGGGAGCTGTGGCGGATCAGGGATCCACAGGGGCATGCGCTCGGCACGCTGCTGATGTCTGCGCATCGCTTGTTCTTGCACCGCATTCCACGCCGCATCCAGGCCGAGCACCGCTGGGATTTCACGGGTTGCGCCGAGGTCCTGCGCGTAGCTACCGCGACCGGATCGTGGGAGGAGCCGATCCCTGCGGTCTCGGGAGCAGCGGACCAGGTAGTCGCCACCTCTGCGTGCGCCGCAGGCGACCACCTGCTGATCGCTCGCGCTCGCTGGGGCATCGATGCCCGAGGCGAGGACGAATGCCTCGCGCTCGAGGTCTCCTCGGTGGGAGCGGGGACGAACCATTGGCTGCGCACGTGGCCGTGCGAGGCGCCCCTTCCGCAGGCAGGCGCATTCCTGCTGACCGGCACACAGCCAACGGCGACGCATGATGACCCGCGCGCATGCACGATCTGCGGCGGCCTCGCGCTCATCTGCCCCGGCCCCACCTCGGCCATCCACGGGATCTCGGTGGAGGATGGCCAGGAGCGCTGGTCTCTCGAGCGCATCTGGGAATACGACCGAGACTTCATCGGGCCCAGCGTGTGGTGCCATCGGATGCGCAGATTCGGGCGCGACGAGGTGCAAGAGGCGTTCAAGCGCGCGGGGACGAAGACCATCAACGTCACGCCCGAGGACAAAGCCGCGGTCGACGCACGCCTTCCGGAGGTGATCACCGAATGGCGGAAGGATTTCGACGCGCACTGCACCGCTTGGATCACCGGCGGGCCATGGGTGGTGCCGCGACCATCAGAACGCGGCGGCGAACCAGCGAACGCCATCCTGGTTGCCATCGCGATCGGCCCACGTCACGGATTCGTGCGCAATCTCGCGCACGCGCGATTGTTCGACCTGAACGAAGCCGGTCAGGTGTTGGCGATGGGCGACCCGCCACGGCTGATGCGCGACGTCATCGCGGCTCCGAGTGCGTTGGCGTTCATCGGTGATCCGCTCGGTGTCGGAGCGATCCGGCCGTTTCCGCACGCGCGCGAGATGGCGGGCATGGGCGGTGGACCGGACTGCCTGCTGTCGCTGGCCTGGCACAGCGAGCCGGCTGGAGGCATGATCGATTCATGGCTGTCAGGGGCATGGCGCTGCGGCGGGGCCCTCGGCGAGGGCGTCGCGCTGCAGCCGCTTGACGGCGGCGCGATCGCCGAACCTGGGGACAAGCTGCTGAGCACACGTATCGATCGCATCGCCCTGAGCGACGGATCCCGTGAGACTTGGACGTTGAAGGTTCCGCTGACCGGAACGGCAAGCCTGCCCACCCAGAATTATTCCACCGCCACCCGGGCCAATGGCGCCACCGCCACCACCAGCTTCGCCCTGCCGGTACCATCGTCCTCGCTGACCTCGCTGCGCATCCTCGGCGATCGCTTGGTGGCGACCCTGGGCGAGTCAGGCCAGCAAGGCCAGGAATGTCGTGTGCTGGTATTTCACCTGCCGAAGCGCCCGTAGGCCCTGATCTCTAGGCGCGCGCGCGGGCTGGAATGAGCCAGAATCGCGACCGCCCGCCGACAGGCGTATCGTCCGTCAGTCAGCGGCGATGGCGTCGCCCGATGCGGCCGGCTTGGCGATCGGCAATCGGATGACGAAGGTGGTGGGCCCGCCATCGGGGGATGTGAAGGTGAGCGACCCGCCATGGCCCTTCACCACGATGTTCCGCGACAGGTACAGGCCCTGGCCGGTGCCCTTGCCCACCGGCTTGGTGGTGAAGAACGGTTCGTAGACACGGCTCTGGATGGCCGCGGGGATGCCGGGGCCATCGTCGGCGATGCGGATCTCGATGCCGTCCTTCCCCCCGGAACCGAGCGACTCGGTCGAAACGCGGATGGTGCCGCGCCGCTTCATGCCGGAATCGCGGATCGCGTGCGCGGCGTTGACGACGATGTTCAAGAGCACCTGGTTGATCTCGCTCGCGCAGCAGCTGATCTTCGGCAAAAGGGGATCGAGCTCGAGCACCACATCGGCAACGTACTTGTATTCGCTGCGCGCGACGTTGACCGTGGACTGGATGCTGGCATTGATGTCGGCCCACATCCGGGTGCCGTGATCCTGGCGCGAGAAATCGCGCATCGCCGAGACGATCTTGCTGATCTGGTCCAGGCCCTCGATCGATTGCTCGAGGGCCTTCGGGATCTCCACCGCCAGGAACTCGGCGTCGGTCGAGACCACCAGCCCATCGATCCGTTCCAACAGCGCAGCGAATTCTCCTGTTTTTCCAGGCGCGGGCGCCGCGGCCGCAGCCGCGAGCTCGCGATAGGCGTGCAGGAGCTTGGCGATGCCCTGGAACGATTCCTGGAGGAAGCGGGCATTGTCGCCGATGTACTGGGTCGGCGTGTTGATCTCGTGGGCGATGCCCGCGGCGAGCTGACCGACGGCCTCGAGCTTCTGGGAATTGACCAGATGGATCTCGATCAGCTTGCGCTTGGTCACATCACTGCCGTATACCAACACGTCGGCGCTCGGAGCCGGCATCGCCGCCGCCGATAGCATCAGGAAGGCGTGCTGCCGGCCCTCGCCGCCATCGATGCGGATCTCGCACTCGGCGGCCGAACCGGTGCCACGCGCATCGGCGGCGAGCGACAGCACCGTCGCGATCGGCCAGGCTATCGGCAACGAGGATAGTTGCCGGCCGAGGGCTTCCGCGCGCGGGAGGGCAAAGGTCGATTCTGCGATCGCATTCCAGTGCGTGATGACCCCGTCGGCGCCGACGCCGATCAGCACCAGGGGGACGGTGCGCAGCACCTCCTCGATGCGTTGGCGGACGGCGGCAAGCTCGCGGATGGTGGTCTGGTGGCGCGCAACCTCGTGGCCGAGCGAGGTGTTGGCCAGCTGGAGCTCGCGGGTGCGCTCTTCGACCAGGATGCCGAGTCCGGCGACATGCAGCTTGAGGGCCTGCGCCATCGCCCACTTCTCGGTGAGCGCGTGGGCCAGCTGCAGCACCTCAAGGATGTCGAAGGGTTTCTTGAGGATGAGCAGCCGATCGCTGTACCCCAGCTTAGCGGTGAGCTCCGACCACGAGTAGTCGGAGAACGCCGTGCACAGCACGATCTGCACGTCCGGATCCACCTCCCAGATCTTGGCGATGGTCTTGAGGCCATCCCACCCTGGGGGCATGCGCATGTCTACGAACGCCAGCGCGTACGGCTCGCCGCGCGCGAGCGCGGCCTCGATCTCTCTCGCGCCATCCTCGCCCTGGTAGGCGGACCGGAGGGTGAACACGAGGCGACCGGGCATGGCGTCAACTGCCGTGGGTGCGGTTCCGAACAGCGCCGCCTCGGCAGAGGCGAGCGCGTCGTCCACGGCCGGCGAAGCGCCAAGTATCTTGGCGAAATCGCCATGGATCTGGCGGTTGTCGTCGATGATCAGGATGCGCTGGTTCAGGCTGGTGACGGGCATGGGATCAGACCGGGAGTTGGAGGGTGAAGGTGGCGCCCTTGCCCAAGCCAGGGCTTTCGGCGCGCAGCGAGCCGCGCATCTCCTGCGCCGCGAGCGCGCTGCTATGCAGGCCGAAGCCGTGTCCCTTCTCCCGGGTGGTGAAGCCGTGTGAGAAGATGCGCTGGAGATTCTCCGCGGCGATGCCGTCGCCATTGTCGCGTAGGCTGAACACCAGGCGATCTGGTCCGCCGCGGCGCACGGAGACCCACATCTTGCGCACTCCGGGCCGCTCGGCGTCGAGGGCATGCTTGGCGTTGCTGACCAGGTTGATGAGGATTTGGAGAGTGCGGTGCTTATCGAGGCTCATCTGGGGGAGATCCTCGTAGTCGCGATCGACGGAGACGCCATGGCGGCTGAAGGCCGCATTCTGCATGCGCAGGGCATCCTCCATCAGATCTTGGGGACGGACCAGCATGGTGAACCCCGAGCTGCGCGCGTAAGCCTGCTGCATGCTCACCACATCCTTGACGTGATCGACGTTCTTCACCAGAGACTGGAGCTCGGCGAGGATGTCGCTGCGTTCGTCCTCGAGCGCGCGCGCGAGCAGGCGCAGGTAGCCCAGTACCCGCTGGCGCTGCTCGTCGGTTGCCAAGAACGCCGGCAGCTGGTCGCCTTGGGATTCCAGCATCGCGACCGTCTTGGCGAGTCCGCTCGACTTCGAGCCGTTGACGCGGTCCGAGACCACGGTCGCGGAGATGTTGATGCTGTTGAGCACATTACCGACGTTGTGCAGGACTCCGGTTGCCACCTCGGCCTGGCCGGCTTGGCGCGAGGCCTCCAGCAATTGCTTGTGGGTCTCCCCGAGCTCGATCTCGGCGCGTTGGCGATCATGCACCTCGCGGGTCAGGTCCTGGTTGCGCAGCGACAATTCGAGCGTCCGCGACTTGACTGATTCCTCGAGCGAGCCGTTGAGCGAGCGCAGATCGAGATCCCTTGCTCGCACGGCCAAGCGCATGGCGTCGAATGAGCTGGCGAGCGTTCCGATCTCGTCGCGATTGCGATCGGAGATCACCGTCTCGAACTCGCCGCGCGACAGCCTGTCGCTCGCGAGCACCAGGGCGCCGAGGCGGCGGGTCAGCTGCGCCGCCACGTACACCGACATGCCGACGCTGAAGGAGGCGATGACCGCGAATGCTGCGAGCATCCAGCGCCTATGGCGCGCTGAAGTGGCGATGGTCGAAGTCAGCTCGGTGCGCAGATCGTCGGAGAGGGATTCCTGGAGCGCGGTGAACGCGGTCTTCAAGGCCCGGGTTTCGGCATAGAGGCTATTGGCGCGGTCGAGATCCGGTGCGGCGGCGGCGTCCTTGACCATCGGCGCATAGAGCTGGTCGGCCTCGGCAGCGAAAGCGCGATGCCTGTCACGCAGGGAGAGTGCCTGCGCCGCGCGATCGCCCCGCAGCTCGAGCGCACCGATCGAACCCAGCAGCTGCGCGACGTCGGCGGCGAGCGTGCGCGCCACGGTCAGTTCGTAAGCCTCACCCTGGAGCACCGCATCCTGGTAGGACTGGGCCTGATGGATGAAGGCGGCGTTGGCGCGTTGGCTGAGCAGCGACGCGGTGAAATCAGCGCCCCCGACCCGATCGAGGAGCTTCTCGGAGGACAATGACAGCCACCAGCCGATGGCGACGGTGAGGAAATACCCGATCAGCAGGATCGAGATGCTCAGCCACATTCTGGTCGCTATGCGCATGGGTTCCTGACGAGAAGGCTCATGAGGAAGCATACGAGACGATCAGCGGGCGGTCATCAGTATTGCGCTAGGTGGGATCCTGGGGTAACCATCCCTACGGAGCACACATCATGGCGCGCGCCCATGGATTTTCCGCATTGCGGGGGCTCGTTGCCGCCGGATGCACCCTTGCCCCCTGCGTGCCAATCGCAGCCGAGACCCTGCCCGTGGACATCCATGGCTTCGTGAGCCAGGGCTACCTGAAGAGCGACGAGAACAATTACCTCGGTCAGAGCCAACGCGGCAGCTTCGACTTCAATGAAGCCGGAGTGAACGTCAGCAAGAACCTCTCTCCGCAGCTGCGCGTCGGCATGCAATTGTTCGCGCGCGACCTCGGCACTCTCGGCGGCGACCAGATCACCCTCGACTGGGCCTATGGCGATTATCGCATCAGCGATTCGCTCGGGGTGCGGGTCGGACGCATCCGCGAGCCCGGCGGTTTCTACAATGAGACCCGCGACATCGATCTCGCGCGCACCTCCATCCTGCTGCCGCAATCGGTCTATCCCGAGAACTACCGCGACGTGTTGTCGTCGTACAACGGCGGCTGCGTCTATGGCGACGTGCGCCTGGCCGGGCTCGGCTCGTTGGACTATCAACTGTTCGGGGGCGGCGAGAAGATCGGGTCCAACAGCAGCGTCGCGCAGGCGGTAACCGACGCGGGAGCGTTGAGCGTCTCATCGGTCGACGTGAAGTACGTGATGGGTGCCGGCCTGGTCTGGACGACCCCGCTCCGGGGCCTGCGCCTGGGCGCCACCGTCACCAAGTTAGCGATCGATTATTCCGGACAGACCACGGCCATCCCGTTCTTCGCGCCGTCGCAGCCATTCCACATCACCCTCGACCAGCTCGAGCAGTTCATCGTTTCCGCGGAATACACGGTCGGTGATCTGATCGTCTCGGCCGAGGGCGAGCGCATCCATGTCAGGGGTACGACCGACATCCCGGGTCAACCGGAGATCAGGTTCGATTCCGGAGGCTGGTACCTGAACGCCGATTACCGGCTCACGCACAAGCTCGGCATCGGTTGCTACTACTCAGAATACTACAGCGTCGCTCCGAACGGCGATTCCCACGATCCGAGCATGTACCAGCGCGATCTCGCCCTCACCTGTGCCTACGACATCACCGACAACTGGCTGGTGAAGGTCGAGGGCCATTGGATCCGCGGCTACGCGGCACTGCTGCAGCAGGAGAACCTCGGGCCCGGCTTCCCCTTCGGCTCCAAGCAGGCGGAGACCGACTGGGTGCTGTTCGCGGCCAAGACCACGGTGAGTTTCTGATCACATGAACAGCATGAGAAGCATACCGATGCTGGTGCTCGCCTGCCTAGCCTGGCTGGGCTCCCAGGCCAACGCCGAGACGCTCATCATCGTGTCCGCGGACGCGACGGTCGCCAAGGCGAGCCGCGACGATCTGCACGACCTGTATCTGGGCAAGCGCTCGACGCTCGGCGGGTACGCCGTCTCGGAACTGGTGGTGCGAGCGGATGGCGATGCCCACGACGCCTTCGTGAAGAACCACCTCGGCGTCACCGCCTCGCAATTCAAGACCTGCTGGAAGAAGATGGTCTTCACCGGGCAGGGAAGCTATCCGGTGAGCTGCGCCACCGATGCGGACGTCGTCGAACGGATCAAGAAGGACAAGAACGCGATCGGGTACATCGACGCGGCGAGTCCACACGAGGGCGTGAAGACCGTCGCCATCGGCGAACCCGACGGCGGCCAGCCCAAGCGCTGACCGCCGCCGTGTCTCCTCGCGCGGCTCCGCTCGGCTGAAGTCCGGTTCCCGCACCGCTTTCGGCCATCGCGCGCACGGCGTCAGCCGCAATGGATGTCCCTGGCCACACCGGGTACGATGGTTTGGCTGCGGCATGTGGCTCATCGACCCATCCGCATGTTCGGAGAGAGGACGTGGTGGGCGTGGCCGAGCCACCTATCGTGGGAATGGAACAGCCGCGGGCCCGCCGGCCTGCCCGGAGGCAGCATGCTGCATGACATGAATCCCACGAATCCCATGATGCGAATCATCCTGGCCATCACCCTGGCCACGGCTTGGGAAGGCTCGGGCGAGGCCGCCGATCAGGTCACCCTGCACCTCTCTTCGGGCCAGACCGTCACCGGCGAGTTGGTGAGCGAGGACGCGGACAAGGTGGTATTGAAGTCCACGCTCGCGACCAAGAGCGGCAAGGCGATGTCGATGAGCAAGGACTACCCGCGCAACGAGGTCCTCGAGATCGTGCATCTCGCCGATCCCGAGGAGACCTACAAGACTCGCGCCGCCGCCGCGAAGACCGCCGACGACCAGGCGGCGCTGGCCACCTGGTGCCGCGACCAGGGCATGACCGAGCGCGCGGTGGCTCACGCAAGGAAGGCGCTGGCCATCGATCCCAAGCACGATGACGCGACCAAGCTGTTGGGGGGACTCGGCTGGGTCGAGGCCGATGGTGCGTGGGTCCTGGAGTCGGAGTGGCTGGCGGGCCAGGGGAAGGTGCGCTACCAGGGCAAGATCATGACCAACGCCGAAGCCGACGCGCTCAAGGCGCAGCTGCAGGAGAAGGACGCGGTTAAAGGAGCGCAACAGGCGGTGGATGACAAGACGGCCGCGCTCGCCGCGCTCGATCGGCGGATCGCCGACCTGCCGAAGCGGCCTGCGGAGATCGATGCCGAGATCGCCAAGGCCAAGACCGATCTCACCACCGCGCAGGGCGGCGCGCAGCGGATCGCGGGCGCGAAGGCCACGCTCGATGGCGCGGAGAAACGGCTCAGCGACGCGCAGGCCTCGGCGCGCGCGCCAGGCACGAACGGGCAGCCCGGCACGGGCAATGCCCCGGCCCAGAACTTCGCGCCGCTGCAACAGGCGGTCGAGGACGCGCAGAAGGCCTACAACGCGGCAAAACGCGAGACGCAGTCGGGCGATCAGGACTCCACGCGATCCAAATCCCGCATCGCGGCTCTCACCGAGGAGAAGAAGACTCTCGAGAAGAAGGGCGCGGACCTGAAGGCGCAGCGCGAGGCCTTGGCCAAGGACCTTGAGCAGGCGAAGGCCGCTCTCGAGGCGAAGAAGAAGGCGGCCGCGTCGTCACCCCCGCCCGCGCCGCCCGCGCCATAAGCGCGAAAAAACGTTTCCGGCTCCTCCACCGGGGCGCGCGGATTTCCGGGCATCTTATGCCTCGCGATCACGGAGTCCGCGCATCAACTGCGGTCATGCCGGCGGTCTTCTGTATGAGCACCGGCGCGGTGGCCCAGGCGCGCCCACGAGGCGACGGCGATGGCTGATCGACACCGCCTGTCCCGCATCATCGCCTGGCGCCCCGTCGCCTTTCCGCTGCTGGCGAAGGAGCTGCAGGAGCTCTCGGCGCGGCGGCGCACCTACGTGCTGCGCTCCGTGTTCGCGCTGATCCTGCTCGGCTGCTTCCTGATCGCGTATTCTATCGCATGCCGAGGTGTCGACCCGATGCTGGGCATGCTCGGGCGCGGGCGGCCGCTGTTCGATCTGCTCTTCTGGACGTTGTCGATCGGCATCCTGCTGATCATGCCGGCCATCACCGGCGCAGTCATCACCCAGGAAAAGGAGCAGGGATCACTGACCGCACTGCTGCTGACGCCCATGGGACCGTGGGAGATCCTGCTGCAGAAGTACGCGTCCGGCGTGTTCGCGATGTTCGGTGTCCTTTTGCTCGGCCTGCCGTTGTTCGCCACCTGCTACGCGTTCGGCGGTGTGGAGATCGAGCGCGTGTGGATCGCGGTCTATGTCCTATCGCTCACCTGCCTGCAGGTCGGCGCGGTGAGCGTGATGGTCAGCGCCTGGTGCCGCAGCTCGACGGCGGCGATCTTCGCCAGCTATGTGCTGGTAGCCGCGCTGTACCTCGTCCAGCCGATCTATCTCGCCTGCGAGAGCAGCGGACCCTTGTCGAACATCTTCGGCGAGAACTTCCTCGGATATCATCGCTGGCGTGAGGGCGCGGTGCCGCCGATCCAGAGCCTGTGCCCGTTGATCTCCTACCGGTTGCCCGAATTGCAGAACCAGTGGTACAACTGGTACAGCGGCTCGATCCCGGCCTCGCCCGCCGATGCCGTGCGCCTGGTCCTGGTCAATAGCGGCTGTGCGGTGGCCAGCGTGGTGCTGATACTCCTCGCCGCTCGCATCGCGCTGGTGCGCCGCGCCGACGTGGTCGGCATGAACCAAGTACTGCGCGGCATGCTCGCGCTCGACCGCTGGTTCGTGCGCCTCGATGCGCGCATCGGCCGCAAGGCGCGCGCCGATCTGCCCACCGCTGATCCCGTCGCCTGGCGCGAGCTCAACCGCCGCTCGCTCGCCAACTGGCGCTACCTGTTCCGCATCTTCATCCCCATCGGCCTGGTGGTTCTGATATTGGGCACCATCGCCTGTGTCGGCTTCTACAGCCATCCAGGCAACATCGCGTGCATGTCGGCGGCGGTGCTGGGGATGTCTGCGCTTGCGCTGCTGGTACTGGGCACCGGACTGGTGGCATCGGAGCGCACCCAGCAGACCTTGGACGTCCTGCTCTCGACGCCGCTGTCGGCGCGCACGGTGCTGAACCAGAAGGCGAGGCCGCTCCGGCGCATCCACGCCGCCTGCGCGGTCGTCATGCTCATGCTGCTGTCGCTGCGGCTGCTATTCTTGCCGGCGGACATGCCGATCGCGATCGCCTACGTGCTGTTGACCGCGACCATGCTGCCAGCGGTGCTGTGGCTCGGCATTCTCGCCGGCATCGTCGCGCATCGCCGCGCGCGCGCGGTGACCCTGGCCCTGGCCCTGTGCGCGGCGTGGATGTTCGGCATCCCACTGATCACGCTCGCCGCCATGGTGGTGGTCCACGCGACGAACGTGGAGCCGCTCGCGATCGCCATGCACGTCAGTCCGCTGGGCTGCCTCGCCGCGATCGAGCCAGGCTCGGACATGCTAGATGTCGCAAGCGCGGCGATAGGCGACGAGAGCCAAAATGGTCAGCGGGTCGGGTTGTCCGTCTGGCACATGGCGGTGACGGTGGGATCGTGCATGGCGGTGTGGATCGGCGTTTCCGCCTACTGCCGGGCCCGCGCCGACCGGCATCTGCGCCGCGGTGGAAACCAGGCGTGATCGGTATCGTGGCCGGAAGCAGCTTGGATGGCGCGAGACTCGCGGTGCACCCATTCAGCGCGGCTCCAATGCGTGCGAAGATGTCTTTTAGGACAGACAAAATGTGATCTGAATCGTAAATAGCTCGCAGGTTGATCACGAAATGCCGTGATATTGAGATATCGGCTAGTGGATGTAGGGTGAGGACGTGATGCGATGCCGACGTCTGGTTGTCACCCATGCCGCGCCGGCTCGTTCACTCGCAGCCGGCGCAGCCCGGCAGGAGAACCCGATGATCCGCACCTCAGCCTCCATTCAGCCGCGTACCTTCCCTGCTTCCATCAGCTTTGTCAGCTTCGTCGTCTTCATCCTCGTGGCCTGCGGCGCTCGGCTTCACGCAGCCGACGGGAAGGGCAAGGTCGACGCGCCCAATGGAGACGCCGCCGCGCCGACCTGGGTGTGGTGGGAAGCCGAGAGCCCGACCAAGACCAATTTCAACGGCAAGGGATTCGTCGCGAGCCAATGGCCGGCGACCAAGGAGGGCCTGAGCGGCGGCGACTGGATGACGACCAGCACCAAGCAGGGCGACGAGCCGCTGTTCGCGGCCTACGACATCGAGACCCCGGTCGAGGCGACCTACACCTTCTTCACCCGCAAGTTCTATTCGCATGGCCCGTTCCGCTGGAAGTTCGACGAGCAGGAATGGACGAAGTGCGGACGCGACATTTCTCTGCTCGACACCTACGAGCTGGCGAAATCCGTGTGCGCGAACTGGGTGAACCTGGGCACGGTCAAGCTCGCCAAGGGCAAGCACGCGCTACGCATCGAGCTCACCGACGTCGAGAAGGGCAAGGAGTCGCTCGCCTGCTTCGACTGTTTCCTGCTCAGCGCCAAGCCCTTCGCGCCCAGTGGCAAGCTCAAGCCCGGCGAGAAGAGCGGCCTGCACGAGGAGGGCTGGTGGGCCTTCGAGCCCGAGATCGACGCCTTCCACAAGGAGTCGCCGATCGATCTGCGCTACCTCAACGAGAAGAACGCCGGTGACGCCGGCTGGGTCAAGGCCAAGGGCCTGGATTTCATCGACGGCAAGGGCAAGCCCATCAAGTTCTGGGGCGTGGGCTGGTCGCGCACCACCGCGCGCCAGAGCCACGCCGAGATCGATTGGCTGGCCGCGAAGATGGCGAAGTCAGGCGTCAACCTGGTGCGATTCCACGAGAACATCTTCGACCAGAAATCCAATGACCCCTTCGCCATCGACGCCGCCTACCTGGACCAGCTGCACTACTGCATTGCCGCCTTGAAGAAGCAGGGCATCTACGTCGACATCTCGTGGTACTACGTGCTCGGCTACAACGGCAACCACGCCGCGCACGGTCTGCCCGGATACGACACGCTCAAGGGTGGCGACAAGGGTCACCCGACCTTCGCGCTGATGTACTTCGATCCGCACATGCAGGACATGTGGCGGGCGTGGGCCAAGGCGATGATGCTCTCGCCGAATCCCTATGACGGCTTGCCGATGGCCAAGGATCCGGCGGTGATGCTCTGCGAGGTCAACAACGAGGACAACCTGCTTTTCCACACCCTCAATCCCGACGCCATCCCGAAGCCGTACTGGGACGAGCTCGAGAAGAAGTTCGGCGCCTGGCTGGCGAAGAAGTACGGCTCGCTCGACAAGGCCTTTGCCGATTTCCCCGGCCAGCACAACGGCCGCGACGACGCCGCCAAGGGCGTGGCCGAGGTGATGGGCGCGTGGAACATGTCCACCGACGGCGCGACCAAGTACGGACCCGACAAGAAGAAGCGCATGGAGAACCAGGTGCAGTTCCTGGCCGAGACTCAGCGCGATTGGTTCACCCAGGCGCGCGACTACTTCAAGAAGGACCTCGGCTATCCAGGGTTGATCAGTGCCAGCAACTGGTGCACCTGCGACGACCGCCTCTACGACAGTGTCGAGCGCTGGACCTACCAGGTCGGCGACGTCATCGACCGCCATGGCTACTACGGCAAGGGAGACATGAGGGTGGGCGGCGATTTCCACATGATGAGCGCGCTCCTGGCGCCGCAGCACTCGTCGATCCCGCTGGTGCAAGAGGAGGGCTTCCCGCACATCCAGACCGAGATCAATTGGATCAAGCCCAACCCGAAGACCGTCGAGATGGCGTACCTGTGCAGCACCTACGGTGCGCTCCAGGGCATGGACGCGTGGTACTACTTCTGCATCGGCAGCTCGTTCTGGCTCGCAGGCACCAGCAGCGGGCCGGTGATGGTGCCGTCGGTGATCCTGCAGCCTGCGTACGCGCTGCAGTTCCGCCGCCACGACGTGCAGGAGGCGCCGACGGTGGTGCACCAGGTGTTGCCGCTCGAGGGTCAGTTCGCGATGCAGGGCTGCACCAAGTTCGGCGAGAACTCCGATAGCGCGGCTCAGCAGAAGGAGGGCCAGGCCGCCAACGGCCCGCTCGACCCGATGACCCCGTTCGTGGGCCGCATCACCCGCACCGTCGCCGAGAGCGCGAAGATCGCCAAGACCGACGTGCCGAAATCCGAGGACATCTCCACGTACATCGACCGTGACAAGAAGACCGTGACCTCGATCACCCACGAATGCCTGCTCGACTGGGGCAACGGCGTCTCGACCGTCAATACTCCGAAAAGCCAGGGTGCATGTGGCTTCCTGGCCAAGGTGGGCACCTACGCTCTCGGCGACGTGACCATCACCTCCAGGAACGAGTACGGCGCGGTGCAGGTCATCAGTCTCGACGATCAGCCATTGAAGACCTCGCGCAGGATTCTCATCCAGGCCTTCACCGAGGAGAAGGCCTACGGCTGGAAGTTCGAGCTCGCCAAGGACGACGCGGATCCAAATCGCAAGGAATACAAGGTCACCAACCAGGGCACCTGGCCGCTGAACATCCGCGACATCGCCTCGACGGTTACCTTCAAGGCCCCGTTCAAGACGGCGACGGTGCTCGATGAGAACGGCGACGCGGTATCGAAACTGCCGGTGGCTGGGCTCGCGATCGAGCTTCCGGCGCATGCGCTGTTCGTGGTCATCGAGCGATAGGCCGTCACCCGCCGTCTCCTGCCCCGCGCCAACCCGCGCTGGCAGTTGGGCAGGCAGCGAGCGGCCGCGTTGCCATCTGCTCACCGTCGCGCCTGGAAAGCACGGAGGTGTCGAGAACGATCATGGTGTACCCGACCCGCACGCGCGGGCGGGCTCATCGCGTGCCTGGATCCGGAATCGTCGCTATGATGTTCGGCGAACTCCGGCATCCGTCCGGGGCCGGCGCGCTCGCCGCACGCCGCTGACGCCGCAACGAAAGACCGCATGGGTATCCTCGATCGCGCTATCGATCTGCTCGTGCGCGCCACACGTGGAATCCCACCGGGCCTGGCCTGGACGGTGGGAGGCGCCATCGGCGAGATATTCTCGGTGCTGCCGATGCGCGATCCGCGACGCTGCCGCGAGCATCTCGCGAAAGCCTATCCGGCCAGCGACTCCGCCTGGATCACGAACACGGCGAGCAGGTGCTTCCGCCACATGGGCTCGATGGCGCTGTGGTCGATCGCGGTGATGGGCCGCGATGCGCGCTCGCTACGCCGTGGCGTGATGGTCGAGGGAGCCGACAACGTGCGCGCCACGGTGCGCGCCTGCCGACGCGGCGAGGGCACGGTGGGCTTCTCGGGCCACTTCGGCAATTGGGAGCTGTTCGCGCGCGTCGGCCCGACGCTGTTCCCGGTGACCCTGGTCGGGCGCCGCCTGCGCAGTCCGCTCGCCGACCGGCTGGTGCAGGCGGCGCGGCGCAGCGGCGGCGCCCGCGTCGTCTACCAGGACGAGGACATCCGCGTCGCCCTGCGCGAACTGCGTTCGGGCCGCATGCTCGGCGCACTCGCCGATCAGGACGTGCCGCGCCTCGCCGGAGTGTTCGTGCCGTGGTTCGGCGAGGACGCCTACACGCCATCCGGCCCGGCGATGCTCGCGCTGATGTCCGGCGGCGCCGCGCAGCCGGTCTTCCTCTACCGCCGCGGCTCGCGTTGGGTCATGCACTTCGGCCCGCGCCGCATCTTCCCGCGCACCGCCGACCGCGCCGCCGACGTCCGCGCCATCACCGCCTGGGCGATGGCCTACGAGGAGCGCCTGGTGCGCGGTTCGCCGCATCAATGGGTGTGGTGGCACCGCCGCTGGAAGACGCGGCCCGAGGACGTCGCGGCGCGAGTGGCCTGAGCGACAGCGACCCCACGCCGGCGATCAGCCGCGTCGACGCCGCCGCGCGCCGAGCATACGCCCCAGCCCTGTTCCCATCCAGAGCCCGAGTCCCATGACCAGAACCGCCAGGCCCGAGCCCGGTCCGCACGAGCGTCCGGACGCGGCCGTCGGAGCCGCGCCCGAACCACCCGCGGTGCCCGCGCCAGAGAGCCAGGTAACCTGGTTGTCGCTCGTGGTCGCGGCGAACGAGGGCAGGCCAGAGTTGCTGGCGGCGCCGAGGGGGATGGCGGCGATCACCGTTCCGGCCGAACTCATCCCGGTGACCAGCACGGTGTAGTCGGTGCCCGCGCCGATAACGGTCGCGGCCAATGGGCCGCCGGCGGTTCCGGAGAGCAGCAGATCGGCGGCCGAGAAATCGCTGACCGCGGCGCTGAAATGCACGCTGAAGAGGATCACCGGCGCACGCGTCGGATCCGGCTGGCTCGGATGCTGGTCGATGGTGACGGTCGGGCTGCCGACGCCCGGAGGCACGAAGGTGACGGTGTTGTCGGTGCTGGTGCTCACCGCCGAGGGATGGCCGTTGGCCAGGGCGGCGTCGGCGGGGATGCTCGCGACCACCGTTCCGCCGCTGGTCATGCCGCTGACGTTCACCGTCCAGGTGGTCCCGCTACCACTGACCACTGCGCTGAATGGGCCGCTGGCGGTGCT
This sequence comes from Planctomycetota bacterium, assembly GCA_038231435.1. Lineage (GTDB taxonomy): Bacteria > Planctomycetota > UBA11346 > UBA11346 > UBA11346 > JACCZE01. The sequence goes on from JBBRLJ010000005.1 coordinate 49,836, forward strand.
GCCCGCGAAACTCAGGTCTGCGCCGCTGAATCCACTGACCGGAGAGCTGAACATCACCGTGAACACCAACGGACTGCTGATCGCTGGGTCCGCCTGTCCGCCAGCCTGGTTGATGGTCACGCCCGGGCCTGCGCTGTCGTAGACGCGTGTGAACACCGCTGAATTGCAGGCGAAGCCGCCGGAGTTAGCTGCGCCTGAAGCGACTTCGACGCGAACGGTTCCCGGGTTCGTCGGCGTCAGCGTCGCGGTGTAGGTCGAGCCGCTGCCCGCGAAGCCACTGAGCGTGCCGTTGGTGACGGCGATGTCGCCCGCGGTGAAGTCACCGACCGCGGTGGAGAACGCGAACGTCAGGGGGATGGCTCGCGAGTGCGTGGGATCGGGCGCGCTGGACGCGATCGTCGCGATCAGTGAACTTTGGGTGAGCACGATCGGGGTCTCCGGGAAGCTGCCCACCGAGAACGAGCGCAGCGCCTGCGTGACATCGAGGAACCCGTCCTTGCGCACGCGGATGGAGCCGACCACCACGTTGCTGATCACCAGGCGGTACACGCCGTACGCGACCTCGGTGAAGGGCAAGGCGTCGGAGGCGTTGAGGCCGAACGACACGCTGGCGCCGGTGATTTTGCCGCCCGAGCCGTCGGTGAGCGTGACGTACGCGCCACCGACGGTGAGATCGAGATCGGAATTGTTCACCAGCGTGAGGTGCACGTAGCCGAGCTGCCGGCCCGGCGTTCCGGGCGGGCTGAGCGAATAGGTGAACGAGTCGGTGGTATCGCCGCTGAAGGTGCTGACGCGGACACGCAGGATGCCAGACGGATCGGCCAATTGGGTTTCCGGTGTCGTGATCAGGACGCCGTCGACACCCCCAGAGACCTGCTTGATGCGCGTGTTGGCGCCGCTCGGCAGCGACACCACCCAGGCGTTTGCGCCGAGCGCGATGTCGACGAATTCGGAGGGCGGCGATGACGCGGTGGTGTAATCGAGCCGGCCGTAGACCACCGGCAGCGAATAATTCGGCGGCTGCGCCCAGGCCACGGTGTTGTCGCTGCTCGTCGACGCCGCGCTCGGCTTGCCGCCGGCGGTGGCGGTAGCGGCATCGGCGGGAATGGTCGCGGTGATGGTGCCGGGGCCGGACATCCCCGACAGCGAGAGCGTGTAGCTCGCGCCGCTGCCGGTGAGGGTGCGGATGATCGGCTGCGGCGACGCGCTCGACAGCACCACATCGGATGCGGTGAAGCCGCTGACCGGCGCGCTGAAGGTGATCGCGAAATCCACCGGATACGTATTCGCCGGATCGGTTTGGCCAGGAGCCTGGTCGATGGTCACGGTCGGACCGCCCGCGTCAGGGGTGACGGTGATCAAGTTGGACGCGGCGTTGGCGATGCCGGCGGAGTCGCTGGCGACACCAGCGGCTACCGACACCTGCACGGTCGCGCCGGTGGGGATGATCTGCGCGAGATAATCCTGCGAGCCGCCGTCGAAGCTGAGCAGGGTGCCGCCGGTGACAGAGAGCTCGTTGGCGGTGAAGTCGTTGGTTGCCGCGCTCACCGGCTTGGCGAAGTGGATCGCGATCGGGATGGGATTGGCGGCGGTGGTCGTCGCTGCGGTGGTCGAGAGCGTGACCGCGCCCGGCGTGGGATCGACCATGGTCACGGCTTGGCTGAAGAACAGCCCGGCGCGCACCGTGCCGGTGAAGCTCAGGGTGTTGTAGCCGCTCTTGGTCAGGACGATGGTGGCCGTGGTGTTGGTGCTCGAGGTGGTTGGGATGCGGTACTGCCCGGTGCCGACCTCGGCCCCGGATACCGCGGCGCCGCCGAAAGTCAGGGCCGCTCCGGTGACCTTGGCGCCAGTCGCGAAATCAGTCACGAACAGGTCGAGCACACCGGGATTCGCCGCGGTGTCGTCGCGGTCGATGCGCAGCGTGCACAGGCCGTAGCGGCGGTTCGGGTTGTTCACCGAATAGGTGTGCGTGTAGTCGATCGGGCTGTCGCAGAACACGAAGCTGACGATCTGGTCGGCGGGATCGTTGTAGATCTGCCAGCCCATGCGCCCGAGCGCGTCGTTGAGCGCCGCCGGCGGCGTGAACGACGAGCCGTTCTGGAGATGGAAGACGCCGCCGCTGGGATATGGGCCATCGATCACGAATCCGGTGGGCCCGCAGCTCAAGGTGATCGCCCGGAACAGCGACGTGGTGCCGACGCTGTTCACCGGCGTGTACGTGCCGTCGACATTCACCGGAGGCAGGGTCAGGTCGTAGCCTGCGGCCCGCGTCGCCATGAGCGAACCCAGGGCAAGCAGCGACAGCAGGGCGATGAGCAGGATGCGCGTCATGGGTTCTCCGTCGTCCGGGTGACCAACAAGCCTGAATGGAAGCTGGTGCCGATCAGAGATGCCAGGTGATGCCAGCGCGCACGGTCACGCCCAGCACGTTGGCGGTGCGGTCGAAGGGGGCGTCGACGCCTGCGCCGACGCCGCTGCCATAGCGCAGCTGCGCCGCGATGTCGTAGAGGATGGCGCGCTGGAAGACGCTCAGGCCGGCGGTGGCGCCGACGTACTGGTCGACGGTGGCGTTGACCAGCTCGGGATGCGCAGCGTCGGGCGCGGCGGTGACGCCGGGCAGGCCTTCGTACAGGAGCCCGCAGCGCGGCACCAACACCAGGCGCGGGAGCAGCCACACGTGCTCGTAGCCGACGCGCAGCGCGTAGCCGTCGGCGAACTTCCCGGGCGCAACGAATGGGCTGATCGGGCTGGTGACCGACGTTCCGTCGTCCAGGCGCAGCGCGCTCCAGTCGGTCCAGGTCACATCGACCGCGATGGTGTGGCGATCGTTCGGGCGCCATGCGGTGGCGATGGTCGCGCTGCTCGGGTAGGTGTAGGTCGCACCGCGGCGGGTCGAGGTCGCGGTGGAGCTGGTGACCGCGCCGGTGCCGGCGTCGCGGAACTCGCGCGCGTCGCTCTTGGCGATCGACAGGTGCAGATCGTACTGCGGCTTCACCGTGGCGGCGAGAGTCCATTCCGCGTTCACGTGCCAGAGCGCGCCGAGCACCGCGCTGGCGCCATGCTCGACGGTGATGCGTTGGTGTTGCGCGGCGGTGAAGGTCTCGTCGCTGACGATCGACACGGGCGGGCCGCTGTCGATGGTGGTCAGGCGTCCGCTGCTCGCGGTGTCGCGGTCGTTGTGGCTCATGCGCGTGAGATCGTCATCCCACACCAGCGCCGACGCGCCCAGCGACAGGGTCGGAGCCACATCGGCGGCGTAGCTCACGCTCCAGCTCGACCACGCGCCACGGTTGCGGATGCGGTTGTCGGAGAAGCCCTGGGTGGTCAGCGTCGGCCCGACATCCTGGAACACCTGGTGGCTGCCGGTGGCGCGCGTGAAATCGAACTGGCGTTGCCAGGCCAGACCCACGGTCTGCTGGGTGCCGAGCACGAAGAACGGCAGAACCACGCTGGCGTGGTCGAGCGCCGCGTCGCCCTGGGTCTCCTTCGAGCCGCCGGAAGCCGTCGAACGCGCGTAATAGCCGATGTTCAAGGACAGCTCCGGACGCTCGAGCTGGGCCATGCCCGCGGGATTCCAGGTGTTGGCGGTGGCGTCGTCGGCGATGGCGGTGAACGCCCCACCCATGCCCAGCGCGCGCGCGCCAGCGCCGATCGGGATCGGGCTGCCGTCGAAGGGCACCACGGTGACGTCGACGCCCGATGCGACCCCCGCCGTGATGCACGCGATCAGCATCGACAGGAGCATCGCACCATAGGCGCGATGGGGCGGCACTCGACACAGCCCTGGGGTAGGCCCGCAGGGCCGTAGGGGCGAAGCCCCTGAACAGAAAGCAGGGGGCCCCATCGCCCCGCGATGGGGCGGGCGCCGAGAGGCGGTGGGCGGATACCATGGGCGAAGCCCATCCGCCCACGGTTTCGCCGGCCCTGCCGGCGAAACCGAGCCACGACACAGCCCGGGGGTAGGCCCGCAGGGCCGTAGGGGCGAAGCCCCTGAACAGAAAGCTCTCCTCATTCGCTCACCACGGTGCCGCCAGCGGCAGCGGCGCCATCGACGCGTTTCAGGCGCGCGCGGCGGTCGTCGACCTTGTCGACCTCGAGCGTGCCCTGCACGCGCTTCTCGCCCGGCAGCAGCACGCGGCCAGTGGCGGGATCGACCACGTCGGCATCGGCCTTCATCGCGAAGAAGCGCATGCGCCCGACCACGCCGGCCTGGCGGCCGCGATCGATGATCGGTACGCCGCCGTCGCCCGCGGCGAGCGTGCCCTGCAGCACCGGGAACTCCTGGCGCAGCCGGCCCGCGACCATGGCGAAGAACGCCTGCTCCTGCGCCGGCGCCACCGCTTGCGCGTAGGCGTCGGCACTCGCCACCACCTGGCCGCTCTGCGCATGGACCAGGCGCACGAAGCATTCGACGTCGTCACGACCGCGACGCAGCGTGCCGGTGAGCACGTAGCGCGCCTTCAGCCGCTGACCGGCCTCGGCGGCGGTGAGGCGGTCGACCTGGCCAGCCTCGACCAGTTGCAGCTCGCGTCCAAGCAGCGTGTCGGCCTCGGCATCGATGATGCGGAAGCGACCATCGTCGCTCATCGAACTCAGCAGCTCGGGATCATCACCTGAGCGCACGCGGCCGCCGTCGCTCGGTGCCTGCAGCGGGATCACCAGCGCGGTCGCGCGCAGCGCGCGATCCTGCGCAGGCGTCGGCGCGACCTCGAGCGTGCGCGACTCGACCTGCGTCTGCGCCAGAACGGCATCCGCCGCGCCCGCACGGCCGGTAGCCAGGCTGAAGCGCAGGGCGTGGGTGCCGGCGCTCAAGGGAACGGCGAGCGTGCCGCCCGCCTGGATGCCGGCGAGCTCCTGGCGCGCGAGCACCGTGCCGTCGCCATCGCTCACCGTCAGCGCGGCGACACCGTTGGCGGCCCGCGCGCTGAAGCGGTACCAGGCGCGGTCGCCGGAGATCTGCGCGCCATCGCGCGGGCCGTCGAGGGTCAGCTCGGGCGCCGGGGGCGAGGGCAACGGCGTGACGAGCGTCACCAGAGCGACGCGCGCGGGCTGCGTCTGAGCGGTCGTCTCGGTGGAATCGGAGGAAGGAGCGAGGGTCGCCAGGCTCTCGCCCGGTGTCAGCGATACGCTGAAGGCGCCGTCGGGCGCGAGCGCCAGCGCGCGCTGGGAGCCATCGCCGGCGAGCGCCCACAACCCCTGGCCTGCGAGCGCCTGCAGGCGGCCGGTAACATCGAGCGCGCCGGCGGCGCCGGGCGCCACCTGCGTGAGGACCACGCTGCTCGCGACCCGTGGCGGCGCGGGCAGCTGGGCGGGCGCCACCGCGGGAGCGGCGGCGACGCCGCGCAGCGTGGCCAGGCGGGCGAGCAGGAACTCGGCCTTGGCGCTCGGCTCCTGGGACAGACTCAGGCGCAGCTCGCGTTCGGCATCGTCCAGGCGATTCTCCTCGATCAGCATCGCGCCCAGTTCGCGGTGCACGAAGCACTGCACGAAGTGCATGCCGTACGTGCGTGCGCGGCGGCTGTCTTCCTTACGCAGGCTGGCGGCGGTGAGGAGATCGGCCTCGGCCTCGGCCCAGAAGCCGCCCATCGCCCAGCTCACGCCGCGTTCGTAGTGCTGCCACCAGCGACCGCGGAACGGTGCGGTGGTGGTGCCGAAGGTGGCGCCGTCGACGGTTCGCGGCGCCGGTCCGCGGACCGCGCCGCAGCCGCTGATCGTAGCGATGGTGATGGCGAGCGCGCCGAAGCCCACGGCGATGAGCGCCGCGCGCGCTGTCGGCCCATGGGCGGACACCGGCATAGGCACCAGTCCGGTGGGGAGGGAAGTCTCGCGACGGTTCATGGGGCTAGGCGCCTCGCCAGGGCCGGCAGCTGCGCAGGCGGCGAGCCGGCCAGGGTGACGGTCGCGGACGTGGCCTCGACCGCGTCGACGGTGGCCACCGCGGTCATCGCCCCGGGCACGACGACAGGCATCACGCCGGGCGCTGAACCTGGCTTTTCCGCGGGAGCCACCTCCGCCGTGATCGGCGCGGCATAGATGGTGAAGCGATCGCCGACGGCCACACCGTGGTTGCGGCCCGCGCTCACGTGCCACGCGCCGGTGGCATCGCGCTCGAGGCGCGCCTGCACCGGCAGCTGGGCGAGCGCCCTGCGCATCAACGTCAGCGCCCGAGACGGGGCCGCATCGGCATCGACGACGTCGCTGCCGACCATCTCTCCGCTCTGGATGAGCACCACGCGCAGGTTCACCCGCTCGTTCGCCGGCCGCACCAGCAGCGCGACATGGGCGCCGACCAGCTTTCCGGCCTGCACCGCCGTCGATAGGTCCACCCGATCGCCCTGGGCGAGGCCGATCTCCTTGAGCATCACCTGGTCGAGCTGCGCGCGCTCGACCAGCAGCACGCGGGCTTCGAGGAGCGCGCTCTCTATCGAACCCGCCACTGCTGCCAACGCGTCGTTCGCCAACACGAAGCTCGCGCGCGTCGGCGATTGCCACGGATCCGCGGCGGCGACGGCGTCGCGCGCGACACCCGCGGCCGGCGCTCCCGCCATCGGTGCGACGTCTGTCGGCGTCGCGTCCGGACCCTGGCCGCGCATCCCTCCGGCGCCGGCATGGGCGCTGGCACGCATCCCGCCGGCGAGCCCCGCCACCACCAGCGCGGCGGCTATCACGGCGAGGACGATCCATGCACGCGCGCCGCCGGCCGCGGCCAGGGCGGGAGAAGCAGGAGCCACGGCAGCCGGCGAGGCGGCGGGGCCGTCGGCCGCGGCCAGCGCGGCGCGCAGCTCAGAGGCGGCAGCATCGCCGTCGTGCGGTCGCGCCTCGGGTGACTTCGCGAGCATGCGCCGCACCGCCTCGACCACGCTCTCGGGCACGTCGGTCGCGATCGCGCGCAGATCGGGCACCGGCTGGTTGGCGTGCGCGAGCAGCATGGCGTTCGAAGTCTCGGCCTGGAACGGCAGGCGCCCGCTCAGCAGCTGGAAGAGCGACACGCCGAGGGCGTAGACGTCGGCCGGCGGGCCGGCGCGTCGTGCGTCGACCGCCTGCTCGGGCGCCATGTAGGCGGGCGTGCCCATGACTGTGCCGGCCTGGGTGAGATCGATGTCGCTCGCCTGCTGGTGCTGTTGCTGATGGAGCTTCGCGAGGCCGAGATCGGCGACCTTCAGGCGCGCGTCCGCTCCACGCGTGGTGAGCAGGAAGTTCGCCGGCTTGACGTCGCGGTGGACGATGCCGGCGCGGTGCGCCGCGCCCAGGCCCTCGCCGGCCTGGATCATCAGCTCGACGGCCCGCCGCCATGGCACGCGGCCCTCGCGGCGGATCAGCTGCGCGACGTCGCCGCCAGTGACCAGTTCCATGACCAGGAACAGCCTGCCGTCTTCGTTGCCGGCGTGCAGCACCTGGATGACATTGGGATGGGCGATCCTCGCCGCCGCGCGCACTTCCTTGAGGAAACGCTCGGCCTCGCCGGATCCGCCCGCCACCTTCATCAGCTTCACCGCCACGTCGATGTCCATGGTCGCGTGGCGGCCGAGATAGACGTCGCCCATCGCGCCCGAGCCCAGCACCCGCGCCAGCGTGACGCCGCCGATCTGCGTCGGCACTCCGGCGGGCAGGGCCGGCGCGCCATCCGCCACGCGCGTGGCGTCGGGGGCGCGCACCGGCTCGACGGCGCGCGTGATGACGGTGGCGGCGTCGGTCGCGCCTGACGATGCGACCACCGTGGCGGCGGTCGCGGCCTTGCCGGTGACGACCGTGGCCGCGGTCCCCGGCTCCCCCTGCGCTGACCCTGACGAGGGTGCGGCGGGGGAAGCGGACGTGGCCTGGGTGGTGCGCGACGGGTCGCTGGACGTCACTGGAAGCTCCCGCGGCCGTGTGGATCCCCAGGCTACCCCCCGCCTTGTCAGCCACCACCGATTATGGGTTTTACTCGGGGGATATGCCGGACGGGCGCCTCATCACGAGCGACGCCGAGCGACCGACGGGGGGCATGGCTACCACGGGGGCCGCCGCGGACATCCCTTCCCCCTGAGTCGAGGTGCTGGCCTGCACCGGCGGCCCCATTTCGCTGTTCGCGGCGGACATCGACGCCACGGCGGAAGAGGTCCAGCGCCTGATTGGCCCGGCTCGCTCGTGGTGACCTGAGCCGCGCGCGAGGGGGCCGAGACTGAAGTGCGCGGCGATCGGAGGCCGCTCTGCCGGAGTTCCCAGACGCGCGCCTTCTCGGGCTGATCGTCATCATTCGCATTCCGTCTTTCGAACGTTGCAGGCACAGGTTGCCATGGATGCCCGCGACGGCGGGCGCTACACGCCCTCGTGGCTCCCTCTCGATTCCTGGTCTGAGCGGTGGATAGCCGCTCCACGTTGCGTGCACCGTGGAACTGATCGCGGTACTTATCCTTGATCCGCATTCGAGAGAGCCGTTCCTCTGGAATGGTTTCCATGGAGGGTCTCCTTGGAACAGAGGCAAGGATTCTCAGCGAGAGACGTTCGTCATCCTCATTCTCAAGCGCGCCCCGACAAGGCCGCGCGGGGCAGGCCCGCACGGGCGGTAGGGGCGGAGCCTTTGACTGATAGCATGCCGAAATGAGCCAGCCCTCACCATCCGCTCCCGAGCGATCCGGCGCCACCGTCGTCATCACCCACCGCGTGCTCCCCGGCAGGCACGACGAGTACGAGGAGTGGCTGACGGAAATCGGAGCCGCGTGCCGTGGGTCGGTCGGCTTCCTGGATCACCAGATCATCCGGCCCATCCAGGATCTGTCGGCCACCTACACGGTCGTCATCGGTTTCGACACCGCGGAGCACGTCCGGGCCTGGGTCGAATCGGAAGAGCGCCGCGTGCTGATCGAGAAGGCGAAGCCGTTCCTGCAGACGGACAATGCCTATGCCATCCACAGCGGTCTGGATTTCTGGTTCATGCCCACGGGAGTGCGAGCGCAGGAGCCAGTGCGCTGGAAGCAGTTCCTGGTCATCTGGTCCGCTATCTATCCCTTATCCTTCGGTGTGCCGTTGCTGGTCGTGCCAGCGCTGGCTCAGCTGGGCATCGTGAATCGGGCAATCGTCACTCTGCCGGTCACGGCAATCATGGTAGGGCTGATGGTCTATGTGGTGATGCCGCGCTATACGAAGCTGGTGCGGAAGTGGTTGTTCACCTGAATCGAAGCAGGGGGCCTGGCAGAAGCCCGGATCTCCACCGGAGCTGGTCCAAGAAAATCACAGGAAGTTGGTCACGCATACCGGGTCCATCGACACCCGTGATTACCGTGCAACAATTTTCCCCATGGGCATCCTCCACTACCTCTTCTTCCGCCCCCGCGCTCCCCGCTCAGCCGAAAAGCTCCGCGATCAGCTTTTCGAGGCCGTCGCCCGTGGCGATGAGCGGCGCCTCCTCTCACTGGCCAACACCTGGAACGACCTGATCCGCGCCGAGTTCAAACATTGGCAGACGATGCCCAAGGCCCTCATTGGCAACCGCGCCTACGAGGCCTGGTACGGCAAGGGGTTGGTCGGCGTGGCGGAATTCTACCGGCGCTGTGGCGTCAGCGCGCTGATGGATCAACTGATCGGCGATGGCGCGGAGAATCCACTCATCCGCTGGCGTGATACGTACACGCAGGCGACCGCGTTGCTCGATGCCACGCAGGCCGAGGCGGTGGTCGCGCTGCTCGAGCCGATCCTCGCCGAATTGACGACCTCGGGCGGATCGGCGGTTGACATGTACCAGCCCCGCTGCCTGGGCTTACGAGGGGCGGCATATCACCAGCTTGGCCATCAGGCGCGGGCACGCACGGATACGCTGGCGGCGCTGCGCATGTGCCAGGAACTGGGCGATGCAGAGGGCCTCGCCACGTACACGCGCAATCTGGAGATGATCGAGCAGGGGTGAGACTGCGGTCTGAGTTCGTAGCAGGAAGCGTCGGACGGCACGAAATTTGGGGATAGCGTGGCCGGCACTCTCAACCTGGAATGCCGCGAAGCATTGTTGAGGAGCCAAGCTATGAATGGGGCGGTTCTCATCGCTAGGCTCCGGGCGCCCTGAAGGATTTCGACCACCACGACGTTCCCTGTCCAATTGCGGGGCGCCCTCGAGCCATGACGATGGCACGTATCGCGAGGCACGCCCCATGCTCACTCCCCAGCAGCACGCATTCTTCCACACCTTCGGCTATCTCGCCTTCCCGGGCCTCTTCGCCGACCGCATCGCGGCCATCCAGTCCGACTTCGAGGCGCTGTGGGCGGCGCGCGGCGGCGGACACGGCGGCAAGCCGCACAATGGGCGCGAGCGCTCGTGCATCGGCGGCTTCATCGATCTGAGCGAGCCGCTGTCGGCGCTGGTCGACGATCCGCGCATCCTTGGCATCGCCAGCGACCTGCTCGGTGAGGACTTCAATTACATGGGCAGCGACGGCAATTTCTATGTCGGCGACACCGGCTGGCATTCCGACGGCTGGAGCACCGAGCTGCTCAACATCAAGATCGCCTTCTACCTCGATCCGCTGAAGCGTGACAACGGCTGCCTGCGCGTGATCCCGGGCAGCCATCAGGTCGGCGACCACTATGCCGAGGCGCTCCATGCCAAGCTCGGTGACTGCGGACTCGCGGGCAAGGACGTGCCCGCGGTCGCGCTCGAGGTGGTGCCGGGCGACATCCTGCTCTTCAATCACAACACCAAGCACGCGTCCTTCGGCGGCGATGCGCGCCGTCGCATGTTCACCATGAACCTGTCCCAGCGCTGCCCCGAGCGCCTGCTACCGAAGTTCCGCGAGGGCCTGACCGGCGCCGCGCGCTTCTGGGTCGAGGAGCCGTACTGGGGCCCGTCCGCCCCGATGATCCGTACCGCGAGCCCGGAGCGGATGCGGCATCTCGAGCAGGTGATCGCGAATTTCAGCCATGTCGCCGAATTCGCGCGCAAGGCGAAGCTGGAGATGGCAGAGCCGGCGAGGGGCTGAGCCGCCAGGTGGGCGGTGATCTAGTCGCCGCCCATGGCGCGCAGGTAGCTCGCTCGCAACGCCGCCGCATCGCGCGCCGGCGCCAGGCAGCGGTCGCCGATGCACAGGTACATCACGCCGGACGGATCTGCGGGGTAGCCTTCTCCAGGCCCCGGCCACGGTCCGGACGCGGGATCCCACCGATCGATGCGCAGATAGGCGGTGGGCAATCCCAGCGCCGCCGTGATCAGCGGCTGGAGCGCCGTGGGATCGCCGACCGCGACGGCGTGCACGGGCTCGCGTCCGAGCTCGTCAGCGACGAGCAGCGCGCTCGCCGCGGGCCGGCGGCTGGCGATCGCTGGCGCCGAGATGAAGGAGAACGCCCGCAGCGCCATCGCGCGCCAGCGTTGGTCTCCGCTGCAGCGCGCATAGGCGTTGGCGCAGCGCGCGAGCGCGACGTTTTCGTCACGCTGCGGGCGTGACGCGGGATCACCGCGCGCGGTGCGGTAGCCTGCGCCAGGAGGATCCGCGAAGCCGTCGATCGCGGCCAGCGTGCGCTCGAGCGCCATGCGCCACGCGGAGTCGCCATCAGCGATCCAAAGAGCCATGAGCGCCTGGGCCATGGCGACCGAATCCCCGAGATACGCACCATCGACGTCCTGGTCGACAGCGGCGTCATCGTGCATGAACGCGCCGTCCGGACGCTGCCGATGCGCCAGGGCCCAGCGCGCGGTGATGCGCGCCTCGTCGAGTATCGCCGGATCGCCGATGGCGTTTGCGTACGCCACCAGTGCGCGGATCGCCCAGCCGTTCTCGCGGGTGTAGCGGTGTCGGTCGACGCGCGGCATGCCGAGCGCGCGACGCGCGGAGTCGTCGAGGGCGAAATATCCGGCAGCGTGCTCGCCCTGGACGAGGTCGGCATCCTGGCTGGTGAAGAACGCGCCATCGGGCGCGCGCAGGAAGGTGGTCAGATAACGATGGATCGCCTCCGCCGCGTCGCGCCACGCCGGATCCCGATCGCGCGCGTAGGTCAGCGAGAAGCAGCGCAGACCGTCGGTCTGCACCGCCATGATCTTCTCGAAATGCGGTTCCTCCCAGCCTCCGCCCGCGGAATACTGGTACAGGCCGCCCCACGCCGGGTCGAGCAGCGACGTGCGCACATGCGCCAGGGTCTCGAGCGCCATGCGCCCGGCGTCGCCAGCGCCGCCCTGGACGAGGCCGTACTCGATCGCATCGGCATCGAGATACTTGTGCACCGTGCCCCAACCGCCGTGGACCCGGTCGTACGCCGCGCGGTAGTCGGCCTCGAGTTCTGCCCGCTGCGCCGCGGGCAATGATTCCGCCCCGCCCGCGGAAGACGGAGGCGGCACCACCGACGGGCCCGGCGAGGGATCGTCGATGATCGCCTGCAGGAGCGACATCATCCGCTCTGGCGGGATGTATCCGGAGCGCACCGCGATCTCGCTGCCATCGGCGGCGAAGATCACCGTCGCTGGCCAGCCGTAGTCCTCGTAGCGATTCGCGAGATCCGGCCGCTGCTCCTGGTTGACGCGCACCGGCAGGTACCTGGCCGCGATCAGGCGGACGACCTCGGGATCACGGTAGGTGGTGGCCTCCATCACGTGGCACCAATGGCACCACTCGGCCTCGAGATCGAGGATGACGAAGCGCTGCTCGCGCCGTGCCTGCGCGAAGGTGTCGGGCGTGAGCACCTGCCACGGGATCGACGAGGCTTCCTCCGGTACGGACGCCGGGACGGATTCGGCGCAGGAGCAGCGGGAGGATGCGAACCACATCGCCACCAGAGCTGTTGCCAGCATCGAAAAGCCATTCGCTGAGCGGTTCATCGCGGGTCCTCGCTGGTGGCGTCACGGTCGGCGCCGACGGTCTTGCCGACGTTATTCCAATAGTACGTCCCGCGCGAGGTGGTGGATGTGCGCAGGGAAACAGCCCTCGACGGTCCCGCTCAGGCTTCTTCGGCCCTGCGCGTCATCACCAGCTCCTCGAGATCGAGCTCGCGCTGGATGGTGCGCAGGATGTCGTCGCCGATTGCGCCGCGATCGCGCAGCATGATGACGGCCTCGCGTTCGGCCTTGAGCACCTGGCGGTTGATGTCCAGGAGCTGCGCGGCGAGGATCGACGAGCCGACATTGTCCGGCTGCTGCTCTGAGCCCGAGCGCACGTGGCGACGCATGTGGTGGTGGGTCTGGATCTGCCGCAGCACCTCCTCGGGCAGGCTGCGTTCCAGCGCCAGCGCGGCGAGGCGATCGCCACCGGCCTGGGACAGCTCGCGACGCGCGAGGTGGTCCTCATCGGATTCGGAGCTGTCGTCGGGCATGGTCGAGCGCCTGATGAGCGGCCGCAGCGTTACGCCCTGGACCACCAGCGTGACCAGGATGACCGTGAACGAGATCACCAGGATGGCGTGGCGGCCGGGGAATGGCGTGCCGTCGTCGACCGCGAGCGGCACGGCGAGCGCGGTGACCAGGGTGTCGCCACCGCGAATGCCCGTCCAGGCCACGAACAGGGTCTCGCTGAACGATCCACGTCGGGGCGAGTCCTTGCCCCTGGCCAGCCGGCCCGCCCATGATCCGACGAACACGAACAGCACGCGTACCACGATCACCACCGCGCAGACGATCCCGGCGGCGCCCAACAGCGCCATCTCGCCGTTGCCGACGACCTCGGCGCCGAGCCGTCCGAGCTGCAGGCCGATGAGCAGGAAGATCAGGCCGTTGAGGATGAAGAGCACCAGCGACCAAACCTGCTGCGACTGCACGCGCGTGGCCGCGTCGACCAGCCTGGGCGCCTTGCGCCCGAGCAGCAGCCCGGTGGTGACCACCGCGACGACACCCGAGGTGCCGGCCCATTCCGCCGGCAGGTAGGCGGCGAAGGCGGTCATCAGCGACAGCGTGTTCGCGACGATCGGATCGCTGATGTGGCGGCGCAGCCAGGTCACGCCCAGCGCCACCAGCCAGCCAATGACGAAGGCGCCGACCGCGGTGTAGACGAGCAGCGGCACCACGTGCCATGCGGTGAAGTGCCCGGTCACGGTCGCGGCGATCGCCAAGCGGTAGGTAGTGAACGCGGTGACGTCGTTGAACAGCGTCTCGCCTTCGAGCAGCGACACCAGGCGGCGCGGTAGGCCCAGGCGCCGGGCGATGGCGATGGTCACCGCCGCGTCGGGCGGCGAGACGATGGCGCCGAGCACCACCGCGGGAGCCCATTCCAGGTGGGGTGGCCCGAGGTGGCTGGCCAGCGCCACCGCCGCGATGGTCACCACCACCGCGCCGATCGCGAGCATGCCGATCTCCTTGCGCATGCGCCTGAGATCGCGCATCGACGCGGTGATGCAGCTCCAGTACAGGAGCGGCGGCACGAAGACCAGGAACACCAACTCCGGATCGAGCTGGAGCCGCGCCAGGATCGGGAGCGCCGACAGCGCCAGCCCCACGACGACCAGCACCACTGGCAGCGGCACGTCGATGCGTCGCGCGAACGGCGCGAGCGCCATCACGACGATGATCAGCAGCAGGATGGCTTCGAATCCGAGCATCGGAACGCCTGGGTGAGGACGCCTGGCGGCGGATACGCGACTCTCACGCCATCGACGAGGAGGCAAGGGTGACCCGCGCGGCAGTCGACGCCCTGTGGCGATGGCGACGGCCACGGCAGCGCGCGCTGGTCTCCCTCGATGGCCCGCCATGATCGGCGCCATGCCTGCCTTCCGCTTCTCCGCTCGGCGCGCCGGCTTCCATACAGACCTGGCCGGCCCAGGACCCGCACGCTGACATGCCGCCGCGCCTGCGCATGACCGGCATCGCCAAGCGCTTCGGCGCCACCGCCGCGCTCGCCGGAGTCGATCTCGAGGTCGGCGAAGGTGAGGTGGTGGCGCTGATCGGCGAGAACGGCGCGGGCAAGTCGACGCTGATGAAGGTGCTGTGCGGAGCGATCGCGCCCGACCGCGGCATGATGGAGCTCGACGGGCGCGGCTACGCCCCGCGCACGCCGCTCGACGCGCGCCGCCGCGGCGTGGCCATCGTCCACCAGGAGCTCTGCCTCGCGCCGCACCTGAGCGTGGCCGAGAACATCCTCCTCGGAGCCGAGCCGCG
Organism: Planctomycetota bacterium; assembly: GCA_038231435.1. Lineage (GTDB taxonomy): Bacteria > Planctomycetota > UBA11346 > UBA11346 > UBA11346 > JACCZE01. The sequence continues at coordinate 64,873 of JBBRLJ010000005.1, forward strand.
GCGCCTCGGCTTCGTGCGCCGCGCCGCGCGCCGCGCCGGAGCGCTCGCCGCGCTGGCGCAGCTCGGGGCCGTGGACATCGATCCCGACCGGCTGGCCGGTTCGCTGCCGCTCGCCGCCCAGCAGCTGGTCGAGATCGCCCGTGCGCTCGCCGCGAATCCTCGCTTGCTGGTGCTCGACGAGCCGACCTCGAGCCTCGCCGCCGACGACGCGCGCCGCCTGTTCGCGGTGGTGCGCCGGCTGCGTGGTGCCGGGGTGAGCATCGTCTACATCAGCCATTTCCTCGAGGAATGCCGCGTGGTGGCAGACCGCTTCGCGGTGCTGCGCGACGGGCGCAGTGTCGGCTCGGGCGCGATGGGCAATGCCGGCCAGTCCACGCTCATCCGCCTGATGGTCGGCCGCGAGGTCTCAGAGCTCTACCCGCGTACCGCGCACGTCCTCGGCGAGCCGTTGCTGGCGCTCGACGGCGTCTCTGGCCGGCGCCTGCCGCGCGCCGCCACTCTGAGCCTGCGCCGCGGCGAGGTGCTCGGCATCTTCGGATTGGTCGGATCGGGCCGCAGCGAGATGCTGCGCGCGGTATTCGGTCTCGACCCGATCCGCGGCGGCTCGGTGTCGATCGGCGGCCGCGAGGTCACCCGCGCGAGCCCGCGCGCGCGACTGCGATCCGGCATGGGCCTGGTGAGCGAGAACCGCAAGGAGGAGGGTCTGGCGCTCGGTCGCTCGATCGCCGACAACCTGACGCTCACCCGCCTGGGTCGCTACGCTCGCTTCGGCGTCGTCTCCGGCGAGCGGCAGCGTGTCGCCGCGCGCGGCTGGATGGACACGCTCACGGTGAAGGCGCGAGGCCCCGATCAGGCGGTCGGCGAGCTCAGCGGCGGCAACCAGCAGAAGGTGGCGATCGGCAGGCTGCTCCACCACGGCGCCGAGATCCTGCTGCTCGACGAGCCGACCCGTGGCATCGACGTCGGTGCGAAAACCCATGTCTACCGCCTCATCGACGAGCTCGCGACGGCGGGAAAGGCGATCATCATGGTGAGTTCGTACCTCCCGGAGCTGCTCGGCGTCTGCGATACCATCGCTGTGATGTGCCGGGGGCGCCTCGCCGCGGCTCGGCCGGCGCGCGAGTGGAGCGAAGCGTCGCTGCTCGCCGAGGCGATCGGCGCCCAGCCCGTGGGAGCGGAGCACCGATGAACGAGACACCTGGCGAAATCGAGACCTCTGATGCCGTGGCATCCGGCGAAGCGCTGGGGTCGCGCCGGCCGCTGCCGTGGCGGGTGCTCGAGCGGCTGGGGCCGTTCCTGGCGCTGGTGTTGCTGTGGCTGGGCTTCGGCATCGCCTATTGGGCCTGCAATCATGGCCCCGACGCCATGGATCCGTGGGCGTTCTTCTCGTATCGCAACTCCTGCCTGATCCTCAGCCAGTCCGCGATCGTCACCGTCGCCGCGTGCGGCATGACCCTGATCATCGTCTCGGGCGGCATCGACCTGAGCGCGGGCTCGGCGATCGCGCTGTGTTCGGTGGTCGCGGCCCTGGTGCAGCTCCACGGTGGCGGTCCGGCCTTGGCGATCCTGGCCGCGGTCGGCTGCGGCATGGCCGCCGGTCTGCTCAGCGGCGGCGTCATCGCCGGCACGCGCATGATGCCGTTCATCGTCACGCTCGGCATGCTCGGGGTGGCGCGCGGCATCGCCAAGGGCCTGGCGAACAATGAGACGGTGAACTACGCCGAAGCGCCGGGCTCGTGGTTCTCGGTGCTGATGCGTCCCTATCCACTCGATGCCGATCCCGGAATGCTACACAACCTGTGCGCGCATCCTCTGCAGGCCGTCGCTCCCGGAGTCTGGGTGGCCGTCGCCGCGGTGGCGATCATGGCGACGGTGATGGGCCGCACGGTCTTCGGGAGGCATGTCTACGCCATCGGCTCGAACGAGGCCGCGGCGCGCCTGTGCGGCATCCGCGTGCCGCTGGTCAAGATCATGGTCTATGGCTTCGCCGGCGCGTTCATCGGCCTCGCCGCGTCGCTCGAGACCGCGAAGTTGCACCAGGGCGATCCGACCACCGCCGGGGGACGCGAGCTCGACATCATCGCCGCGGTGGTGATCGGCGGCGCCTCGCTCGCCGGCGGCACTGGAACCGTGGTGGGCGCGGTGGTGGGGGCGGTGATCATGGGCGTGCTGCGCAACGGCAGCCAGCAGCTCGGCTGGCCGACCTACATGCAGGAGATCATCATCGGCGCGGTGATCGTCGTCGCCGTCGGCATCGACCGCCTGCGTCTGCGCGCGAGCGCACAAGCCGCCTGAGGCGCGAGCGGCGTTCATCCGGGAGCTACGCGTGTCGCGATGACGCCAGGGGCGCCTTGCGACTGCGGCGTCGCGCAGCACTCGCCGACACCAGGGAGCGGGTACACTCGCCCCGGTGATGCATGCCCGAGCGCCTTGATCGCGTCGCGACCCGCTTCCTGACCCGCCGATACCTGTTCGCGCTGGCGATCGTCGCCGCGCTCACGGTTGCGGCACTGGCGGTGATCCAGCACCATCTGAGCCGCCAGCGGCACGACGCGGCGGTCATCAATCTCGCCGGACGGCAGCGCATGCTCAGCCAGGAGCTGGTGAAGGCGGAGCTCGCGCGCCGCTATGCGTCGCAATCCGGCGATGCCGTGCAGGCCGAGGCCCGCGGCGCCGAGGCCACGCGCGTGCTCGATGAATGGACGGGCGCCCACGCCCGCCTGACCGGAGATGTCGGCCTGACCGGAGTCGGCATCGACAACAGCGCCGCGGTGGCATCTGCGTTCGCCGATCTGGAGCCCTCCTTCGCGCGCATGCGCTCGGCGGCGCTCGCGAGCGACGACGGCGCGATCGCCCGGCTGCTCACCGTCGAGCGTGACTACCTCGGGCGCATGAACGCGATCGTCGGACTCTACCAGGAGGAAGCGGCAGCGCGCGTGAACGCCACCATGCGCCTCGAGCTGTGGCTGTGTGGAGTGGTGCTGGCGGCGCTCTTGGTCGAGGCGCTGTTCGTGTTCCGGCCCGCGGTACGCTGGCTGCGCGCCGCGATCGGCGATCAGGAGCGCCTGCGCGAGCAGGAGGCGATCAACCGTGAGCTGACCGTCGCCACCGATGTCGCCCGGGGCATCGGCTATGATCTCCACGACGGGGTCGGGCAGGCGCTGACCGCGCTCACCCTGCAGGCGAAGCTGGTCGAGCGCGCCGTGCCCGAGGCGATCGCGCCGCGGATCGCGGCTCTGCGCGAGGGCATCGCCGAGGCGCTGGCGCAGACGCGCGCCGCCGCCGCCTGCCTGGCGCCGATTGACGTGCGCGTCGACGGCCTGCCCACCGCGCTCAAGCGTCTCGCCGATGCGACTTCGCTCGCCGCCGGGATCGACTGCCGCGCCGACTGCTCAGCGGATCTGCTGCCAGACTCAGGCGACGATCTCTACCGCATCGCCCAGGAGGCGGTCGCGAACGCCATGCGCCATGGCCGCGCCCGCTCGATCGTCATCTCGCTGCACTGCGAGCACAACGCGGGAGTCCTCGCGGTGCAGGACGATGGCGCTGGTGGCGCCGTCGAAAGCCCGGTGACGGCCGCCACCAGCGTTCCGGTCGGGGGGAATATCGACAGCGGCGCGAACGGCGCCGACGGCGTCGGCATGCGCTCGATGCGCCACCGCGCCGAGCGTATCGGCGGCAGCCTCTCGGCTGGGGCGCGACGCGAGGGGGGCTGGCGCGTCGAATGCCGCTTTCCGCTCGCGCGGAGCGTGGCCGGATGATGGCCATCGACGCGCGCACGCGGGTGCTGCTGATCGACGACCACCCACTGGTCCGCATCGGCCTGGCGGGGCTGATCGACGCCGAATCGACGATGATGGTGTGCGGACAGGCGGGCTCGGTGGCCGAGGTCGCGCCGCTCATCGCGGGCGTCGATCCCGACGTGGTGGTGCTCGATCTGATGCTCAAGGACGGCAGCGGGCTCGAGCTGTTGAAATCCCTGGTCGCTAGTTCTCCGCACCTGCGCATCCTGGTGCTGTCGATGCACGACCAGCGGGTCTACGCCGAGCGCTGCCTGAGGGCGGGCGCCAAAGGGTACCTGATGAAGGAGGAGGCCGCGGCGCTGGTCATCGACGCATTGCGCGCGGTGTCCTCGGGCGGCGTCTTCCTCAGCCCGAGCCTGGGCGCGCCCGGCCCGCACGCGCGCGCGCCGATCGAGGACCTGAGCGACCGCGAGATGCGGGTATTCGAGTTGATCGGCGAAGGCCTGCCCACCCGCGCTATCGCCGAGCGCCTGGACCTCAGCGACAAGACCGTCGAAGCGCACAAGGCCCACATCAAGAAGAAGCTGCACATCGAGCATGCACCCGACCTCTCGCGTCTTGCTTTCAGTTGGGGGGCTACGGCCCCCCAACATCGGCCTCCGGCTTGCCCCCCAGGTAGCCAGGATCCGTCGGGAGGCTGACGAAGCCAACGGCGCCGCCGTGCCCGGTAGTAGGCGCCGTCGATCTGCTCAATATTTCAGCGCCTCCCGTTCCGATCGCACCATGTAGGTGAATCCCCGATGGCGGTTGGCGGCGTTCTGCTGCGCCGGGGTGCAGTCGGATCCGGCACGCCCGCGACATGGTGATGGGTACCATGATCGCACGCAAACACCTGGTCATCGTCGGCAACGGCATGGTCGGCCACAAGCTGGTCGAGCTGCTGGTGGAATCGGGCCAGCACCTGCGCTGGGACATCACCGTGTTCGGCGAGGAGCCCCGCCCCGCCTATGACCGGCTGCACCTCTCCGAGTTCTTCGCCGGACGCAGTGCCGAGCAGCTGTCGCTACTGTCCACGCCGGACTACTACGACATCAACGGCGTCGCCCTGCGCACCGGCGCGCGTATCGCGACGATCGACCGGGCGGACAAGACCCTGGCGCTCGCCGATGGCGAGCTGGTGTCCTACGACCGCCTGGTGCTGGCGACCGGTAGCTTCCCATTCGTTCCGCCGATCCCGGGCGCCAAGAGCTCCGGCTGCTTCGTCTACCGCACCATCGAGGATCTCGAGGCGATCCACGTTGCGGCGGCCGACAAACGCGTGGGCGTGGTGGTGGGAGGGGGCCTGCTCGGCCTCGAGGCGGCCAACGCCCTGTCGCAGCTCGGCCTGAAGACCCACGTGGTCGAATTCGCGCCGCGCCTGATGGCGGTGCAGATCGACGACGCCGGTGGCGCGATCCTGCGGCGCAAGATCGAGTCGCTCGGCGTATCGGTCCACACCTCCAAGAGCACCGCCGAGATCGCCGCGGGCGCCGAGGGACGCGGGCTCAAACTGGTGTTCGCCGACAAGAGCGAGTTGCCCACCGACCTGGTGGTGTTCTCGGCCGGCATCCGTCCGCGCGACGAGCTGGCGCGCGCCAGCGGCCTGACCGTGGGCGAGCGTGGCGGCATCGCTATCGACGCTTCCTGCCGCACCTCGGATCCGGCGATCTCGGCGATCGGCGAGTGCGCGCTGTGGCAGAACCGCATCTACGGCCTGGTCGCGCCCGGTTACCACATGGCTCGGGTGGTCGCCGACGATCTGGCCGAGGCCGGCCAGCCGGCCAGCTTCTCGGGCTTCGACATGAGCACCAAGCTCAAGCTCATGGGCGTGGACGTCGCCAGCTTCGGCGACGCCCACGGCGCCACCCCTGGATCGCACAGCGTGCACTTCGCCGACACCGCGGCGGAGACCTACAAGAAGCTGGTGCTCTCGCCCGACCGCAAGCGCCTGCTCGGCGGCGTGCTGATCGGAGACGCTACGGCGTACAGCCAGCTGCTGCAGATGACGCTCAATGCCCTGGCGATGCCCGACAAGCCAGAGGAGCTGATCCTGCCCGCGCGCTCCGGCGCTTCTGGCGGCAAGCCGGCCGGACTACGCGTCGCCGATCTGCCCGACGCGGCGATGATCTGCTCGTGCCACAACGTCGCCAAGCACACCATCTGCGGCGCTGTCCAGGATGGTCGCTTCACCGAGCTCGGCCAGATCAAGGCCTGCACCAAGGCCGGAACCGGCTGCGGCTCGTGCGTGCCGCTGCTCAAGGAGCTGCTCGACGACGGCATGGCCAAGGCCGGTCTCGAGGTCAGCCATGCGCTCTGCGAGCACTTCGACCAGTCGCGCCAGCAGCTCTACCACCTGGTGCGCGTGCATGGAATCCGTTCGTTCGCTGATCTGATCGCACGCCACGGCCGCGGCCGTGGCTGCGCGGTGTGCAAACCGGCGGTGGGGTCGATCCTGGCCTCGGCCTGGAACGAGCACGTGCTCGAGCCCAGCCACGCGCACCTGCAGGACACCAACGATCGCTTCCTCGCCAACATCCAGCGCGACGGCACCTACTCCGTCGTCCCCCGCGTTCCGGGCGGCGAGATCACGCCCGACCAGCTGATCGCGCTTGGCCAGGTGGCGAAGAAGTACCGCCTCTACACCAAGATCACCGGAGGCCAACGCGTCGACCTGTTCGGTGCCCGGGTTTCGGAACTGCCGCCGATCTGGGAGGAGCTGATCGCCGCCGGATTCGAATCCGGGCACGCCTACGGCAAGGCGCTGCGCACGGTGAAGTCGTGCGTCGGCTCCACCTGGTGCCGCTATGGCGTGCAGGATGCGGTAGGTCTCGCGATCAGGCTCGAGAATCGCTACAAGGGCTTGCGCAGCCCGCACAAGCTCAAGTCCGCCTGCTCGGGCTGCGCGCGCGAATGCGCCGAGGCCCAATCGAAGGACTTCGGGATCATCGCCACCGAGCGCGGCTACAACCTGCACCTGTGCGGCAACGGCGGCATGAAGCCACAGCACGGCGTGCTCTTCGCCAGCGATCTGGACGAGGAACGGGCGATCCGCTACCTCGACCGCTTCCTGATGTTCTACATCCGCACCGCCGACCGCCTCGAGCGCACGGCGACCTGGTTCAACAAGCTCGAGGGCGGCATCGACTACCTGCGCGCGGTGATCATCGACGACTCGCTGGGCATCGCCGCCGAGCTCGAGGCCGAGATGACGGGCATCGTCGCCACCTACCAGGACGAGTGGCGGACGGTGGTGATGGATCCGGCCAAGCGCGCGCGCTTCCGCACCTTCGTAAACAGCGACGCCGCCGATGCCTCGATCGCCACCGTGCTCGAGCGCGGGCAGCCGCGTCCGCGTGAGACCGTCTCGGCCTGATCCTCGATCACTGTGCATTCTTCCGCATCTCGACCGCCACGTCCGACCACGGAGCAACCATGCCCGAAGCTCTCGCGATCTCCCCGGCCCCCCCTGCGAACCTGGGCGCGCCCGAGTGCCAGCAGTGGGAAGCCATCTGCCCGATGGAGCTGATCCATCCGGACACCGGCGTCGCCGCGCTCATCCGGGGACGCCAGGTGGCGGTGGTGCGCGTGGGCGAGGACCGGATCTACGCGCTCGACAACCTCGATCCGTTCAGCAACGCGATGGTGATCGCGCGCGGCATCGTCGGCGACCGCGTCGGCGTGCCGATCATCGCCTCGCCGATCTACAAGCAGGCGTTCGATCTGCGCACCGGCGCCTGCCTCGATCAGCCCGGCGTGACCCTGATGACCTGGCCGGCGCGGGTGGTCGATGGGCGCGTCGAGATCAGCTTCTCCTGAAACGCCTGAAACTCCTGGCAACGAGGCACTGCATGGATTCCACCCCATCCGTATCCGTCGCGAACGCCAACCCGGCGGAGGCAGCCTCGCCCGACTCGGCGGCCTCCGCCGCTGGAGCGCGGCGCATCCTTATCCTTTCGACCAGCGCGTTCACCCTGCTGTTCGCGGTGTGGCTGATGTTCGGCGTGCTCGGCATCGCCATCAAGAAGGAGTTCGCCCTGACGCCGGTGCAGTTCGGCTGGCTCACCGCGACCGCGATCCTCAGCGGCTCGCTGTTCCGTCTGCCGTTCGGCATCCTCACCGATCGCATCGGCGGCAGGCGGATGATGTCGGCGCTGCTGCTGGTCACCGCCATCCCCTGCGCCTGCGTCGGCTGGGCGCACAGCTACGCCCAGCTGCTCGGCCTGGCGTTGTGCTTCGGCATCGCGGGAAATTCATTCTCGCTCGGCATCGCCTGGAATTCGGCATGGTTCTCGCGCGAGCGCCAAGGCGTGGCGCTGGGCACCTTCGGCGCTGGCAACGTCGGCGCGTCGGTCACCAAGCTGATCGCGCCGCTGCTCATCGGCCTGATGCCCGCCGCCGGATTCCTCGGCGGCGCCATCCCGGGCGGTTGGCGCTTCGTGCCGGTGCTCTATTCCGTGCTGCTGGTCGCGATGGCGGTGGTGGTGTGGTGCCTCGCGCCGGCGCCGGATCGCCGACCCGGCGCCGGGCGGACGCTCTCCGCCATGCTCACGCCGCTGCGCGATCTGAGGGTCTGGCGCTTCGGCCTGTACTACATCGTGGTGTTCGGCGCCTACGTGGCGCTCTCGTTGTGGCTACCCAACTACTACAAGGAGGTCTACGGCCTGCCGCTCGCGAGCTCGGCGCTGCTGACCACGCTCTTCATATTCCCCGCCAGCCTGCTGCGCCCGTTCGGCGGCTGGCTCTCCGACCGCTACGGCGCGCGGCCGGTGACCTACGCCACCTTCATCATCATGCTGCTCGCGAGCCTGCCGCTCGCGGCGCCGGCTTCGCTCTTCACGCTGGACGTGGTCGGCTTCACCGCGCTGGTGTGCGTGCTCGGCGTGGGCATGGGCGTCGGCAAGGCCTCGGTCTACCGCTACATCCCCGACTACTTCCCCGCCGACGTCGGGGCGGTGGGCGGACTGGTCGGAACCCTGGGCGCGCTGGGCGGATTCGTCCTGCCGCTGAGCTTCGGATACCTGCAGCAGGCGACCGGCCGGCCCCAGAGCTGCTTCATGGCCCTATCCTGCCTGATCGCGGTGAGCCTGCTGTGGCTGCATGCGGTAGTGCTCGGCATCCGGCGCGGTGAACGCACCATGACAGGACTGGCTCTCGCACCGGGTGGCGTGCCGGCCGATCCCGCGAAAGCCGAAGCCGCCTGATGCCGCCCCGGACGATACGCCCGACCGAGGCCGTGAAGTCCATCTGCTGCTACTGCGGCACCGGCTGCGGTGTCGAGGTCAAGCGCGACGCGCGCGGGGCCCTCTCGCTGTCGGGCGATGAGAGCCATCCCACCAACCGCGGCATGCTCTGCGCCAAGGGCAAGGCGTTGCTGCACGCAGCGCTCGCGCGAGACCAGCGCCTGCTCCAGCCGCAGGTGCGGCTCGACCGGGCGCGGCCATTCGGGCGCGCCAGCTGGGAGGCGTCGCTCGCGCACATCGCCTCCACCTTCAAGCGCATCATCGCCGAGCATGGTCCGGACGCGGTGGGCTTCTACTGCTCGGGTCAGATGCTCACCGAGGAGTACTACGTCATCAACAAGCTGGTGAAGGGCTTCATCGGCACCAACAACCTCGACACCAACTCGCGCCTGTGCATGTCCTCGGCGGTGGCTGGCTATAAACAGACGCTCGGCTCAGACAGCCCGCCGATCGCCTACGACGACATCGAGCACTGTGACACCTTCCTGGTCGCGGGCGCGAATCCCGCCTGGGCGCATCCGATCATCTGGCGGCGCGTCGAGGCTCGGCGCGCGAGCGATCCGTCGGTGCGCATCGTGGTGATCGATCCCCGACGCACTGCGACCTGCGCGGTCGCGGACCTGCACCTGCAGATCATGCCCGGAACCGACGTGGCGATGCATCTGGGCCTTACTCGGCGCCTGCGCGACATCGGAGCGGTGGATGAGGCCTTCGTGCGCGATCACGCCGATGGCTGGAGCGAGCTCGAACGCGCGTGCGAGCCCTTCACGCTCGAGCGCACCGCAGAGCTGTGCGGCGTCGACGCCGCCGACATCGCCCAGGCCGCCGACTGGCTCGGCGGCGATCGGCGCTTCCTGTCGCTGTGGACGATGGGGCTGAACCAGAGCGCGGTCGGCGTCGACAAGAACGTCACGCTCATCAACCTCTCGCTGGTCACCGGCAAGATCGGCAGGCCGGGCTGCGGGCCGTTCAGCCTCACCGGGCAGCCCAACGCCATGGGCGGGCGCGAGGTCGGCGGGATGGCCAATCTCGCCTCGGGCCACCGCGATCTCGCCGATCCGGTGCACCGCGCCGAGATCGCCGCGCACTGGGGCGTGCCATCGGTGCCCGACAAGCCGGGGCTGACCGCGGTGGAGATGTTCCGCGCCCTGGCCGATGGCCGGCTCAAGGCGGTGTGGATCGTCGCCACCAATCCGGTCGAATCGCTGCCCGACGCGAGAGCGGTCGAGGCCGGGCTGGCGCGCGCCGAGCTGGTCGTGGTCCAGGACATCCATGCCACCGCGACCGCCGCCCACGCGCACGTGCTGCTGCCCGCCGCGACCTGGCTCGAGAAGACCGGGACCATGACCAACTCGGAGCGGCGCGTCTCGCTGCTCGGAAGGCTGCTCGACCCGCCCGGGGAGTGCCTGCCCGACAGCCGCATCTTTACGCGATTCGCCGAGGCGATGGGCTGGGGCGCCTCCTTCGCGTACCGTGACGAGGCGGAGATCTTCGCCGAGCACGCTGCGCTGACGCGCGGACGCGACTGCGACATCGGCGGACTGTCGCACCGCCGCCTGATCGAGGCCGGCGGGCTGCAGTGGCCGGTGCCCACCGATGAGCATCCCGGCACGCCGCGCCTGTTCGCCGATGGCCGCTTCCGCACCCCGGACGGGCGGGCGCGCCTGCGCTCGCCGGCCTTCGTCGACCCCGCCGGCGGCGCCAGCGGATCCGACCGGCTCTCCGCCGAGCTGCCACTGGTGCTGACCACTGGCCGCCTGCGCGATCAATGGCACACCCAGACCAAGACCGGCAAGGTCGCGAAGCTGCGCGAGCACGCGCCGCATCCGCGCTGCGAGATCCATCCAGCCGACGCCGAGGCGCGCGGCATCCGTGACGGCGACGTGGTGGTGGTCGCGAACGGGCGCGGCGAGGTCCAGGTGCTGGCCGAGGTCACCGACGCGATCAGGCGGGGCGTGGTCTTCCTGGCCATGCACTGGGGCAAGGCCAACGCCGGGGAACGCGGCCGCACCAACACCCTCACCAGTCCTGCGCTCGATCCGGTGTCGCGCGAGCCCGATCTGAAATACGCGGCAGTGCAGGTGCGCCGCCACCAGCCGGCCAGGCGGCGCATCGTCATCGTGGGCGGCGGCGCGGCGGCGCGCGCCTTCGTCGAGCGGCACCGCGCGAATGGCAGCACCGATGCGATCACCATCCTCGGCGAGGAGCGCGACCCGATCTACAACCGCGTGCTGCTGCCGCACCTGATCGGCGGCGACACCGATTTCGCGGGCATGGTCACCATGACCAGCCCGCAGCTCGCCGAACGCGGCGTCGACTTCCGCGCTGGCACCACGGTCACGCGCATCGACCGGGCGAGCAAGCAGGTCGTTGACGCCCAGGGGGGGCGCTATCCCTACGACGTGCTGGTGCTCGCCACCGGCAGCCGCGCGGCGAAGCACTACCAGGGCCCGGTGCCGCGCTCGGGCGTCCACAGCCTACGCAAGCGCGGCGACGCCGAGGCGATCCGCGCCCGGGCCGGACCTGGCCGCCACGCCATCATCGTCGGCGCCGGGCTGCTCGGCCTCGAGCTCGCCGACGCGCTCGCGCGCATCGGTACGCGGGTCACGGTGCTCCAGCGCAGCGACCGTCTGATGGGCAAGCAGCTCGACGCCAAGGCATCGGGCTATCTCAACCAGGCCATGAAGGAACGGGGCGTGGACATCCGCTTCAAGGCGGATGTCGAAGAACTGCTCGGCTCGGTGCGGGTCGAAGGCGTGCGCTTGAAGGGCGGCGCCGAGCTGGCGTGCGACCTGGTGATCTTCGCCACCGGCACGGTGCCCAACGCCGAGCTCGCGCGTGTGGCGGTGCTGCAGTGCTCCGACGGCGTGATCGTCGACGAGCACATGCGCACCTCCGATCCGGCGATCCACGCCATCGGCGAGGTCGCCGAATTCCGCGGCAACACCGCCGGCACAACCGCGGCGGCAGAGGAGCAGGCCCGACAGCTCGCCGAATCATTGCGCGGGAATCTCCACGCCCGCTACCGCGGCCCGGTGAACAGCAGCGTCCTCAAGGTCGAGGGTCTCAGCCTTGCGGCGATCGGACTGTCCGAGGCCGGCCCGGGCATGAGCGAGGTGGTGCTCGACGACCCGGCGCTGGGGATCTACCACAAGTGCGTGATCAAGGACGATCGTCTGGTCGGGGTGATCATGTACGGCGATACCGACCGATTCGCGGACTACCGCGAGCTGGTCGCGAAGGGCATCGAGCTGGACGACCTGCGCCCCACGCTGCTGCGGCCTTCCGCCGGCGCGCGCGCGGTCGAAGGCCGCCTGGTATGCAGCTGCAACCAGGTCGGCGAGACCACCATCATCCGCGCCATCGGCGAGGCCGCCGCCAAGGGCGCCTGCGATCTGTCGGCGGTGTGCGCGAGCACCCGCGCCGGCACCTCGTGCGGCAGCTGCCGGCCCGAGATTTCGCAGCTGATCCAGCGGATGGGAAGTCCCCGGACGCGAACGGACGCACTCGCGGAGATCCCCGCCGCGGAGCCGACCGCGGAGGAGGCGATCGCCTGAACGAGGAGGAAGAGGCGGAGGAGGATGTGTACCGTCAAGAACCCGGCCCATGCCATCTACGCATTACGACAGATCCCGGCGCGGCGGCGCGCGGGGATCTGAGTGCCGATGGACCTGTCAGACTGGCGATCGGCCTGAAGGGGACGAGGCGAGTGGCTGGGACTCGGACGGAGCCGGCGACTCGCGCCTCGAGCGGCTCAGCGCGCGCTGGAGATGGTCGAGGTAGATGTAGACGACCGGCGTGATGTAGAGCGTGATCAGCTGCGAAAACAGCAGGCCGCCGACCACCGCCAAGCCGAGCGCGTGCCGCGAGTTCGATACCGTGCCCAGGCCGATGGCGAGCGGCAGCGTCCCCATCAGCGCCGCCATGGTCGTCATCATGATCGGGCGGAAGCGCACGATGCAGCCCTGGTAGATGGCTTCCTCGGCGGATTTCTTCTCCTCGTGCTGGATCTGCAACGCGAAATCGATCATCATGATCGCGTTCTTCTTGACGATGCCGATGAGCATGATGATGCCGACGAAAGCATAGATGTTCAGATCCACTTTGAAGAGCAAGAGGGTGCCGAGCGCGCCGATGCCTGCCGAGGGCAGCCCGGACAGGATGGTGATCGGATGCACGAAGCTCTCGTAGAGGATGCCCAGGATCATGTAGATGACCCCGATGGCGACGAACACCAGCACCAGCATGCCGGCAAAGGAGGACTGGAACGCCTGCGCCGATCCCTGGAACGAACCCGTGATGGTGCGTGGGAGCTCCGATCGCGCGAGTTGTCCGATGGAGTCGACCACCGTTCCGACCGAGGCGCCCTGCGACAGGTTGAACGAGATCGTCACCGCAGGCAGCTGACCCTGGTGGTTGATGGTCAGCGGACCCACGCCGCGCGAGAGCTTCGACACCGCGCTGATCGGCACCAGGCCGCCGGGCGAAGCCGATGCTCCCGACGAGGCCTTGGCGCCTTGCGGCTGCGTGCTCGGGCGGACATACAGCGTGGACAACGCCGCCGGATCCATCTGGTGGCGCGGGTCGAGCTCCAGGATCACCCAGTATTCGTCGGTATCGGTATAGATGGTGGAGGCCTGATTCGCGCCGAAGGCGTCGGCGAGCGTGGACTCGATCTGCTGGGCGCTGATGTTCAGCTCCGCGGCCTTGTCGCGGTCGATCTCGATGCGGATGCGCGGGCTCTTCAGCTGGAGATCGGTCGAGACGTCGATGATTCCGGGGATTGCTCGGAACTTGCCCTCCATCTCGGCGGCCACGCGGTACAACTCGTCGCGATCCGACCCTTGCATGGTGTACTGGTACTGGCCGTTGCCGGTCCGGCCGCCGATGTTGATCGGTGGCGGATTCGAGAAGAACGCTCGCAGTCCCGGCAGGCCGGCGGTGGATTTGCGTAGCTGGTCGATCACCTCCTCGGGCGTGGCCTTGCGCTCGTACTGGTCCTTCAGGCGGATGAAGGCAAACCCCTGGTTGCTGGTGCCGCCGGCGCCGGCCACCGACATGTACGCGGCCACGTTCGCATTGGCACCGATGATCTCGGCGATGCGGAACTGGTTCTTGGACATGTCCTCGAACGAGATGTCCTGCGCCGCCTGGGTGCGCCCATTGAGCTGGCCGGTGTCCTCGTTGGGGATGAACCCCTTGGGGATGATCGTGAACAGCCAGACGGTGACGCCGATGGTGGCGAAGCAGAGGATCAGCACCAGCAGGCGCAGCTTGAGCGCTACGCGCAGCGAATGCTCGTAGGCCCAGAGCATGCCGGTGAACATCCGCTCGGTGATGCGGTAGGCGAGGTTGTGCCGTTCGCGCGGTGGTCGCAGGAAGCGGCTGCAGAGCATTGGCGTCAAGGTCAGGGAGATGAAGCCGGAGATGAGGATCGACACCGCGATGGTCACGGCGAACTCGCGGAACAGGCGCCCGACGATGCCGCCCATGAACAGGAGCGGGATGAACACCGCGGTGAGCGACAGGGTCATCGACAGCACGGTGAAGCCGATCTGCTTCGAGCCCTTCAGCGCGGCCTCCTGGACGGTCTCGCCGTGCTCCATGCGACGCACGATGTTCTCGAGCATCACGATCGCGTCGTCGACGACGAAACCGGTGGCCAGGGTCAACGCCATCAGGGACAGGTTGTCGAGGTTGTAGCCGAGCATGCGCATCACGGCGAAGGTGCCGATCACCGACATCGGCAACGACAGGCTGGGAATCAGCGTGGCCCTGCCGTTGCGTAGGAACGCGAATATCACCAGCACCACCAGGATGCCGGTGAGCAGCAGCGTGCGCTTGACGTCGCTGACCGACGAGCGGATCGACACCGAGCGGTCGAAGAGCAGATCGAGTTTCAGCGAGGCCGGCAGCTGGGCCTGGAAACGCGGGATCAGCGCCTTGATGGAGTCAACGACCGCGACGGTGTTGACTCCGGGTTGTCGCTGGACGGCGAGCACCACCGAGCGCGTTCCATTGAACCAGTTGGCGACCTTGTCGTTCTGCACTCCATCGACGACCTGTCCGATCTGCTCCAGCCGGATCGGAGCCCCATTGCGGTAGGCGACGACGAGCGAGCGAAACGCCGCGGCGTCGTCGAGCTGTCCGCTCGCGAGCACGGTGAACGCCTGGTGGTGCCCGTTGAGCGTGCCGGTGGGCAGGTTCACGTTGCTCTGCTGGATGGCTTGGTGGACGTCCGCGAGGGTGATGCCGCGCGCCGCCATCGCCGCTGGATCCACCTGCACGCGCACCGCGTACTTCTGCGAGCCGTACACCACCACCTGCGCCACCCCGTCGACCATCGAGATGCGCTGGGCCATCATGCTCTCGCCGTACTCGTCGACCGTCGACAGCGGCAAGGTCTCCGAATGCAGGGCCAGGTAGAGGACGGGAGCATCGGCGGGGTTGACCTTGCGGTAAGTCGGCGGCGTCGGCATGCCCGGAGGCAGCTGGCGCTGCGCCGCCGCGATCGCCGTCTGCACATCCTGCGCCGCGGCGTCGATGCTGCGGTTGAGGTTGAACTGCAGCGTCACCTGTGTGCTGCCGAGCGAGCTCGTCGAGGTCATCGAATCGATGCCTGCGATGGTGGAGAACTGCCGTTCGAGCGGCGTGGCCACCGCCGCCGCCATGGTCTCGGGGTTCGCTCCGGGCAGGCCGGCGCTCACCTGGATGGTGGGGAAGTCGACGCTCGGCAGGTCGCTGACCGGGAGCTGGAGGTAGCCCATCACGCCGAAGGCGAGGATCCCGAGCATAACCAGCGTGGTCATCACCGGGAGGCGGATGAAGAGGGCGGAGATGTTCACTTGCCGCTCTGCTTACCGTCCTTGGAGCCGCCCTTGGAGCCGTCCCTGGAATTGTCAGCGGAGCCGTCGCCGCGTTTCGGGGCATCGCCGGCGGGATTCTCGGCGCGAGGAGCGTCTCCGTCGCGCGCCTCCTGCACCTTGGCGCCTGGGGACACCCGCAGCAGACCGTCGACGACCACGGTCTCGCCTGCGTTCAGACCCTTGGCGATCACCGTTTCGCCGCTGATCGAGCGGTCGACGGTGACCAGCCGCATCTCGGCGGTCAGGTCGGCCTTGACCACGAAGACGTAATCGCCCTTCTGGCCAGTCTGCACCGCTTGCGATGGAACGCTGATCGCGCCGTGCTGGGAACCGAGCCTGACGACCACATCGACGAATTCTCCCGGCCACAGTACGCCGTCGGCGTTGGCGAAGACCGCGCGCAACTGAATGGTGCCGGTGGTCTGGTCGATCTGATTGTCGATGACATCGATCGTGCCGGTCCGCCGCCAATCCCCGCCACTCGCGCTCGGCCGGGCCTCGACCTCGAGTCGGCCTTGCGCCTGGTGCGAGCGCAGATCCTGGAGGTCGGATTCTGGAACCGAGAACACCACGTAGATGGGCTCCAGCCGATTGATGGTGACCAGCGCGGTTGCGCCGGCCGTCAGCAGGTTGCCTTCGTTCACCAGCAGCATGCCGGCGCGCCCCGCGAAGGGGGCGCGGATCGAACAATAGTCCAGCTGCAGCCGCGCGTTCTCGACGGCTGCCTCATCGGCGGCGATCGCGGCCTTCCCGGTCTCGACCGCCGCCCGGTCGGCGTCCACCGAGGCGCGCGCCGCCGTCGCGGCGGTGCGCAACTGTTCGACCTGCTCCTTGGTGGTGACGCCCTGCCCCAGCAGGTCGCCGTAGCGGCGCGCCTGCAGCTCGGCATTGGCGGCTTGGGCCTCGTCGCGCGCGGCGTTCGCCTCTGCCTGGAGCTTTCCAGAGCGGCTCTTGTCGGCGTTCGCTTCCGCCTGCTTGAGCGCCTGCTCGGCAGGCCGCGGATCTACGCTGGCCAGGACCTGGCCTTGGGCGACGTCGGTTCCTTCGGTGAACGACACCTTGGTGAGGATGCCGGAGATCTGCGAACGGATCGTCACTGATGACGACGGTTGCACGGTTCCGATCCCACGCTGTTCGATCGCCATGTCCTTGGCCTGGGCGGCGGCGGTCTTCACCGGAGCGGGTGGAGGTCCCTGCTTGGCCTTGCCATCCGCCGCGGACTGGGAGCAGCCCGCGATCAGCGCCAGGCAGGCCGCGGCCACCGCGTTGCGGGTCGGGATGGCACGGGCGATTCGCTTCGTCATGAGACTCCTGTCAGGCTCGCGGATGCGGCGGTGGCGAAGGGCGATATGCTCATGCATTACCCGCCGCGATACATGGCTTTCGGTACGACTCCGGACGCAGTCCGGACGGCCATCCGTCCAGACGATCGTGCGGTCGGCCTTGACCGCCTCCTCGGGCGAACCGCACGATCGGCATTCAGCCATGATGGGAGGCGAACGAGACCGGCACGGTGACGCTCTGGGTGTTGTCGCCCTCGTTCGATTCGCTGACGGTGTTGTTCGGATCGAGGATGACCGTGAAGGTGTGGCTGCCGGTCGATTCGATGAGGTTCAACGACACGCTCTGTGTCGCATTGGGTCCGAGCCCCGGAATGGTGCCGGTCTGGTAGCCGGGAATGCCATCGCGGCTGATGCTCCAATCGAAGCCGCCCACGCCGCTGCCGTCGCCCGTGGCGTTGCCGACGGTGAAGGACAGCGTGAACGTCGCTCCCGCCGCGGGGTTCGCCGGAGAGACGGCGGGTGGAACCGCGAAGTAGAGGTCGACTCCGGCTGGCGGAGGTGTCCCACCCCAGGTGATCGTCACGCCGGCAACGTTGTCGTTCTCGTCGGATTCCGCTATCGCCCCATCCGGATCGAGCACGATGTCGTAGCTGTGGGTTCCCGAAGGCTCCTGGACCTGCACGGTCTGCGGCGCGGTGGTTCCCGGGGTGATTGCCGCGGTGGTTCCGGAGAGGAAGCCGTCCACGCCATCCCTGAACACGCGCCACGGCACGCTCACCGGGGTCGAGGAGGAATCGTTCACCGCGACGACGAACGAGATGGTGACGATCTGTCCCGAGGTCGGAGCGGGAGGAGAGTAGAGCGGCGCAGAGGCGAAGGTCAGGTCGAGGGTCGAGGCCGGCTTGGTTCCACATCCGCCGCAGAACAGCGACATCAGGGCGACGATCAGGAACGGATGGCGGAGGTGCATGGGGTGCTCTCGAGAGGGTGGCTTCGCGACCCTAGGCATGCGAAGGTGATGGATCGATGACGGAAGGCGGACCGAGGCGCCAAACCGACAACTAAAGTTTATCGTGGGAGCCGAATGGCGGATTGCGCGCGGCCCGGTGATGCCACGGTAAGGCGGCGCCAGCGTCGGCGTCCCAACCACGGGATGTTCCACTCATGAAGCGATTTCCCCTGCCTCCGCTCGCCGTGCTGATCGGACTCGGGATCCTCTCTGGTTGCGGCGATAGCCGTCCATCATCCGAGCCTCCTCCGGCCCGCGTCGAAGTGATCGAGGGTGCCCCGTCCAACCACCATGTGTGGGTGGAAGGGCATTGGGTCCGGCGCCACGGGGACTGGGAATGGGAGCCGGGCCATTGGGCGATGCGGCCGCGAGAGGGTGCGACATGGGTGCCCGGACATTACGTGCACCGCTATCACGGGACGGAGTGGGTGCCGGGGCACTGGCGAGACTGAGCTGGCGCGCGCGCGAGCGTTGACGATTGGCATAATAATTCTACCGTCCCTGACCAAGCTCAGGAGCCGGTCACCATGGGCGCGCAGCAGTGGTTCATCGAGGAAGAGGGCATCGAGGACGGCCCATTCAGCTCGACGCAGTTGCGTGAGCTGGCGCGCTCCGGGCGCGTGGTCGCGGATACGCCGGTGCGCCATGATGGCATGTCGCGTTTCGTGCTCGCCCGCACCATCAAGGGCCTGACCGTCGGCGTCGCGCTTCCCGTCCTGCCGGTGCCGGTGGCGAGTGCCGCGAACGCGCAGCTGTTCGAGGACAATCCTTCCGCATCCGCATCCGCATCCGCATCCGCATCCGCATCCGCATCCGAGTCCGGGCCGGCACCGCTAGCGTCGGAGCGCGCGCTCGATCCCAGCGCGCCCGCGGAAAGCCTGTTCGAGAACGCTTCAACGCCGTCGCCGGCCAGGCCGGCGCACCGCGTCGCCCAGTCGCGCAGCCGCATCAACGAGGACATCGCGGCCGCGATGATCGGTCGTCGCGCCTCCGATGTCGTTCCAGCGTCAGGGCTGCCGGTCCACCCCCCGACATGGACCGATCTCTGGCCGCTCGCCGGACTGTGCCTGGTGATGGGCTGGGTCATCGGCGGCTACGCCAGTTTCGGACGCTTGTTCCTGCCTGGCGCGGTGTTGCCCATCCTGGTGCTGGCGCTGGGCGGAGTGCCGTTCGCATTCGCCGCCATCATCCATTATCTGCGGCCACGGCGCATTCCCGTAGGCACCGCCATCGGCGTGGCCCTGTTCACGGCGATTGTCGGCATCGTGATGCTGCTGGTGCTGCAATTCCTCGCGCAGATGGCCGCCCACAGCCATCGCATCCCGCATGGACGCGGGGCGATCATCTGGGGAATCCTCGCGGCCATCGGCACGGCGTACGACTGGATCCACAGCGACAGCGTGGTGCAGCGCTGGTTTGGTTTCGTCTTCGGCGTCGGCCTGTGCGAGGAGACCGCCAAGTTGCTGCCGCTGGTGGCGCTGGTGCTGTGGCGATCAGATCGCGCGATGAGCGTCCACGCCTTCCTCTTCATCGGCTTCGCCTCGGGAGTCGGATTCGGCGTCGGCGAGGCGCTCTACTGCTACGCGCCCTGGAGCGGCAACCCCGGGCTCGGCTCCAACATCATCCGCTGGTACAGCGCGGTGCCATCGCATGCGATCTACACCACGGTGTGCGCCGCGTTCCTGTGGAAGCTGGCGGAGCGTCTTGAGGCGTCCGAGGGCTGGGAACGCGCGGGCGTGGTGGCCATGGCCGCTGGCGCGATGGCGATCGTGCACGGCACCTACGACACGGTGTGCAGCATGGGCATCACCGTGTCGCTGGTCATGGAGACGTTGTCATTCGCGCTCTTGATCTGGGCGGTGCGCTGGGTCTCGGTCGACGCGGTCGAGCCGCCCGCTGCATCTCCCAGGTCTTTGGAGCCCACGCAGCAGGAGCCCGCGTCGTGGGTGGTCGCACTGACGGCGCGGCGGCCGATGTACTTCGGCCTCGGCGGCGCGGCATTGATGCTGGCGTTGGCGATGGCCTCGAGCTCGAGCCGAGCGGATGCGCTGCCCAAGATCATCCAGGCGGCCCTGCCTCCCGCGTACCGGCCCTATGTGATCGGCGTCGAGGTGAAGACCACCATCCAGGGGACATCCCTGTCGATCCCGCTTGGCGTGAGCTTCCGCTTCTCGCTCGCGGACGAAGCGGTGGTGGGCACGTTCACCAACACCGGCGATACCGCCCTCCATCATCTGGTGATCACCTGCTCGAATCCGGAGGAAGGCGACAAGGCCATCACCATCGGCGATCTCGAGCCCGGAGCCGCAGCCGTGATCGACGCGAGGCGGGGCTGGGAATTCGCCCCACGCGAATCGGTGACCCTGAAGGCCGACGAGCACGACGCCGAGACCTTGACCTTGCCCTGAGCCTGATGAGCGGGATATCGATTCGGCCAAGCGCGAGGACGAGCTCTGCCGGAGGCTGTGCGCGGTGGCGGACCACGTGCCTGAGCGATGCGCGCACAGCGCCCGCACCAGGGCTGATCAGGAACGGCGACGCTTCCCCTGCTGCTTCAGTTGTGGCGCGGGCATGTTCGGGCGGAAGCCCGGTCGAACCACCGGCTGGGCGGGGCCGCCGAGCGACAGGGCCCCGCGCGCGTCGATCGCCACCGGCACCCCAGAGGCTGTGAGCGTGCAGCCACGCATCGTCCCCGCGCCGGGAAGCTCGAGCACATCGCTCTTCGCATGCACGATGGCGCCCGCGGCGCCGAAGCGTCCCACGATGCGGAGCACGCCGGCCGTGGTTTCCTCGGCGCGACCGATCACCGCGCCATCAGCGAGAACCACTTCCGAGAAGGCCGGGCCATGCCTGACCGCGATCCCCGGCTTGGCCTGCGCCAGGACGTTCCTCGCCACCGTCGCGATGGATCGTCCCTGCTCGTCGCACAGCTCGAAATCGACGACCAGATGTCCGTCGCCCGCGCGCTGATGCAGGCGGAACACTTCCTTCTCGCCCACCAGCAACACCGGCTTGCAGTTTTCGATGGTGATGCCGCCGAGGATCAGAGTGGCCATGCGTTCTCCTCGCTCACCGTAGCCTAGTCCCCGGCCTCCGATAGTGGCGCTCCAGACTGGATCGAGATGGGCGCGCGTGAAGCGAGTCGCGCACGAGCGTCTGCCAGGCCAACCCTCCACAGCAGCTTTCCGGGTCGACGTCACGACCTCGAGGTTAGCGCATCGGCGTAGAAGCCCTGGTGCCTATCCTGCTGGCAACAGAGGTGCGACATGCTGAAATCCCTGCGGATCTTCCATATCGATGACAACCGGGGCGATCTCGAATTGATGCGCGAGGCGCTCTCCGCGCACCACCACGTCCAGCTCGAATGCGTCGACGAGCCGGTGACGGCGATGGGGAAGATGGCCCAGCACGCGATCCATGGCACCGCGCCGTCGCTGATCCTGCTCGACCTGAATCTGCCTGGCATCGATGGAAAGGATGTGCTGCAGCTGCTGAACGCGAACAGCGAACTGCGCAAGATCCCGGTGGTGGTGCTGACCTCATCGGATCGCGCCCACGAGCGCGAGGCCTGCCTGCAGCTCGGGGCAAAGGCCTTCATTACCAAGCCCGACACCTTCGAGGCCCTGTGCGAGGCCGCGACCACCATGCTCGGCATGGTCGGCGGGCGCGCGCCGGCCAAGCAGGCGAAAGCCGGCGGCTGACGTCGCTGCCGCTCAGCCCTGGCCGGCGCAACGCGCGCACAGCGCGGTGGGGCGATCGATCGGCGCCATCAGGTCGGTGCCGCACGACGAGCATTTCACCACGTGCTGGCGCTTGATCAGCCCGCCCGTCGCACGCACCTCTTGCCGTGCCGAGTCGCCGGTTGGCGGCTGCTTCGCCTGATCCATCTCGGCCTGCTTGCGCGCGCGGATGGCGGCGATGCCGGTGAGCGGCGGACCTCCAGCGGGGATCGCCGGGGAGGGTGGATTGTGAGGCTGCTGATTCGCGGGAATGCGGGTGATTCCCGGCGGAGGAGTGCGCATCGCGGCGAGACGGCTGGTGAGCGCCGGCGGCGGGGTTCGGAATGCCTGTGTGCGTTCCGTCGACTGGCCAGGCGCGACCGGCTCGCGGTGCGGGGGCTGCCAGCCCGGGGTGCGCATCCACTCGACGATGGCCTTGAATTCATCGAGCACGAAGGGCTTCTTGACGATGGCCAGGCAGCCGAGGCTCTCGCGCAGCTTGGGATCGCGCACTTGCGACGGAAGATCGCTGTACAGCACCAGCTGGCTCGCGCTGCGCGCGAGCATGCGCCCGGTGCGCATCGCGTCGTCGCCGACCGGACCGACGATGAGCCCTGGCGTCATGGCATGGATGGCCAGATCGGCGGCCTCGCGCCACGAAGTCATCACCCGCACGCTCACGCCCCGTGAGTCGAGCCGTTCCGCCAGCTGCGCGCAGCAGCCGGGCTGATCCTCGAGAAAGGTGATCCACAGCGAGCTGCGTCGATCCACCGCGATCTCGTCGGTCAGCGACACGATCTTCAGGCGATCCGGAACGATGCCAGCCGGTGGGAGTTCGCCGGCCGAGGCTCCTGCGGGCGGCACCGGCTGGAGCATCCCGTTCGCCGAAGGGTGCGGCGCCGGTGCCGTGACCGGTCCGCGATTCGCTAGGCCGATGCGGGCGGGGGATTCGTTGATGAACGGGTGATGCAGCACGGCCACCAGGCCGTGCTCGGCGATCAGTGCGGCGTCGTGCTCGCGCGCCGGGCTCTGGGTGTAGAGCCCGTTGATCAGGGCAGGGTGCGCTTCGTGCACCGAGCGCACGAACTCGAGGCTCGCCGAGGTCACCGGAGCGAACATCAGGATCAGCACCGCGCCGGCGAGCTGCAGATCGGTGATCGCGGCGAAGCCGCTGGTGTAATCCGCGACGAGGGTGCACGGGCAGCCGTTCTGCTGCAGCCATTCGGCCAGCGAACGCCCACCGCCGTACCCATCGTCGATGACGATCGAAGCGAACATGCCCAGGCATTACAGCCTCAGTAGCAGCCCGTGGCAAGTGTATAGATGGCCGACTGTGAAGAGCTTCAGGCATCTCGGGCCCGCCTGGCCACTGTGCCAGGCTGCATGAGGGGACATTCAGGAGAACCCATGGGTCGCGCTGGCCATCTCGGCTTGCTCGTCCGCTCCATCCGGCAACTGTTCTGGCTGCCATGACCACGTCCAACCAGGCAACCTCCGGCGAGACCACGGCGCCAGTCGTCCAGGGCACGCTGGTCGCGGTGCTCGCCGCGCTCACCGTCTCGCACTTGCTCAACGACATGATGCAGTCGGTGGTGTTCGCCATCTACCCACTGCTCAAGGAATCGTTCCATCTGTCGTTCGCGCAGATCGGAACGCTCACCCTCGCCAACCAGCTCACGGCCTCGCTCCTGCAGCCGGTGGTGGGCCTGTACACCGATCGCCATCCAATGCCGTATTCGCTCGGCATCGGCATGGCCTTCACGCTCGCCGGCCTGGTGCTGCTCGCGACCGCGACGTCGTTGTGGATGCTGCTGGTGGCGGTGGCGTCCGTCGGCGTGGGCTCGTCGGTGTTCCATCCCGAGGCCTCGCGCCTGGCCCGCGTCGCCTCGGGCGGTCGGCACGGCTTGGCGCAATCGGTGTTCCAGGTCGGCGGCAATCTCGGATCCTCGCTCGGGCCGCTGCTGGCCGCGCTGATCATCGTACCGCGCGGTCAGGGCGCGGTTGGTTGGTTCTCCGCCGCAGCCCTGGTGGCGATGGTCATCCTGTTCCGCGTCGGGTCCTGGCACCGCCGGCACCGCGCCGAGCAGGCAAAGTTGGGACCGCCCGCTGCGATCGCGGACTCGGGCCTGTCGGCGGCGCGCGTCCGTGCCAGCCTCGGGATCCTCGGGCTGCTGGTGTTCTCTAAATATTTCTACCTGGCCGGTCTCTCCAGCTATTACACGTTCTACCTGATCGAGCGCTTCCAGGTGACGACGCGGTCCGCGCAGCTGCACCTGTTCGTGTTCCTGTTCGCCGTCGCCGCGGGCACCATCCTCGGCGGTCCGATCGGCGACCGCATCGGGCGCAAGCGCGTGATCTGGGCATCGATCCTCGGCGTAGCGCCGTTCACCCTGGCGCTGCCGTACGCGGACCTGTTCTGGACCGGCGCGCTCAGCGTGGTGATCGGCGTGATCCTGGCGTCGGCCTTCTCGGCGATCCTGGTCTATGCCCAGGAGCTGGTGCCGGGGAAGGTCGGGATGATCTCGGGCCTGTTCTTCGGCTTCGCGTTCGGAGTCGCTGGCATTGGCGCGGCGGTGCTCGGCCAGCTGGCCGACCAGACCGGCATCGAGCACGTCTACCGGGTGTGCTCGTTCCTGCCCCTGATCGGCGTGATCACGGTCTTCCTGCCCGACCTCGGCGCCGACCGGCGTAGGCCGGCGTAGACCCACAGGGCCACGTGGCCGGTGTCCCGGCGCCGGCCTGGCACCGGAGCAAACCCTGATAGGGTCTCCCCATGAGCACCAACGACCCAGCTACATGTGCGGCGGCGATCGAATTGGCGGATGCCATCCTGGCCGAATTCAACGACTCGAGCAGCAAGCTGAAGGGATTCGGGACCGTCTCGATCGAGAAGCTCGTCGCCTACGAGAAGGTTGTCGCGAAGGCACTCAAGTCGAAGGCCAAGCGTCCGAGCTGAGCGCGGGTCCACCAGCCGCGCGTCATACGACCGCTTGATAAGATTTCAGGTTTCACAAAATTGAAATTATGAGCCCAGCCAAAACCGATCCGGCCTGTTGCGCTTCGCAAGCGGACTGCGGTACGAGGCCCAAGGGCAAGCGCGGCAAAGTCCTTTCAGCCTCTGCCGCGCACGTGGCCATGTTCAAGGCGCTGGCACATGCCGGACGGCTTCGCGTGTTCTTCCATCTCGTCCAATCGGCACGGCCCCTGCCGGTGAATGAGGTGCAGGCGGCCCTGCGCATCCCCGCGCCGACGCTGTCCCACCATCTCGACCGCCTGGCTCGGGCCGGCCTGATAGCGCGACGCAAGCAGGATCGCTTCATCTACTCCGAAGTCCGGCGCGACGAGATCGTCGACCTGGTCCGGCTGCTCACGGCGTGCTGCTGATATGGACTTCACGCCAACCTTGGCGCGCCGTCTGGCGGCCGAGGGCATCGGCACTGCGTTGCTGCTCGCGGCGGTGGTGGGCTCGGGAATCATGGGCGAGCGCCTCGCTGGAGGGAATACGGCGGTCGCGCTGCTGGCCAACTCCATCGCCACCGGCGGGGCGCTGGTCGCGCTGATCCTGGCTTTCGGGCCCGTCTCCGGAGCGCACTTCAATCCGCTGGTGACTCTTGCCGCCGCCAGCCGGGGCGGTGGTGGTAGCAGTCGGAGTAGGATGAGCTGGGGAGATGCGCTGGCCTACATGCTCGTGCAGCTGTGCGGGGCCGTGCTCGGAGTGGCGGTGGCGGACCTCATGTTCGACCTGCCCGCGTTCAGTCCATCGCAGCATGCACGGCAGGGCTTCGGCCAGCTGCTGAGCGAAGGCGTGGCGACCTTTGGGCTACTGGCGGTGATCTGGGGCTGCTCACGCCAGCGCGCTCCGTCACCGGCGTTTGCCGTGGGCGCCTACATCGCCGCGGGCTACTGGTTCACCGCGTCCACGGCCGTGGCGAATCCGGCCGTGGCCATCGCGCGTTCGCTGACCGATACCTTCTCGGGCATCCGGCCCGAGGACGTACCCGCGTTCATCGCCGCGCAGATCATCGGCGCCACCGCGTCCACGGTGCTCTTCCGCTGGCTGGTGCCCGAGCTTGCGCGGCGGACGGAACATGGGGCGGAGCCGGACGGTATCGCCGATTCTCCGGCCAAGGGCGTCGAGCGACGCGGATGAAGAGCAGGGTCTTGTTCGTCTGCATCCACAACAGCGCGCGCAGCCAGATGGCCGAGGCATTCCTGGGCGCCTGCTGTCCAGAGAGATTCGAGTCCCACAGCGCCGGCATCGAACCCGGGAAGCTGAATCCGCTGGTTGTCGAGGCGATGCGCGAACGCGGCCTCGACATCTCGGGGCATGCAACCAAGAGCGTGGTTGCGATGCTCGCCTCGCGCATGGCCTTCGAGTACGTGATCACCGTCTGCGACGAGACCAGCGCCGAACGCTGCCCGGTATTTCCCGGAGTGGTCAAGCGGCTGCACTGGGGATTTCCCGATCCCTCGAGCTTGACCGGGACGCACGAGGAGAAGCTGGCGGGCACGCGCGCGATCCGCGACCAGATCGAGCGCCGGGTCGCGCAGTGGTGCGCCCAGGTCTGCGCTGCGTGACGTCGCGAGTCGCGCCGCGAGCGAGCACCGCGGAAACCGCCGTCTCTCACGAGCCGGTGTCGTCGCTCGCCATTCGCCCGTACCCGTTGAAGCGCAGCGGGAACTGGCCCTTGAGCGCGTGCTCCTTCCAGCCGGGAATCCGCGCCGCCCAGCCGCGCAGATACTCGACCTCGCGCGACGAGATCGCTCCACTGTCGTTGCCGCCCGCCGCCTGGAAGTAGCTCATCAGCACCACCGCCGGCCGTTCCGCGATGCCGGCCTGGAGCGCGGACCTGGCGTTGCGCCACCACGCGCTCCGGCGCGCCCAGGGCGCGATCGACACGATGACGATGAAATCGCTCATACGGCTAACGCGCATCGTAGCCATCGGCGCCTGGCTGCCATCGCGGACTTGGCCGGTCGGGTCATCGATGGCTGCCGGCCGACCGGCCGGCCCTCAGCGCAGATCCGCGGCGAATCCGATGGCGATCAAGACCACGGCCAGCGCCGCCGCGACGATGCTCCGTCGCCAACCCACGCCCGACCCGCCACGATAGCCGAGGACCAGACCCATTGGCGAGAGCGCCCACAGCCCGAGCGCGACCAGTGCGGCGCCGGAAATGATCAGGATCGGCACCGGCACGCCGAGCGCGCGCAGCTCTCCGGCATCGCACGCCGGCTCGCTCCAACCGGCGCACAGATAGACGCCGTTCGCGACCAGGCAGAGGCCGAGGAACAGACGCGCGTAGCCGCCGAGCGGCGTGCGCACGAGCGCCAGCAGGGCCAAGGCGGGCAGGAGGCAGCCGCACGCCGGACCGGCCCAGGTGTCGATCACCGGCGAACGCGATCCCGAGCGATCAGTCCGCGACCAGGCGAGGGGATGGAGCACCACGTGTTCCACCGTGCCGCCCAACGCTTTCACGGCGAGTATGTGCCCGGCCTCGTGCGCTGCCTGCAGCAGCAGCCAGCAGGAGATCAGCACGGCGGATCCATGCACGATCGCCGCCAGCCTCTGGCGCGCAACACGCGGCGATTCCGCGTGGTTCATGGCGCGGGAGCGAGCTGCCGTGCGCGCCATTCGACGAACAGGTTGAGCGCGGAGTCGACCTCGAAACCCCGGCGGTACAGCGGCAGCGCCAGATAGGCGCGGTAACTGTCCAGCGCCTCGACCGGCCGGCCTTCGCGTTCCCGGCGCATCCCTTGGCAGACGTACAGGTCGGCGTCCGCGTAGATGCAGTGCTCCTGCTTCAGGTACCCCGCCTCGTCCATCCGGCCGAGCAAGTACATGGCCTGGTACCAGGGGCGCTGCTCGAAATCGTAGCGCTCGTGCTCGGCGATCTTCTGACACTGGGATTCGAGCGCGGCGACATTTCCGTCGAGGCCGACCAGGAAGGGGTGGACGAAGCGGTGCAGGAACTGCACGTTCCAGTGTCCGAGGGTCTCTCCGGGGATCCTGGCGAAGAGCTCGCGTGCATGGTCGTAATCGCCGGCGATCCATGCGCGCATCGCCAGCAGCCGGCGCGCCCAGGAGTGGTAGTCGTTGTCGGACTGGGTGATGTCGAGCACCTCCTGGGCGCGACCTTGGGCCAACAGCGCCATCGGACGTGCCTTCGCATACGTCACCTCGTCCGCCCGGCCCGCCAGGCAGAGCGCGCGGGCACAATCCCACGGCTCCGTCGGCAGGCGCGTCGGCACCTCGTCCATGCGCCCGAGCGAGCACAGCGCCATACCCACCGCCGAGGGCACGTCGCCGAAGTCCGCGAGCACCTGCTCGGCGTGCCCACGTTTCCAGAGTCCGACAGCGGCCAGGGTGCGGTGGTCGTGGGCATTTATCAGCGACGACTGCCCAGTCAGCAGCGCCGCCACGGCGTATTCGCGCCGCTGATCGGGATAGCGCAGGACGATGTCCTCGATGCGATTCAGCGCGCGCAGTGCCAAGGTGCACTGCAGGCGCTGATGCGGAAAGCGCGCCAGCAGCTCCTCGTTGCGGCCGAGGAACAGCAGGCACATGGCGACGTTATTGTCGACGGTGGTCTGGTCCGGGAACACCTGGTCGTGGACCTCGACATAGCTCGCGACGCGCGGGGTGTCCTTGGCGTCGCGCAGGGCGTCGACATGGTTCGCCCAGCGCATGGCGATGAGCTTGCGCGTCGGCGCGGTCGAGGCGCGGTACACCCCGGGCAGCTCGGCCAGCAGGCGCTCGTGCTTCCCCTCGTCGAACAGGGCGTCGAGGCGGTGGACGCGCACCAGCTCCTCGCGGTCAGTTCCGGCCAGCGGCCCCCAGAGCTCGAATGCCTGGGCGTGGTCCTGCTGCCACCAGCGGCACAGCCCGGCGCGGTAACGCGCCTCGTGGCCCAGTTCGGTATCGGGATGCGCCACCGCCACGCGCAGGTATTCCTCGACCGCCTGGTCGTAGCGCTGCGAGCGGGCGTACGAATCGCCGATCGCCGTCGCCGGCACCTTCTGCGGCGTGCCGCGCGCGTAGAGGCGGACGTTGTCGAAGGCCTTGCCCTGGTAATAGCCGTAGAGCGCGATGTAGCCGCTGGCGAAGGGCAGCTGATCGAGGTGCTCGCAGAGCTGCCTACCGTCGACCGACAGGGTCATGCGGTTGTCCTCGATCTCGGCGCGCACGTGGTAGGTGTGGCCGGCCAGCGGACGGAACTCGTTGTACGCGAGATGCTGGTTCACGCCCTTGATGATGGCGGTGTAGGAGCCGTCGAAGGCGCCGATCTGCAGGCTATACGGTTCGATCATCTTGGTCACGCGCGTGGCGTCATCGCTGAGCTCGATGTCGCGACACCACATCAGCGAGATGTCGCACTCGCGCGAACCGGGCAGGATCTCGGCGTCGTACTCCACGGCGATTGCGCCCCACTGCTTCTTTCCATACACCAGCACCGAGCTGTAGTCGTCGGAAGTGATCAGGCGGCCATCGCGACGGGTGAAGCCTCCCTTCATCGGCCGCCACTCGTCCTTCCAATGATCGTCCGAGAACGTCTCGTCGAGGATAGGCCGGCCCCAGGTCGCCATCTCCTTCAGGCGTTCGCCGTACAGCGCCGCCGCCAGCGACAGCACCACAACCGCGGCGGCGAGCGTCGGCCACAGCACGCGCGCGTGACGTCGATGCCAGCGCGCGATCATTTCGTAGGGCGAATCACGGTGCGCACTGACTGCCTGGCCCTCTTGGTAGCGGGTCAAGTCCTGCAGCAGCGCGTCAGCGCTCTGGTAGCGCTGGGCGGAGTCTGACGCGAGCGCCTTCAAGGCGATCGCGAGCAGCGCGGCCGGGGTCGCGGCGCGCTCGATGGGCGTCGGCGGTTCGATGACGCCTTCGCGCTTCATGCGCCAGAACTCGTCCGGATCGTCGGACCAGGTCGGGCAGCGCAGGGTGAGAGCGTGGAAGAGCGTGGCGCCGAGGCAGTAGATGTCGCTGCGTTCATCGACGCGTTCGCGCCGCGCCTGCTCTGGGCTCATGTACAGCGGCGTGCCGTAGAGGCGCGGCGCCGTGCCCGGCACCAGCCGC
The DNA here is from genome assembly GCA_038231435.1 of Planctomycetota bacterium. Taxonomy (GTDB): domain Bacteria; phylum Planctomycetota; class UBA11346; order UBA11346; family UBA11346; genus JACCZE01. The sequence continues at coordinate 94,849 of JBBRLJ010000005.1, forward strand.
ACCGCGCTGCCCCAATCGACCAGCAGCACCTCGCCGTAGTCGCCGAGCATGATGTTGTCGGGCTTGACGTCCTGGTGCACGATGCAGCGATGATGTGCGTAGGCGAGAGCTTGGCAGACATCGATGACGACATTGACGATAGCGTTCGGCGATGAGATGGCCTGGGCGCGGCTGGCATGGGTCGATTGTGCGATGGCCGCGCCGAGCGAGCGGCCATCGATCTGCTTCATGCTGAAATAGACCTGGCCCAGGTCGTTGATGTCGAGCTCGTGCACCGGGAGGACGTTCGGATGCTGCAGCGATGCGGTGATCTGCGCCTCGTCGATGAAACCGTCGATCTCCTCGTCGCCAGCGGATGCGCCGAGGAATTTCACCGCCACCGGCCGCCCGAGATTGCGGTCGAGCACCGAATAGACCTGGCCGGTGGCGCCGAGTCCGAGCACGCGCTCGATTTCGAAGCGTTCGCCGGCGGGACGATTGGTGGTCCGACCGTGCCTGCGCAACAGCTCGACCAGGCCCGGACGCTGGAAACGTGGAGTATCGTCGGGGCTTGTCTTGGTGGCGAAGCCGCGGTCGGATTCGGCGACGTGCTTGCGCAGGCCGTCGGGCGAGAACGCCTCCTGGGGAATGGTGCGCGAGAGGGGCGCGGTGCGCGCCGCCGGATCGCGGGACGGGGCGGGCTCTATCGGATCAGGGGATTGCGTGGACACGGGATGGAACGGCGCGAGCCGTGCCCAGAGGATACATCGCGTAGCGGCCGTGTGGTCGGTGGACAACCCGTCGATAAGTCCAAATTGACCCTACCGACCTCGCGATACGATGCGCCCATGGCCCAGCCACAGCGCTCACCCCGGGATTTTCCCGGCCTGATTCCGGCACACCAGCTCCCTCTGCCGGCCCTTCGGATCGGATCGTCCGCGCGCATCACCATGCGCATCTCCGCGCCCACATGGTCGGGCTCATGCGACTGCTGCTCGACTACGGCGATGAGATCGCCGAGCTGAAGGACCGGGTGCGGAGATTGGAGGAGCGGCGCGAGCCGTTCTCGGTCGATGATAGTTGAGTTGAGCTAAGCTGAGTTGAGCTGAGCTGGGCTGGGCTGGGCGCCCTCGCCGATCAGCCCACGCCATTCGAGGGCATCCCGTGTAGACGGGAAACGATGGTCACCGGCCACTCAGGGTGCGGCAGCGGATCGGCGAGCGAGCCGCTGCTCGCGCCGTTCGCCCTGGTGCGTGCGCCGGCGCCGCATCGACTGACGCCATCGCCGTGGAATCGACTCCGCGGTCGGCGACTGACGGAGGCTCAGGCGCGTGCCGGTAGCGCCTTCTCCATGAACACGCTGACCCGCGAAGGGGCGTAGTCGCCGAAGGGTCCGCGTTGGGCGTAGCCGCAGCGTTCGTACAAGGCGATCGCCTCGGGCTGGTGGATTCCGGTCTCCAGGCGCGCGAGCCCGATCCGCTCGACGGCCATCCGCTCCTCGAGGCGGAGCAGGATCGCCCGTCCCAGCCCCTGTCTCCTGAAGTCCGGAGACACGATCATGCGTTTGATCTCGGCGTATCCGTCGTGCCTGACGAACGCGCCGCACGCGGCTGGAGTCGACCCGGACCACGCCGCGAGGAAATGCACGTCGGGACGCTGGAGCCGCTCGATGCCCAGGATGTGGTTGTCCTCGGGCGGATAGAGCGCCTGCAGGTATGCATCCAGGGTCGACAACAGCTGCGCGACCTCGGCCGGATCGGTGATGCGGACGGTGCACGGCATGCCTGCGTTTTTACCCTTCGCCACCACGCTGTACATGCCTGGCGTACCTGCTCCGGCGCTTTGAGGGAGGTGGATAGCGATGCCGGTTCTTCGCTGTCCTCGAAGCGCACCGGGCATACGGTCGGCGGGACAACGACCGCACGACCATGAAGTTCAAAGACTACTACCGCGTGCTGGGCATCGCGTCCGAGGCCAACGCCGACGAGATCAAGAGCGCGTACCGCAAGCTCGCGCGCACGCATCACCCCGATGTCAGCAAGGCCGCGGATGCGCAGCAGCGCTTCTCGGAGGTCGGCGAAGCCTACGAGGCGCTCAGCGATCCCAAGAAGCGCGCGGCCTATGATGACCTGCGCCGCGCGGGGTTCCGCGAGGGCCAGGAGATGGATGCGCCGCCACCGGGATCGGCTTCGGGAGGATTCGGCGGCTACGGGCGACGCTCCGCGAATGGCGCCTCTGGTGCAGGGAGTGCTGGCGGCGCGGGTGGCGACGGCGGATACACCGAGATGGATCCGGGCGACTTCAGCGATTTCTTCCAATCGCTGTTCGGCGGCGCTGCCGGTGGCGGAGGTGGCGGCGCGGGCCGACGTGGCGGCGGCACCCGGCGCAGTGCGTTCCACGAGCGCGGCGAGGACGTGCACCACGCTCTCGCGATCAGCGTGCTCGAGGCCTACCGCGGCGGTGAACGCCAGATCCAGATGCAGGTGCCCGAGGTCGACGCCCACGGCCAGGTGGTGCCCAAGGTGCGCACGCTCACGGTGAAGATCCCGGCCGGGGTGACGCATGGCGAGAAGATCCGCCTGCGCGGTCAGGGCATGCCCGGTTCGAGCCCCGAGAATGCGGGCGACCTCTACCTCGAGATCCTGCTCGACCCGCATCCGCTCTTCCATGTCGATGGGCGCGACGTGCGCATCGAGCTGCCGGTGGCGCCGTGGGAAGCGGTGCTCGGAGCGTCGGTGCGGGCGCCGACGCTCGGTGGCGTGGTGAACGTGACGATCCCAGCGGGCACGCGCGCCGGCGACAAACTGCGCCTGCGCGGCCTCGGCCTGCCGGGCAAGCAGCCGGGGGATCAGATCGTGGCGGTCGTGATCGCCGTTCCGGCTACAGCTTCCGAGCCAGCGAAGGAGCTGTACCGACAGCTCGCCAAGGAATCCGCGTTCGACCCCCGCGAGCAGCACGGAGTCTGAGATGAGCGACGCCGACCAGGTCTTCAGCGGCGAGATCGTCTCGGACGGGCGCACCTACACGTTGCGTGAAGTCTGCGTGATCATCGGCGAACACACCGAGCTGGTCGTCGAGATGGTGTCCTACGGCGTCATCGACGCGCGTGGCGCGCGCCCCGATGCCTGGGCGTTCGACGAGCGGGCGCTGCACCGCACCAAGAAGGCCCTGCGCCTGCGCCGCGATCTCGGCATCGAATGGGCAGGGCTGGCGCTCGCGCTCGATCTGCTCGACGAGGTCGAGCGCCTGCGCGCGCGCATCGCCGCGCTGTCGCGCGGCGGCTGACCGCCGTTCGCCTCTTTCACGACGAACGGGTGGTGGTGGAGGCGCCGAGCGCCGCCGCCACGAGCGTGCGCACGTCCTTGCCGGCGCGGTGCACGGCCACGGCGAGCGCGTCATCGGCGAGTGCGACGATCTCGCGCAGCGCGGCGCCGAGCGCACGGCCGTCAGCTCCGTTCGATGCGGTGCGCGTGTGCACGCCCGGGGGTCGACCGCGCCGTTTCGGCTGATCCGACGTCGCCGTCGGGGCGTTCTTCGGCGGCCTGCCGCGCCGCTTGGGCGCAGTGGGTGTGTCCGCCCGCGGATGCTTCGGCGGTCGACCACGGCGTTTCGGCTCGGTGGCGATGGTCGCTGTCGCGGCGTCGCGCTGCTTCGGCTTGGGCGGCCTGCCGCGCCGCTTCGCTGGCCCGGACGCAGCGGATGCTGCGGACTTCACCTTGGGCGGTCTGCCGCGTCGTGGAGCCGGCTCGCCTTCGGCGCGGATCTTGGGCGGCCTGCCGCGGCGCTTGGGCGCGGTTGCGGGCGCCTCGCCGGAACCCGCCGCCTTGGGCGGCCTGCCGCGCTTGCGCGGCGCGGCGGGCGCCGGTTCGTCACTGTCCGCGGCGTCGCGCGCATCGTCCGCGGCGACCGCCTTGCGCGGACGTCCGCGGCGCTTCCGCGCGGGCGCCTCCGGGTCCACCGTCAACGCCTCGTCTTGGACGATCTCGACGATCCCCGAGTCGCCCTCGGGCGACGTCATGGCAGCCGGAGCATCCCCGCTGCCGACATCGGCAGAGACCTCGTCCGAGGCATCCATTGAGACACGGTCTGGCGCGGCCGATTCGCCTTGCAGCCACGACTCGATGCGCAGCAGCGCCTTCATCGGCGGCTTCTTGCCGCCGAGCAGCGACACCAGCTGCGGATACGAGATGCCGATGGTCATGGCCGCGTTGGCCGGCGAGACCGCGTCGTGATCGAGCTTCGCCGCTACGCGCTCGGCGAGCGTCGGCTGCGACGGTGACGACGGGGCGGGATCGGCGGCGGATTGATCGTCGAGCTGATGCATGGGGGAGTCCGGGATGGAGGGAGGAGGATCCTTATAGCCCGCCCCCGGCTGCCGCCAGCACCTACCGGGGATCCATCGGCGCGGCTTACGGCCCGGCCGTGAACGACAGTGAATCCACATAACGCGCTTAACTATCAATGTAATCCATTTATAATAAAGTAGTTAAATAATATCAGGCGACCTCATTGATAATGCGTATTACGCATTATGATCCGATCATGCCGCGCAAGCACACCGTGGAATCCGCTGCCGAGCCGCCGATCGCCCAGGCGCTCACGCGTGGGCTCGAGGTGCTGCGCCTGGTGGCGGAAGCCCAGGGTCCGCTGACCTCGACCGAGATCGCGCGCCGCGTCGGCCTGCACCAGAGCTGGGTGTCGCGCGTGCTCGGCACGCTGATCGATGCCGGCTACGTGCGCAAGCCGACCTACCATGGCTTCGCCGCCGACTACGGCTTGCTCGCGCTCGGTGGCAACTCGCTGCGCCAGTTCCGCTATCTGACGCGGCCGCGCCAGGCGATGGCCGCGCTCGCGGCGCGCGCTCCCGGCATGGACGTCGCCTTGGCGACGTTGTGGCGCGACCAGCTCATCTATTTCTCGCGCAGCCAGAGCGGGCACGAACCGGTGCCGCTGTCGGTGGGCTTCCCGTTGCACCTGTCGTCGGTGGCGCTGCGCCTGCTCATCGAGCGGCCGAAGCGCGAGGCGCTGTCGGCGCTCGCGGATTCACGGCGCCGTTACGGCTGGGAACGGCGCACGCCATCGGTGCCCGAGACCGGCGCGGCGGTGCTCGCGCACGCACGCGCGACGGTGCAGGAGGATTGCGTGGTGCTCGATGGCTACCTGCAGCCGGGGCATCTCGGCTGCGCGATCCCGATCACCGTCGCCGGCGAAGCTCCCGCCGCGCTGGCGCTCTCGGGACCGGCCGCCGCGCTGCCCATCGCGACGGTGCTCGAGCTCTTGCACGAAGGCCGCCGCGCCATCGAGGCGGCCATGAGCGGATCGGACCTGGAATCTTCGAAGGAACAGCCATGACCCACGCCACCATTCCCTCGTCAACCATCCCGCCATCCCAGCCCGCGCTGCGCCGAATCACGAGGAGCTACGATGTGGTGGTGTGCGGCGGCGGCATGGCCGGGATCGGCGCGGCCATCACCGCGGCGCGCCACGGCGCCAAGGTCGCGCTGATCCAGGACTGCCCGGTGCTCGGGGGCAACGGCTCGAAGGAGGTGCGGGTGTGGCTGCAGGGGGCGAGCGGCGGCGCGAACGCGCTGTGGTTCCGCGAGACCGGCCTGATGGAGGAGCTGCTGCTCGAGAACCAGTTCCGCAACCAGTCCGGGCAATACGAGCTGTGGGACGCGGTGCTGCTCGACGCGGTGATCTCGCAGGCCGGTCTGGATCTGCACCTGAACACCGCGCTCTACGCCGTCACCATGGGCAGTGGCAAGGAGCTGGGGCGCATCGCCTCGGTCGATGCGCTGACGCTGCACAGCGAGACCATGACCACCTTCAGCGCGCCCATGTTCATCGATTGCACCGGCGACGGCACGCTCGGCTACCTCGCCGGCGCACCGTACATGACCGGCCGCGAGGCCAAGGGCGAGCACGGCGAATCCCTGGCGCCGGCGCAGCGCCAGGAGAACACCCTCGGCGGTTCGATCCTGTTCCTGGCGAAGGACATCGGCAAGCCGGTCGATTTCCACCCACCGTCGTTCGCGCACCGCTTCACCGAGAAGGATTTCCGCATGGGCCGCAATCCCGTGTGGGAGTTCGACAAGATACGCGGCGGCTTCTGGTGGATCGAGTGGGGCGGCCAGCTCGACACCATCCACGACAACGAGGCGATCAAGCTCGAGCTCCTGCGCATCGCCTACGGCATCTTCGACTACCTGAAGAACGATCCGGCGCAGCGCGAGAAGAACCGCAACCTGACGCTCGAATGGGTCGGCACCATCCCCGGCAAGCGCGAGTCGCGGCGCTTCATCGGCGACCACGTGCTCACCGAGCAGGACGTGGTTGCGCGCGCGGACTTTCCCGACGCGATCGCCTTCGGCGGCTGGAATCTCGACGACCACGCGCCGCTGGGCTTCTTCGACGACGCGCATCCGCCGAGCACGCACACGCACATCCCCGGCACCTACAACATCCCGTTGCGCAGCCTGTACTCGAAGACCATCCCGAACCTGCTGTTCGCCGGCCGGGATGTGTCGGCCACCCATATCGCCCTGACCTCGGTGCGGGTGATGCTGACCTGCGCGCAGATGGGCGAGGCGGTGGGCGCCGCGGCGGCGATGTGCGCGCGCGAGGGATTGACGCCGCGCGAGATCGCGAACGGACCGCGCGTCGTGGCGCTGCGCGAACGTCTGCTGCGCGACGACCACCATGTCATCGGCGCGCGCAGCGACGATCCCGCCGATCTCGCGCGCCGGCCGGGCGCGCGCGCCACCGCGTCGTCGCAGCTCGAGGATCTCTCGCTCGACCAGCCCGACCGCGTCTTCGCACTCGACAAGGATCGCCTGCTGATGTTCCCGGCCTTCGCCGGGCCCCTGACTCATATCGACGTGCTGCTGACCGCGACCGAGGACACCACCCTGGCATGGCGACTGCATCGTGGCGATGGCCGCGGCCTGACCATTCCCGCGGGTCTGCGCGGAGAGGGCAGCGCGAAGCTCGCGCGGGGCGAGGCAGTGTGGACACGCATCCCGCTCGACGCAGTCATCCACGATACCGACTGGGGCATGATCGAGCTGATCAGGAATCCGCACATTTCGTGGCACGGCTGCGGCGCGCGGCGCGTCGGCATCAAGTCGTACGAGGAGTCCAACGACCAGTGGGGGAAGAACTCCAACCGCCACTCGCGCTTCGGCTGCATGCGCGGCGAACGCAATTACTGCTTTCGGCTGCCCGCTGAGCCTCAAGCCTACGGGCCGGCGAACGCCATCGATGGTTACGCGCGGCCCTTCCTGTCGCCGAGCCTGTGGATCTCGCGCGCGAGCGACTTCGCACGTCCCGAATGGCTGCTGGTCGAGCTCGCGCAGCCCGCTCCGATCAACGAAGTATCGCTGCTTTTCGATGCAGACCTCGATCGCCACCTGGTGAATGCGTGGATCGCGGCGCCGCACGCCGTCGAGCCCGACCTGGTCAAGGACTACGATCTCGAAGTCCGCTCCGAGGGCCGCTGGTCGACGGTCGCCGAGGTGCGCGCGAACCATCTACGCCTACGCTCCCACGTGTTGGCACAGGCGATAACGGGCGACGCGGTGCGGCTGGTGGTGCGCGCCACCAACGGCACGCCGCGCGCGCAGGTTTACGCGCTACGCGTCTACGGCAGCTCCGGTTCGAACTCTGGCTCCGTCGTCTGATCGCGAGACGCGCTCTACATCCACAATGTCCACATTATCCACGATGTCCGTGTCGCGCGCCACGGTGCGCTGGTCCATCATCAGCGGACGAGGCTTGCGATGATGCTCATGGCCGAAGACGGCCAGCAGCAGACCAGCTGGGATGAGCAGGATGCCGATCGCTGCATCGAGCGCGAGCATGCCGAAGCCGAGCAGCATGACGTACATGCCGATCAGCGCCGCTCCATGCGTCGCCATGCCAGGGCGAGGATGATACCACATGCGGACCTCCTTGGATGTCAGGCGTCTAGCACCACATCCCATTTTACAGCGGTCGGTCGCGTTCCCGCGCATTTCCTATCGAGCTCGACACAACCGCTGGCTGGTTCGGCGTCCGCCGCCATATCTCCCTTATCCCCGCTTCCCAGGGGGTCAGGCCGGCAGGCCGTTAGAAGGGGGGCCGTAGCCCCCCTTGATGAAGCCCCTGATGAAATACGCAGGGGTGCAGCTCCACGCATGGCAATAACTGTTGAGGTGATGCGAGCGGTAGGGGGACAGGCGCTGGTCGGCCGGATCGAATACTTCCCAGAAGGTCGTGGCTCCCAGCGCGATCATCGCTCCCCAATAGGAACGCAGCAGCGCCAGCGCTTCGCGCTCTAGGCCACAGATGAGCATGGCCTCGACCACGTGGTGCCACAGGTACGGCCCGGCGGGCCTGAGGGCCGTTGGGTCTGCCTCGAGTGCGCGGAACGCGTGCGCGCCCTCGGCCGGCGTCATCACCCCGCCAATTACCAGCCAGGCCTGCGACGCCCACGATACCTGGCGCTTCGCGCCACTGACGAACAGCCCGGTGGCGGGATCGAGCAGCTGCGCGCGCGCGGCGGCGGCCATGCGCGGCGCGAGCCCGGGCAGGTGCGCGACCTCGGCCTCGCGGCCGATCAGGCGCGCCAGTTCCAGCGTGCGCCGCACCGCGTAGCAGAGCACGCCGTGGATCGCCGCCTGCTTGTCGAGGCCGTCCTTCCAGTCGATGAACAGCCACCAGTTGCCCGGGTCGACGAACAGCCCGTCGGCGTTCAGATGCGCGAGTGCGAACTCGAGCTGTGTCTTCGCGACCGGCCAGAGATCGCGCGCGGTCTCGAGATCGCGGCTGGCATGCGCGTAGTCGAGGAGGATCGCCGGAAAGAGTGCGGTGTAGTCGAGGATGAACTCGTGGCCCCTGGTCGGCTCGGGGGTCTCGAACACGCAGGCCGGCACCAGTCCGTCGGCGCGCGCGAGGCCCGCGAACAGGTACAGGCAGCGCTTCACCAGCGTGGTGTCGCCGAACGACGCATAGTTGGTCAACGCCTGCAGACGCAGGTCGCCGCTCCACAGCCGGCGATCGCGCTTCGGCCCGTCCTCGAACACGGTCTGCATGCAGTTGGCGAGCGTGCGCAGGCTGACGCGGTCGAGCGCGACCACCTCCGCGGGCGTGCCACTCGGAAGCGGCGGTGGCGTCGCGCCCGCCGAGGTGACGCTCTCGCAGACGACGGCATCGATCCGGATGCGGTAGTTCGGTGAGGTGTCGACGACCTCGATGCGCAGGTAGCGGAAGGCGTAGCGGCGGGGCAGGGTCAGTGGGCCGGCGATCGCGTCGATGGTCACCACCTCGTCTTGCAGCCAGGCGCGGCTGAGCTGGCCGGTGAAGGGATCGAACGGCTCGCAGACCTCCGCTGGCACTTCGCCGAACACCAGCTTGAGCCGCAGCGGCGCGTCCATGGCGCGGCCGACCGGCTCCAGATGCAGGCGCAGATAGCCGACCAGGTGTTCGCCGAAATCGAGGGTCGCGTGGTCGCCGCGTGCGAGGGTGCGCGTGGCCAGCTGGCTGGCGGGACCGGCATCGTCGAGCCGCCAACCCTGGAAGGCTTCCGGATCCGCGACCGGAGCGACCTGGCGCAGTGCCGGACGATCGACTCGGACGAGGCGGGGCAGGAGCGCCTGGGCGGTAGCCAGGTAACAGGCGCGTGTCGGGTCGGTCATGCCCGCGACGGGATTCGGCCGGCGGTCGCTGTCAACCCAGGTCGGGAGCGGGGCCCGACGCCCTCCTATCGCAAACGATACTCATTAACGAAAGCGGCGATCGTCCGATGCATGGATGTAGCCATAAGGCACTGCAAACCATCATTCCAAGCATGTTTCCTCTGGAGTCGTCCGGAGGGGATCTTATAAGCCCTCGCTCGCCGAAAAGCTGGTTTTCACGGTCTCCGAGCGTCCACAGCACCCCAGATTCCACCACGGAGAGGCTCCCCATGGATGCGCCTGGCACTTTCGCCACCTCCGCGCCTGCTTCAGGGCCGACGCCCCCCGGTCCGACGTATTTCGACACCGTCTACCCGCTGACCGTCCTCATCCTGCTCGGCTTGGCGATCCCGACCCTGCTGATGACGGTCAACATCTTCGCCAGCCGCTGGGTGCACGGCACCCGCAACAGCAATCCCGGCAAGCTCGAGCCGTACGAATCCGGCCTGCCGGTGTCGGTCGGCAGCTCGGGCGAGAAATTCAGCATCCGCTTCTATCTGATCGCGATGCTGTTCCTCGCCTTCGACATCGAAGTCGCGTTCCTCTACCCGTGGGCCTACCAGTTCAAGAGTGGCGGGTGGGAGATGGTCTGGCTGCTGGTCGTATTCCTGGTGCTGCTCGAAGTCGGTTACCTCTACTTGTACAAGAAGGGTGCGCTGGATTGGGAGTAGCTAGCCGTTCCCTCCCTTTTCCGCGCTGGGGATCGTTCTCGCGCGGCCTGCTCGCCCAAGGCACAACCCCATGACTTTCAAGCCCGTACCCGCAGCCGTAACGCCCGACAACAGCATGGGCGATGCCTTCATCACCACGCGCGTCGACGCGGTCATCAATTGGGGCCGCCGCAACAGCCTGTGGCCGTTCCCGTTCGGCACCGCCTGCTGCGCGATCGAATTCATGGGCGTGGTCAGCTCGATGTTCGACATCAGCCGCTTCGGTGCCGAGCTGGTGCGCTTCAGCCCGCGCCAAGCCGACCTGATCATCATCGCCGGTACCGTCACCTACAAGCAGGCCCCGGTGCTGCGCCGCATCTATGAGCAGATGTGCGAGCCGAAGTGGGTGATCTCGGCCGGTGCCTGCGCGACCTCGGGCGGCTTCTACGACTGCTACTGCACCGTGCCCGGCATCGATGAGATCATCCCCGTCGACATCTACATCGCCGGCTGCCCGCCGCGGCCCGAGGCCTTTCTCGAGGCGATCGTCCAGCTGCAGAACAAGATCGAACGCGAGAACCGCGTCGAGCAGAAGGCGGTGGGCGCATGACCTCCGTCGGTGGCGTTCCCTACCACTCGTCCAAGAACGACATCGTCGATACGGCCAAGCCGTGGATGCGCGAGGCGATGAAGCCCGGTCTGACCGACGAGCAGCTGGTTAGCGCGCTGCAGCTCTTCGGCCTGCGCCGCGACACCAAGGATCGCTGGAACCTGACGCTCGTGCTCGCCGCCGGCGACGCGCGCTCGAAGCTGCGCGACCTGGTCTCGTTCCTGCGCGATGACCAGTCGCTGCGCATGAACACCCTGCTCGACATCTCGGCCATCGACTATCTCAGCTATCCCAACCACCGCGGGCCGCGCTTCGCTCTGGTCTACCTCTTCAAGAGCCTCGAGTTCCGCCATCGCGTGATGATCAAGGTCGAGGTCGAGGAGGACGACGCCCGGCTGCCGTCGATCCACGACCTCTATCGCATCGCCGACTGGACCGAGCGCGAAGTCTGGGACCAGATGGGCATCGTCTTCACCGGCCATCCCAATCTCAAGCGCATCCTCAACCATCACGAGTTCGTCGGCCACCCGCTGCGCAAGGACTACCCCTGCCAGAAACGGCAGAAGCTGTCGATCAACGATCCCATGGTCGACCAACTCGAGGCCCGCCTGCGCGAGCTCGGCTACACCGTGGTCGAGAGCGGCGAGGTCCACCTGGGCAAGCCGATCGCAGCGAAGCACCAGAGCGCCGCCGAGCAGGGCCAGGTCGACAGGCCGCGCGCCAAGTCCGAGGGCGCCATCGGCGCCGGGGGTCTCTGATGAAAGTGCTGACCCGCGCCAACGAGCCCCAGGACCTGATGACGGTCAACATCGGACCGAGCCATCCGGCGACGCACGGAACGCTGCGCATCTTCGCGGCGCTCGACGGCGAGACCATCGAGGCCGCCGCCTGCGAGATGGGCTACCTGCACCGCGGCTTCGAGAAGATGGTCGAGCAGGGCACCTACACCATGGTGCTGCCGTACACCGACCGCCTGAACTACTGCAGCGCGATGATCAACAACATCGGCTTCTGCAAGGCCGTCGAGAAGATGTTCAACGTGACGGTGCCCGAGCGCTGCATCACGCTGCGCGTCGTGCTGATGGAGCTGTCGCGCATCATCGACCACATGGTCTGCGTGTGTACGAACCTGGTCGATCTCGGCGCGCTGACCAACTTCTGGTACTTCTTCAATACCCGCGAAGAGGTCTACAAGATCTGGGAGAAGCTCTGCGGCCAGCGCCTGACCAACACCGTCACGCGCATCGGCGGCATGTACCGTGACGCCTACGTCGGCTTCGAGGATGACGTGCGCAAGGTGCTGACGCGCATCGAGGCCTCGGTCGCCGAGGTCCGCGGTCTGGTCGAGCACAACAAGATCTTCATCGACCGCACCAAGGACGTGTGTGTGGTCTCGGCCGCCGAGGCGATCAGCTACGGCTGGACCGGCCCATGCCTGCGCGCCTCGGGCGTCGACCGCGACCTGCGCAAGGACGAGCCGTACTACGGCTACGAGACCTACCAGTTCGACACCGTCGTCGGCACCACCGGCGATACCTTCGACCGCATCATGATCCGCATGTACGAGATCCTGGAATCGGTGTCGATCTGCCGCCAGGGGCTCGATCGCCTCAAGCCTGGTCCGGTGAACACCGCCGACGCACGCCTGTCGCTGCCGGATCGCGACCACGTCTACCACGACATGGAAGCGCTCATCAACAGCTTCAAGCTGATCTACGAAGGCGTGCGCCCGCCTCCGGGAGAGTGCTATGACGCGGTCGAGGCCGCCAACGGCGAACTCGGTTTCCACATCGTCTCCGACGGCGGCACCAATCCGTACCGCATCAAGGTGCGCCCGCCCTGTTTCACGCAGTACGCCGCGTTCGGCGGCATGCTCGAGGGCGAGATGCTCGCGGACGCCGCTGCCACACTGGGTTCCATCAACATCATTGCCGGAGAGCTCGACCGATGAGCGCGGCCGCCTGCGTCAATCCCGCCACGATCCAACCCGCAGACCTCACGGTCGCGATGGTGCGTGAGCGGATGAAGAAGTTCCAGCCGCAGATCGAGGAATTGTGGCGCCGCTACCCGGTGAAGCGCGCCGTGCTTCTCCAGGTGCTGTGGCTGCTGCAGGAGGAATACGGCTGGGTGCCGCGCGTCGGCATCGAATGGGCCGCCGAGATCTCGGCGGTGAGCCCGGCGCACGCTTACGGCGTGGTCGAATTCTACACGATGTACAAGCAGGCTCCGACGGGCCGCTACCTGATCCAGGTCTGCCAGACCATGTGCTGCCAGATCTACGGCGCCGAGGATCTGATCGCGCATCTCGAGAAGTCGCTCGCCATCCAGTCCGGTGAGACCACCAAGGACGGGCTCTTCACCCTGGTGCGCGTCGAGTGCCTGGCGCTGTGCGGCACCGGACCGGGCGTGCTGATCAACGACGAGGCGATCGGCCCCGAGCGCTTCGAGGCGCTGCCAGAGAGCTTCCATCCCAAGGCCGCCGATCTCGATCGGTGGATCGCGAAGCTGCGCGCCGAGGCCGCGCGCACGCCGGCTCTCAAGGTCGATCCGCTCGGCGGCATCGTGCTGAACACCAAGGGACATCCGGGAGCCGTCGGCGCCAGCGCGCAGCCGCAGATGGCCGCGTACGCGCCGGCGCCGCCCGCGCTCAAGGTCGCGGCGGTCGCGACTGGGGACAACATCGCCATCACCTGGGCCAACGCGCCCGAGTGCCTCAAGCTGGTGGTGCAGCGCTCGGACGACAGCGGTGCCAGCTGGCGCGACATCGCCAGCGTCGGTCCGCGCGACCAGAAGGCTGCCGACAAGCTGCACGAGGGCCAGACCGCGCAGTACCGCGTGCTCGCGCACGAGAAGGATCGCGCGGCCAAGCCCAGCGCGATCGTCAACGCCACTGGCAAGCCGCCCGCACCGCCCGCGCCGCAACCCGGAGCCGCTTCCGCGCCGCTGCCTGGCGCCACGCCGTCGCCCTCCGCCGCCAATCCGCCGCCAGGAAAGGCCTAAGCCATGCCCATGCCTAAGACCTGGAAGGGCAAAGCGCTGCCGACTGTCCTCACCAAGCTCTTCGAGGTTGAGAACGGGCATACGCTGGACGTCGCGCGCAGGCACGGCGCCTACGAGAACATCGGACCAGCCTTGTTCGACAAGAGCCAGTTCGAGCTGATCGAGATGGTGAAGGATTCGGGACTGCGCGGCCGCGGCGGCGCCGGCTTCCCGACCGGCATGAAGTGGAGCTTCGTGCCGCGCGGCGGCAAGCCGGTGTACCTGGTGATCAACGCCGACGAAGGCGAGCCCGGTACCTTCAAGGACCGGCTGTGCATGGATAAGGATCCGCACCTGCTGATCGAGGGCATGATCATCTCGGGCTTCGCGCTCGGCGTGCGCACCGCGTACATCTATGTGCGCGGCGAGATGCTGCCGATGATCCGCCGCCTGAATGCGGCGTTGAAGGAGGCGTACGACGCCGGCCTGCTCGGCGAGAACATCCAGGGCTCGGGCTACAGCCTCGACATCTACGTCCACCGCGGCGCGGGCGCGTACATCTGCGGCGAGGAGACCGGCCTCATCAATTCGCTCGAGGGCTTCAAGGGCCAGCCGCGCCTCAAGCCGCCGTTCCCCGCGGTGTCCGGCGCCTTCGCCAGCCCCACGGTGGTGAACAACGTCGAGACCATCATGGCGGTGCCGTTCATCCTCAAGAACGGGCCCAAGGGCTACCGCCAGTTCGGCACCGACAAGAGCCCCGGCTCGAAGCTGTTCTCGATCGCTGGCGATGTGAAGAACCCCGGCGTCTACGAGGTGCCGCTCGGCATCTCGTACATGGAGTTCTTCGACCTCTGCGGCGGGCTCGACGGCGAGCTGCTCGGCTGCATCCCCGGCGGCTCGTCCGCCCCGGTGCTGACGGCGGAAGAGACCAAGAAGGCGACCATGGACTACGAGTCCCTCGCCAGCCTCAAGTCGATGCTCGGCTCGGGCGCGGTCACGCCCTTCAACACCACGCGCGACCCGGTGCTGATCCTCGAATCGATCGCGCGCTTCTACGCCCATGAATCCTGCGGGCAGTGCACGCCATGCCGCGAGGGCACGGGCTACGTCGACCGCATGGTGCGCAAGGTGGCGCGCGGCGAAGGCCGCGACGGCGACATCGACATGATCAAGGATCTGGCCGACCAGTACGAGTGGACGACCATCTGCGCCTTCGCCCCGGGCGCGGCGTGGCCGGTGCAGTCGTTCGTCACCAAGTTCCGCAAGCATTTCGACGAGTACGTGGCGAAGAACGCCAAGCACACCGAACCGCGGCCGCTCGAAGCGGTGCGGCCCGGGGCCTTCTGGTAACGGTCATCGACGACAGCACGCACCGACACACCGAACGATCACGAGCACCATGGCCGACCTCATCACCATCAACGTCGACGGCAAGGACGTCCAAGTCCCGCCCAAGACCCAGCTCATCGAAGCGCTGCGCCAGAACGCCGCGATCGACACGCCGGCGTTCTGCTACCACCCGGACCTGAAGGTCGCCGGCAACTGCCGCATCTGCCTGGTCGAGGTCGAGGGGCCGCGCGGCTTCGCGCTCGCGATCTCGTGCCATATGCAGACTGCGCCCGGCATGAAGGTGCGCACCCAGCTCGGCAGCGAGAAGGTGGTCAAGGCCCGCAAGGGCGTGATGGAGTTCCTGCTCGTCAACCATCCCCTCGACTGCCCGATCTGCGACAAGGCCGGCGAGTGCACGCTGCAAGAGCACTACATGGGCCAGGGCCGGCACGAGAGCCGTCTGCAGGACGAAGTGGGCAAGCAGTACAAGGGCGGCGCCGACCACCGCTTCGTCGACGCCAAAGGCGAAGACCGCGGCGGCAAGCGCATCGATCTCGGCCCGACCATCGTGCTCGACCAGGAGCGCTGCATCCTCTGCACGCGCTGCGTCCGCTTCATGGACGACGTCGCGAAGAGCTCGCAGCTGGATATCGCCGGTCGCGGCGACCACGCCTACCTGACCACCTTCCCCGGCAAGCCGCTCGACCACGAGTACGACCTCAACACCACCGACATCTGCCCGGTCGGCGCGCTCACCGCGAAGCACTTCCGCTTCCAGCAGCGCGTGTGGATGCTGAAGTCGGTCGAGTCGATCGATCCGTCGGATTCGCTGGGCGCGAACCTGACCGTCGAATACAACAACGGCAAGGTCTGGCGCCTGATGCCGCGCCGCAATCCCGAGGTCAACAAGAGCTGGATCGCCAACAGCACGCGCCTGCTCTACCGCGAGCTCGGCCGCAACCGCCTCACTGACGGCAAGATCGCTGGCGCCGATTGCACGATGGACGCGGCGCTCGCCGCCGCCGGCTCGGCGCTCGGTTCCGCGAAGCGCATCGCGCTGGTCGCCTCGGGGCACCTCACCACCGAGGACAACGCCGCGCTCATCGCGCTGCAGTCCGCCCTCGGCGCCAAGGCCGAGATCTTCGGCGGCTCGTGGCTCAAGGTAGGCAAGCCAGACGGCATCGCCAAGAGCGGCGACCCGGTCGCCAACCGCAAGGGCCTGCAGCTGCTCGGCATCACGGACAACCTCGACGAGCTGGCCGCCCGCGCTGGCGAGTTCGATTGCCTGCTGGTGGCCGGTCACGACCTGTGGGCGGCGGACGCCGCGCGCGCCGCCGCGCTCGAGTCGATCCGCACCCGCATCGTGCTCTCGAGCTGGAACGACGCGACCACCGCCAAGGCCACGGTCGCTGTCGGCATCCGCGCCTGGGCCGAGGTGCGCGGCACCATGGTCAACTGCAACGGCCGCGTGCAGATGCTGCAGGCGTGCCCGGCGGTGCCGAGCTCAGAGCTCGAACCGGCCTGGCAGGTGCTGGCGCGCCTCGCGGCTGCGGTCGGCTCGCCGCTCGGCTGGACCAGCGAGAACGATGCGTGGAAGCACGCGGCCAAGCTCGCCCCGCAGCTCGCCGGCATCAGCTACCGTTCGATCGGTCCCGCGGGCCAGGCGATCGGCGGGCAGAAGGCCGCCGAGGTTCCGGCCGGAGCGGCGACATGAGCGTGATCGAGTGGATCCAGGCGCATCCCTACCAGATCGCGGGTCTCATCCTGCCGATCGCGATCCCGCTGATCCTGTTCCAAGTGCTGCCGCTGCTGGTGCTGCTAGAGCGCCGCGGCGCCGGCTTCATCCAGGACCGCGCCGGCCCCAATCGCGCGTACATCCCCGCGCCCTTCATCAAGCGCATCCGTGGCTTCGGCATCATCTACACGATGACCGACCTGGTGAAACTGGTGTTCAAGGAGAACTTCGTTCCGCCGTTCGCGTTCAAGTCGTTCTATTGGGCGGCGCCGGCGATCCCGGTGGCGACCGGATTGCTGACCCCCGCGCTGCTGCCGTGGTTCGCGCCGATCCCGTTCGTGAACTCGGCCCACCAGCTGGCCTGGCTCAACGGCACGCTGATCACCTCCAACTCGGGCCTGCTGCTGCTGTTCGCGCTCGGCTCGCTGACCGTGTACGGCGTGGTGCTCGGTTCGTGGTCGTCGAATTCGAAGTACAGCCTGCTCGGCGGCATGCGCGCCTCGGCGATGATGATCTCGTACGAGGTCAGCATGGGTCTGTCGGTGCTGGGCATGCTGCTGATCGTCGGCAGCTTCAGCCTCACCGACATCGTCGAATGGCAGGGCAGCCACACCTGGGGCATCATCGTGCAGCCGGTCGGCTTCGCGCTGTTCCTGGTCTCGATGTTCGCCGAGTGCAACCGCAACCCCTTCGACGTGGCCGAGGGCGAGTCCGAGATCGTCGGCGGCTTCCATACGGAATACGCGGGCGTGAAGTTCATGATGTTCATGACTGGCGAATACCTGCACGTG
The DNA here is from genome assembly GCA_038231435.1 of Planctomycetota bacterium. Classification (GTDB taxonomy): domain Bacteria; phylum Planctomycetota; class UBA11346; order UBA11346; family UBA11346; genus JACCZE01. Next base: position 112,635 of record JBBRLJ010000005.1, read on the forward strand.
CTGGTGGCCTCAGCGCTGCTCGCCACCATCTATTGCGGCGGCTACCAGCTGCTGCCGATCCCCGGCTACGATACCGCCTGGGTGAAGGCCAACCTCGGACTGGTGCTGGCCATCCTGCTGGTGCCGACCGGCGCCCTGCTGCTGTTCGCCGCGTCGCTGGTCAACGGCCGCCGCTCTCATTATGCCAAGACGAACTCGGTGGATCGAGATCTGCGCCTGCGCGAGTACGGTGTGTACGTCGCGGCATTCGCGGGCCTGGGCCTGATGATGCTCGCCGGAGCCGTGGCCGCGTTCATGTTCCTGAAGACCTCGTCGGTCGGCGCCCCGGGCCGCGAGCTGCTCTACCCGGGATGGGTGAACATCGTCACGGCCGTGGTGCAGTTTCACATCGTCATCGGCAAGACCCTGTTCTTCGCCCTGATCTTCATCTGGGTGCGCTGGACGCTGCCGCGCTTCCGCTACGACCAGATCATGGCGCTCGGCTGGAAGGTCATGCTCAACATCGCGCTCGTGAACCTGCTGGTGACCGCGATCCTCGCCAAGGCCATCAAATGATCGCCGCCGTCATCGGAAAGCCGGAGCCCGCATGGCAAAAGTAGTCGCCCGTCCCAACCTGACGTTCTGGGAGAAGATCTATTTCGTCGAGATCTTCAAAGGCCTCGCCACGACCTTCGGCCATGCCAAGAAGAGCCTGGTCGAAGCCGACCACTTCAAGACCCTCAACTATCCCGATGTGCCGCCGGATCTGCCGCGCGACTACCGCGCCCGCCATCGCCTGATGAAGCGCCCCGACGGCACCCCCCGCTGCGTTGCCTGCTTCATGTGCTCGACCGCCTGCCCCGCGCGCTGCATCAACATCGTCGCCGAGGAGAGCCCCGACCACCACATCGAGAAGCGCCCGGCGAAGTTCGAGATCGATCTGCTGCTGTGCGTGTTCTGCGGCTTCTGCGTCGAGGCCTGCCCGTGTGACGCCATCCGCATGGATACGCGCCAAGCGGTGCTCGCCGGCGACAACCGCCGCGACTTCGTGGTCGGCCGCGAACGCATGATGGACTGGGATCCGAAGGACTACCCGCTCGAGGACATCCAGAGCCAGAAGGCCCCGGGCGGCTCGCTGCACGCCAAGGCCCTCGAAGAGTTCAAGAGCGGAACCTACCACTAGTTTTCCTGTCCCACCTCACCGGACGACAAGACACCTCTCCATGCCCGAAAACATCGATCATCTCATCGGCACCGTCTACTTCGGGCTGTTCGCGTTGGCCGCCCTGCTGTGCTCGGCTGGCTTGCTGATGTCGCGCCATCCGCTCAACGGCGCGGTCTACCTGATCGGCGTGATGCTCTCGATCAGCGGCATCTACGCGCTGTTGGGCAGCCCGTTCCTGGGCGTCATCCAGATCTTGGTCTACGCCGGCGCGATCATGATGCTGGTGGTGTTCGTGATCATGGTGCTGAACCAGGCGCAGGACCACCGCGTGCCGCGCTTCGATCGCTACAGCATCCTCGGCGCGCTGATGCCGCTCGCGCTGCTCGCGGCGGTGGTGCAGGCGCTGCACGCGCAGCCCATGCCCGTCGATCCGCACGCCCTACGCGGCGACATCGCCGCGATCGCGCCCGCGATGTTCGACCTGAGCGCCATGCCGGGCCATGACGGCCACGGCTACTACCTGCTCTTCGAGCTGATCGGCGTGCTGCTGCTGGTCGCGGTGGTCGCGGCGGTGATGCTCGCCAAGCGCACGCTGGAATCGACCGAGACGCCCGGCGGCGCCATGGCGGAAGCCCACGGAGCCACCCATGACGGCCATTGATCCGTTCCACGTCCAGCTGCTGGCGGCCCTGCTCTTCACCCTCGGGCTGATGGTGGTGCTCGCGCGCCGCAACATCTTCCTCGTGCTGATGGGCGTCGAGCTGATGCTCAACGCGGTGAATCTCAGCTTCGTCGGATTCAGCCAACAGCTGCCCGGGGCGCAATCCCTGTGGGGCCAGCTGACGCCACTGTTCACCATCGCCATCGCCGCCGCCGAAGCCTGTGTCGGCCTGGCCATGGTGATCTGCATCACCCGCGGCAAGGACACCGTCGACAGCGACGCCTTCGCGGACATGAAAGAATAGAGGACGCCTCGGTGAACTCGTACTTCCCGCTCTGGCTCATCGCCGCACTGCCGCTGCTCGGCGCCATCCTCAACGGGGCGCTCAGCCTCGCCGGCGCGCGCTCCGCGAACGGACCCAGCAAGGGGTTCGTCTCGCTCATCGCAGTAGCCTGCCCTGGCCTGAGCTTCGCCTTCACGCTCGCCGCCGCGAGCCACCTGTCCGCCACCGCGCCCATGAGCCAGTCGCTGTGGACGTGGTTCTCGGCCGGGGGCTTCCATCTCGACTTCACCCTGCTCTTCGACCGCCTGACCAGCATGATGCTGCTGTTCGTGACCGGCATCGGCACGCTCATCCACCTGTATTCGGTCGGGTACATGTGGAACGACCGCGGCTTCGCGCGCTTCATGGCCTACATGAACCTGTTCATGTTCAGCATGATCATGCTCGTGCTCGGCGGCAATCTGCCGGTCACCTTCATGGGCTGGGAAGGCGTCGGCCTGTGCTCGTACCTGCTGATCGGCTTCTGGCACCACAACACCGAATACAACGACGCGGCCCGCAAGGCCTTCGTGATGAACCGAATCGGCGATCTCGGCTTCCTGCTCGGCGCGTTCGCGCTCGTGCAGGTGTGCGGAAGCCTCGATTACCTGGACATCCGCGGCTGGTTCCACAACGCGCCAGGCGGCGACGCGATGTCGCCATCCACCCATGGCTGGATCAAGGCGGCGGCGCTGCTGATCTTCCTCGGCTGCACCGGCAAGAGCGCGCAGATCCCACTGCTCACCTGGCTGCCCGACGCGATGGCCGGCCCGACTCCGGTCTCAGCGCTCATCCACGCCGCGACCATGGTCACCTCGGGCGTCTACCTGGTCGCGCGCTTGGGCGACCTGTACTCGTTCGTGCCCGAGGTGCTGTCGGTGATCCTGGTGATCGGCTGCCTGACCGCGATCTTTGGCGCAGTCGCGGGCCTCTTCCAGAACGACATCAAGAAGGCGCTCGCGTATTCCACCGTCAGCCAGCTCGGCTTCATGTTCATGGCCTGCGGCGTCGGCGCCTATGACGTGGCGCTGTTCCACGTCTTCACCCACGCCTTCTTCAAGGCCACGCTGTTCCTCGGCGCGGGCGCGATCATCCACGGCCTCCACCACGAGCAGGACATGCGCCGCATGGGCGGACTGCACAAGCTGAAGGGCATGTTCGTCGCCTACATGGTGCTGTGCTTCGGCTGGTACGCGATCCTCGGTCTGCCGGGCGGATCGGGCTTCGTCTCCAAGGATCTCATCCTCGAGCGCCTGTGGCATGGCCACGCAGCGCTGACCATCGGCTCGAGCCACGTCGACATCGCCCAGATCGTGGCGGTGGCGGCGCTGATCACCGCGCTGATCACCGCGATCTACATGACCCGCGTCATGATGCTGACCTTCTGGAGCCCGAGCCGCCTGAGCGACGAGGCCAAGCACCATGTCGAGGGCACGCCCTTCACCATGGCGCTGCCGCTGATCATCCTGGGCGCCGGCAGCATGGGCGCCGGTTACCTGTGGTTCGAGCCGATGCGACTCGACATCTTCTACGAATACCTCAAGCCGGTCCTGCATCCGAACGAGATGGCCGCGGCCGGCGGCCTCGCGCCGGGGATGGAGGGCGCCACGGTCGTCCAAACCGATTGGCTGGTGACCTTCATGGCTACGGTCGGGTGCATCGCCGGCCTGCTGATCGCGGTGGTGGTGTGGCGCAAGGGTCCGACCGGTAAGAGCGCCGAAGCCCATCCGTCGAGCGACCCGACCGGATTCGGCGCGAGCTGGACCTGGGCCTTCGATCGCATCTATCACGTGCTGGTGGTGCTGCCGACGCGCTGGGCCAGCCTCATCCTCTATTGGCTGGTCGAGCAGGCGCTCATTGGCGGCATCACCTACGCGATCGCCGAGCTCACCGCCTACCTCGGCGACGGTTACGCCACCATCCAGCGCTCGCGCCTGCGCACCAGCCTGGTGCTGTCGGTGGCGGGAGCCGCGGCCATCCTCTGGATCCACCCGATCACCGATGGCATCCGCTACGCGTCCTCAGCCCTCAGCCACATCCTGAGTCTCCTGTACTGACATGCTCTACCTCCTGCTCGCTTCTCCCTTCGTCGCCGCGCTCGTGGTCTGCCTGGCCGCCGGCAAGGACAGCGACGCCAACTTCCGCTTCGGCCTGGTGCTGAGCCTGGCCATCGCCGTGCTCGGGCTGCCGCTGGTGGCGCCCGGGCTGGCCTATGCCGGCATGTTCGCGCCTGTCTCACTGAGCTGGTTCCCGCTCTGGGGCACCGGAGCCACCGTGCACCTGTCGCTCGCGAGCGACGGCTTGAGCGGCTGGTTGATCCAGCTGGTCACCTGGCTGACGCCGATCGCGATCCTCGGCAGCCGCCGACAGGTCGGCTCGCGGATGCGTGAGTTCATCGCCTGCGTGCTCGCCATGGAAGCGCTGATGATCGGTGCGCTGCTGGCGCGCGACCTGGTGGTCTTCTATCTGTGCTTCGAGGGCATGCTCATCCCGATGGTGGTGATCATCGCGCTGTTCGGTGGCATCGAGCGCCGTGCCGCCGCGCTGTGGTTCTTCCTCTACACCATGCTCGGCTCGATCTTCATGCTGGTCGGCATCTGGTACATCGCCTGGATGATCCATTCGACCGACCTGCGCACCGTCATCGACGGCATGTTCGCGATCCCGGCCAAGGCCCAGCAATTGCTGTTCTTCTCGTTCGCGCTCGCCTTCGCGGTCAAGGTGCCGCTGGTGCCATTCCACGGCTGGCAGCCGCGCACCTATTCCGAGACCCCGGGAGCGGGCGTGGTGCTGCTCGCCGGCGCCATGGCCAAGATCGGCGTCTACGGCTTCCTGCGCTTCGTGCTGCCGATCTTCCCCGCGCTCAGCGCCGAGTGGGCGCACCTGTTCATCGTGCTCGGGGCCATCGGCACCGTGGGCGGCGCGCTGGTGGCGATCGCGCAGGACGATGCGAAGCGCATGCTCGCGTATTCCAGCCTGAGCCATCTCGGCCTGGTCATGGTCGGCATCTTCAGCTTCTCGCCGGTCGCGCTCAACGGCGCCGCGGTGCAGATGGTCGCGCACGGCTTCTCGGTGGCGGCGCTGTTTCTGATGGTCGGCTACATGGAGGCGCGCGCGCAGACCGTCGGACTCGACGACTTCGGCGGGCTCGCCAACCGCATGCCGGTGATGGCGGTGATGTTCGTGCTCGCCGCGCTGGCCTCGGCGGCGCTGCCGGGAACCATGAATTTCATCGGCGAATTCCAGCTCCTGCTCGGCATCTTCCTCGGCATCGGCCTGTGGACCGCCGCCTTCGTCGGCCTGTCGGTGATCCTCGGCGTGGTGTACCTGCTGATCCTCATCCAGCGCTGGTTCTATGGCAAGGTCCAGGGCCATTCCGGTCAGGATCCGGCGCAGATGACCGACGTGTCACCGTCCGAGGCGCTCGCGGTCCTGCCGCTGCTGCTGGCCAGTTTCTTCTTCGGCTTCTACCCGTCGCCGATCAGCACCCAGGCCGGCAAGGTCGCCGAGGAGCTCGGGGCCGCCGCCGGCGCCGAATCCGGCAATCCGCCGGCTGCCGCCGCCAATCCCGCGCTAGCACCCGACGTCGCCGCAACCGCTCCCAGCCCGACCGACCCAACCGCCCCCACCGAGCCCTGAGACCATGCCGTCATCCGATCTCTTCTCGCTCCTGCTGCCCGCGCTGCTGGTCACCTGCGGCGGACTGGCCGTGCTCGGCGCCGAGCCCTTTCTGCAGCGCGCCGCCAAGCACGCGTGGCTGCCGTGGACTGCAGCGATCTTCCTGATCGCCGCCGGCATCGCCCAGGCGCTGGTCTCGCACATCGGTGGCATGGGCCAGCTGCATGGCATCTTCGCGATGGACACCGCGCGCATGTGGCTGTGCGAGGCCGTCATCGGTTCCACGCTGTGCGCGCTCGCCGGTCTGCAGCAGACCCTCGGACGCGACCAGTACGCGGGCGGCGAGCCCTACGCCCTGACCATGTTCGCCGCGCTCGGCGCGATGCTCATGACCATGGCCACCGACGCGCTCTCGCTGTTCGTCGCGCTCGAGATCACCAGTCTCAGCGTCTACGCCCTGGTCGGTCTGCGCCGGCAGGACCGCGCCTCCAACGAAGGCCTGTTCAAGTACTTCGTCATGGGCGCGGTATTCAGCGCGATCTTCCTCTACGGCGCGGCCCTCACCTACGGAGCCACCGGCCATACCCAGTTCGGCTTCGCCGCGCTCCCGGGCCGCGACGCCCTGCTCAAGCTCGGCCAACTGCTGATCGTCATCGGGCTGCTCTTCAAGATCGGCGCGGTGCCATTCCACTTCTGGAGCCCCGATGCCTACACCGGCGCGCCGGCGGCGATCACCGGTTTCATGGGCGCGGTGGTCAAGATCGGCGGCTTCGCCGCGCTCGGCGCGGTGTGGATGAACCTGGTGGCCGCGCTCGGCGGCACGCTGCGCCCTGGCGACGTGCTCGGCCTCGACTCGGTAGTGCAGGTGACGGGCAGGGCCCAGACCGAGCTCCACGATTTCCAGCTGATCTTCCTCTTCCTTGGCGTGATGAGCATTGTGCTCGGCAACTTCAGCGCCCTCAAGCAGACCAGCGCGCGGCGCATGATCGCTTTCAGCTCGGTGGCGCACGCTGGCTACATGCTGCTCGCCTTCGCGCTCCCGCGCGAGGGACAGCTCGCGCTCGGCTCGCTGTGGTTCTATCTGGTCGGCTACGGCATCGTCACCGCGGGCGCGATGTCCTCGATCGCGGCGATGGCCGGGCCCGACGATGCCAACGACAGTCTCAGCGGTCTCGCGGGCCAGGGTCGCGCATCGCCGTTCCACGGCCTGGTGCTGACGGTGTTCATGGCCAGCTTCGCCGGCATCCCGCCGACGGTCGGCTTCCTCGGCAAGTACCTGATCTTCTCGGATCTCGTGGTGAAGGGATTCTGGCCGGTCGCGGTGTTCGCGATGCTGATGGCGGTGGTCGGCGCGGCGTATTACCTGCGCCTGGTGATCACGATTTGGGCGTCGCCGTCCAAGGAGCCCGCGCGCACCGGTCCGAGCGCGATGGGCGCCTGGGTGATCTCGGGCGCGGCGGTCGCGACGGTCGCGCTGATCGCAGCTCCGAATGCGCTCTACAAGGGCTCACAGGCGCCGGCCCCGAGCGCGGTCTCGATGACGGCCCCGTCGGCACTCGAGCCAGCTCCCGCCCCCTGATCGGCACGCCGTCGACCATCCGGAGAGCCTCGTCCGATGGCATCGCCCAGTCACATCCAGAGCATCCGCGTGCGCTACGCCGAAAGCGATCAGATGGGCTTCGCCCATCACGGCGCCTACGTGGTCTGGCTCGAGGAAGCGCGCATCGAGTGGCTGCGCGCTGTAGGCGCCAGCTATCGCGAGCTCGAGGCCGATGGCGTGCTGATGCCGGTGATCGAATGCACGATCCGCTACCGCAAGAGCCTGCGCTTCGACGACGTCGCCGAGCTCGAGACCTCCATCTCCGCGAGGGGGCCGAGCCGGCTGACCTTCGCGACCGTGGTCAGGCACGAAGGCCAGGTCTGCGCCGAGGGCTCGGTCACCGTCGCCGCGGTCACGCGCGAGGGCAAGCCGACGCGTCTGCCGGCGAAGATGGCCGCCATCCTGGACCAGGCGTGATCGCCCGGCCATGCCGCGTTCGCGCCTGAGCAGCATCGCCGTCCGCCTCGCGCTCGGAGTGGCGATCGTCGGATGCCTGTTCGCCATTCCGGGGGCCGTCGGCACCGTGGCCCAGCTCGGCAGCCTCGCCTGGACGCTGCTCCTGCCGTTGGGATTCGCCATCGGAGTCTCAGGCTGGCGTTTCGGCGCTCCCTGGTGGGGCGGCGTCGCGTGGTTGATGGGCTTGCTCGCGCTGGGCGCGACCGCGCGTTTCCAAGCCTGGTGCATGGGAGGCGCGGCGGATCTGGCAGGCGCCTGGTGGCCGTGCGCGGTGCTCTGCGGATTCGTGGTGCTGGGCTGCGGCGCGTTCGAACACGCGGCGCGTGAGCGCGTGCGCCTGGCCCGGCGCGAATGGGCGGTGCGGCCGATGCTGTTCGCCGCCGCCATGGTGGTGTGCATTGCTGGCGCACTCGCCGCGCGCGGCAGCGAGCCGTCGCGTGAGCTCGCCGTGGGTGCGGCCGCGTCCTTTCCGCCCCTGGTGCTCGCGGCGCTCCTGGCCGGGATATCGGCGCGCGCGCTGGTGCGAGGTCCCGGACGGCGTCCGGTGTGCGGCTGGACGGCGCTGAACACCCTCTGCGGCTACGGCACCTTCGCGCTGTCGTGTGCGCTGATGCCGCCGTTCTCGCTGCTGCTGCTCTGTGCGGGCTCGCGACGCGAGCGCCTGCTGCGTGGCGGCATGCGCCGCTGGATGCGCCTGGTGTACGTGATGACCCCGACGGTGCGCTGGAGCTGGAGCGGTCACGGGTCGGCGCTGGTCGGCCGCCGCGTGGTGGTGTCCAACCACGAGTCGATCCTCGACATCCTCAGTGCCTGCGCGCTCCCCGGCACCCGCAACCTGCTGGCGAAGACCTGGGTGTTCCGGGCGCCGATGCTCGGATTGGCCGCGCGCTTCGCCGGCATCCGCAACGTCGACCGGCTTGATCCCGACGACTATCTGGCCGATGCGCGGAACCTGCTCGGTGAGCGCGAAGGAGTGTTCGTGTTCCCCGAAGGCCGGCGTACGCGCGATGGCGAGGTCGACCGCTTCCGCCTCGGCGCATTCGCCCTCGCGGAGGGAGCGTCAATCGGAGGGACTTCCGTCGGTGGTGCGCACGGCGAGGTGGTGCCGGTCGCCATGGCTGGCGGAACTTGGTCGATCCCTGCCGGCCAATCGTGGATCCAGCCCGGCGAGGTGCGCAGCGTGGTGCTTCCGCCGATGCGGCGCGAGCCGGATGAGCCGCTGCGCGCCTTTGCCGCGCGTTGCCGTAGCGCGATCGTGACCGTCCTGCATGCGGCGCGGGCCGAGCTGCTACCCGGCTGGCATGCCGCGCTGCAACGCCGGGGCTGGCTCAACGGCTTGCCCCGGCGCATGCGCGCCGCGGCGCTGCGCGAGAGCCGTGCCGAAGGCGACCGCAGCATCGCCGGAGCGCTCGCGGCAGCCTGCGCCGCGAGCGAGGAGACGCGCGGCGACTGGCTGCTCGTGGGCGCTGGATGGGGCACCGCCGCGCTGTGCCTGCGCCAGATCGCTCCGGGCGGCCGACTGCATGCGATCGAGTCCGATGGCGCGAAGCTGCGCGTCGCGGCGCATGCGTGGTTGCGCGCGGGCGATGCCATCGACATATCGGATTCCGCCGCCACTCCCGGTCTGCGCGAGCCATCGCCCGCGCCAGTGTTTTCAGGTGTGGTCTGCCATCTGCCCTTCGCCGACCAGCGTGTCGCGAGCCTGTTGCCGCGCATCGCCGTGGCGCGGCCGGCGGTGGTGGTGGTCTGCGTCGATGCGCGGGCCTGGCTGGCTGCGCTGCCTGGCTATTCGCGCGTGCTCTGGAACGGCACCGACGACGAGGCGATCGGGGTCATGGTGCGCGATGCGATCGCCGGCGCGCCATCGCGCCGGATCACTCCAGCCCCGGCAGCGCCGGCGGCGGGGTGACCGAGGTCTCGATCGGAAGCTCGCGGCGCTTGATGCGCTGCTCGAACGAGCGCACCAGCACCAGGTATTCGTCCCAGTTCGACGGCTTGATCACGTAGGAGGTCGCCTGCAGCTGCTCGCTGCGTTCGATGTCCTTGCGACGCTCCGACGAGCTGAGCATGATCACCTGGAGATCGTGCATGCGCGGATCCAGGCGGATGTCCCGCAGCACGTCGTGCCCGCTCTTCACCGGCAGGTTCACGTCCAGGAGCACCAGCGCCGGGAGGGGCTCGCCGCTCTCCAAGCGGCTCGTGAGCAGCGCCAAGGCCTTGTTGCCGTTGTCGATCAGGGTGAAGCGCGCCTTGACCTCGTACTGGCGGAAGGCTTCCTGCACCAGCTCGCTGTCGCCAGGATTGTCGTCGACGAACATGATTTCGGGTAGGTCGTCCATCGCCTCGACATGCTGCACATGCCGCGGCCCGAGGAAGGCTTCTCGCCCCGAACATCCGACAAGTCCGCGCACTGGGAAATGGCCGGAAGCCCTTGCGGGGAAGGTCCATGCCGCCACAACCACGGCGTGCCCACCGATCCGGACAGCCACCCCGCCGGCCTCCCCGCCGATCCAACCAACTTTACCACCGATCTCGTCGCGGAGGAGCTCACGGCCCACCAGCCGCCGGCCCTGCTGGTCGAGCGCGCGCTCGTGCTCGACCGCGATGGCGGCACGGTCCGGCTCAAGCCCCACCAGGGCCTGGACGCCCTGCAGCTGCTCGAAGCCTGCGCCCAGGCGGTGGCGGTGCTGACTGGCGCGCGCATGCGCCGCGACGGGGCCGGGCTTTCGGCGTCGGGGATGCTGGTTGGCGCCAAAGGCGTGGTGGTGGCGCGCGCGGCCCTCGCGGGAGAAGCGGTGGAGATCGACACCCGCCGCGTGCACGCGCTCGGCGCGCTCGAGCTGCACGAGGTGGTGGCGCGCTCCGTCGACATGGCGATCGAACTGGCGCGCGGCGAGCTCAAGGTAGCCAGCACCACTCCGGGCCGAGCGGAGACGATGGCATGATGAAGCGCATCAAGACCCGCATCCCGGCGAACTGGGACGCAATCGAGATCGCGGTACCGGTCCATTTCAGCGAAGTCGATTCGATGAAGCTGGTGTGGCACGGGCATTACATCCGCTACTGCGAGAGCGCCCGCGAGGCCTACTGCCGCGAACGCGGGTTGTCCTACCAGCAGATGGAGGACGAGAACTGCATCGCGCCGGTGGTGCGCGTGCAGATCGAATACCTGGCGCCCGCGCGCATGGGCCAGACCGTGCGCGTCCGCTGCGCCCACCTGCCGGGCAGCGAGCCGATGCTGAACCTGTTCTACGAGATCCACGGCCCGGAGCCGGCGGGCGGCGGCGTGGGCAAGCTGCTCTGCATCGCCGAGACCGTGCAGGTCTTCATCGATCTCGCCGGGCAGCCGTACCTGAGCTCGCCGCCGCCAGTGGCGCGGATGTTCGCCGCGATCGCCGCGCGCGAGCGCGAGTTGGGCTCCACCGGATCGCCCGGCTGATGGAACCGACGCGCGACGCCGCCGCATCGCTCTTGGACTGGTCGCGCGTGGGCGACGCGGGGGCGCGCGCGCGTTTTCGTTTCTCAGGCGCGCTGCCGGTATTCATCGGGCATTTTCCCGGACAGCCGTTGCTGCCCGGCGTGTACCAATTGGCGGCGATCGCCGAGACCGCGCGTCGCGCTCTGGGGACGCTCGACGTGGTGGCGTGCGAACGGGCGAAATGGTCGGCCCCAGCCTACCCCGAGAGCGAACTCCTGGTCGAGGCGCATTGGCGCGAACGCGACGGTGGCGTGCTCGTGGACGGCACCGTGTCCACCGCGTCGGGCCCATGCGCGAGCTGTCGGCTCATCATGAGGGGGTAGCACGCTGACGCGCGTGATTGGTGGTGGTCGGTTCAGCCGCAAGCATCATCACGCGTCGTGAGACCGACCGACAACCGCTGACCGACCACCACGGGTCCCTCGGGCCGGTCAGAACAACCAGTTCGCTCCGTACGCCATCTCGCCGCCGAGGTGCGCGGTCAGTCCGGCCAGCGCGGCGCTGCCGAGCAGGACCGCGCGGAAGATCCAGCGTGAAGATCCGCCGAGCAGCAGGCCGCTCGCGGCCACCGAGATCACCAGCGTCAGCCAGCCAGCGACCTCGTGCAGCATCAAGGCGCGATTGTCGCCACGCCGGAACATCGAGCCGTCGTCGGCGAAGAAGGTGCCGGTGGCGACCGCCATCACCGCGCCTGCGGTGCCGCAGAACACCAGCAGGCGCACCGCCGGCTCCCAGGCCGGGCCGCGCCACCAGGCCAACAGCTCGGCGAGCAGGGCCAAGGCCAGCGCCGCCACCGGGAAGTGGATGACCAGCAGATGGAGCTTGCCGAACAGCGGACGTCCGGCCTGCCAGCTCTTCTCCTCGGTGAGCGCGCCCGGCATCGCCGTGGGCTTCGTCCCTGGCGAGGCAGGCGGTTTTACCGAACTTGGGGAGAGCGCTGACGACGCGATCGGCTTCGTCGTGTCGGGCGCGACGGGATCCGTAGCATGCGTCGGATTCGCGGGATCGGTGGCAACGCCGGCGACGGATGGCGAAACCGGATCTTTAGCCGCAGGCGCGGGCGGATCTTGGCCCCAGGTCGCGCCCTTCGCGATCCACGCCACCAGATCGGCGATCTGCGCTTCGCTCAGGCGGTTGTCCGGTGGCATCTGCAGATCCTCGTCTGCGTAACGCACCGAGGTCACCAGGATGCTGTGCTCGGGATCGCCGACCACGATCGCCGGACCGCGGCCTCCGCCCTGCAGCATGGCCTCTCGGCTGTTGAGCTTGAGGTGGCCCTTCTGGCGGGCGTTGCCGTGGCAACGCAGGCAGTTCTTCTCGAGGATGGGCGCGATGCGTTGGGTGAAGAATGCAGCGGTCCCGGCGTCCGCCACGGCGGGCGAAGCCGTCGCGCCTTGGGCATCCTCGGCTCGCACTGTCGCGAGTGAGCACGCGGACAGGACCAGCAGGACGACCAGGGCACGGACACTGCGCATGCCGGATGCTATCGCCATCGTCGGCGCCCCGCCATGGGCTGCCCGCCGATCAGTCCTCGGGTCCAGGGTTGGTGCACAGCGACCTACTGCGCACGGGTAGCGGCCGGTATACTGCGGAATCCACAGGAGCGACCGATGGCTCGATCACCAGTACCTGCCAAGCGCCCAGTGATGCGTTCCGGTAAGAGACAGACCAAGGGTTCACTCGATAGCGTGACGACTTCCCGCGCTACGCCGACCACCGCAGCCGCGACGGCCTCGACCAGGGGCGCGCCCGCTCCGGCCCGGTCGCTCGCGACCTATCGCGCCAAACGCGATTTCCGCACCTCGCCCGAACCGCTCGGCGGCAGCCCGCGCGATGGGCAGCGCTACTTCTGCGTGCAGAAGCATCTCGCCAGCCATCTGCACTACGATTTCCGCCTCGAGCACCGCGGCGTGCTCCTGTCATGGGCGGTGCCCAAGGGCCCGTCACTGAATCCCCACGACAAGCGCCTTGCGATGATGGTCGAGGACCATCCGTACGACTACGGCGATTTCGAGGGCGTCATACCCAGCGGCTACGGAGCGGGCGTCGTCATGCTCTGGGATCGCGGGCTATGGCGGTCGCAGGACCAGGACATCGACGCCGCGCTCGAGCGCGGGGAACTCAAGTTCGAGCTCGAGGGCGTCAAGCTCAAGGGCTCGTGGGTCTTGGTCCGTACTTCTGGTGGCTACGGTCGCCGCGGCAAGGACGGCGACTCCCATCGCGATCCTCGTGGTGATGAGCAAGGCAAGGAATCCCGCAGTTGGCTGCTGATCAAGCATCGCGACGACTGGGCGGGCGAGGTGGACATCGTCGGCTTCGCGCCGCTGAGCGTGAAGAGTGGTGGCGATTTCGCCGACATCCTCGCGCAGGAGAAGTCCGATCTGTGGCAGTCGGATCGGCCCGCCCGCGGCGGCGTGGCCGGTGGACTGTTCGAGGAGATCATCGCGCGCGCGGCTGGGATCCGCTCCGCGCGCGAGCGCGGAGCGGATGCACCGGCACCGCGGAAGACACGTGCTTCTCGCGGTAGCCCGGACATCACGAAGCAGAGCGGAAGCAAGACCCGCAGCGGAAACACGCAGCGGAACGGAACACGCGCGGGTCCGGATCGCCGCACGCGCGCCTGACGTATCAGGGAATGCTCGTCGTCACTTCGCCTTGGTCGGGTTCGCCGCTGGCGCGGCGGCGAGCGGAGCTGGAGCGGGATCGACCGAGGCGGCGGGAACCGAGCCCGTGGCCGGGATCTGACCCGCCGGCCACGAATCGACATACGCCTTATGCGCGGCGACCGTCGCCTGCTCGCAGGTGTCGAGCGCGGTCTTGCCAGCGGCGAGCTCATCCTTGGATTGCTGCAGGCTCTTGCTGGCGGTATCGACCACCTTGCCAGCATCGGTGATGGCCTTCTCGATGTCCTTCGCCTTCTGCGCATACGGCGACGCATCCAGGGTCGCCTTGTTCTTGGCGGCGACCTGCTTGGCCTTGGCTTCCTCTGCCTTGTTCGCCTGCAGGTCGGCCTTCAGCTTCTCGACGCGCGCCTTGCTGTCGGCGAGGCGCTTTTCGAGCGGCGGCACCGCGGCATCGAGGGTCCGCACCTTGTGCGCCTGGGCATCGCGTTCGAAACCGGTCTTGATCTCGGTCTTGCGCAGCGCGACCTGCGCCGGGGTCATCAGCTTGCCTTCGTATTCCACCATGCCGTGCTTGGCCGCGTAATCCGCGCGCTTGATCCACTGGCCCTCGTCGAGCAGGTAGCCGAGATCCTGGAGCAGGCCCTGGGCGACCTCGTCCTTGGGATCGCGGGCGTAGAGCCTCTTGGCGTGCGCGAAGGCCTCGTCCTGCAGGCCGCGATCCATGCACCACTTCGCCAGCTGGTACTGGCCATCGAAGGTGTCGGGAGTCTCGGCGGAGTGCTTCTGGTAGAGATCCGATAGCGAGGTGACGATCTCCATCTCGGCGATGGCGCTGCGCTGGTATTCGGCGCGGCCGACGATCAGGCCGTTGCGTGTCCAGACCTTGCGGTTGATGGCGAGGATCGCCTCGGGCGCGTCGAGGCGTTCACCGAACACCCGCTCGCCGGACTTGAGCCTGGCCTCGACGTCGGCTGCGGAGGCTCCTGGTGCCCATGCGGACACGAGAGCGAGGGCGGCGAGCAGCGGCAGCGGACGCGACATGTGAGCTCCAGGCCGGGGATGAGAACCGGCCACCATCAAGGATACCTCCAAAACCGCCATCCGTTGCCACGGGCCGCGCTGTACGGAGTTTTCCACGCCTACGTTGCCTAAGCGCCAAGATCTTGCTAGACTGCAGGATGCGTTGATCCAGCTACGCGAGCATGGACGCTGGCATAAGCGGAGGCAGTCATGGGATTCGACCGCTCAGATGACCGATTCGTGCGCCTCGAGCGCTCTCTGCTCGGGCACGATGCCCATGGGGTTACCTACGATCCTGCTGGCGACCTCGACCTCGCCGGCTTGGGCCGGGAAATGGCGCGCCTGGGATTCGAACTGGTGGCCTGCGATCAGCAGGGCTACGAGTACGCGGCCGAGTTCCGGCTCCCCGCCCGGCCCAGGCGGCATGCCGTGCATGGCACCGCCACGTCGTTCAGCCGCCGCAACGCCGTCATCGAGGCCGCCATCGCAGCCCTCGAGGGACTCGAGGGACATGGTCAGCACCAGGAGCCGCGATCCGGCCGAGCCGGATTCATGCCCGAGCTGGTGGCGAGAGCCGCATCCTGACTTTCGCGACGAGACCATGCCGTCGCCACGGTCCGTGATCATCCTTCGACGAGCAGATCGTCCGTGGTGAGCTGGTTCGCCTCCAGGTAGGCCGCCCCCTGGGTCGAGAACGGCGTCCACGGCATCAGCGCCAGGCGCTCGTGCGCGATCGGCTCGCGGGTGTGCTCGCACAAGCCGAATGGCAGGGGGAGTCCGGTATCGATCTTGCGGATGGCGCGATCGATCTGCCACACCAGCTCCTGTTCGCTGTCGGCAGCCATCACGCTGAGGTCCTGATCCTGGGCGTCGCTGCCGCCGTCGGCGAGATGGTTGGACGAGACGGTGACGGCTTCAGTCGCCACCGCGTCCTCGCGGAGCTGCTTGATGTCGTCGGCCATACCCCGCCGGCGCCCCACCAGTTCGGTCCGCCACTTGGCGAGCTCCGCTGGAGAGAACGGCGAGGTCGTGCTCGGTGGATCGTTCGCTGCACTCGGCATGGTGGCCTCCGATCAGATCATCGACTCCAGGCGTTCGGCTTCCAGCATCGGCCCTGGAAGTCCTGACAGTGCGGCGCCACGACCAGAGAGCGCCGCCGGCGTGAACCCCGCGTGCCGACCGGCGTTGGTCCGTCCAGAGGGGACCGACATGCGCCTCGCCGAGCACGTCTTCTCGCCATGGTCCTCGCCGTGGTCCTTGCCCTGGCCGGTGCTCGCAAGCGCGGCACTGATGCTCATGGGCTCCGCCGCATCTGTACGTGCTGTCGAGGGCCCGGGTCAGCTCGAGGCGCGGTTCGCGGCGGTGAAAGGCCTCGTCGACCACGATTGCCGCCTTCCCGCAGAACGCACCTACGCCGACTTCACCGCGGAGCACCTCACCGGCGCGCAGTGGTACGAGAAAGGCCTCGCATACTACATCGCCGAGCGTTTCCGCGCGACCTTACCGGTCGACCAGGCCGCGGTGTACGAGCGGCGTTACCGCGAGCTCAAGGCCGAGCTCGATGCCGCCGATCGCGCCGGATCCCTGCCTCCGTCAGTGCACGCGCTCCTGCCCGGCAGCGACGCGACCGCAGGCCTCGCCAACGCACTCTTGCGCACGCTGAATCCGTATTCTCCGCCACCGCTCGCACCGCTGAGCGCGAGCGACAGGCAGGTCGCGTCGGTCATCGCGGCGCGACTCTGCGAGCGCGCTCTCGCCGATATCTCCGCCGCGCGCGACCGCGCGTTGGCGTGCGTCATCGTCGAATCCCCGCCCGCGCGCGCCGAGGCCTCGCGCCGCGAGGCGGCGATGGCTCGCGGCGCGGCGGTGGAGATCCTCTATCGCGCCTGGCTCGCGCTGGGCGAACTGGCGTGGCGTGGCCCCGAGTTCGGGCTCGACCCCGACCCCGCCAGGGCCTTCTTGGCCGAGGCGATGCGGCGCCACGGAGCCGAAATGGCCGAGTGGGATTACCAGTTCGACGACTACCTGCCTATGCACGTGCAGGCCAACGTGCTGTTCCTCGAGGCCGCGCGGCTCCCGCGGCTCCCGCAGCTCTCTCAGCAGAAGGCCGGGCCGCTGTCGCGCGCCGAGGTCGAGGAGGCCCTCGCGCAGGTGGCGGGCATGAAACCGGGTTCGATCGGAGCCACCGGCGAACCGGGCATGCGCGACGAGCAGGCGCGCCTGCAGCTGGCCGCCTGGGCCTGCCTGCTGCGCGCGGGCCTGGACCACGACGTGGCGCACGGCATCGAGGTGTGGCGCGCATTGGAGCAGCGCGAACGCAGCGATCCCGCGCTGCGGCTCGACGGCCCTCTGGCCAAGCCGCTCGGTTATGCACATCTCCTCGGCGCGCAGCTGCTGCGTTCCAATGGAGACCTGCCGGAAGCGGTCGCGGTGATGTCGGCGCTGGCCAACGCCAAGCCGCCCCATCCGCTCGCGGCCAATGCCCGTGAATGGGTACGCGCCTGGACGGTCACGCATGGAGAGGTGCCCGCGACGTTGGATCCAGGACAGGCGTTGGAGTTGTCGCGCGCATTCCTCGCGCGCATCGCCAGCTGTGATGCGAACGAGGCTCGCGCCGCGCGCGCCACGGCGATCCTCGTGCTCTCGGCGGGGATCAAAGGTCTCGAGCCCGAGACCGGAAAGCCCTTCATCGAGCTGGCTCCGCGGCTGTGGCTTGCCTATGCCGAGGCCATCGACCGCCAGGAGACGCGCCTGCGCGCGACGGTCGCCGCTACCGAGGGTGCCGTCGCCTGCGCTGCCCGCATCACCGCAAAGGACAATCCGTACCGTAACACCGATGGCGCCTGGACCGCTGGTGGCGAAGCGCTGCGACAGCTCGCCAAGACCGCCGTCGCCTTCAGCGCCGGCGTCTACGCGGCTGACCGCGTGCCGGCGATGCGCCGCCTGTACGAGCGCGCCCTGACGGCGCAGCAGGCCATCTGCCCGCTGGACGCTGGACAAGAGCAGCGCCGCGGGTCGGTGATCGTGCACCTGGACGCTGGCGAGTGGGATGCCGCGGCCGCGGCCGCGCACGATCTCGCGAACCGTGATCCGGAGCAGGTCGGTTGGGCCGCTGACGCCGAACTCGAGGCGCGCAGGCGCTCGCTCGAGGATCTTCGCGGCCGACCTGGCGAGCAGGGGCCGGACTTCGCGCGCTGCGCGTCCGAACTCGAAGCGCTCGCCCAGGCGCGACTCGACGCTGGGCTGGCGGCCAAGCAGCCGTCCGCCGCGACCATCGAAGGCGCCATCGCCGCGCTGTGGTCGTCGGCGCGTGGGCGGCAGCGCACTGGCGCCGTGCTGGGCCGCATGGACGACAGGCTGTGGTCGGCGCTCTCCGGCGACGATGCGCCCGCGCAGCGCGCCCGCGTGCACGCGCTGGTGATCGCGAGCGAGGCCGCAGCCGAGCGCGCCGCGGGCGCCGCCGACAGCGATTGGCCGGCGCTGGCGGCTACCGCCGGCCTTTTCGTGGTCCGATCGTCCGGGCTGCCCGAGCAGCCGCTGCGCAATGCGCGCACGCGCCTGGCGTCTGCCTGCAAACCCTTCCTGGCCTCGACGTCCGACGCGCTGCGCGGCGACGCGCAGCGGATGTTCTGCCAGCTCATGGAACCGCTGCTCTCGCCGGCCTCGGGAGCGCCGCTCATCGCCGCCACCGCGTCAATGCTGTGGGACCAGGGCGAACGTCTGCGCGCGGCGCGGCTGTACCGGGATCTCGACCAGGCGCTCGGCGAGGATCGCCTGTTTGCGGCGTATCGCCGCGATCCAGCCGCGGCGATCGAGGTCATCGGCGAGCACCTGGCCAGCCGCCCTGAGACCAAGGCGGACTGGGTGATGGCGAGGGATCTGCTCGTCGACTCCCAGGCGCTGGCCGATGCGGTGCGCCAAGGCGTTGAACGCGTCCAGTGGCCAGAACGGCCGGTGGACCCGGCGCAGGCCCGGGCTCGCCTGTCTACGATCGCCGCGACGGTGTCGCGCCTGCGCACCGTGATCGGCGAGGAGCGCCATGCGGCGATGCTCGAGGCGATCACCGACGCGCAGCGGCTCTCGCGGCTCATCGACATGGCGGAGGACTCGGAGGCGCGCCAGGCGCGCCAACTGCTGGATGCCGGCGATTTCGCGAATGGGATCGCTCGCGCAAACCGGCTCTACCAACGCCAGCCGTGGGTCCCTGGCCATGCCGCGCTCTACGTCGACGGCGTCATACATGGCGCGCGACAGGGCTTTGTCGCCGACGAGGATCTGCGTCGGGCACGCATGCTCGCCGCGACCATCCGTGATCAGAGCCGCGATGAGATCCGAGACGATCCCGCGATGTATTGGACCGCCTACATCCAGGTGCTGGAGTTGTCGCGGGCGTTACGTGACGGCGGGGTGATCGAACGCGCCGTGCGCTTCGCGGCGGTGACGGGCGCGGGGCCGTGGGACGATCTGGCCGCGCCTGCGGTCACGGGTGACGCGGCGGGCGTTCGACGGCTCGGCGACCCGACCGCGATCGATCTGTGCGCGCGCTACCTGGCCATCTGCGCCGATGTCGCGGGCGCCGTCACGCGGGACCTGCGACGCGTGGTCGTCGATCGTGGGGCGCAGGTGCTGGTCGTCGCGGTCGGCACGCCCGCGCTGACCGCGCAAGCCGATGCCGCGGCTCCTGGCGGGGCGGTCATCATCATCGGCCCTGCGTCCGGCGCTGCGTCCGGCGCAGCATCCGGCGTCAGCCCAGCGGCAGCGCCATGACGTGGTCGTCCATGGCGAATCCGCCGCCGATGTCGACACGGACGGACTCCCTGATCGAGAAGCCGAGCCGTTCATAGGCGGTGATCGCGCCGGTGTTCGCGCGGTTGACGGTGAGCGATAGCGTTGTCGATCCGGCCGCGCGCGCGAACGCGCAGACACGCGCGATGAGCGCCGTGGCCACACCGCCGCGGCGATGATCCTTCAGAACGTAGAGTTTGTGCAGCCGGGTTTCGCGCGAGGCATGCGCCAGCGCCCGTGCTTCCACCGCTCCGTACGCGGCAAAGGCGATGGGCGGAGTCACGCCGTCACGCGCCGTGCCGCCAGGCCATGCGAGATCGAAACGGATGCCCGCGGCGAGCTGGCGCGCCAGCTCGCCATGGTCGTACATGCGCGAGAGCATGTACTCGATCTGTTCGCGGGAGATGATTCCGGGATAGTGCTCGCGCCAGATCTCCTGGGCGAGCGCCGCGATCGTCGGCAGGTCGGTGGTCCCTGCCGGCGTCACCCTCGGCGCGATGCGAGCCTCGCTCAGGCCGAGGCTGCCTTGGCCGCCTTCGCGGGCTTCTTCGGCTTGGCGGCCTTGCCATGCCAGCAGTCGGAGGTGGTGAGGTGGCTGGCGCCGCTCGCCTTGGCGTACAGGAACAGCTGCATGCGGTAAGCGACCATCGGCATCAGCACCATCGTCACCATGCCCTCGCCGAGGGTGCAGCTGATGCCCGACCAGGTCTTGATCTTCTTCTTCTGCAACTTGGCGTCGGTGTACGGCTTGAGCGCGGAGGCGATGGCCTTGGCCTGACGGTCGAGCGCCTTGGCGATGTCGCCGGGCTGCATGAGCTTCGCTTGGGCGTCGAGCTTCTCCCAGGCTTCCCAGCCGCCAGTGGCGGCGTAGGCGGCGGCGCCGGCCCCGCCGATCGCCAGGTAACGCAGCAGCTCGAGGGTCGAGCGCTGGGCAGGGGTGGGGCGGTAGTCGTAGGTGTTGGCGGGAATCTGCGTGGCCAGGTGCTTGATCACCTTGGTCTCGAGCTTGATGGCGTTCAGGAAAGCGGCTTTGGTGTACATGGGTGTCCTCGGGACCGTGGACTGTCGCCGCGATCCCGCGAAGTCAATTAACCGGGGGCTCCGCCCCCAGACCCCCACGGCCTTTGTCGTCCTTCTTTTTGTCCGCCGGGCGGCCAAAAAGTTTGCGTGATGGGCTACGCCCATTATTCACGCAAACCAGGACTCGGCGGCCGGTGGCTGCTCTTTTAAACCGGGGGCTCCGCCCCCAGACCCCCACGGCCTTTGTCGCCCTTCTTTCTGGCCGCCGGGCGGCCAGAAAGTTTGCGTGATGGGCTGCGCCCATTATTCACGCAAACCAGGACTCGGCGGCCGATCGCTTCGCTCCGGCTGGATCGGGGGCTTTGCCCCCGGCCCCCCGCCCTTAGTCCTCCTTCAACCGGGGGCCCCATCGCTCCGCGATGGGGCGGGCGCCGAGCGGGGGTCGGCGGATACAAAGGGCGAAGCCCATCCGCCGGCGATGTGGCCGGCCACCCGCGCCAACGAACCGCGACAAAACCCGGGGGGGGGGCCCGCCGG
>JBBRLJ010000006.1:0-125358 GCA_038231435.1 Planctomycetota bacterium
AGAAAACTCAAACCCTACCTACCTGGGCTCCTGGCCCACTGCCGATGGCCGCTGAACACCAGCTTCCTAGAAGGCATGAATAACCGCATCAAGGTCATCAAAAGGATGGCCTACGGGTACAGAGATGACGCCTACTTCTTTCTTCGCATAAGGGCAGCCTTTCCCGGAAAAGCGTGAAGAACCAAAAGTTTGCGTGATGGCTGCGCCATTATTCACGCAAACCGGAGCTCGGCGGGCGCTCGCGGCTTTGCCGCTCGGGATGGTACTCGGGGGCGCTGCCCCCAAACCCCCGGACGCCCTTTGTCGCTCCTCTTTTTCGCCTGCGGCGAAAAAGTTTGCGTGATGGCTGCGCCATTATTCACGCAAACCGGAGACTCGGCGGGCGCTCGCGGCTTTGCCGCTCGGGATGGTACTCGGGGGCGCTGCCCCCGACTATCAGGCTTGGTCTTGGGCTTTCTTTTTTTTGCTGAACAGCTTGGCGATTCCGCCACCAACCACGGCTAGGCCGATCAGGATCGGCTTGATGGCCAGCAGGATGAACTTGCCGATGATGGCGAAGAAGCCGGATTTCAGCAGCAGTCCACCGGCGATCAGTCCGCCGATGCCATAGGCGGCGACCTTGTCGATGCCGGGCTTGAAGTCCTCGTAGCGGTTGCCGGTGGATATCTCGGTCTTCGCCAGCACCGCCTTCGAAGCGTCGGAGACCATCGCCAGCTCGGTGAGCGGGGCGATGGTGGTGATCTGCAGAACGCCCTTGCGGCCGAGCAGGCGGACATCGTAATTGATGGTCGGTTTCGGCGAATCGTCGAACTGGAGGCTCTTGGCCCAGTACAATTTGTGCGTCGACGCATCGTAGTGGGGTGGCTCGGCCCAGCCGAGCAGCTGGCAGGTCGGGTACCCTTGCTTCTTCAGCTCGGGGGCCGAATCGCGAGCTTCCTGCTGCATCTGCTTGAGCAGGTCGTCGTACTTGATGGTCTTCGCGTCGTCGTCCTTGACGTGACCCTCCGATTCCGAATACGAGACCTCGGCCACCCAGTTCGCGGCCTTCTCGTCCTCGGACTCCGCAGGCATGACCAACCCGAGGGTGTCGGGATTCGGCGGATTACCGTAGACCTGCTCCATCATGTAGCGCGCGTCCTGGGCCTGCAGGTAGCGGCAGCCCTCGGGCAGGTCGATGGTCGCGATATTGGCGCCCACCGTCACCTTGCCGGTCTGGAAGGCGAGCGCGCGCGCGGGGGCCTCGGCTTTCTCGGCCGCGCTCAGCGCGCACGAGAGCACCACCAGGAAGCAAGGGAGCAGGGCGCAACGGATCATGGAGCTCTCCACGGACGACGGGGGAACAGCAGTATAACCCGCAAGGGAATGGTACGTCAACCGCCGGTCGGTCCTGCCGCGGTTCGGGGCAACGCCCCGACTACCATCCCGAGCGGCACGTGCCGCGAGCGCCGAGCTCCGGTTTGCGTGAACAATGGCGCAGCCATCACGCAAACTTTTTCGCCGTCCGGCAGCGAAAAAGAGGAGCGACAAAGGGCGGGGGTTTGGGGGCGGAGCCCCCAACTAAACTCAGGCCAGCACGCCCTTGGTGCTCGGGACACCCGAGCCGGTGATGCGGATGGCCTGGCGCAGCGAACGCGCGAAGGCCTTGAAGCCGGCCTCGACGATGTGGTGGCTGTTGCGGCCGTGCAGCTGGTGCAGGTGTACGCAGATGCGCGCGTTGTCGGTGAGGCCACCGAAGAATTCGGTGACCAGCTCGGTGTCCCATGCGCCGATGTGGGCGGCCTTGGGGCGGAGGTCGTAGACCAGGTAGGGGCGACCCGAGATGTCGACGGTCGCCTCGACCAGCGCCTCGTCGAGCGGGCAGGCGATGTGGCCGAAGCGCTCGATGCCGTGGCGATCGCCGAGGGCCTCGCGCAGGCATTTGCCGAGCACGATGCCGACGTCCTCGGAGGTGTGGTGGCCGTCGATGTGCAGGTCGCCCTTCGCGGCAATGGTCAGGGTCGTGCCGCTGTGCTTGGCCAGGGCCTCGAGCATGTGATCGAAGAAGCCGATGCCGGTGGACACCGTCGACCGCCCCGCCTGGTCGAGATCCCAGGTGACGCTGATGTCGGTCTCCTTGGTAGCGCGCTTGACCGTCGCCCGGCGGCCCTCCGGAACCACTCTTGGAGTCGCTCTGGAAGCCGCTTTCGATCCAGTGAGTGCATGGCGGGACGCGTTGCCGGACATGCGCGGCAGCATATGGGGGGCCTACGCCACGAATAGCCCGGATCCGCGCCGCAGCGCGTGCCCGCACACATGGAAGTCGCGTTGAAATAGCGGCTTAGCCCTTGCCGATGGCGAATTTTGGAGGCACATTCATATGAATGGCCGCGTCCTCACCGCCCGTGTCCGCCCGGCTCACTGCGCCGAGCAATCTCGCCGCGCTGGTGTGCGCTGCCGCCGGCACCACCGCGCTCGGCCTGATCTCTCCGGGGCTTCCCCCGCTCGCCGCCGCAGGGCTCTCGCTCGCCTGGGCGATCGCCAGCGTACCGGTGATGGGCCCGGCCGCGCTGGCCGCGGCCCTGCCGGCGGCGGCGCTGCTGCCGGGCGGGGGCTGGATGGCCCTGGGAGGCTGGTCGATCGCCGGCCTCGCGGCGGGCATCGGCTACACGCTGCTGCGCGAGGAGCGCCGCCGCTCGAACCTGAAGGAGCTGCACAACGAGCTGCGCGACGCCGCGCACGAGCGCGGCATCCTCCAGCGCAACATCGAACGCTATCCGGTGCTGCTCGAGGCCTGCCTCGAACTGTCGGCCGCGCGCGAGCTCGATCCGCTCGCCAAGGTGCTCTGCGCGCGCGCGCGCGAGCTGGTGCCCGACGCCAAGGAGATCCTGGTGTTCCTCGGCACCGCGAAGAGCCAGAGCTGCCGCGCGTCGAGCGGCGCCGACGGCAAGTCCTGCCAACGCGACCCCGGCGATGATCAAGTGTTCGTCGCCGCCGAGGCGCGCTCGCTGACCCGGCGCGAAGGCAACCTGCTGCGCGTGCTGATCCCGCTGCGCAGCGACCGCCGCCAGGGCGGCGTCCAAGGCGATGCCGGCGAGGGACTGCGCGGCGTTCTCGAGGTCGCGATGGTGTTCACCGAAGTCGGCGAGCGCCTCAGCCTCGAACTGCTGCATGCGCTCGGCCGGCTGGGCGGGCTCGGCCTCGCCGCCGTCGATCTGGTCAATCAGGCGCGTGGCCTCGCGCTGCACGACGATCTCACCGGTCTCTATGGCCAGCACGAATTCATGCGCCGTCTCGAGGAGCAGGTCGCGCACGCGCGCCGCTACGCCCATCCGCTCGGCGTGATCATGTGCGACATGGATCACCTGAAGAAGTACAACGACCGTCACGGCCATCCCGCCGGCGACGCCGCGCTCAAGGCAGTGGCGAAATCGGTGAGCGCGTCGCTGCCGAACGGAGCGATCTGCTGCCGTTATGGCGGCGAGGAATTCGCCGCGCTGGTGCCGGGGCTCGACGCGGCGCAGATGCGCGCCGCCGCCGAGGCGGTGCGGGCCGCCATCGCCGCCGCGGTTCCCGATCCCACACATCCCGATCGCCGCGTCACCGCCTCGCTCGGCTTCGCGCTGGTGAACGCCACCGAAGACGGCCGCGACGCGCTGACCCGCGCCGACGCCGCCTGTTACAAGGCCAAGGCTGGTGGACGCAACCGCATCGAGGAAGCCACGTGAACCGCAACAGCGCGCTGCTGGTGTCGGCGATCGCCGGAGCCGTCGCCGCGGCTGGAGCCATGGCGGCCCAGGCGTGGATGGCCGCACCGATCGCCGGAGCCGCCACCGCGATCGGCGCCTGGGCGATGATCAGGCGCGATCGCGCCGCGGCGCAGAGCCAGACCACCATGCTCGCGGCTTCCCCCGAGATGCTCGAGCGTCGCCGCAAGGAGATGGGCGAGGAGCTCGGCCAGCTCGAAGAGGTGCAGGAGCTGCAACGCGGCGTGTTCGAGGTCAGCGCCGAGCTGGTCGGCTGCGTCGAGGAAGCGGACGCGCGCGGACGCTTCACCGCGGCGATGCGCCGTTACTGGGCCTGCGAATCCGCCGACCTGATGGTCTGGGAGCGCGGCAAGTGGCGCAGCCTCGGCGGCCCCGCCACCGGCGAACCGCCAGACCTGGTCAACCCGATCGCGCTGCCTGAGGAGAACAACGGCGACCTGGTGCTCGATCTCAGCCCCGGCGTCGACGGGCAGGCGGCGCTGGTCTTGCGCCACGCCAAGGTGCAGCCCAGCCTGGCCGAGAAGAACGAAGAGGACCGCCGCTACATCGCCGACGTGCTGCGCAGCCAGCTGTCCTTGTCGCTGCGCCGCGTGATGCTCTACGGCGAGCTGCAGGCGCTCGCGCGCATCGATCCGCTCACCGGGACGCACCGCCGCTGGTACGCCGAGACGCGCCTGAAGGAGGTCGTCGATTCCGGCGAAGTCCTGGCGGTGGCGATGGTCGACATCGATTTCTTCAAGAAGGTCAACGACCAGCACGGCCATGCCGCCGGCGACCAGGTGCTCGCGGGCGTCGGCCGCTGCCTGGTGTCGTGGCTGCGCAGCGGCGATCTGGTCAGCCGCTTCGGAGGCGAGGAGTTCCTCGTCATCCTGCCGGCCACCAATCCCGCCGGCGCGCATCTGGTGGCAGAACGCCTGCGCGGCGGCGTCGCCGCGCTCGACAACCTGCCCATGGGAGTGACGGTCTCGATCGGCGTCGCGGCGTGCCTGCAGGACGAGACCGCCGAGGCGCTGGTCGCGCGCGCCGATGAGGCCCTCTACCAGGCCAAGACCCTCGGCCGCAACCGCGTGGTGATGTCCGAATACCTCGCCGAGGGCGCGCTGCTGCGCACCACCTCGCGGCGCGCGCGCACCACCACCGCGCTCGTCAAAAAGGCTTGAGCTTTATTTTTCAGGGGCTTCGCCCCTACGGCCCTGCGGGCCTACCCCACGGGCTTTGTCGGGGCTCGATTTCTCCGCTGCGCTGCGAAATCGTCGGCGGATCGGCTGCGCCGATTGTATCCGCCGACCGCCCCTCGGCGCCCGCCCCATCGCGGAGCGATGGGGCCCCCGGTTGAATTAGTTAGTCAGGGGCTTCGCCCCTACGGCCCTGCGGGCCTACCCCACGGGCTTTGTCGGGATTCCGCTCTCGCGCTCTGCCCTTGTCGCGACCACCGATCAGGCGTCTTCGAAGGTCTGGGCGGGTTGATTGTTGAGCGCGGCCTCGACGTAGAGGAGCGGATCGCGCGCCATCATCTGGGCGTGCTCGTGGCCGCACGCGCCCATGCGATGGATGTGATCCCCGGCCTCGTCGGCGCAGACCATAGCAATCACCGGCTGCAAATGTTCATCGACGGGCATGGAACAGACTGGACACACGGTGTTGATGACGTCTTGGGCGAGATTCTGCATAGCGCCTCCTAGCACCTGACGATTATGGCGATGGCAGCTCGTCTCATGGCCATGAGATATCGCAACCATAGACATGCCCCGTTCGTCCGTGCTACAAGACAGCGGCGATAAGACAGTGACGATCGGCCCTCTCCTCTAGGGCCAATCGTCCACGCTGGCGGATTCAACCGGGGGCCCCATCGCTCCGCGATGGGGCGGGCGCCGAGGGGTGGTGGGCGGATATAATGGGCGAAGCCCATCCGCCCACGAAATCGAAGGCGCAGCCGCAGAATTCGAACCCCGACAAAGCCCGTGGGGTAGGCCCGCAGGGCCGTAGGGGCGAAGCCCCTGATCAAATAGCCCGGGCGAAGCCGCCCGGGATTTTTTTCGCCATGCGCTTGAGCTCGAGCGACAGCAGCGTCGCCGATACCGCCGAAGCCGGCAGGTCAGAGACGCGCGCGAGTTCGTCGATGCCGCGCGCCTGGTCGTCGAGCATCTGATAGACCTGCTTCTCGCGCCCCGACAACGATGCCGAACGCGCGCTGCCGCCGCTGGGCAGCTGTTCGCCGCCGCCAGCGAGCGTGAGCAGTGGATCGACCTCCTCGAGGATGTCCTCGAGGCTGCCGACCAGGGTCGCCCCGTCGCGGATCAGCTTGTTGGAGCCGAAGCATTCGGGGTTGTCGATCGGGCCCGGCACCACCAGCACCTCACGGCCCATCTCCATGGTCAGGCGCGCGGTGATCAGGGCGCCGCTGCGCGCGCCGGCTTCGATCACCAGGGTCGCGAGCGCCAAGGCGGCGACCAGGCGGTTGCGCCGCGGAAAGGTCCCGGCGCTGGGGGGAGCGGCGAAGGGGAATTCGCTGATCACCGCGCCGCGGCCGGCGGCGATGCGCTCGGCGAGCGGGCGGTTCTCATCGGGATAGAGTTTGCCGAATCCCGAGCCGAGCACGGCGATGGTGCGAGTGCCGCCCTCGAGCGCCGCTTCGTGCGCGACGGTGTCGACGCCGCGCGCCAGGCCAGAGACGATGCAGGCGCCGATGCGCGCCAGGCCGATCGACAGGCGATGCGCCTGACGATGACCGTACGCGCTGGGCCGGCGCGGTCCGACCACGGCCACGGCGAGCTGGTCGCGCGGTTCGAGCGAGCCACGCATCCACACCGCGAGCGGCGGATCGTTCAGCTTCTCGAAAGAGCGGGGATATTCGGGGGCGGAGCGGGTGATGATGCGCACGCCGGCGGCATGGCAGGCCGCGCGTTCCTCGGCGACCTTCTCATCGCCGCGCTGGTCGCAGATGCGCCGCGCGCGCTCGCCGCCGACACCGTCGACCGACTGCAGCTCGGCCATGCCCATTGTGAAGACCGCCGCGGCCGAGCCCGCGCGTTCGAGCAGCTTGTGCGCGGTGATCGGCCCGAGCCCGGGGATCAGCGCGAGGCGCAGATAGGCGTCGTCATCGTCCACGCTACGCAGGATGCCGCGCGGGCACGCGATGCCAGGGAGGATTCGCCGCGATCGCCATGCGCAACGCTCTCATCACGCTCTCATGCAGCGACTCTCGACGTTCTCGGCCGCGTCCCACGCTCATCGATTCTCTCGCCATCGGCCATAAGCCATCCGCCCGGGCTCTCAGCCCCCAATGATCGCGCTCGCGAACGCCGCGATCACCGCGTCCTCCTCGGGCGAATCATGCAGGGCGACCTCGCCGAGACGTAGCGGCAGGATGAACCGGGTGCGCCCGGCGGCGACCTTCTTGTCGAGCCGGCAATGGCCGGCGAGGCGGCGCGCGACGGCGGCGGGATCGGCGGCGCGATGGACGATGGGCAGGTGGTATGCCGCGAGCAACGCATCCTGGCGCTGGGCGAGCCCGTCGTCGGGCAGCAGGCCGAGATCGCGCGACAGCCGCGTGGCCATGCGCATGCCGATGCCCACCGCCTCGCCGTGCAGGTACTCGCGATACCCGGTCTCGCGCTCGAGCGCGTGCCCGAAGGTATGGCCGTAGTTCAACTGCGCGCGCGCGCCCTGCTCGAACTCGTCCTCGCTGACGTAGTCGGCCTTGATGCGGCAGCTGACCGCCACTGCGCGCGCCACCGCATCGGGATCGCGCGCGGCCAGCTCGGCGGCATGCGCCTCCTGCCAGGCGAAGAATCCGGCGTCCTTGATCACGCCGTACTTCAGCACCTCGGCGAGGCCGGCGCGGTATTCGCGGTCGTCCATGGTCGCGACCAGTTCGGTGTCGATGATCACGCAGGTCGGCTGCTTGAACGCGCCGATCAGGTTCTTGCCGGCCGCGCTGTTGACGCCGGTCTTGCCGCCGACCGAGGAATCGACCATCGCCAGCAGCGTGGTCGGCATCTGCACCAGGCGCACGCCGCGCATCCAGCAGGCCGCGACATAGCCGGCGAGATCGCCGGTGACGCCGCCGCCGAGGGCGATGACGGTGTCGGAGCGATCGATGCGGTGTTCAGCGCAGGCGCGCCACAGGCGCTCGGCCTGTTCGAGGGTCTTGCTGGTCTCGCCGCGCGGGAAGGTCTCGAGATGCACCTTCAGGCTGGACTCGACCAGCGCATCGACCACCCGCCGGCCATGGAGCTGCGCGACGTGCTCGTCGGCGATCACCAGCACCTTGCCGGATGCCAAGTGCTCCTGCAGCAGCGTGCCGACCTCGCCCGCGAGCCCGGGCCCGATGTGGATCGGATAGCTGCGGTCGCCCAGCGCGACGTCGACGAGGTGGCGGTGGCTCACGCCCACATGGTGGCGTCAGCCGGCCGCGGATAAACCATTTTGGAGCCTGGTGCCGCCCGTGAGGACGCTCAGCCGGCCTTGTCCAGTCCCCGTCCGCGCAGCAAGCCGAAGATGGCGCGACGCTGCGCGCGACGGCGGCGGCGATCGATTTTCTGGCGCTCATGCCCGAGGAAGCGCTGCAGGTGATCGTTGAACGCGTGCTTGTGCTTGATCAGCGCGGCGTGCGGCACCTCGCCTCCGTCGCGGTCGTACACCCATTGCACCTGCACGTCGGAGAAGACGCGCGAGGCGAGATCCGGTCGCGTTAGCACCGCCGTTCCCGGTCCGTCCATGCTCAGGGTATGGCGCTCCTTGCTGCCCCACAGGATCAGGGTCGGCGCGGTGCAGAGCACGCCGCCAGCCCGGTCCGAGCCGGGCTTGGCCGCGATTCCGCCGAGCCGGCGCAGGCTCACCACGCGGTCGACCGCGCCGCGCGCGGGCAGCGCCGCGAGCGTGCACTCGATGCGCTGGCGCAGGCGGTCCTGATGCCAGGCGCTGCGCCCATCCGGCGTCAGCAGCGACAGCGCTCCCAGCCACGGTGGCGTGATCCGGCGTGATCCTTTGCCGCCGCTGCCGCTGAAGCCACGGGTGCCGCGGGCCAGGCTCTGGAAGAAGGCGCGGCCACGCTCGAGCGCCAGCTCCGGCCGCCCATCGGGCAGATCGCTCGCGGCCAGGATCGGATCGAACAGGCGTTTGATCAGCGGCGCCAGGTCGCCGGTGCAGCTCAGCGGGCTGATCAGCACCACCGCGCCGAGGCGCGGCGGTCGCCCCGCGTCGCGCTCGCGACGCAGCAGCTCGAGGCACAGCCCGCCCCCGACGCTGACGCCCAGGAGCACCGGCACCTCGCCGCTGGCGCGCACCTGCGCGAGGCGCTCGGTCACCACCTCGAGCACGCGATCGAGATCGAAGCGTTCGTAGGGATAGGTGACGATGCTCAGCGAACCGTGGCGCTTGAGCAGCGAGCGCTGCCGCGCGAAGGTTTCGGGGCCATCGGGCACCAGTCCTGGCAGGCACACGACATGGAACGGGCCGCGCCCGCGATGGCAGGTGATGATGGGTTCCGAGTTCATGGCTGCTCCTTGGAGCCGTGGATCGCCACCACCCGGGTTTCGGTCGATGCGCCGTGCTGGAGGCTGCCTGGAAGATGGCGGATCCCGCCTCGCCCATCGGCCGCTTCGGCGAGCGCCTCCGCGATACGTCGATCCGGCCATGCCTGAGGCACCTTGTGCTGGCCGCCGAGCTTGCCCGCGCTCGCGAGCCAGGCGTGGAAGGTTCCTGGTGCCACCACCGCCAGGGCCGGCGGCTGCAGCTGCAGCTCGCCCACGCGGTGCGCGTCGTAATCGATGACGTGCGCGCGCAGGTGACGGTCGATCGCGGTGGCGAAAGCGACGGGAGATTCGGGCTCACGCGCGAACTCGATCCACCACTGGTGCCGTCCGCGCGGCTCGACCGCGCTCGGCATCATCGGGGCGACATGGTAGTGGGCGACCTCACAGCGCTCTTCGGCGCAGGCGTGCGCGAGAGCGGCGGCCAGGGCGTCGCCCTCGACGTGTTCGCCGAACACCGAGATGCGGGTCTTGATGCGCCCGGCGAAACGCATGCGGCCCGCTCCGGCGCCGCGCACCAGATCTCCGAGCTCGTAACGCACCAGGCCGCCCGGTGTGGTGACCAGCACCCGGTAGAGCCCGCCATGCTCGAGCTGTTCGGGTCCGACGCACTCGGCGCCGGAGCCGCCATCAGGCATGAATTCGAGCACGATGCCGTGATCGCACAACGCCTCGAGCTCGGCGGGAGCGCCATCGCCGAGGCGCCACGGGCGCGCGCCGACGGCGATGAAGGCCTCGCTCGACGGATAGACCTCCATCATCATGGTCTCGGGGCCGAGCTCGTCGGTTAGGCGCGGGATGAACGGCTCGATCGCGTGTCCGCCGTGGATGATGCCGGACAGGCGTGGCCACGCCTCGCGCACGCGTGCGACGCCGCGCTCGGCGCGCACGCGCTCGAACAGCACCAGCAACCAGCTCGGGATGCCCGAGGCGAGGCGGATGTCGGCGTGGGCGCAGCGACTCGCTGCACGCGTCAGCTTGCGCTCCCAGTCAGGCTCATGCGCGATGTCACGGCCCGGTTCGTAGAGCCCCTGCAAGAACCACGGTATGCGCTCCGCTACGATCCCTGAGAGATCGCCCGCGAGCACGCCGTGCTGGTTCGGGGCGAGCGCGGTGCTGCCGCCGAGCATCAGCATGCGACCGCCGAGCAGCGGGTGCCCCACGGCGGATTGCGCGCGCGCGAGGCGCGCCAAGGCCGTCGCGCCGCCGCGCGCATGGTGCGAGAGCAGGCCGCGGCTCTGCGGTACGTACCGCTCGCCGCTGCTCTCGGTCGAGGTGGTGCCGCTGGTCTGCGCCAGGGCCCGCGCCCGTCCGGGGAACATGACGTCGGCGTCTCCGTGCGCGACGCGCGCGATCAGCGTTTCATAATCGACGTAGCGCGTGACCGGCACGTGGGAGCGGAACGCCGCGCGCAGCTGCGCGTCGGAGGCTCCGCTCGGCAGCCGCTCCAGCCCGAACTCTCCGCCGACCGGCAGCGCGCGCAGGCGCGAGACCAGCCGCGCCAGGGTGCGCCCCTGTGCGCGCGCCATGCTCGCCCGCGTCAGGCAGCGGCGGTCGCGCCGCTCGATGAGCGGCATGCAGGTGCGGGCGATGAAACGGTTCCAGGCATCGCTGACCATGGCGTCTCCTATGCCCAGAGGGGGCAGGCGCCATGTTATCGAACGATTGTTTACTTATCAAGTCTCTGATGGGTCGTTGTTGTGCCTGTTAGGATCTAGGCTTAGCGTTGTGCGAGTGTATGTGCGGATTATTGTGCGGCCGTCTGTGCGGGTCGCCGAGCGCTACGGCTTGGTCGGACACGTGCATGGACTGCCGCCGCAGGCGACGCACGCGCCTGGGTACTTCGCCGCCGCCGCCGCCGCCAGGTCGACCCCCGACAGGTGCGCGAGCGACGCGAGCCAGGCCAGGCAGTCCGCGAACTCGCCCTGCAGATCGTGGCTCGCCGGTTCGCGCAGCGCCTCGGCGAGTTCGCCCACTTCCTCCATGAAGTACATGAAGGTGCCAGCGGTTCCGCGAGCCTCGTCCTTGGGTCCGAAGGTGCGGGCGATGTCGTCTTGGAAGCGGCGGAGATCCATCACACCGCCTGGATCGGGCCCCAGGCCGCTCGCAGCTTCTCGGCCCACTGCGCGAGCTCGCCATCGCGGTACTCGTGGTGCGCCGAGAATGGTGGCCGCTGGTCGCCCGTATGGCGCGGGATCACGTGGAAATGCGCGTGGGGCACGACCTGACCAGCCGCGGGCCCGTCATTGAGCACCACGTTCACCGCGTCGCAGCCACTCGCCGCCTTCACCGTCGTCACCGTGCGCGCCATGTAGCTACCGAGCGAGGCGAGATATTCCGTGGGCAGATCCGCGACGAACTGCGCCTGGGCGCGCGGCACCAGCAGCACGTGCCCGGGATTGGTCGGCTTGATGTCCAGGAACGCAACCCACAGCGGATCCTTGAACACGAACTGCGCCGGCAATTCGCCGATGATGATCTTCGAGAACAGGGAGGCCATGCCCCGCATGGTCGGGGGGCGCGGGAGAAGCTCAAGCCGGGGGGAGGGAGAAGATCGAAGGGAGCAAAGGGGAAGATCGAAGGGGGAAGTTGGAAGAGGGAAGAGCGAAGGAACATGAGCGCCGGTGGTTGTGGGACGACATCCGATCTCGCGTGGCCTGCCGCCGCACACCAGCCCTTCGGCCTCCCCTTCCTTCCCCCTTCACTCTTCGCTCTTCCCTCTTCCGGCTTCCAACCTCTCCCCTTCCCCCTTCTTCCCCTCCCCCGCCGTCTTCCCTCTTCTCCCGCCCCCTCCCTGGCTACGATCCCGATCCCCGGAGGACGCGTGAACATCATCTCCAATGACGCGTGGCAGAAGATCCAGCCCGAATTGACGAAGCTCTGCCCGCGGCTGACCGTGGTCGATCTCCAGGAAGCCCAGCAGCGCATCGACCTGCTGATCGCGAAGATCCAGAACCGCCATTGGATCAGCCGCACCGAGGCCCGCCGCGTGATCCTGGGGATCATGTCGCGCGCCGGAGTCCCCGCCGGCGTCTGAACCGCGTGACGGCTCGCCTGGCCTGTGCCACGTGGTTCCGCTCGCGCTGGCGCCTTGCGCCGCGAACCGATGGTTGGCGATCGCGGGTGCCGCACCAGATCCCGTGTCCTCACGAGCCAGAAGAACGCGAGCCATGACCACCACCGATACCTCGAATCCCCTGTTCGCCTGCGAGGCGCCGCCGCGCTTCGACCTCATCCGCCCCGAGCACATGGTGCCCGCGGTGCGCGAGCTCGCGCCGCGCATGCTCGCGGACCTGGCCGCGCTCGAGACCCGGCTCGCGAGCGGCGAACCGACCTGGTCGACGGTGGTGACTCCGCTCACCGCGCTGTCCGAGCCGCTGCGCTTCGCGTGGGGGGTCATCAACCATCTCAAGGGCGTGCGCGACTCCACCGAGCTGCGCCAGGCGCGCGAGGCGGTACAAGGCGAGGTGGTGCAGGCCTTCCTGCGCCTCGCCCAGAGCCAGGCCTGCTACCGCGCCATGAAGCGCCTGCGCGGCGGGCCTGAATGGGCGTGGCTCGACGGCACGCAGCGGCGCATCCTCGAAGCCGCGCTGCGCGATGCCGAACTCTCCGGTGTCGGGCTCGAAGGCGCCGAGAAGGCGCGCTTCCAGGCCATCGCGCTCGAGCTCGATGAACTCGGCACGCTCTTCGCCAACCACCTGCTCGACGCCAACAAGGCGTTCTCGCTGACCCTGACAACGCCCGACGAGATCGCTGGCCTGCCTCCGACCCTGCTCGCGCAGGCGGCCCAGGCCGCCCGCACCGCGGCCACTGCAGCGGCCGATCCGTCATCCCCGACCGCGCCGCTCCAGATGGCGAGTGCGGATGCCGATGCGGGCCCCTGGCGCATCACCCTCGACGGGCCGTCGTACATCCCATTCATGGAACACAGCCGGCGGAGCGATCTGCGCGAAAGCCTGTACCGCGGTTTCGTCACGCGCGCATCCTCGGGGGATACCGACAACCTGCCGCTGGTCGAACGCATCCTGCGCCTGCGCGATGAGCAGGCGCGGCTGCTCGGGCGCGCGAGCTACGCCGAGGTCAGCCTCGCCGCCAAGATGGCGCCCAGCGTCGCGGCGATCGAATCCCTGTTGGCCGAGCTGCGCGCCGCCGCCCGGCCCAAGGCGCGCACCGAGCTCGACGAGCTCACCGCGTTCGCGCGCAGCGAGTCCGGCCACGCCAGGCTCGAGCTGTCGCTGTGGGACGTGCCGTTCTGGGCTGAGCGCCTGCGCGAGCGCCGCTATGCCTACACCGACGAGCAGCTGCGACCGTACTTTCCGTTCGCGCGCGTGCTCGACGGGCTGTTCGCGCTCGCCAATCGCCTGTTCGGGGTCACCGTGCGCGCCGCCGACGGCGAGGCGGCGGTGTGGGAGCCGTCGGTACGCTTCTTCCGCATCGCCGACGAGGCTGGCCGCGACATCGCCGCGTTCTACCTCGATCCATACAGCCGCCCGGCCGACAAGCGCGGCGGCGCGTGGATGGACAACGCCCTCGACCGCAAGCGCCAGGCCGATGGCGCGCTGCGCCTGCCGGTGGCGTACCTGGTCTGCAACCAGACGCCGCCCACCGGCGACACGCCGTCGCTGATGACCTTCCGCGAGGTCGAGACGCTGTTCCACGAATTCGGCCACGGCCTGCAGCACATGCTGACCACCGTCGAGCACATCGAGGCCGCCGGCATCAACAACGTCGAATGGGACGCGGTCGAGCTGCCCAGCCAGTTCATGGAGAACTGGTGCTACCATTGGCCGACGCTCGAGCGCATGGCCCGCCATGTCCGCACCGGCGAGGCGCTGCCGCGCGAGCTCTTCGACAAGATATGCGCCGCGCGCACCTACCGCGCCGGCGCCGCGACTCTGCGCCAGGTCTACCTCGCGACCCTCGATCTCGAACTGCACCACCGCTACCGTCCCGACGACGAGGACGACGAGGACGGCGTGCTCGCGGTCACCAGCCGCGTCGCGTCGGAGAACACCGTGCTGCCCCCGCTCGAGGAGGACCGCATGCTCTGCGGCTTCTCACACATCTTCGGCGGCGGCTACGCGGCGGGATATTACAGCTACAAGTGGGCCGAGGTGCTCAGCGCGGATGCGTTCTCCGCGTTCGAGGAGGCGGGGCTCGATGATGCGGCGGTGGTGGCGAAGACCGGGAGGCGGTTTCGGGATACGGTGTTGGCGCTCGGAGGGAGCAGACATCCGTTGGAGGTGTTCACGGAGTTTCGGGGGCGGGGACCGAGTCCGAAGGCGTTGTTGAGGCAGACGGGGCTGGTTGGGTAGGGAGAGGAGGGGAAGAGGGAAGAGGGAAGAGATATAGGCGCGTTTTTTGTGGGGCTCTCCTCGGAATCGCGATCGTAGCGGACGTGCTCGCAGTCAAGGCTGATCGGCGGGGCGCCGATCGCCGCGGAGGAACCGCGGTTGGCAGCCTTGACAGCTGCGCGCGACCGCTGGGGGGTTGCGAAGGAGAGCACAGCCATGGCTCAGTTTGAAAAGCTCGTCGTGTGGCAGAAGGCGCAGGATTTCGCGATTGCGGTCGAGATGGGGACGCGCGGGATGCGTACCGATGCGGCATCACAGCTACGCCGGTCGGCGGCTTCCATCCCCGACAACATCGCGGAAGGATCCGAGCGCGGCACCTCCGCGCAGTTCGCGCACTTCCTCGGGATCTCCAACGGATCCTGCGCGGAAGCGCAGAGCCAGCTGCGCCGCGCGCATGCGTGCGGCTATCTCGATCGCGATGCGTTCCTCGATCTGATCGATGCGGCGCAGCAGATCGGCTGGATGATCGCAGCGCCGCGCCGGCGGTGGACGACCTGACGGTCTCACGGCGGGGGCCGTAGCCGCCGCTGCAAACCCACCGCCGCTGCCATACGCTCAGATCCTCGCATCTCTGCGTATCCGTTCTCCGTGCGCCCCTCCCCGCGATCGGCATCGGAGTCAAGGCTGGCCGCCCCGGCCACCGCGGTTCCTCCGCGGTTCCTCCGCGGCATGGCCTTGACGCCGATGCCGGTCGCGACAATCGCGCTGCTAGGGAGAACGCCCACCATCAACATGCCGTCGGCTGCCCCTCGAGCCCTCGTGCCCTCCAGCCCTCGCAGCCCTCTTCCTTCTCCGTCTCTGGAGATGAAGCAGCGGAACGAGGGAAGAGGTGAAGAGGTGAAGAGGTGAAGAGGGAGGCAGAAGAGAAATTGGGCTCGAAGGCTCGAAGGCTCGAAGGCTCGAAGGCTCGAAGGCTCGAAGGCTCGAAGGCTCGAAGGCTCGAAGGCTCGAAGGCTCGAAAATCGATGCCTGGGCCTGAATGCAACCCGGAGGTCTACCACAGACACCTCCCACTATTCGAGCCTCACAGCCTCCAGGCCTCCGAGCCTCTTCCGCTGTCGCCTATCGACATCGATCACGCATCGCCGAGAATCGACGCGATTCCGACCATGCCTCCCTCCGACCTCGTCCTCCACCTCAATCGCCCGGTGATCGCAGCCGAAGCCGGCCTCTTCCTCTCACGCGGCCGCGGCATCCATCCCGACCGCATCGCCCAGGGCCACGAGCTGATCGCGGTGCGGCGGGGGACGCTGCACATGGAGGAGGACGGTCGCCCCTTCACCGTCGCCGCGGGCGAGACGCTGGTGCTGTGGCCCGATCGCCGGCACCGCGGTACCGCGGCCTACGACCGCGATGTCGAATTCTACTGGCTGCATTTCCGCGTGCCGTCCGCGTCCGGCGCGCGCGGGCCGTTGGTGACGGTGCGCCAGCAGGCGCGGCCGCGGCGACCGCAGCAGCTGCGCGAGTACCTGCACCGCTACCTGGACGACCGCGCCGCGCGACACGACAACGCCATGGCTGCTAGCCTGCTGGCGATGCTGATCCTGTGTGAGGTGGCGAGCGGAACCCCGCCCGGGGCGGAGGCGTCGGCCGCGGCTGCGCTCGCCGCGCGCGCCGAGACCTGGATCGCGACGCACTTCCACGACGCGATCAGCACCAGCGACGTCGCGCGTGGCCTGGGATGCAATCCCGACTATCTCGGCCGGGTCTTCCGCAGCGCGCACGGCCACACCATCGTCGATGCCATCCATCGCCATCGCCTCGAGGACGCCCGCCGCCTGCTGATCGAGGGCACGGGCGACATCGCCGCGATCGCGCACGAATGCGGCTATGGGAATCTCGGCCACTTCCGTCGCCACTTCCGTCGCCACACCGGCCTCGCGCCGCTCGCCTACCGTTCGCTGCACACGCGCGGCTACGTCAACTCGCGCTGAGCGCGCTCGGGTCTCTCAGGGCGCGACCGGCACCAGGCGGAAGGCCGCGTCCCTGCCGCGGTCCTCGCGGTTCGCCTTGGGAAATGCCTCGCGCGGAGTGAGCGCGCGCAGGATCGGCGCCACGTCGATCACCGCCGCGCGTCCCGGCTCGACCACGACCGGCGTCGGCTCGACCAATGCGGCGGCTCCGGTCCAGGGATCGAACCAGGTCGCGCGGTAGCGTCCGGCGGGCAGGCCGTCGAAGGCGATGCCGCCGGTGGCGTCGCCCGCGAAGAACCAGCCATGGAGCTCGGGTCGGGCATCGCGCGTGGCCAGGGCGAACGCGCGTACCCCGCCGACACCGGTCACGCGCGGAGCGGTCTCGCCCGATACGGCGGGCGGGCGCAGCCGATCCGGATCGAGGCCGGCGAGGAACACACGCAATGCCCGCAGCTGCGCGGCATTGTCGACGGGGTAGTGATCGTGGTCGAATGGCCCGGCGCCCGCCCTCCAGCGCGCCTCGCCGAACTCCTTGCCGTCGTCCCAGTCCATGACCGTGCCGCTCTCGCCCGAGAACACCGCGGCCCAGATGCCGTGGTGGTAGAGCGTCGGGTACAGCGCCGATGGCGCATCGCTCGGATCGCCGCGATCGGCCGCGCCGAACTCGCTGATCAGGCGCGCCTGGCCGCCTGCGCCTGGCCGCGACGAGAAAGCGGCGACGCCGTCGATGACGTGGTTCCACACGTCCTTGTAGGTCGAGTGCGATGGCCAGGTCGGATACCAGTGCCAGCCGACAACGTCCGGCCGCGCATCCGCGAGCGGCCCGCCGTCCCACGCGATGTTGCCCTCGGGGGCGAACTCGGAGCCGATGCTGGTGGTCGCGGCGTGGAGCGGATGGTGGAACGGATCGCCGGCGTAGGCGAGGCCGTCGGCGCGCGATAGCGAGCCGCGCATCAGCCTGACCATGTCGGCGAGCCAGCGCGAGCAGTCGGGATGGGCCCACCAGCCGGTCTTCAGCGCCATGATGCCATGCTCGTCTCCGACTCCGTCGAGCTCGTCGATCAGTACCCACAGGCCGAGCGCGCGCGACGACCCCCAGCGCGCGATCAGGTAGCGCACGTAGTCGGCCTGGTAATCGAACAGCCGTGCCCGCCAGTCATCGCTCGCAACGCGCGGATCGGCGGCGAAGAATGACCACGCGTCGCCCGCGTGGAACGCGCTGAAGCCATTGAGTTTCGCCGGAGCGCTGGCGCCGCCATCGTCGGCGACGCTCCAGCCGCTCTCGTTGCGGCCCCAGGCGTGCGACTTCATCTGGAAGCACTGGTGCGGCAGCGGCGACAGCAGCATGCGCACGGTGGGTTTCCCGGCGGAGCCTTCGCACGAGGCCACCAGCCGATCGAAGGCCTTCGCCCGACCCTGATCGTAGCTCGACCACGACATCCAGGCCGCAGCCGCAGGCAGCGGCTCGCGCGCCCAGCCGCCATCGTCGCCGCGCCAGTGCTCGGCGCGATCACAATGCACGAGCAGGAATTCCCACGGCGCCATCCACTGGTTCAGCAGGTCGAAGCCGTTCTCGCGCAGCATCGGCAGCAGGTCGCGGTCGCGGTCGATGCCCTCGCACGCCGCCCAGCCGCCGACCGCAGGATCGCTGGCCACCACCCAGGCGCGGCAGGCGCCGAACAGCCAACGCGCGCGCGTGCCGCCGTCGCTCTCGCGGCTGCGCAGGTATGCGGGATGCTCGGATCCGCTCGGAGCCACCAGCGGCCCGGCGATGCCGGGTTCGACGCTCGCCAGGATCGTTCCCGGGAGCGCGATCCCGGTGTCGCCGGAACGCGCCCCCATGGCGCCGGCGCCGTGCAGCGCCACCCGCCAAGCGCCGGCGCGCTGGGGCGACCAACGCACCCGCCAGCGCCAGGGCCCCCCGCGCTGATCGCGCATCGCGAACGCGGGCACGGTGATGGCCTCGCCAGGATTCCCGGCATCGGGGGTGAAGGTCGCCTGGACGCGAGCCCAGGTGCCTTCGCGATCAGCGTCATAGGCGTCGTGGACCTGGTCATCGGGAAGCTCGGCGATGAAGGCCAGCTCGCCGGAGAAGGTCAGGTCGAGCTCGGTGGTGACGAAGACCGTGGCCCCGGTTGGCAGCTGGGCCGACACGGCATCGGCCGCGCCCAGGTACGCAGCCGCGCACCACGCTCCACACACCGTAGCGCAGACCACCGCCGCCCGGGCGATCGACGGGCACATGGCGTAGCGATGCATGCAGAAGAGGTACCGCCGCGCGGGCGCCGCCGTTGAGATGGGCGGGGCGAGCGCATTGACCGCACCCGTGGGCCGGATACGCTGCTTTTTCCATGTGCGCCCCGCGAACGACGACTCCTGAGCGAACTATCGGCTGACGCGTCCCCAACAGGTCGCGACGCGTCCCGGTTTCCAGTCGTTCCGCATCCCCCGCGCATTCGTCACCGAATGAGCTTCTCCGAATGAAAGGGCGCTCCATGCCCCGCTTCACGCTGCCCGACGGCAAGGTCCTCGAATTCCCCAACCCCGTTTCCGGACGCGCCATCGCCGAGTCGATCGGACCCGGCCTCGCCCGCAAGGCGATCGGCATCAAGCTCGGTTCCGAGCTCCGCGATCTCGACCGCCTGATCGCCGAGGATGCTCCGATCCGCATCATCACCGCCACCAACGAGGACCCGGACTCGCTCTTCCTGCTGCGCCACAGCTGCGCGCACGTGCTCGCCGAAGCGGTGTGCACGCTGTTCCCGGGCACGCGCCTGGCCTACGGCCCGGCCATCGAGGACGGCTTCTTCTACGACATGGCGACACCGCGCGCGCTCACCAGCGAGGACTTCGCCGCCATCGAGCAGGAGATGGCGCGCATCGTCAAGGAGAACCGCCCCTTCGTGCGCACGGACTATCCGTGCGAGGCCGGACTCGCGCGCACGGCCGGCGACAAGTACAAGCACGACAACGCCGAGCGTGCCATCGCCAAGGGCTCGAAGACGATCTCGTTCTATGCCACGGGCAAGGCCGACGCGCATGGCGGCAAGCAGCCGTGGGAGGACCTCTGCGCCGGTCCGCACGTGCCGGCGACGGGCGTGCTCGGCGCGCACAAGGTGATGTCGGTGGCCGGCGCCTACTGGCACGGCGACCAGAACAGCGATCAGCTGACGCGCATCTACGGCACCTGCTTCGCCGACGACAAGGGCCTCAAGGCCCATCTGCACCGCATCGAGGAAGCGAAGAAGCGCGACCACCGCAAGGTCGGCAAGGAGATGGATCTCTTCCACCTCCAGGACGACAACCCCGGCCAGATCTTCTGGCACCCGAAGGGCTGGTCGATCTACCTCGCCCTCGAGGACTACATCCGCGCCAAGATCCGCTTACGCGGCTACGTCGAGGTCAAGACGCCCTCGGTGATGTCGAAATCGCTGTGGGAGAAGTCGGGGCATTGGGCGAAGTACCGCGACAACATGTTCATCACCCAGGCCGAGGAACGCGAGTTCGCGCTCAAGCCGATGAACTGCCCAGGGCACATCGAGATCTTCAAGCAGGGCCTGAAGTCGTACCGCGAGCTGCCGCTGCGCATGGCCGAGTTCGGCTCGTGCGTGCGCAACGAGCTGTCGGGCGCGCTGCACGGCATCATGCGCGTGCGCGGCTTCGTCCAGGACGACGCGCACATCTTCTGCACCGAGGCCCAGATCCCCGGCGAGGTCGCCGAGTTCTGCGGCCTCTTGAAGGAGGTCTACCGCGACTTCGGGTTCGGGGACGACCGCATCCTGGTCAAGTTCTCGACGCGGCCGGCGGTGCGCGTCGGCTCCGACGAGACCTGGGACCGCGCCGAGGCGGCGCTGGCGGGAGCCTGCAAGCAGGCTGGGCTCGCGTACGTGATCCACCCGGGCGAGGGCGCCTTCTACGGTCCCAAGCTCGAATTCACGCTGCTCGACTCGTTGGGCCGTCACTGGCAGTGCGGCACCATCCAGGTCGACTACCAGCTGCCCTCGGCCGAGCGGCTCGATGCGCAGTACGTGGGCGAGGACGGGCAGAAGCACCACCCGGTGATCCTGCACCGCGCGATCCTCGGCTCGATCGAGCGCTTCATCGGCATCCTCATCGAGCACTTCTCGGGAAAGTTCCCGCTCTGGCTCTCGCCCGAGCAGGTGCGCGTGCTGCCGATCACCGACGAGCACGTGCCGTACGCGGCGCAGGTGGTGCGAGGACTCGCCGAGGCCGGCTTCCGCGCGACCTCCGATCCGAC
The DNA here is from genome assembly GCA_038231435.1 of Planctomycetota bacterium. Classification (GTDB taxonomy): domain Bacteria; phylum Planctomycetota; class UBA11346; order UBA11346; family UBA11346; genus JACCZE01. The sequence goes on from JBBRLJ010000006.1 coordinate 20,803, forward strand.
TCCCGACAAGCTCGGCGCCAAGATCCGCTCGGCACGCAACGACCGCTGCACCTACTTCGCGGTGGTCGGAGCCCAGGAGGTCGCCGACGGCACCGTCGCCCTGCAGAACCAGGCCGGCGAGAAGTTGGGCACGCTCACGCTCGCCCAGCTGATCGAACGCCTGGGGCGCGAGGTCGCCGACAAGTCGCTCCCGCGCGAGGCCCCCGCCCAGGCGTGACCGCGTTGAATCCCGTGCTGATCGCGATGGGTGCGGCCATCCACCTTCACGAAACTCACCCCGACCGCCGAGCCCTGGTCTGCGTGATACAATGGGCGTAGCCCATCACGCAGACTATTCAGCTGCTCCCGCAGCTGAATAGAAGGGCGACAAAGGTGCGCAGGGGCCCGGGGGCAGAGCCCCTGAAAGTACTGTCCGTAAAACTCACCCCGACCGCCGAGCCCTGGTCTGCGTGATACAATGGGCGTAGCCCATCACGCAGACTATTCAGCTGCTCCCGCAGCTGAATAGAAGGGCGACAAAGGTGCGCGGGGGCCCGGGGCAGAGCCCCCTCACCAAAAAAGGAAAGCCATGGATATCGACAGCCTGATGAAGTCGTTCGGACCGGTGCAGGAGAGCATGAAAAAGGCGGACGCCGAGCGCGCGGCGGCCACCATCGAGGGCAGCGCCGGCGGAGGCGCGGTGAAGGTCTCGCTCAAGGGTGATCTGACCGTCACCAAGCTGGTGATCGCAACGGCGGCGGCTACGGCCTCGCAGGGCGACGTCGCGATGCTCGAGGACCTGATCCTGGCGGCGGTGAACGACGCGCTGCGCCAGTACAAGGTGCGCTTCGGCGCCTCGCCCGACGAGCAGTTGCAGAAGATGCTCGGCGGCACCGGGCTCGGCGCGATGATGGGGCCGCTGATGAATTCCCTGGGACGCAAGCCCAGCTGAGCCCACGACAGCAGACGAGGGGTCGCTCCGCATATCACGAAGCCTTGCGAGGCTTCGCTCCCCACCATGTACGGTTCGTCCAGATGATCCCACCGACCTGGGCGTTTGCCCTGAACGCGAGCACCAGGCGCCGGTACCAGACCGGTAAGGGACCGACCGTCAGGCCGGAGGCTCCCGTCGCCCCACCAGTCCTGGCCGCGATCGTCCGAGCGCCGCGATGAGCGTCGACTCCGATCCGGGTTCCCGCGGCGCGGGCGCCGCCGCGGCTTCGGGGGAGGTGAAATCGGGCTGTCTGGGAGAACCGAGCACCAGTCCCGGAATGATTGTGGACGCCAACGTGTAGATGACGAGGCCGCCGATGAGGTACTCGGGAACCGCGAATTGCTCCTTCAGAATGCGCGAGAGCACCAAGGTGAAGACCAATGTCGGCAAGAGGGCCGTGGCGATCCGCGTGGACGACCGGAGTGGTTTGGCGAGCGCCAGCTTACGATGTCCGATGATGGTCGCGACGCGCAGAGGCAGCACGACCACGACGAATGCAGCGCCGACCTCGAGCGCAGGGAGGCCGAAGTCCTCACGGCTGAACTCCAACCCCGCGTGGAAGAAATAGAACGGGATGAAAAAGGAAGCGAACAGCTCGATCGCATCGATGATGCGCGGCGATACGAGTTCGGGGACGAACGCGCGCGTGCGCTGGGCGATGACTCCGGCGAGGAACGCTCCCAAGAGATAGTACGCTCCGAGCATCTTGGTCGCGTAGGCGCACACCACCGCGAGGACGAGCAGGAAGGCGAATTCGGAGCGCGGCGCGGTTGGCATCAGGAATCGCGCGAAGATCCACATGGCCACTGGCAGGACGACCACCAATCCGGTCAGAGCAAGCCCGGACAGCACGAGTTGCTGGGTCGACGAGGATTGGGTACATACGAACAAGACTCCCAGCGCGAGCAGTTCAGCAGCGATCGATTTGGTCTTCACCATGAAGCGGTCCTCGGCGTTCAACCCGAACGCATCCAGACTGCTGAGGATGAATCCGGTCGAGGGCGTCAGGAGCGCGAGCGCCACGATCACCGCGGGGCGGAGATCGAGGGAAAAACACCAATGCACCGCGTACGCGGTCGCGGCGATGCTGGCGGAACGGATGAGGATATGCTGCAGCAGCAGCTTCGCTCGAGCCCGCAACTCGCCGAAGTCGACCTCGAGCCCTGCGAAAAGGAACAGCGATACGATGCCGAATACCGACAGCAGCGAGATCGTGCTCTCATGCTGGAAGATCCCGAATCCCAATCCGCATGCCGCCCCGAGGCCGAGGCTGGTGATCGCCGTCGGCAAGCGCAATCGTTGAAGCGCCTGTGGCAGCACGAACAGCGCGAAGACGAGAGCGATGTACCAGAGATCGCTCGGCATGTCAGGGGACCTCAGCAGGGCGGAGCGCGTCAAATACCGAGACCTTAGTCACAATACCCCTGATTCCGCTGTCATCGAGCCTGGCTGCCGACAAAGGTCTAGATACCTGTCCGGCACCATCATTTGACAGCAAATGCATTGTCCAGACCGTCATCTTCGATGCCTCGCACTGGTCCGTCGTCTACAGGGAGGGCCGCTTCTCGGCCTCGGGGCGGTGCTGCAACCCGGCCATGGAAAGGCGTGACTGCGCTGGACCAGGAGCCCACCCACCGTCGCATCCTCCGATCCGTGCGACGCGTGATGCGGCGGGTCGAGATGAGTTCGCGATTACTAGAGAACGATTACGGAGTCACCGCTCCGCAATTGATCTGCCTGATCGAGATCGGCGCCGTCGAGTCGATCACCCAGATCCAGCTGAGCGATCGTGTCCATGTGACCCCGAGCACGTTGGTGGGAGTCCTTGATCGGCTGCAGGCCAAGAAACGGATCCGTCGACGACGCGATCAGGTGGATCGTCGACGCATCAATGTGTCGGCGACGGCGGCCGGGCTGCACCTTGTCCAGCAAGCGCCTCCGCCGCTCCAAGACACGCTTCTCAAGGGTCTCGGTCGGCTTCCCGAACGAGACTTGAAGTCGATGGCGGTAGCGCTCGAACGACTGGTCGACCTGCTCGAAGCACGTGGCGTCGCGGCCGAACCCCTGCTGGCCCCGGGCCCCATCCCGAAGCCCAACGGTTGACCGACACCGAACGACATTCGACGGCGCATCAGGCGCCAGCCGCTCATCCACCGCGCAGCCCCCGTTCCTGGATACGGAGCGCGCTCACCCATGAGACAGGGCGTTGGATCATGCTGGCTGGCAGCGTGGGCGTGATCTGCGGTGTCGCCGGATTCGTGCTCCAGGCCGGAGCCGACGCACTCGGGCTGCTCCTGCTGCAACGGATTGGTGGACTGCCACCACTGATCGCGGCTGGTCACGCTACGATGCCGACCCAGGACGCTGGGGCGATCCGGTGGCCGGTCCTGCTGCTGGTGCTCGGAGCCGGAGGGGCTCTCTCAGGATATCTGGCCTCGCGATTCGCCCTGGCTGCCAAGGGCGGCGGGACCAGCCACGCGATCATCGCGTACCATCAGCATCGCGGACATATTCCCGTGAGCGTGCCGCTGACCAAGATCGCCGCTTCGGTGGCCACCCTGGGGTCTGGAGGCAGCGCCGGTCGCGAGGGGCCGATCGCCCTGGTCGGTGCGGGATTCGCGAGCTGGTTCGCTCAACGACTGCACCTGTCCACGCGGGACCGGCGCATCTTGTTGATCGCGGGTATCGCCGGTGGCATCGCCGCCGTGTTCCGGGCTCCGCTGGCCGCGTCCCTCTTCGCCTGCGAGGTGCTCTACTTCGGTGCCGATCTCGAGGCTGAGGCGCTGATTCCGGCCTTCATCGCCGCGATCGTCGGCTACTGCGTCTCTGGCCAGCTCGATGGCCTCTGGTGTTCTGTCACCGGGTGGTTTACGCCGTATGGATCGACGTTGTTCGATCCACCCACCGGACTCGGGTTTGGTATCGGAGATTGGCCCCAGCTCGTCGGCTACACGATCCTGGTGCTGGCGGTGGTGATGACGGCTCATGCGTTCATTGGGGCGACCTCACGCATCGGTCGCGCCATCGATGCGAGTCGTCGTCCCCTGTGGCTGACTGCGGGCCTGGGGGCGATGACGGCTGGGGCCCTGGCATTGTCGTTGGTCGCCATCGGCAGTGTGCTCGCTCCTCGTGGCCTGGGAACGATCCTGCCGTCGACCCTCGGAAGCGGCTATGGCGCGATCCATTGGTGTCTGCATGGCGGCATGCATGCCGCGAGTTGGGCAGTGCCCGTCGCCCTCATCGCCATCGCCCTGGGCAAGGTCCTGACCACAGCGTTCACCGTCGCCAGCGGAGGTTCGGGCGGGATGTTCGGCCCCAGCATCGCGATCGGTGGCTGCGTCGGTGGCGCGGTTGGCACCGCAATGGATGGTCTCGCCATCGCACCACCGCCTGCCGCGGCGCTGCTGCTGGGCATGGCGGGTCTGCTGACCGCCACCCACCGGACTCCCGTGGCGGCGATGCTCATGGTCGCGGAGATTTCTGGCAGCTATCTGCTGCTGATCCCGTCGATGTGGGTGGTCGGCCTGAGCTTCCTGCTCATGCGCGGACGCAGCGTCCTCGTCGGGCAGATCGAGCATCTGCATGAGAGTCCCGCTCATCGCAGCCACCTGTTCTCCGACGTGTTCGCCGCGGCATCGGTCGGGGACCTGCTTCCGCTCGCTCCGGCCCTGGTGCCGGTGCCGCTCACGATGGCACTGGGGAGATGCCGGGAGATCATCATGGAAAGCGATCAGGCGGTGCTTCCGGTCGTTGATGGCGCGGGTCGACTCGTCGGCATGGTGTCGCACGAGGACCTTCGGACGCTGGGGCGCGAACCGATGCTCGATCACATCGTCCTCGCGGGCGATGTCGCCAGCGGAGCCGCCTCGGCCCTCGTCGCGGCAGATTCCCTCGCACGAGCGATGCGCCGCATGACCGATCAACGCCTCGATGGCTTGCCAGTGGTCGATGCGGCCCGGCGTCCGATCGCGGTCATCAGCAGACGGATGCTGCTCGATCATTACCAGCGCGCGCTTGAACGCTCCCGATCCGACCAGCGAGCGGAAGGGTACGACACCTCCGAATCCTCGCGTCGCACCTCAGTGGACTCGTGAGCCATGGCATCATCCGCACTCGAGACGCACCGTGACACCGCTCCAGCTGCTCGAACGGAACGTTCAATGACATGCGCGTCAATGGTTCACGGATGCCTGCGCAGGTTCCGGTCGATGATGGCGTACAGGATGAGGACATAGGACAGGAGGCGTACCCAGTATACCCATGTACCGACCTCGTTGTGGACGTCCAGGATGGCGAGCATCACGCGGTGCGTGGCCATGAGCGCGAACGAAATAGCGAAGAAGAGGAAGAGTCGATCGTGGGACCGCAACCAATAGCGCACGAAGAACAATGCGATCACAGCATATCCGAGAAAGAGGACCCCGTGGAGGAACTGGCTCATTTCCGCTCCCCATCGAGAGTCATCGAGACCAGCAATGTGACCATGCCAAGAATCGCCGCGATCGTAGGCCATAGCGACAGGTCCACCTGCGGCAACACGACCCGGTCGATGAACAGCAGGACATTGCTGAGCGCCAAGAACGCGAAGCAGATGCCTGCGTGCAGGAGCAGCTTCAACCGGCTGCGGGCGTACCCGCGCCACAGGAAGATCGCCGCCAGCAAGGCGGTGACGGCGCACAGCAGATAGACGGCGGGTTCCATCAGGGACTCCGTGGGTCGCGTAGGCGGAAGGCGTCGGAAAAGGCACGCAAGGTTCGGTCGGGGCTGTTGATAATGTAGGTGATCACTGAGACCCGCCGCTCTCGATAGGCGTGGGCCACGTGCTCCAAGACGACATCGTGAGTGGCATCCGAGTGGAACCGGAAGCCGTCCGTTCCGGTCTCTGCGAGACCAGCCGTCACCAGACCCTGCAACCGCTTGCGGATGGAATCCAGGTTCGACCCGAGGTCACGCGTGATGGCGGAAGCGGTCAATTCACCCGGGCGTCCCCGCCAAAGCATCAGCAGGACTTCGAGCTGCTCGACTGAATCGATGCAGCGATCGAGGAACAGGCGCACGTCCGGCGGTACACCCTCGGTAGGAGCCATGCTCCAGTTTCAATGGACCTCAGACTCCCGGAACCTTGGAATCGGCCAGGTTCGACAATCATCGTGGCGACCGGAGGTAGGACCCCGCGGAAGTATCTTCCGCGGGTATAGGCCGCTCGGTACGGACCGCGTGATGAAGGCTGGCTCGCGAGCCGCTCCGTCAGCGACGCAGGGCTCGCCCGCGAAGGGCTGGCTTGATTTCTAGGCGCACACCGCGCGCATCGGCTGGATTTTCAGCGGATTCTTTGTGCGGAATATCATGGTCAGGAAAACGATCCCTCAGCAGGCCGACTCGATGCTCACGCCTGATCCTGGTTGGGCATCGCGTCAGTTGACGCTGGGCTCGGGCAGGCCGCCGGTGCGGCCTTCCACCAGCTGCTGCCAGAGGTTCTTCGGCGGCGCGATGTCGAGCAGCAGCTCCTTGCGGCCGGGCCGCACCAGCCACGAGCCCTGGCCGATCTCGGCGTCGAGCTGGCCGGGCATCCAGCCGCTGTGGCCCAGGAACAGGCGCGGTCCGGTGGCGTCGCAGCCGTCGCGATAGCGTTCGGCCAGAGCGTCGGCATCGCCACCCACCGCGATCTCGACACCAGGCCCCATCGCCTGCGCACCGGGAAGATCCATGCAGCCGTGCAACAGCAGGCCCTTGGCCTGCTCGACCGGACCGCCTTCAGCGGCGGCCTTGGCTGATGCCAAGCCCGCGGGCACCTCGCTCCAGATATCGCCGAGCACGGCCTCGAGCGGACGGTTGATGATGAAGCCCAGCGTGCCGTTTTCGCCGTGATCCAGGATGTAGATCACGCTGCGCGCGAAATTGGCGTCGGTGAGCTGCGGGCTCGCCACCAGGATGGTTCCCGCCGAGGGCTTCATGGCGTCGATGGTACCCCGGCCGCCGTCGCCCGCCAGCGCGCGGCGGCCAGGTTGCCGGACGCCGCGTGGCCTACCCGGCCGTCGCCGGCGTGCGGTTATTGCGGATCGCCGTCGTAGATCTCGCTCACGGTGCGTACCACGTTCACGCCGAAGGGTGTGAAGGGCGGCTGGCCGGCGCGGTTGAGCAGGTCGCTGTTGAAGCGCTGGTCGCGTCTCGGCGGCGAGTAGGCCGACTGGCCGGCTTGCACGTTGGCGGGACTGGCGGGGACACCGGAGAGGATGCCTCCGCGCGTGTACCCCGCCCTGCCCATGCACACCAGGCTGCCGCGGAAGTGGTAGAAGTTGCCGCCCCAGTTTTCGAGGTAGCGGATGGCGTTGTGCACGCCGCCGCTGCCTTCGTCGCTGCCGTGGGTGGTCATGACGTCGGACGGGACGTTGTTGAGGATGGTCGACATGTGGTACCAGGTCTCGATGCCGCCGGTCAGCGAGTCGTAGCGGATGTTGTCGTCGACCCATGCGTTGGACATCACCGCCAGGCCGTCGCAGAACACCGCGACCGGCGGGAAGTTGATGCCCTGGATCTGGGCGCTGGTGAGCGGCGTGCCGACATATCCGGGATTGCCGCGCTGGAGCTGGGTCTGCATGTACGCCGGGGTCAGCGGGCTCGGCGGAGCCGCGAGCACCGTCAGGTCAGAGGCGTTCGGATCCGGCATGATGTTGAGGTTGCCTTTGACATAGAATTTGTTCGGCGTGATCATGGTCAGCCCCTTGATGCGCGGGCTGGCGGCGGTGGTGCGACCACCCCAGTCGATCTTGGATGCCTGGTCGATGCGGAAGCCAGAATGGAAGCAGACATCCGGGCAATCGGGGATGCGGTTGTTGATGCGGTTCTCGAAGAACACCGATGGCAGGGCGTTGTTCACCAGGTCGCCGCCGATGGGATCCCAGGCGCGGAAGGCTCCTTGGGGATCGGTGTAGAACGTCGGATCCCAGGTCGCGCGATAGACGGGGTGGTAGCCTCCGGCCGCGATCGCGCCGAAATGGGTGCTGGTGCGGTGCTTGCGCGCCATGTAGATCAGGCCGTTGAAGGTGTTCACGTAGTTGGCGGCGATGTAGGCCTGCACGTGGTCGAGGTTGAGCGTGAGGGTGTTCACCCAGTAGGTGCGCGGATTCGGCGTGTTGCCTGCGACCGGTGCCGCCACCGAGGCCTGGATCGGATTGGTGATCGGCCCCTGCATGAAGAACTGGCGCACGTAGTCGGACTCGCGGCGATCCATGATGTCGGTCTCGTAGGCGATCACCTGCGAGTACGCCGTGGCTCCCACTGCGCCGTAGGAGAAGAAGCCGGTATTGGCGGCGGCGCTGACGGTGAGGTCGACGGCAGGATTCGGGGCGTTGCCATACATCGCCGCGTACTGGCTCTTGAGGTACTGGCACAACGCACTGCCGGTATCGACCGGGAGCGCCGGCACGGTGGCGGGGCGGGCCCTGGTCGGCCCGACCAGCACGCTGAGGGCGGGGGTATCGCCGATGAGCGGCGCGGCGCCACGGGTCAGCATGATCTCGTCGATGACGACGCCGTCCTCGGCCATGTACATGTGCAGCACGTAATCCCCGGCCGATGGGATCACCAGGCGGGCGATGCCGCCGGCGGTGGGGGCCGAGTTGGGAGTGACCGGCGCATTGCCGCCGGTGTTCCAGCCGGTGACGCCGACCTGGAGGTTGACGTTGTCGGCCGTGGTGCGGGGATTGTTGATGTAATCGTAGGCGTACAGCGGCGAGAAGCCGAAATGCAGCTTGTTGGAGGTCACGTTGGGACAGTTCGCGCGCACGTAGATGTTATAGGTTCCGGCGGTGTTGATGTGGATGTTGTAGTCGGCCCGGGGTGAGAAGTCGTAACGGGCGCCGGCGTTGCCGGCCGCGCATTGGGCGCGGGTGTAGCTCTTGCTGACATTGGGGTAGATCTGCAGGCCCGACCCGCCGGTGAACCCGGCGAAGGGAAGACTCTGCCAGCGCTGGATCGGCGAATTGAGCACCCCGGTGCAGGCCTGGGCATTGATCACCACCACGCCACCTACTTCGTTCGCGCACAGCTGGTTGCCGAAGATCGGCCAGAACGGCTCGGGCCTGAGCCCGTTCATCGGATCGGTGCCGGGAGACGCACTGGTGCCGTGGGGCAGCAGGCCTTCGGCCTGCAGGAAGCCGGTCCAGGCGATGGCGGTGCCATTCACGAAGGATTGGGGCCAGTAGGTCAGATCCTGGGCGTCGCGTTCGCGGATGATCAGGCCGAAGGTGCCGTCGAGCTTGGAGCCCAGGGCGTTGTCGTAGTACACGCCGACCTTCTCATTGATGTTGAAGCCGCCGGTGGTGGTGGCGCCCGTGGGAACGATGATGTCGTCGGGCTTCTGCCCGCCCTGGTTCTTGTAGATCGGCAGCGAGGTCGCGGGTACCGGCTTGCTCACCAGCACCGAGACGCCCGCCACGTACGAGCCGCTGGTCTTCGGGTAGGCGTTGGCCATCAGCATGGCGCCGACGTTGGCCGGATTGACGTACCACTCGGTGCCGTTCTTGTAGATGTCGAAAGCGGTGGCGGAACCGGCGCCGGCGGCGTCTGGATACTTGTAGAAGAGCTTCGCCGAGCCGGGGTAGCTGGTCGGATTGATGGTGATGTTGTTCGGCGCGTAGAGCGCGGCGCCGGCTAGGCTCGGGTCGATGGCGTAGATGGTCTTGGTCTTGTCGGCGAGGCGCACCGGCTCGAAGGGCCGGCCGGCGAGGTCGGGGATGTTCGACAACGTCTTGACCACGGTGGCGCCGAGGTTGATGCCGTCGCGCACGTAGGAGCCCCAACGCGCCGACAGCCGACCAGGCTCGCGGCTGTCGTTGCAGTCGGCGGCCGTGCTGCACACCAGCGACAGGTCGTTCATCTTGAACATCGTGCCGGCGCCGCCGTTGAGCGCGCTGGTTTCCGGCACGGACATGGGATCGATGACCGGAGGCGTCTGCGAGTAGTTGTAGCTCTTGCGCTGGCGGAAGATGCCGTCGACGCCGACGATCGAGGTGGGCACGCCGAGACCGCTACCCACGCCGCCGAGCTCGACGCCACCGCCATCCCCCGGCGAATTGCCGCCCGCGCCGCCGGCGAGATAGATTGCGCCGTTGGAATGCACGGCGCCGGGCACGTACATGGTCGCGCCGCCGCCGCAATGCCACTCGATGTCGCCTTCGGGGCCTTCAGCAGCGTAGAAGATCGCGTACTTGAACAGCGAGTTGAGCTTGAGCTGGACCACGCGGTTGGACTGCACCGTGGCGCGGCTGCGGTCGGGGCCAGACCACGGCATCTGCGCGTCGGTCTTGCCGCTCATGTCGAAGTTCGGGTCCTTGAGCGCCCAGGCCTCGGTGGTGATGCGATAATCGTAATAATCGTAGTTGGTCATGTAGGTGCCGTCGGATGCGGCGCCGCCGTACTGCGAGTTGAAGGCCGCCATCGTCGAGTACTGCGAGACATCGGATGGCGGATTGACAGTCCAGTTGCTGCCGCCATCAGTGACGCGGATCGGCTCGATGCGCCAGCGCACCACGCAGTCGCTCATCCATTCGATGCCGTAGTTCTGGCCGTTGTAGGCGGTGAAGTTCTCCAGCGATTTGAGGTCGTTGGTCGCGGCGCAGTTGACCAGCTTCACCTCTTGCTCGGCGGCCACGGCTTCGGCCGCGTAGGTCGCCTTCTGCTTGTAGAGCGCGGTGTCGTACAGCCTGCGCGTGCCCAGCACCTGCTCTGAGGAGGTGGTCAGCAGGAAGGCGACCATCATCACCACGCCGAGCGTGACGACGAGGATGTTGCCGGTGCGCGTGCGCGCCGGAGCGGCGTCGTCCGTGACCACGGTATCCTTGTCGAGGATGTTCATGACGAGCCTCCGGTGCGGGTTCAATTGGTGCCCTGGGCGCGCATCAGGCCGGCGTTGCCGAGCCAGGTGCCCAGGTTCAGGCTGTATTCGGGATCCACGGTGCTGCGCAGCGCCACCGTCGCGTCGATGCGGGATGAGACGAAGCGCGCGCCGCCGTCGACCGCCTCTTTGGACATGTAAAGCTGAATGCGCACCTGGTTGACGTTGAGCGACGACAGGGTGCGGTAGGTGTCGATGACGATGCGGTCGACGTTCTCTGAAAGGACTTCGCCCGGGACGACCACCGCGCCGGTGCCGTCGCGCCAGCGACGCTCGAGCCGGCCCTTACGGCTATTGGCGTTGGGAACAACCACGTAGGAATATTCGCGCAGGTAGTCGGGGTTGAAGCGCAGCGCGGGATTGGTGAGCGCGGTGGAGCCGGCGAAGCTCTCCATCACCATCGGCGTGTCGCCCACCACCGTCGCGGTGACGATGTCCGGCTTCACGGTGAGCGAGGGCACCTTGACGCCATTCTTGAACTGGCTCATCGGCTGCACGCCGTCGCGCCAGTCGATGGAGCCATCGCCGACGTCCGAGGTGCCGGACATCAAACCCCTGCTGTCGGTGGCGATCACCGCGCCGTCCCAGCGCCGATTGAAATTGACGCGCTGCGAGACGAAGCCGATGGGCGACGAGTTCGGCGGGCCGTGCTGCACGCGCAGGAAGATCAGCTCCTGGCTGGGCAGGCGGTTGGCCGCGGGCAGGGCGTTGAACCATGGGTCGGTCCACTGCAGCACGTTGGCGGCGGTGCGCTGCCAGGCGGCGAACTGGGTGCCCGCGGGGAAGCCGTTCGTGCTCTGCACCACCACGAACGGATAATAGCGCAGCAGGCGGTCCTTCGCCGGATTCAGCAGGTCGGCGAGATCGGTCGCCTTCGCCGCTGGCGGGCTGGTGCGGATGGTCACCAGCCAGGCGCTGTTGCCGAGATCGTTCACCAGCTCGCGCATCACGCGCCGGCTCTCGAGGGTGAGGTCGTTGGTGGTGGACTCGGTGCTGATGAAGCCGCGCATCGACGACAGCGACTGCAGCACGGCGAGCATGATGATCGAAAACATGCTCATGGCGATGATGACCTCGAGCACCGAGAGGCCGCGGCGGGGGGCTGACATGATCACTTCCTCCTCTCGAAGACGAGTTCGTGACGACGGGTGCCCGAGCGGGTGCTGGGGGCGGCAAGGTTGGTGACGTCGTCGAGCACCGAGTCCCAGGTGATGACCACGCGGATGCCGACCGAGCCGACGACATCGACCAGGCCGACGGTGTCGAAGTCGAAGGGCGTTTCGATGCGGCGCAGCGGGCCGGTGGTGTTGGCGGGGTCCGGGACCGCGAGCAAGTAGGTCTCGGTCGCACCGCTGACAGGCAGCACCCTGGTGGGCAGCCGCTTGGCGAAATCAGTGCGACTGGCGTGGTTGTTCACCGTGCCGTCGAAAGAGAAGATGTTCATCGCGCCGACTCCGCCGGTCGGGAAGGTATTGTAATATTCCAGGAAGATCTGCAGGTTACGCAGTCCGGGCGGATCGTGGAAAAGACCCAGTCCACGCACCGGAGTGGCGGCGGTGTAGTCGGGATCACCCGACCAGGTAGCTCGCGCCTGCGCGTCGACGGCGGCGGTGACGGATTCGAGCGCGCAGTCGACGACCACGATCTCCTGGTAGGGCAGGCCCTGGTTGATGAACAGCGAGCGTGCGCCGCTGCCGGTGAGCGTGATGGGGGGATTGTACAGACCGGTCTGGAGCGCCGGCCCAGGAGACGCCACCGCAGTCGGGATGGCGGGCTGCGCGCCGTTCGGCGACCAGTAGACCGGACCCGGAGTGGTCCAGGCCGGATTGGGATAGACCTCGCGCCGGAACCACGACCACGGCTCCTCGGGCACGCCGAGGCGATGCCAGCTGGCGCCCTGGATGCGTTCGGCCATGAGCTGGGCGACTTCCTGCACCTTGGCGGTTTCGCGCGCAGCCTGGTGGCTCTTCCCGAGTCCGACGATGGTTCCGAACATGGTCATCAGGCACACCGCCAGGATGACGGTGGCGACCAGCACCTCGAGGATGCTGAAGCCCTTGCGGGGGCCGCCACTCTTGGTGGTCGGCGAGCCGAACTTGGATTTGATCTGGACGACCAGGGGCCCTTGCTGCGATTTGGCGGGCTTGGGCGCCGCGATCGCGCCAACCGAACGACGACGCCAGAAGGCGACTCCCGCGGCGAATGCCGCCACGATCGCCAACGGCATCAGCAGGCTGCCCGATTCGGACTTCGCCTCATCCGCGCGCGCGGCGGCGAGTGCGGCGGCGGTGGGCGCGGGTTCGCCCGATGGACCCGTCGGCGCGGCGGGGGGTAGCGGCGGCCGCGAGGCGGTCTCCTGCTGGAGCCACGGCGGCGTGGTCTCCTCGGGCCTGGTCGGGTTCCTGGTCTCCGGAATCGCGGGCTTCGGTTTCTCGAACTGCTTGTACCAGTCATCGCGCTCCGACTTCGCGGGGATCGGCATGCCGTCGGAGTCGTACTGCGTGGGCGTCGTGGCCGTGGCCGACCAGCCGTGGTTGGCGACGACCGCGAGGACGGCCGACAGCGCCGAGGTGCGGAAGCGGACGGGGGAACGGAATGAGGCTGCGCGGGGCATGCGGATCTCCACAAGATGATACCCGGCACGCGGGCCGGCGGCAAAGCCTGAAGGACGACCGCAGCCGGCATCGGTGATCCGTGAGGAGCGCATGATCCGAAGAGAGCACGCGGCGTACCGAGACGATTGCTACGACTGGCCGGTTCGTGCGCTCTGTCCGGGGCGGATCTGCCCCTTCCAGGGCGGAACGGGACGTTTCGGCGCCGTCAGGCCGCCGATTGGGTCAGGCCTGGCGGCGGGCGGAACTGGCGAGGCGCATCCGCGTGAGGAACGCCACCGCGAACGCGATCAGGATGGCGGTTCCGGAGCCCAGGCCGCAGCCCTTGCTGCTCGAGGACGTCGGCAGGGTGCGGACGGGCGCGGTCGGAGTGGTGGTCGCGCCCGTGGTGCCCGACGGAGTGGTCGGGGTGGTCGCGATCGGAACGCCCGAATCGGCGATGTTCACCGTGACGGATGGCCCCGTGGTGGATCCTGGCGAGGACACGTTGACGAAATCGAACGACGTCTGCATCGTGATCACCACGGTCTCGATGGTTTCGGTCAGCGCGTCGCTGATCGCAACGATCGGAATGTCGATCGTGGTCGCCCCCGCCGGGATGGTGACAGAGCCCGACAGCGTCGCATTGTCGAGACCGGCTATGGTGTAGTCGACTCCCGGAGTCGCGCTTCCAGCCACCGTGAATGGGACCTGGACGGCCACCGGGAACGATCCGGACAAGGTGACGCGGGCGATGCCGTTGGTGCTGCCTTCGATGGCATTGCTGATGAGGTTGATCGAGGCCGTAACGTTGTCATCGCCGATCGTCACCGTGCCGACCGTCGGATCCAACGTCGAATAATCCGGAGATTGGACCAGTGAGCAGACGACGGTCTCGCCGCCTTCGGCGGTGGTATCGGTCAACGGGTAGATCTCGTACTCGATCTGCCGGTATCCGGCGGGAAGATTGATGGTCAGGCGGTTGTTTCCCGTCAGATCGATGGGAATAGACGTCTGGATCTCTGCGCCGTTGAGCAGATCGCCCGCGAGAGGCGGGAAGACCGTGAACGACCTGGTGCTGGTGACCAGGGGAGCGGGTCCGGCCGGAGCCACAGCGGAAACCTGGTAGGTTCCCGTGACGCCCGAGAACGTGACCACGTCGCCGTTTTCGATCTGCCCGACGCCATTGCGGCTGTTGCCCACGATGATGGCGGCGGTCGTCGTACCCTTGGCATATCCGCTGGTTCCCGTGCTGCCGATCGGGGTGCCGCCGGTGACGACCCCGTTGAGCGATCGCCTGCCAGCATCCAGCAGGATGCCGGCGCCGCTGCCTGCCGGGATGTCATGCCCATAGACGATCTGGAGCGAGTAATCTACTCCCGGTGTTGCGCTGCCGGTAAACTGCACCTGGAGATTGCGATTGAAGGTGGTCGCGGTGAAGCTGGCACGAAATACCGCGGCGCTGAACGGATCCAGCGGGGTGCCGGGCGGAGCGACGCCGGGTTCGTAGCACACCGCGATCGGGGTCTCCATGCTCGCGGTCAATTCGTCATCGAGGATGGTGATGAGCGCGACCGACGGCGTTCCGATCGTGTAGGTGAACGGCGCCGCATCCTTCACCAGGGTCAGGACGACGGATTCGGATCCCTCTGGAAGGGCGTCATCGAACGGCTGAACGACCACATCGACATCGTCAGGGCGAAGCGGATCGGCACTCGGGAAGGTCGCCGTGCCCGACAGGGTCAGGTAATCATTGCCGCCGCCGGCCACGGGGCCGGGAGTCGCTGAGCCGGTGACGACATACAGCACCGTCAACGGACCCGTCGAGCCCGAGCGATGGATGGTGAAATGTGCGGTACCACCGCCGGCTTCCGACACCGACGCGGTCGAGGCGACTACCGAGACCTGGTCTTGGGATGACGAGGCCGCCGATAGCGACGTCGTAGCGGCCAGGGTCAGGGCTACAGCCAGGCCGGCACGCCAGAGGGCGGAGGCGAAGGACCGGGGCGGAGTGCAAGGGATCATGGTGTCCTCAGTGGTAGCCGGGAAATACGCGGAGGGCGTCAGAAACGCCAGCCGACTTCGCCGCCGAATCCGAATCCGTCGCGGTCTAGGGTGAGCTTGCTCTTGCCGCCATTGGAGAGGTCAATGTCGACCTGGCCGGATCCGGCGACGTAGAAGCCGGTGATGCCGGCGATCACGTGGCGCTCGGTGACGAAGGCGCCGGCGCGCACGCCGTATTCGTAGAAATATCCGAAGCCGCTGAAACGCTCGAGGTTGCCCGCGGAGTTCAACCCGGCGGTTTCGCCGTACGCGCCGCCGCCGCCCGCGAAGGGAGCGAGCTCGCCGTAGAATGAGAATTCCTCGGGATCCTGGCTCGACCACCAGCCGACTCCCGCGGAGAAATCGACGCCAGCGGTGCCCGAGCGCAGTTTCTGCGAGCCCGTCGAGAATACCGTGCCGTTGTCCTGCACGATCTGGGCGGGGGTGCTGTCGTAGCGCGCCACGGGCAGCGACAGGCCGAGGACCAGGCTGCCGCCGCACGGATGGAGGCAGCCGCCGAATGCGGCGATCTCGCCCTGGACGCCGTGGGACTTGGCGCCCTGCCAATCGAAGCGTGAAGAAGCGCCTCCGGAGGTCACCTTCTCGGTGATGTCCGGGCTCGGCGAGCTGCTCACGCCGATGCGCAGGTCGAGGAAGTGGGCACGCTCGTCATCGACGGCGAAGCATCCCGAGGAGACGGCGAGGAGGAGGGCCGAGGCCGAGAACCGAAGGTACGGGTAAGACATCCACGCTCCGAGGGTAGCGGCCGGTGGGACCGCGCAGTTGACCCGTCGCTTCCGTCGCCATGAGTGTAATGGCGACGGAGACAGCAGGTTATCTACGTGCATATACAACGCCGGGCCTCAAACCGCAATAAGCAAGCGGTCGCGCCAGAAGCTTGCACGCCAATCACTTAGGGGTCGGTCATGACCGATCTGATCTCGGCCTCGCAGCACAGTTGGCCATCCACCAGGATCTTCCCCTGGCAGGCGCTCATGCGCGAGCGCATGCGCAGGACGTCGACCTCGATGCGCAGGGTGTCGCCTGGGTGCACCGGACGGCGGAACTTCACCCGGTCCATGCTCATCAGGTAGGGGATCTTGCCTTTGTTCTCTGGCTGGCTCATCAGCAGGATCGCCCCGACCTGGGCGATCGATTCGAGCTGCAGCACGCCGGGCATCACCGGCATGCCCGGGAAGTGCCCTTGGAAGAACGGCTCGTTCACGGTCACGTTCTTGAGGCCGACGATCATCGAGCCGGGGACGTAGTCGATGATGCGGTCGACGAGCAGGAAGGGATAGCGGTGCGGCAGCAGCTCGAGCACCTTGCGGATGTCGAACACCAGCTTGGGCTTGGCAGCCGCCTCGATGCGGCGGTTGATCTCCTGGACCAGGAGCATGTTCTCGCGATGGCCAGTGCGCACCGCGATGACATGGGCGTTGAGCTTGCGGGTGGCGTGGGCGAGGTCGCCGATCAGATCGAGGATCTTGTGGCGCGCAGCCTCATCGGTGAAGCGCAACTGGTTGTCGATGACGCGGGTGCCGTCGTAGACGCAGGTGTTCTGGTAGTTCGCGCCCTTGCCCAGGCCCATGGCGCGCAGCGCCTCGACCTCCTTGGCCAGGCAGAAGGTGCGCGCGGGGGCGATCTGCTCGGCGAATGAACGCTCGTTGAGCTCGACCTCGACCACCTGGGCCCCCTTCAGGGCGCCGCCATGGTCATCCAAGGTATAGGTGATCTTGAGCCCCGCCTTGTAGGGCAGCGCGACGATCGAGTTATGGCCGTCGCTCACCGAGATCGGCTCGGTCAGGTCGAAGGTCAGGCGCGTTTCGGCCTGCTCGACGATGCCGGCGCCGTGGAGGCAGTCGACGAAGTCCTTGGCCGAGCCGTCGAGTCCGGGCAATTCCACCGCGTTCAGCTCGATGCGCAGGTTGTCGATGCCCAGGCCCTGGCAGGCGGCCAGGAAGTGCTCGGTGGTGTGGACCTCGACCTCGTGGCCGTCGACGACCGCGGCGATGGCGGTGCGGCGCATGCGCTGGCACAGCCGGCTGGGATGGGCGACGATGGCCGGCGAGCCGGCGAGATCGGTGCGAACGAACGTCATGCCGGTGTTGGCTGCCGCCGGCTTGAACACCACCGTGCACGGTTCGCCCGAATGCAGCCCGATGCCCGAGACGCTCGCTTCCTTCGCGATGGTGCGTTGGGCGGTCATGCGGGCTCTCGCCTGGATGG
The DNA here is from genome assembly GCA_038231435.1 of Planctomycetota bacterium. Taxonomy (GTDB): domain Bacteria; phylum Planctomycetota; class UBA11346; order UBA11346; family UBA11346; genus JACCZE01. Next base: position 38,534 of record JBBRLJ010000006.1, read on the forward strand.
CGGCGCGCGGCGTGCGGCAGTCCTCACGGCTTCTTCCCTAATTCCGCCAGGCGCTTCTCGAGCTCCGAGACCCGCGCCAGCAGCTCCTTCACTTGCGCCTGGGTACCAGGTAGCCGGCGCAACGCGATCTCGGACGCCTGCGCGGATTTGATCTCCTGCGCCGGGATGCCGCGCACCACCATCTTCGGCGGCACGCTCTTCGACACGCCGGACATGGCGGTGACGATCGCCTGGTCACCGATGGTGACGTGGCCGACGATGCCGGCCTGGCCGGCGATGGTCACGTGGTTGCCGAGGCGCGTCGAGCCGGCGATGCCCACCTGCGAGATGACGATGCAGTGGCTGCCGGTCTCGACGTTGTGGGCGATCTGCACCAGGTTGTCGATCTTGGTTCCCTTGCCGATCTTGGTCTTGCCGAAGCGCGCGCGGTCGATCGCGGTGTTGGCGCCGATCTCGACGTCGTCCTCGACGACCACGGTGCCGACTTGTGGGATCTTGTGGTGCACGCCCTCGACCGAGGCGTAGCCGAAGCCGTCCGAGCCGATGACCGCCCCGCTGTGGACGATCACGCGGCTGCCGAGCCGACAGCGCTCGCGGATGCTCACCTGCGGGTAGATCAGGCAGTCGCTGCCCAGCGCGGCCTCGACGCCGATATAGACGTGGGGGTAGAGGATGGTGTTGTCGCCGATCTCGGCCTGGTCGCCGATGACCACGTAGGCGCCGATCGCGACGTTCTTGCCCAGGCGCACGCGCTCGCCGATCACGGCCGTGGCATGCACGCCCGGCGGCGGCGGAACCGCCCGCGGCCCGAAGGTGGCGACCACCTTGGCGAAGGCGAAATCCGCGTTCGCGACCACGATCTGCGCGAGCGAGCCTCCGCGGCTGGCGGCCTCGGGCTGCGCCGCGGTGACCAGCACCGCGGTGGCGCGGGTCTCGGCCACGTACTGCGCGTACTTGGGATTGGCCAGGAAGCTGATGTCGCCGGGGCTCGCCTCGCTGAGGCTGGAGATGCCGGTGATCACCTGGTCGCCATCGCCGATCACGGTGCCGCCGACGACCCCGGCGATGTCGCGCACGGTCACCCGCATGGTCATTTTGGCGGTGCCGGAGCCGGCGCCGGTTCCTTGGTCCCGTTGGAAACCGGATCCTTGGGCGTCGCGTCCTTCGCTGGCGCATCCTTCGCCGGCGCATCCTTGGATACGGGCTCCTTGGTGCTCTCGGCGATCCAGCGTTCATTCAGGTACTGGATGAACGCGTCGGTGATGTCGAGCGACGGATCGAAGTAGAGCACCGACTGCGCGAACAACTGCTGGTTGATGTCCATGTTGCTGTTGGCGTTGATCTCAGGATTCGGAGCGAGGTGCACAAGCTTGATGCCGCGCTCCTGGCAGAACACCTGCAGATTGCCGCGCAGCGTCGCGTACGAATCCTTCACCAGGGCCGCGCGCTGGCGGGCGATGTCCAGGTTGCCGCGCTCGACCATCATCTTCTCGCGCTGGCGCGTGAGCTCGAAGTCCATCTTCAGGTCGGCGAAGGCCTTGCTGTCCTCCTTCATCACCTGGAGCTTGGACTCGAGATCCGCGAGGTGCTCCTCCATCTTCTTGATCTCGACCTGGCCCTCGGCGACGACCTGCTTGAGCTTGTCCATGCCCCCGGTGTAGAGCTTGAACGCCATCAGCGTGTCCTCGAGCCGCAGCACTGCGATGCGCGGCGCCTCGGGCTTGGACTCCACCGCCCGGGCGACCGTCGCGCAGCACAGGCTCAGCGCCATCGCCAACATGAACGGCATCGGGAACAGGGTCGTGCTCATCGCTCGCATGGTCGGTCCTTCGGGGTCGCCGGATGCTAGACCGGGCCCCCGCATGGTCCAGCGCGGCCCGCCCCCTTCTGCAGACAGGGCTGCCAGCCGCCGCAGGCGGCTGAGTCGGCGCGCCCCGCGACGACCAAGCGCGCAGCGCGCAGCGGCCCGTTCTGTCTCCGCGTGCGCGGGTAACGCCTCGACAGCGCAATGGGGGGCAGCGCCGAAGGCGCGTTGATGGGGGGATCGTCCTCGATCCCCCCATCTGCAGACAGAGCTGCCAGCCGGCGCAGGCGGCTGAGTCGACGCGCCCCGCGACGACCAAGCGCGCAGCGCGCAGCAGCCCGCGAAGTCCTAGAAGCGGATGTTCCCCAGCCCGAAATGCACCTGCGTCTGCGACTCGCCGTAGCCCGGATTCACCAGCCACGCGAAGTCGAGCGCGACCGGGATCTGGATCGGGAAGCGGATGCCGAAGCCGAAGGCGGTGCGCAGATCGTGGAAGTCGACCGCCTGCTCCTGCCCCCACACGTTGCCGCAGTCCGCGAAGACGATGGCACGCACGCCTTCGTTGGTCATCTGCACCGGCACCGAGAGCTCGAGCGTGGCCAGCGCGTTGCGCGTGCCGCCGTAGCGGGTCAGGAAACCGTTGGCGTTGATCTGCTCGGGGCTGAGGTCGTCGTAGTCGAAGCCGCGATGGCGCGGCGCCGGTCCACCGTCGCGGTAGCGCTGGTAGAACGGCACGGTGGGCGAGGAATCGATCGGGTCTTCCTGGCGCCAACGCCCGGACAGTCGGAAGTAGGTCACGCCGCCGTCCTCGAACTCCGCCACCGGCAGGAAACCGTCGCCCTTGCCGGTGAGCTCGGTGTAGTTCGCCGACGAATCCATGACGTCGCCGGTGACGCTCTCGGACGCGCTGAGCTGGTAACCCGAGGTCGGACTGTTGCGGTCCGGCTTCAAACGATCGTAGCTCTGGCCGAGCGTCCAGGTGTTGAGGAAGTAGTGCCCTCCCACCGCGTCATCCGCCGCGGTCGGCAGCACGTTGGTGATCTTCAGGTCGGTGTAGTTGTATCCGAGACTGAGGCTCAACCGGTTGTTGAGGAAGTAGCGCCCGGCCGTTCCGGAAGTGGAGATGCGCACCTCGTCCCACTCGCGCAGCGTCGAGTCGCTGCGGCTGATGGTGCCGGACAGCGAGTAGGGGCCGTCGAGGACATGCGGATTCGTCCAGCTGGTCGACACCGACTTGGCTGGTTTCGACCAACTCGCCTGGAATTCGAGGGTCTGGTTGGCGCCCCGGAAATGGTCGATGCCGCCGGTGACGAATCCGAGCAGGTCGAAGTTGCGTTCGGTATAGCCGAGCGAGCCGAAGATCTTGGTCGCCGAGCTGTAGCCCACCTGGAAATTCAGCGAGCCGGTGCTCTCCTCGTCGACGTTCACGATCAGGTCCGCCTCGTCCGGCCGGTCGTCGGGGAAATCCGGCTCGATCGCCAGGGGGCGCGGCAGGCCAGCCTTGAACACGCCGGTTCGCCGCACCTGGTCGAGCGATTCGTCCTTGGCGTCGTCGTTCCACAGATCGCCTGGATGCAGGAACATCGCGCGCCGAACCACCGCATCGCGGGTATGCTCGTTGCCGTGCACATCGACGCGGCCGATCTTGTATTTGCGGCCTTCGAAGACGTGCAGCACCAGGTCGACGATGTGGTTCTTCACGTCCAGCCGGCGGTCGACGCGCAGATCGCAGCGCGCGTAGCCCTGGTTGCTGATTACCCGCCGCGAATGCTCGATCGCGCCCTTGTCGCCGCCCGGACGCGGCTCTCCGTAGAGGTCGTCGCGCTTGTACCAGGCCCCCTCGGGCATGCCGAAGGCCGAGCGCATCTGCTCCTGCGTCGCCACCGTGTTGTCGACGAAGCCGACCTTGCCGAGCCGATAGCGCTCGCCGGGCTCCACGATGTAGGTGAGCACCATGCGGTCGTTGTAGTAGCCGTCCGGGGCGAATTCCGGCCCGTGGCGCCGCCGTTCCTCGACCGGACGCACGTAGTCGGCCACCTCACGGCGGGTCTCGATCAGCCGCGCGTCGAGCCAGCCGAGATCCTGGAGCTTGCGCACCACCGCCTCTTGGTCGATCTGGACCAGTTCTGGCTGGTACGCGGCGCCGCGCGGCATCAGCAGCACCTTGTCGATGACGCGCGGGCGCGCGCCGTCGGGCAGGCCGATGTAGTTGACCTGCGCGACCTTCACCTCCTGCCCGAGGTTGACCGAGAAGACCACGCTGATCGAGCCGCGGTCCTCGTTCTGGTCGGTATGCACGCGGCACCAGCGATCGCCGCGGTCCTGGAACAGGCGCTCGAGGGCGCGACGGTCGTTCTCGAGCAGCAGCTCGTTGAGATAGCTGCCGGACCTGGTGGTCACCACCTTCTCGGCCTTCTCCTTGTCGAAGTAGTCGAGGCCTTCGAAGGCGACCTTGGCGACGTACGGCAGTTCACGGAAGCGGTAGACGACGGTGACCTCGCGCCCGTCATCGCTGCGGCGGAGCTCGCTGCGGGTGCCGGTGAACGGCCCCATGGTCTCGATCGCGCGCACGTCGTCGGCCACCGCTTCGTGCAGCTGGCGCTCGGTGTAGGTCTTGGTCGAGCGCACCTCGAGCAGGAAGCGGATGCGCTCCTGGTTCACGTGGTGGTTGCCTTCGACGATGACGTCCTTCACGACCAGCGTCGGATCCGCGGCGAAAGCGGCCGCGCAAGCGAGGCTGGGAAGCAGGAACGTCAGCCTCAGTGCGGCCAAAGGCTCTCCGGGGAGCCGGGATGGTAGGCGAGACCCGCCCGGGGCAAGACGGGGCGGGTCGTGGAGCACCGATGAGCCGGGTCCGGCCATTCCGGAGCGGCGCCGGCCAGAATCCATTCCGGCCCACTTGGGGCGCGCTAGCGTCGAGCATGGCCGAGCCGCTGCTGACCGTCCGTGGGCTGAAGAAACTCTTCCCGATCCGCAAGGGCGTGCTCGGTCGGGTCGTGGGCCACGTGCGCGCGGTGGACGGCGTCGATCTCGACCTCGATGCCGGCAGCGCGCTGGGCCTGGTCGGCGAATCGGGCTGCGGCAAGACCACTACCGGCCGCTGCCTGCTGCGCCTGGTCGAGCCCACCGCGGGCTCGGTGCGCTTCGCCGGCGAGGACCTGCTCGCGATGCCGCAGCGACGGCTGCGGCCGTTTAGGCGCCACCTGCAGATGATCTTCCAGGATCCCTACGGCAGCCTGAACCCGCGCATGACCATCGGCGACATCCTCGCCGAGCCGCTGATCGTCCACGGCCTGGCGCGACGCAAGGACGCCTGGGACCAGGCCGCGGCGCTGATGACGCGCGTCGGCATGCCGCCCGAGCGGCTCGGCGACTACCCGCACCAGTTCTCGGGCGGCCAGCGCCAACGCATCGGCATCGCGCGCGCCCTCGCGCTCAAGCCCAAGCTGATCGTCTGCGACGAGCCGGTCTCGGCCCTCGACGTGTCGGTCCAGGCGCAGGTGCTGAACCTGCTCAAGGAGCTCCAGGAGGAGTTCGGCATCGCCTACCTGTTCATCTCGCACGACTTGGCGGTGGTCGCCCACCTGTGCGCGCGCGTCGCGGTGATGTACCTGGGAGAGATCGTGGAAGTCGGCCCGGTGTCGGCGATCTACGACACCCCCCTGCACCCGTACACGCAGGCGCTGCTGTCCGCGATCCCGTCGGGGATACCCGGCGGCAGCGGCAAGCGCATCATCCTCGAGGGCGATCCTCCGAGTCCTCTCGAGCCGAGCTCGGCGAAGCGCTTCGTCGGCAGGTTCCCGAAGCACGCGGCCGCGTTCACCGAGGGCGAGATCCGCCTGCGCGAAGCCGATCCGGGGCATTTCGTGCGCTGTGCGAATCTCGATGCGCTGCGTAGCCTGGCGGCGCGCGGCGCCGAGGCTTGGGCCTGAGCGAGCCTAGCCCGCCGACCGGTCCCCGAAGCGCAATACCACCCATGCGCCGCGATCCGCTGAACCGCGGCACGCGTGCAGTTCGCGGCGCGCCGGCACCGCCACCACGCAAGCGTTGGTGCTGGTGCCCTGGTTGTCCTCGGCGAAGCGGTTCACCGAATCGACTCCGTCACTGCGATCCGCGAACACGCGCTTGAGCGATTCCACCGACTGTTTTCCGGTGGTGATGGATGCGCCCGTGCGGGCCAGGCGCGCCAACGACGATGACGTCGGCGGCTCGCCCTCGATGCGGCGATGCGCATCATCCAGGCAATGGTTGGTGCGCGCGAGCGGCGCCTCGGCGACGCGGTGGACGCAGCGCTCGACCGAGCATTCGAAGTCCTCGGCGCCGGCGGCGTCGGCGATCCAATAGGTGTGCGCGGCGGCGCGCGGCGCATCTCCGATCACCGCGGCGGCCTCGGCGCGGGTGTGCGAGCCTAGCGCGCGGTGCAGGATCGACAGGTAGGGCACGCCCACGCGCGCGCCGCGGGTCTTGATGTTGGTGGTGCCCACCGCCACGCCGTGCTCGTTCATGCCGATCAACGACGGGCAGCCCGCGCAGGTGATGCTCCAGGTCTCGGGGGCGCCCGTCGGGCGGCGATGCACGGCGACCACGAAGTCGAGGTCGGTGGGATTCAGATCCCAGGTCTGCGCGGCGATGACCTCGCCACCGGCCGTCGCTCGGCCCGGAAGCAGGAGCGCGGTGCAGCCCTCGCCGTCGACCTTCGGCGCGTGATGTCCAGAGGCGTGACCCCCGGCGTGCGGAGCGTGCGGCTTATGGCCGTGGCCGATCACCGCCTCGCGATCGAGGGGAAAGGTCACGACGTCGCGGAGGTCGGTGTAGTTGGCGGCGGTGTAGAGCTCGTCGACGGGGATGCCGGCGCCCTCGGCCACGCCACGGTGCTCGAGCCAGCCCTCGTGGTCCCACTGCTTGAGCTGCTCCAGGCAGCGGCGGCCGAGATCGCTGATCGCCGCGGCGTCGCGGATGCCGCGCTCGCGCAGGTAAGCCTTCGCCGCGCGCTGGCGCTGCGCGACGAATTCGCGCGCCATGCCGGCGACCGCCGCGCCATATGCACGGCCCATGGCCTCGGTCGAGCCGGAGACAGTGATCAGGGGGAGTTCGAGCAGGGACATCCCCCGAGTCTATCCGGGCGGGGCGCGGGACAAATCGGCATTGTCCATGTCGCACACGCGGTCTGGCCAGGAGGAGACCAAGACGCTGGAAGACGGAAGGGGGAAGGCCGACGGCACGGAGTGGTGTCCGCTGTATTCACTCTTCACTCTTCACTCTTCGGTCTTCGGTCTTCGGCCTTCCCCCTTGCCCCCGTTCTCCCCCTCCTACCAGTCCAACGGCATCGCCCAGCACGGCGATCCGGGCTCCAGGCCCAGGCGATGCGAGAGTTCGTGATAGAGCCGCAGGCCCTCGGAGGTGATCTCGCACGGGGCGGACAGGAAGCAGTGGCTGGCGGGATTGGCGACGAGGTGCATCGGCAGCGCGACGCCCTTGGCCACGAGCGGCGGCAGATCGAGCCGCACCAGCCGGCGGCTGCGCTGGATCGGCTTGATCTCGCTGACCAGCGCGCCGTCGTGCGGGCCGGCATCGAAGGGATCGACGGTGCCGAGGTACTTGAATCCTGCGCGCGTCAGCAGCGAACGCACCGGGGTGGTCGCCGGGCCCTCGTGGCCGATCAGTTCACGCGCCTCGGGCGGCAGCAGATCGACGACGATCTCCTCATGGGGGAAGAACGCGTCGATGAATTCCTTGTCGCTGCGGCACAGCAGATCGGCGCGGTAGTAGTCGAGGCCGGTGAGCGGCGCGCCGACCGAATCCCAGAAGGCATTGCCGCCGTCCTCGCGCCGCGGCGGCAGAAGCTCGGCGAGCAGACGACGGCAGAAGCGCTCGGGGTGCATCGCCACCAGCAGCAGGCGCGCCGCGACCAGCAGCTTGCCGACGCCGTGCCCGCGCGCCTCGGGGTGCACGACCAGCCCGCCGAACTCGGTCCACGGCTCGGTGTCCTTGCCGAGCTTGAGCAGACGTCGGGTGCGATCGGCGTTCAGTTGCCGGCTGTGCACGACCTGGTCGACCACCTTGAGGAAGTAGTGCGGCTCGTCGGGCATGCCGTGGTAGGCGAACAGGCTGCCGGTGCCGAGCAGCTTCTCGGGCCCACCGCCATCGGGCTCGCGCACCGCCACGAAGGTGTAGCTGGCATGGCGCGGGTCGACGCCGGCGTAGCTCTTCTCGCTGTCCGCGATGAGCTTGCCGATCGCGGCGGGATCATCCGGCAGATTCACGGTGTCCAGCAGGTCGGCGAGCGCGAGCAGCTGCGCGGCGTCCTCGGCGCGCGCCGGCCTGATGATCACCGGATTGCTGGGCATCGCCCTCCTTGTACGCGGCGGTGGCGGAGAGCCAAGACGGCAGGCCACACCAGTCTACGCCGTTGATCCGCCTGTGGCGTGCTCCCGACACCTGATGCCACCAACTCGCACCCCGTCATGCCGTTCGCTGTCCGTCGTCTGCTTTCGGCTTTCTCCTTCCTGCTTAAAGCTCTCCGCTCTTCCCCCTCACTCCCACACCGCCGTCTCGTCAGCGAAGATCTGGCAGGCGGCGACCGCCGCCGGGCGGCCGTTGCCGCTCAGGCCGCAGCCGCCGAACGGCAGGTCCGAACGGGCGCCAGCGGTCGGGCGGTTCCAGTTCACCTGGCCGTACGGCAGGCGCGCGGCCATGGTGCGGAAACGCTCGTTCGAGGCGGTGAACACCGATGCCGCGAGCCGGTGCGGATTGGCGGCGACGCGCGCGACGCACTCGTCCGGGTCGTCGTAGGCGTCGACGATCAGCGCCGGACCGAAATGCTCGTCTCGATACAGGTCGCTCGCGCGCGCCCCGCTATCGCGCGCCACCAGCAGCAACGGATCCGCGAAGCACGACGCCGGCGACGCTGGCTGCGCGCGGCCCGCGATCAGCTCGATGCCGCGCGGAAGCGCGCGGTACGGGCCCTGGAAGCCCTCACGCAGCGTTGCCGAGATCATCGGACCAGCGGCGGCGCTGGGATCGCGGCCCGGCACCCAGCGCCCTCGCGCCGTGGCCAGCGCATCCAGCGCGTCGTCCAGCAGTGCGCGGGGAACATGCGCGATGCGCGTCGCCGTGCAGCGCTGACCGGCCATGCGCCAGGCGCCGTCGGCGATCGCCTCGACGGCCGCGGGCAGTGCTGCGTCGTCGCAGACGAGGGCATGATTCACGCCACCCAGCTCGAGCGCGAGCACCGTCTCTGGACGCACGGCGAGCACGTGCGCGAGGCCGAGGCCCATGCCCCGGCTGCCGACCGCCGCCACGGTGGCGACACGCGCATCGCCCGCGAGTGCCGCGGCGATGGCGCTGCCGCCCTGGACCACGCGGCAGACGCCATCGAGCCCGGCGCGCGCGAGCAGGTCGCGGTACAGCTCGCCCAGCGCCGGGCAGCGCTCGCTGGGCTTGGCCACCACCGTGCAGCCCACCGCCAGCGCCGGCGCCACCAGCCCGTGCAGCAGGTGGAGCGGGAAGTTGTACGGGCCGATGGCCAGGGCGACGCCGCGCGCGCGCCAGGCGATCGACGAGCCCGCCGTCGCGGTGACGCGCGCGAGCGCCTGCTCGAGCGTGACCGCGATCTTCTTGGGCAAGAGATCGGCTTCGGCATCCGCGTCGGCGCGCGTCTTCCCCGCCTCGCGCACCAGCAGCGCGCTGATCTCCTGCCGCGCGGCGGCGAGGACCTGGGCGAATCCGCGCAGGCGTTCGGCGCGATCGTGGGCTGAGGACCAGGCGGGAAACGCCGCAGCCATCGTGGCGACCGCGGCGGTGGCATCGCCCGCGTCCGCGGCCTGGCCGGTGAACACCTGCTCGCGCGGGTTCCACGGACTGACGCTCACCAATGCGGTCACACCGGCCCGCCTTGGAAGCGGTAGAGTCGCGGAAGGCCCAGCAGGATTGACAGCTCTTCGAGCGCGACGCGGCTCTCGTCGAGCAGGCGCTCGTCGCGCAGATCGGCGATCGAGAGTTCGCGGCGATAGCGCCGGTCGACCCACTGTTCGAGTTGCCGCAGCTTGTCCTCGTCAAGCACGATGCCCGCTGGCAGCGCGGCGAGTTCGCGCGCGTTCAGCGGCACGCGCAGGCGCAGGCACGCAGGGCCGCCTCCGCCCATCATGCTCTCGCGCAGGTCGATGAACTCGACGCGGTCGACGAAGCCGTCGGCGCGCAGGCGGTCGATGACCGCGCGCGCAGTGCCGTCCGCGCTCTCGGCGGGCGCCACCAACGCGACGCCGCGCGGAGTGTGCAGGATCTGGCTGTTGAAGAGGTACGAGCGCACCGCCTGATCGAGCGCGAGCTCGGCCTCGCCGACCACCGCCACGCGCAGCTCGCCTGCGTGCGCGGCGAGGTCGGCGAGCACCCGCGGCTGGTCGACCAGGGCGCGCTCGTGGATCAGGATCCGCTCGCGCGAACCGACCATGACCACATCGTTGTGGAAGGCGCCGGCATCGATGGCCGCGGGATGCTGGCGCGCATGCACGACCGCCTTGGCGCCGCCGAGCCGCGCCGCGGCGGCGGAGGCCTCGCGCCATTGGCGCGGGGCGAAGCGCCGGGGCAGCTCCTCGGCGCTGGTCGACGCCGAGCGCCCGTGCACGAACAGGTGGCAGGCGCCGGCCGGGCCGACCGCGCGGTGGTGGTTGGCCGCGCCTTCGTCGCCCAGCGCGGCGGTGGACGGCAGGGGATCGTGGACCACGAAGCGCTGGCCATCGGCGAAGATGCGGCGCAGCATGCGCGCGCGCGGCTCGGCCTCGAGCGCGCGGTGCGGCATCGCCGCGAGATTGGCCGTGATCAGGTGGCAGAGCCCGTCGGGGCTGTCGCTGGATGGGATGACGGTGGCGCAGTTCGCCGTCCACATGAACGCGCTCGAGCAGGCGTGACGCAGCAGCTGGGGCTCGGCCTTGGCGGCCTGCGCGACGATCTGCGCGTCGCTGCCGGCGAAGCCGAGCCGGCGCAGGAAATCGACCTCGGGCCTGGGCAGCGGCGGCAGCACCGCCTGGGTCACGCCCAGCGCCATGACCACGCGCATCTTCGCCAGGCACTGGCGCGCCGCGGCGCGCGGATTGGCCTTGGCGCCAGCGTTCGCCTGGCTGGCGAGATTGCCGGGGCTGAGTCCGCCGTGGAAGCTGGTCGGCCCGGGCAGGCCGTCGAATTGGACTTCGGTTTCGACGGCGTCGGCGTGCGGCGTGCGGGGTGCGACGTGCGGCGACATGAACGGCAGTTTCCCCCTCTCGGCGCTTGCCGCCATCCTGAAATGGCATCCTCTGACGCCATGACCGATCGTACCTCAGACGCCGCATCCCGCACCCCGCACCCCGCACTGCCGCCGTTGGCCTTCATTGGCGGCGGCAACATGGCCACGGCGATGATCAACGGCCTGCGCGCGCTGCCTCAGGCTCCAGCCATCACGGTGGCCGAGCCCGATCCCGGCAAGCGCGCGTCGTTCACCGCGCTCGGGCTGGTCGCCACCGCCGACAACGGCATGGCCACCGCGTCGGCCGGACTGGTGTGCCTGGCGATCAAGCCGCAGATGGGCGCGCAGGTGGTGCCCGAGATCGGCGCCGCGTGGGCGACCGACAAGCTGCTGGTCTCGATCCTCGCCGGCACGCCGACCGCGAAGCTCGCCGGCTGGCTGCCGCGCGGCGCGCGCGTGGTGCGTGCGATGCCGAACACCCCGCTGGCAATCGGCAAGGGCATGGTCGGCCTATGCCGGGGTGAACACGCCACCGAGGCCGATCTCGCGGTGGCCGAGGCGCTGTTCGCGCCCTGCGCGAAGGTGTTGCGCGTGAGCGATGAATCGCGCATGGATGCGGTCACCGCGGTCTCGGGCAGCGGACCCGCCTATTTCTTCGCCTTCGCCGAGGCGCTGGTCGCGGCGGCAGAACGGCTCGGTTTCACCCGCGACGAAGCGGTGCTGCTGGTCGGGCAGACCGGCGCCGGCGCATGGGACTACCTGCTCGGCAGCGGCTTCGAGGCCAGGCGTCTGCGCGAACAGGTGACCAGCCCGGGGGGTACCACCGCGGCGGCGCTGAAGGTGCTCGACGATGCGGGTTTCGCCGCGCTCATCGATAAGGCCCTGGCCGCTGCGGAGCGGCGCGGCCGCGAGCTCGCGAAGCTGTAGCGGCGCGAATCTGTATCCGCGCGAAGTTGAAGCCGCGCGGTGCTTAAGCCGCACGATGCCTAGCCGCGCGAAGCCGTTGCCGAGAGTCGAGAAGGTCGCCAAGAAAGCCGCCTCGCATGGACGCGGCGGTGGTTTCGCTAATACGTGATAGGCTGCCTCACGCCCTCGGCGGCCTTGCCGGCGCCGTTCCCGCTGCCGTGCATGCTCGCGACGTACGCGGCCAGCGCGTGAATGTCCTCGACGGGCATGAAATTCTTCCACACCGGCATGGCCTTCGCCGCGTTGCCCTCGGCGATCGCCCGGCAGAGGTCGCGCATGTCCGAGCCGTGCAGCCAGTAATCGTCGCGCAGGTTGGGGCCTTGGGTGCCCTCGCCCGCGGGGCCATGGCAGCCGATGCAATTTCCCCACAGCGCGCGCCCCCTCGCGACGACCGCCGGATCGTGGGCCAGTTGGCGCAGCTCGGCCTCGGGAAGCTCGGTTGCCGGCGCGCTGACGGCAACGCCGACCGGAGCGGCGAGCGATCCGATCCAGAGCAGGGGAAGACCGGCGGCGACCGCGATCGCCCACCACCACCACGGTGGCTTCCACCCTCGGGGCTGGGCGGCGGGCTGCGTCGGGCCGGGCGGCATGGCGAGAGGGTGCCAGCGCGGCGGCGCGCGCAATCCGCCGCTCGGCGGCGCGGGCCGGCAGCGCCGTCCAGCCCAGGGAACCCTTTCGCTAGCGCGGAAGAATCGGACCCTAATGCTCTCGGTGAGAGGTCACCATGGACATCGGCGCCAATTCGATCGTCAGCATGCACTACCGCGTCGCCACCGCCGAGGGACAACACGTCGACCAGAGCGAGGAAGGTCAACCGATGGTCTACATGCACGGCCACGGACAGATCATCCCCGGACTCGAGGCCGCGCTGATAGGTCACAAGAAAGGCGAGAAGATCGAGGCCGAGATCGCGCCCGCCGACGCCTACGGCGACTACGACGCCGGACTCGACCTCAAGGTCTCGAAGGATCTCTTCCCGAAGGATGTGCAGAAGAAGCTGAAGCCCGGATTCCAGTTCATGGCCGAGCACCCCACCAAGGAGGGCGAGAACGTCCTCTTCACCGTCCACAAGATCGAGGACGACGCGGTGCTGGTGAGCGGTAACCATCCGCTCGCCGGGCAGCGCCTGCTTTTCAAGGTCGAGGTCGTGGACGTGCGCCCGGCCACCGAGGAGGAGCTGTCGCACGGCCACGCCCACGGTCCTGGTGGCCACCACCACCACTGAGATCAGGTCTCTACGAGAGTGCACGTCGCTTGGCGCCTGGGCCCGGTCGCCCCTGTCCCACCCTGCGGGGCCAGCCCTGGCGCCGGCTGGTCGCGCCCTAGGCTGCTTCGCGATGCGGCACGCGACGGATCCTGACGGCGTCTTGGCGGTGATCCCGGCCTATAACGAAGCCGGCCGGATCGTTGCGGTCATCGAGGGTCTGCTGGCGATCGGCCTGCCCGTGCTGGTGGTCGACGACGGCAGCCGCGATGGCACCGGCGACGCGGCGCGCGCCGCGGGCGCGCGGGTGCTGCGCAAGATCAATGGCGGCAAAGGCACGGCGATCCTCGCGGGCTGCGCCTGGGCGATCGAGCGCGGCTTCGCGAAGGTGGTGCTGCTCGACGGCGACGGCCAGCACGATCCGCGCGAGGCTCTGCGCCTGATCCGTTCCTCGGGCCGCGCCGATCTGGTGATCGGCAAGCGCGTGCTCGGCCTGTCCGCCCAGCCGCTCTACCGCCGCGTCTTCAATCGCCTGAGCAGCCTGCTGGTCACGCTCGCCGCGGGACGCCGCATCATCGACAGCCAGAGCGGCTTCCGCATGTGCGATCCCCGACTGCTGCTGCGCCTGCCGCTCGCTGGCCTGCGCTACGATCTGGAAAGCGAGCTGTGCGTGCTCGCCGCGCGCGCCGGCATGCGCATCTCCGAGGTGCCCATCTCGGTGATCTACAACGACAAGCGCTCCGGCGTCCATCCGGTCTACGATACCGCCCGCTTCGTGCGCGCGGTGGCTCGCAGCGTGGTCAGCAGTCGCCCGCGCCTGCGACCGGTGCGCATTCCGGCGGCTGCGACTCCCCTGGCGCCGGCCGCCGCGCAAGGTCTTGCGCTCGCCTCCTCAGCCGCTTCCTAGCGCCCCAGCGCCGCTACGGTGTGGCGATGGCTACGCCCCCGACCATCCGCCAGCTTCCCGAGATCGTCGCCAACCAGATCGCGGCTGGCGAAGTCGTCGAACGCCCCGCCGCGGTGGTGAAGGAGCTCGCCGAGAACAGCCTCGATGCCGGCGCGCGCCGCGTGATCGTGCGCTGCGAGGATGGCGGACGGCGCCTGGTCGAGGTCGAGGACGACGGCCACGGCATGCGCCCTGGCGATCTGCGCCTCGCGATGTCGCGCCACGCCACCAGCAAACTATCGACCGCCGAGGACCTGTTCCGCGTCGGCACCCTGGGCTTCCGCGGCGAAGCCTTGCCATCGATCGCGGCGGTGAGCGAATTCTCGCTCGCGAGCCGGCCGCACGGCGCCGAGATGGGCCAGCGCCTGGCGCTCAGCGGCTCGCGCGAGGACGCCTACGAGGCTTGCGCCATGGCCGCCGGGACCCGCGTGACGGTGCGCAACCTGTTCTGGAACGTGCCCGCGCGGCTCAAGTTCCTCAAGAATGAGGCCTCCGAGACCGGCCATGTCACCGAGCAGGTCATCCGCCTCGCGCTCGGGCACCCGCGCGTCGCCTTCCGACTCGAGACCGGTGGCCGCGCGCCCGTGGATCTGCCGGCCGACCAGACGCTCGAGCTGCGCGTGTGCGCGCTGTTCGGCAAGGGCTTCGCCGACAGCTTGCTGGCGGTGGCTGAGAGCAACGAGGGCATGCAGCTCGCCGGCTTCGTCGCGCATCCGCGCGAGGCCAAGCCGACGGCGAAGCGCCAGTATTGCTTCCTCAACGGCCGCTTCGTGCGCGACAAGCTGCTGCTGGCCGCGGTGCGCGAGGGCTTCAAGGGCTTCCTCGAGCCGCGCCTGCATGGCGCGGTGTTCCTGCACCTCGATCTCGATCCCGCGCTGGTCGACGTCAACGTGCATCCGACGAAATCCGAAGTGCGATTCCGCCGCGAGAGCGAGGTCTTCGTGCTGGTCAGCCGCGCCCTGCGCCGCGCGCTCGAAGCCAACAGCGGGAATTTCAGCCTGCTCACACCAGCTGATGCGGCGCTGCAATCGTCGGCGCGACCGGCGGCGCCCTACCGCGAGATCGTCAAGCCGGCTTTCGCGCCCACGGCGCCGACGGTGCAGGAACGCTACCTGCCGCATACGCCGATGACCCACGAGGCGCCTCGACAGGCCCCCGCGACGGTGGCTCATTCCATCTCCCCGGCAAATCCTGGTGCGGCGCCCGTTCGCGAGCGCGCCGCCGAGCCCGCGAGCGGCTACTCAGTCAGGGACTCGGCGAGGGACTCCGCGCGCGGGGTCGTCATCGCCGCGCGCGGTCCGGCCGAGGATTCCGCACGCGATACCAGCATGCCCGCCGGCGTGCGGCGCGTGCTGCAGCTCAATCGCATGTACCTGCTGATCGAGACCGACGACGGCGTGCGCATCGTCGACCAGCACGCCCTGCACGAGAAGGCGCTGTTCCTGTGCCTCGATCCGGCGATCGGCGATTTCACCGCCGGCGGCCGCCAGGAGCTGCTCATTCCCAAGACCATCGAGCTGACCGCCGCCGAGGTCTCTGCCGTCGAACCGCTGCTGCCGAGCCTCGAGGCGCACGGCATCCACGCCGAGGTCTTCGGCCCCACCTGCGTGCTGGTGCGCTCGAGCCCGGCCGCGCTCAAGCGGCTGAACTGGGTGGCCTTCTTCTCGGGCCTCGCCGATTCGGGCTCGGGCGCCAAGGCCGCGGGCACCATCTCGGAGCGCATCGCGCACAGCGCCGCGTGCCATGGGGCGGTGAAGGCCGGCCAGGAGCTGGCCCCGGAAGAGCAGCTCGAGCTGGTGCGCCTGCTCTACCGGCTCGAACACATGGAGCACTGCCCGCATGGGCGGCCGACGACGCTCGATCTTGGTTGGGGCGAACTCGCCCGCCGATTCCAGCGCTGACTTTTTGTTGGGGGGCTACGGCCCCCCAACATCGGCCTCCGGCCTGCCCCCCAGACAGCTGGGGGACCTGGGGTGGGACGGCGGACTACTGGTGATTGCGATCCTGATGCTTTCTTGAGTCAACGCAGACGCGGGGTCTTCTTGCCATGCTTCTGTTCCCGCCAGGTGCTGGCGGAACAGCCGGCGATGGCGGTGAAGGATTTGGCGAAGTGCTGGGATGAGGAGAAGCCGAGGTCGAGGGCGATCGCGGTGATGGCGGCGTCGCTGGTGGCGAGTTGGTGCTTGGCGCGCTCGATGCGTTGGCGCAGCAGGTACTGGCGCGGCGAGACGCCGACCTCGTGGGTGAAGAGGTTGACCAGATGGTTGGGCGACATGCCGACCAGGCGGCCGAGCTCGATGAGGCGCCAGGCCTGCTCGGGATGACTCTCGATCAGGTGCTTGGCCTTGGTGACCGCCGGATGCATGGGGATGAGCGGATCGCCGCGCCGCGCGCCGGCGGCGGCCTCGAGCAGGCGCGTCGCCTCGATGACCACGGTGTCCAGCGCCGCGCGCAGGCCCTCGGCGCGATGCGGCTGGGCCATGGTGACTTCGCGCACTAGTTGGCGGAACGGCGGCTCGATGGCTTCGGCGTTCTCGATGCGCAAGAACGAGCCCTTCCGCCACGGCCCCGCCAGGCCGGGCAGGCGCGCGAAGACGGCATCGAGGTCGACGATGGCGAAGACGAAGTGGTGCTTGCGGGTAGAGCTGTCGACCAGGCGGTGCTCGACGTCGGGCGGCGCCGCGTACATGTCCCCTGGCCCGAGTTGCACGCCACCGCGCGCGCTCCGCCAACGCGACACCCCGTCGAGCTGCAGGTACAGCTCCCAGGCATGATGGGCATGTACGCCGATCTCGCGCTGCCTGGGGAACCACTGCTCGCCCAGGGCCAGCAGCTCAGGCACCGTCTCGTCAGGTGCATCGGCATGGAATCCGGCGATGACGCCGTGGGGTCTGACGTACTGCATGGCGTAATATTTGATACATGTGCGATGCGCGCGGACAAGCCCCGGCGCCGCGTGCGGAGATGATCCCGACATGGACTTCCTGCTGACGGACGAGGAACGCGCCCTGCTGCCAACCGAGGACGAGGTCGAGTCCTTCCGCGAGCGCGGCTGGTACATCTCGCGGCCGCT
The DNA here is from genome assembly GCA_038231435.1 of Planctomycetota bacterium. Taxonomy (GTDB): domain Bacteria; phylum Planctomycetota; class UBA11346; order UBA11346; family UBA11346; genus JACCZE01. The sequence goes on from JBBRLJ010000006.1 coordinate 55,747, forward strand.
GTTCACCGCCGAACGCCTGGCGCGCGTGGTCGCTGCCAGCGAGCGCTTCTACACCGGTGAACGCGACATGCCGATGCCCGACGGCAGCGCCGACTACAAATGGACCTGGAAGCCCGAGCACGGCGATGGACTGCGCAAGAGCGACTATTCGTCGCTGCAGAACCGCGAGCTCCAGGCGCTGGTGCGCTCGCCGATCCTGGGCGCGATCGCCGCGGTGCTGACCGGGTCGGACGAGATCCGGCTGTGGCACGATCAACTGCTGTACAAGCCGGTCGACTCAGGCGAGCGCAACAACAGCGTCGGCTGGCACACCGATCGCGGTTATTGGAAGACCTGCTCGTCGAGCGCGATGCTCACCGCGTGGGTGCCGTTCCACGATTGCGACGCCACGATGGGCACCGTCAGCATGATCGATGGCAGCAACCATTGGCCGGACAACACCGAGAAGCTGAACTTCTTCGATCCGAACCTCGAAGCGCTCGAACGCCAGTTCATCACCGGCGGGAAACCGGTGGTGAAGGTGCCGATGGAGCTGCGCGCCGGGCAGGTCAGCTTCCACAGCTGCCTCACCATCCATGGCAGCGGCCAGAACCGCTCCCACCGCCCTCGCCGCTCGATCGCCATCCACATGCAGGACGCCTCCAACCGCTGGCAGGAATACCGCCACGCCGACGGCAAGCTCGCCACCCACGCCAACGACGACTTCGCGCGCAAGCTCGACGGCAATCCAGACTACAGCGATCCCGCCATCTGCCCCGTGCTGTGGAGCGGTGCTGTCGGTTGGGGGACTACGGCCCCCCAACATCGCGCTCTGCGCTGCCCCCCAGGAAGCAGGACGGCCGAGGTTTGACGGCGGATGTCGCGCCCCATCCCTCCTTCCTCCCCTCTCCCCTTCACGCGGGCGTGCACGTGGACACCATGCGCGCATGGATACCGCCCCCGCCCAGGCCCTCTGTCGCTTCATCGATGATTCGCCGAGCCCGGCGCATGCCGCGACCACGTTGTCGCGCGGCCTGGCCGCGGCTGGATTCGCAGAGGTGCAGGCCGAGCGTCCGGACTGGGGTCTGTCTCCCGGTCGCTACCAGGTGCGCCGGGGCGCGAGCGTGGTCGCGTTCATCGTGCGCGGCAGCGATCCGAACCGGTTCTCGCTCGTCGGCGCGCACACCGACAGCCCGCACCTGCGCCTGAAGCCGCGGCCCGCCTTCCAGGCCGAAGGCTGCAGCCAGCTCGGGGTCGAGGTCTACGGCGGCGCGCTCCTGAACTCGTGGCTCGACCGCGATCTCGGCCTTGCCGGCACCGTGCACGGCGCCGACGGCACCGCGCGCCTGGTCTGCATCGACCGCCCGATCGCGCGCGTCGCGCAGCTGGCGATCCACCTCGACCGCAAGGTCAACGAGGACGGATTGAAGCTGAACCCCCAGACCCAGCTCGCGCCGATCTGGGGCCTCGCGCGCGCGGGCGGCGATGTCCAGGCGGAGTTCGCGACCCTGCTCGAGAAGGCCAGCGGCATCCCCGCGGCCGAGATCGTCGCCCACGACCTCTCGCTCTTCGATCTCACCGAGAGCCGTCTCGGCGGCGCGTCGGAGGACCTGATCCTGGCGCCGCGCCTGGACAACCTCGCCTCGTGCCATGCCGGACTGATCGCACTGGTCGCCGCCGGCGATGGCGAGCCCCGCACCGTGCCGGTGCTCGCCTGCCTCGATCACGAGGAGGTCGGCTCAACCAGCGACCGCGGCGCCGACGGCACCTTCGTGGGCATGGTGCTCGAACGCATCGCGCTCGAGCTCGGCCTGTCGCGCTCGGCCTTCCTCGCCGCGCTGTCGTCGAGCCTAATGATCTCGGCGGACATGGCGCATGCCGCGCATCCGAACTACGCCGACCGCCACGAGCCGCGCCACAAGCCGCTGCTCGGCCACGGCCCGGTGCTCAAGTGCAACCACAACCAGCGCTACGCCACCTCGGGAGCCAGCGCCGCCGCCCTGCGCACCCTCGCCAGGCGCGCCGAGGTGCCGCTCCAGGACTTCGTCGCCCGCACCGATCTCGGCTGCGGCTCGACCATCGGCCCGATCGCCGCCGCGCGCCTGGGCATGTCGGTGGTCGATGTCGGCAACCCGATGCTCTCGATGCATTCGGCCCGGGAATGCGCCGCCACTGCCGATCACCCGCTGTACATCGCGCTGTTGCGTGCGCACCTGGGCGCCTGAGCGCTTCCACCGTACTTCGGCTGTCGCTCTTCCGCCTTCGTCTTCGCGCCTCCTCGGACCGGCCGCGATGTCCCGATCAGGCGAATTCGTTGTAGATGGCGCGGATGGCGGTGGCGAGATCGTTCTCCTCAATGCCCACGATGATGTTCTGCTCGCTCGATCCCTGATCGATCATGCGCACGTTGACGCGCGCCTTGGCGAGCGCGGTGAACAGCCGAGCGGCGGTGCCGATCGCGTGATTCATGCCTTGGCCCACAGTGGCGATCATGGCCATGCCCGGCACCACCTTCACCGTGTCGGGTTTCACCGCGCCAGTGATGTCGTCGACGATGCGGTCGATCTTGCTGATGCCCTTGGCGTCGATCAGCTGCTTGTCGCTGACCACCACCGACATGGTGTCGATGCCGGTCGGCGTGTGCTCGTACGAGACGCCGAGGCTCTCGAACACGTCGAGCAGCCGGCGGCCGAAACCGACCTCGGCGTTCATCAGCGCCTTCTCGACGTTGACCACGGTGAAGCCCTTGGTGCCGGCGATGCCGACCACCACCTGGTGGCCCGCGTCGCGCTCGGCGACGATCATGGTGCCGGGGTCCTCTGGCTTGTTGGTGTTGCGGATGTTGATCGGGATGCCCTTGCCCTGCGAGGGGAAGTCGCGCACCGGGAACACCGCCTCCTCGTGCAGCACGCTGGCGCCCATGTACGACAGCTCACGCAGCTCGCGGTAGGTGATCTCGGTGATCGGCTTGGCCTCTGGCACCACGCGCGGATCGGTCATCAGCACACCAGAGACGTCCGTCCAGTTCTCGTAGAGCGCCACCTCGCACGCACGCGCCACGATCGCGCCGGTGACGTCGGAGCCGCCGCGGCTGAAGGTCTTGACCTCGCCATCGGGAGACGACCCGTAGAAGCCGGGGATGACGTAATGGTGCGGGCCCGAGCAGCGCGCCTTGATGGCCGCGAAGGTCTTCGGGTCGAGGCGGCCCGAGCGGTCGAAGTGCACGACCTCTGCGGCGTCCACGTATTCGGCGCCCAGGAGAGCGGCCAGCACCCGCCCGTGCAGCGCCTCGCCGCGGCTGGCCGCATAGTCGGGCGTGCAGCCGGCCTGGATCCTGCCGCGTACCTCCTCGAGGGCCGGGGCGAGATCGAGATTGAGCTTGAGCTCGGAGATGATGGAGGTGAAGCGCGCCGCGATGCCGTCCCACACCTGGCCGATCGGCTGGCGCTTGGCGCCGAGCTGCTGCGCGAGGTAGAGGAGGTCGGTCACCTTGGTGTCGCCGGATGACGCCTTGCCGGGCGCCGACGGCACGATCAGGCGACGGCCCGGATCGGCCGCGATGATCGCCTTGACCTTGAGCAGCTGCGCGGCGGTGGCCACCGAGGTGCCGCCGAACTTCGCGACCTTGAGCGCTGCCGCCATGACTCTCCCCGTGCTTTCACCGGCGTCGCCGGACGTTCTGCCTGCCGCGTGCTGCCTGCTCGAAGGCGCGGAGGCTAGCGCGCGTGGTGAAAAGGAAATGCCTGGGGCGACTTCGCCGTCGCTTGGCTTGGGCCGGCTTACCTACCGGTTCAAGAGGTGCACGAAGGCGCTGATGATCACCACCAGGCTGGCGACCACCGCCGCGAAGCCGACCAGCGCCATCGCCACCCACACGAAGAAGCCGAGCACGGTAGGCAGGAACCACAGCAGGGGCGAGCGGTGCAGGTAGCACCAGCGGGGATAGTCGCGCAGCCAGCGCGCGATCGGCAGCAGCACCCACGAGCTGAACATGACCACGACGCAGGCCGCCACGATGCCGATGGCGAAGCGCGTGGTCTTGGGGTCGAGCGTCGGCCGCACCTTGGGGCCGTGGTCCCAGGTGAAGAACAGGCAGCTCAGGCCGACGATCGGGATGATGTTCACCACCACCAGGAAGCGCAGCCGCTCCCACAGACCGAGCGCCAGCCGTGGCGGCGAGCCTGATTCATGTCCGGCCGATGTCCGGGCCGATGCCTTGGCGGACCCCCTTGCGGATCCCCCCGCGGAAGTCCCGGTGCTGGTGCGCGCGCGTTCCGGCATCGCGCTCTCTACGCGATCGCCGCGAGGGCCTTATCGGCTGCGGCCAGAGTATGGCGGACCTCGCGGGAGCCGTGTGCGCTCGACCAGAACGCGGCCTCGTACGGACTGGGCGCGAGGTAGACCCCCTCGCGGATCATCACCGAGCAGAAGGTCTTCCAGCGACCGAGATCGCTGGCCTGGGCGCCGGCGAAGTCGTCGACCGCGCGGTCGCTGAAGAAGTAGCCCCACATCATCCCGGCCTGGCTCAACTGCATCGCCACGCCGTGGCGAGCGGCGAGCGCACGCAGCCCGGTAAGCATGGCGGTGAGCGCCGCCGACTGCGTTGCGTAGAAGCCACGCGAGCGAGCGCGAGCCAGCGTTGCCAATCCTGCGCTGAGCGCGACCGGATTGCCGCTGAGGGTTCCCGCCTGGTAGCAGTCGCCGAGCGGCGCGAGGCGCGCCATCACGTCGCGGCGCCCGCCATATGCTGCCACCGGCAGCCCGCCGCCGATGACCTTGCCGAGACAGGTGAGATCGGGGCGGATGCGCGCGATGCGCTGCCAGCCCCCCCACGCGACGCGGAAGCCGGTCATCACCTCGTCGAAGATCAGCAGCGCGCCGTGGCGCGTGCACAGCGCGCGCAGCGCCTCGAGCCAGCCCGCGCGCGGCAGCACCAGACCCATGTTGCCGGCGACCGGCTCAACGATCAGCGCGGCGATCTTTCCGCGATGCGCGGCGAACACGCGTTCGGCGGCGCCGAGGTCGTTGAACGGGATCGACAGCGTGCGCTCGGCGAAGGCCGCGGGAACGCCGGAGGAATCCGGCTGGTTGAGCGTGGCGCAGCCGCTGCCCGCCGCGACCAGCAGTGGATCGGCGTGGCCGTGGTAGCAGCCGTCGCACTTCACGATCAGCTCGCGCCCGGTCGCGGCGCGAGCCAGGCGCAACGCGCTCATGCAGGCCTCGGTGCCCGAGCTGACCAGGCGGACCTGGTCCATGCCCGGGAGCGCGCCGCATAGGAGGCTCGCCATGCGCTCCTCGATCGCCGTGGGCGCGCCGAATCCGAGCCCGGCGCGCGCGGCGCGCGTCACCGCGGCGATCACCGTCGGTTCGGCGTGGCCGAGCAGCAGCGGCCCCCAACTGAGCACGTAATCGACATAGCGGCGGCCATCGACGTCGATCAACCACGCGCCGCATCCGCTGGCGATCACCGGCGGTCGGCCACCGAGCCGCTTCCATGCGCGCACCGGCGAATTGACGCCGCCGGGAATGACGCGCAGGGCGCGTGCGAACAACGCGCGCGAACGCGGCCCGGGTGTGGGAGCGCCTGGGTTCCCGGTCGCGGCTTGCCGGTGTCGTGGAGGCGGCATGGTTCGGTGATGATCCTGCTCGCCAGCCGGAGTCCGCAACGGGCGCTGCTGCTCGAACGGGCCGGCCTCGCCTTCGGCGTCGTCGCTTCGAGCGCCGACGAGGAGCTGGTGTCGGCGGCCGATCCCGACGCGCTCGCCCTGGCGCGAGCCCGCGACAAGGCGCGTCAGGCCCAGGTCGTCGATGGCCTGGCGCTGGGCGCCGACACCGTGGTGGCCCTGGGCGAGCGCGATTTCGGCAAGCCGCGCGATCGCGCCGATGCCGAGCGCATCCTCGCGTCGCTCGCGGGCACCACCCATCGCGTCATCACCGGGCACTGGTTTTCGCGCTTCTCCGGAGGCAGGGTGGTGGGCGAGGCCGGCGAGACCGCCACCACCTGGGTGTCGATGCGCGCGATGAGCCTGGCGCAGATCCGCGCCTACGTGGACACCGGCGAGAGCGACGGCCGCGCCGGCGCCTATGCCATCCAGGAGAGCGGTGACCGCTTCGTCGAGGATCTCGACGGCGCCTGGGACACGGTGGTCGGCCTGCACCTGCCCGCGGTGGTGCGCCTGCACCAGCTGGTGGCGGGCAAGCCACCGACACGCGCCTGAGCACCACCGCTCTGGCCTGGCCGAGCGAACGCCGCCGGTTGAACCCGTCGGCCCCCCTCGCACCATCCGCGCCGGCGTCGGAGACCCGTCGGTAAGCGGCAGTCAGCGCGGAGGAATGGCCATGGAACGATGTGCGATCGGCCTGATCGGCTGGGGTACCGTCGGCACGGGTGTCGTCGACATCCTCGCTCGCGACGCGGCGGTGATCAGCGAACGCTGCGGGCTGGACCTGTACATCAAGACCATCGTCACGCGCTCACCCGCCCGCCGGCGCGAACAATCGCCCGGCGCGGCCACGGTTACTTCCGATATCCAGGTGCTGCTGCGCGATCCGGAAATCGCCACCGTCATCCACCTGGTCGGCGGCACCACGGACGCGCGCACCCTCTGCCTGCAGTGCATTTCTGCGGGTAAAAACGTGGTTACCGCCAACAAGGCGATGCTCGCCGAGCATGGCGACGAGATCTTCGCCGCGGCCGCGGAGCGCGGCGTCGGCATCGCCTTCGAGGCCGCGGTCGCCGGTGGCATCCCGGTGATCGCCGCGCTGCGCGACGGCCTGGTGGCCAACCGCATCCAGGCGATCTACGCCATCCTCAACGGCACCTGCAACTTCATCCTCACCAAGATGGAGTCGGAGGGAAAGGGCTACCAGGAGGCCCTGGCCGAGGCGCAGAAGCTCGGCTACGCGGAATCCGATCCCACCCTGGACGTCGACGGCACCGATACCGCCCACAAGCTCGCCCTGCTCGCGCGCATTGCCTTCAACGCTCGCATCCCCGTAGTCAAGGTGCGGGTCGAGGGCATTCAGAACCTCGGTTTCCTCGACATCCGCTCGGCGAAGACCATGGGCGCGCGCATCAAGCTGATCGCCGCCGCTCGGCATCGGCCCGAGGGGCTGGAGCTGCGAGTCGCGCCGACGCTGGTGCCGCTCGACCACCCCCTCGCCGACGTCAGCAAGAACTACAACGGCATCTACATCGTGGGCGACGCCGCTGGCCCCACCCTGCTGGTCGGGCAGGGCGCTGGCGCGCTGCCCACCGCGAGCGCGGTGCTCGCCGACGTGGTCGATGTCGCGAGCGGCCGTTACCAGCATACCGCCAGCCGCTTCGCCTTCTTCCGCGGCGGCAAGGACATCAATTTCCTCCCCGAGAGCGAGGAATACACCGGCAGCTACGCCCGGTTTGCAGTGCCGGACCGTGCTGGCGTGCTAGCGGGCATCAGCAATGTCCTGAGTGCCCATGGCGTCAGCGTGCTGAGCATCCACCAGGGTGAGCCTGATGAAGCCGGCAGCGCTCTTATAGAGGTAGTAACACACCCCGTCCGCGGCGGGTCCTTTTTGACCGCTGTTGAGGCCATAGACTCCTCTGGCCTGACCCTCAAGCCCACCGTCACCCTCCGGCGCCTATGATGTTCCACGTGGAACCTTGCGGCTCGTGGTTCCACGTGGAACCTTCTCGCCCATGACTCGGGTGGTTGCCGTTTCGAATCAAAAGGGCGGCGTGGGAAAGACCACGTCGGTGGTGAATCTCGCGGGCTATTGCGCGCTGGCAGGCAAGCGTGTCCTGGTCGTTGACAACGATCCCCAGGGAAACGCCTCAAGCGTACTCGCTCAAGGGCTGGGTGACAAATCCGTCTATAGTGGCCAGGCGCCCATCCAGTCGCGCATGAGTGGCTTGGCGGTCATTCCGGCGAGTCGGGATTTGAACGAGCGAGAACGCTCTCTGTCTGGAGGGGACGGCCGCCTCTCCCTCCGTCGGGCTCTCGCCCCCTATGTGGCTAGCTTCGACATCATCTTGATCGATTGCCCTCCAAACCTGTCCTTGTTGCCCATCAATGCCCTGCTCGCGGCTGATCGGCTGCTGCTGCCCCTCCAGTGCGAGTACTTCGCGATGGAGGGCATGGCTCAGCTCCTGGCCTTCATGGAGGATCTCCGCGACGAACAAACTGCCGCCGTTGAGCTCCTGGGCATCCTGTTGACCATGCACGACGCCGGACATCCTCTCTGCCGACAGGTCGAGACCGACATCCGCGCGCATTTCGGTGAGAGGACCTTTGCGACGACCATTCCCAGGGATGTCAGTTTGGCCGCGGCTCCCAGCCATGGTCAGACCATCGGCGAGTATGAACCGTTGAGTCCAGGCGGAATCGCCTACCTTGCCGCAGCGAAGGAGCTGATCGATGGGCTTGAGCGATAGCGGCCTCGGTCGCAGTGTCAGCGACGTGCTGGCGAAGACCATGCGTCGGTCCGAGCCCTCGAAGGGCTACTTCGAGGTCGATATTGGTCTATTAACCCCTCCAAAGGGCAATCCCCGCACCGATTTCGATCGTGCGGCTTTGGAGGAGCTCGCCGCCAGCATCCGCCTCCATGGCATCCTGCAGCCCATCGTGGTCATGAAGCGCGAGGTGGGCTATGAAATCCTTTCCGGTGAACGTCGGTACCGAGCGGCAAAGCTCGCTGGCTTGGCCAAAGTGCCTGTGGTCGTGCGCGAGGAGGACAATCCGCAACACCTCGCTGAGCTCCGCCTCGTCGAGAACATCCAGCGCGAAAATCTTAATCCCATAGAACTTGCGGCCGCTTACAAGTCCCTGCTCGAGCTCCATCACCTCACTCACGATGATTTGGCCGCCAGGGTCAATAAGGACCGCAGCAGCGTCACCAACGCGATGCGCTTGCTGACTCTCCCCGAGCGGATCCGTCAGCTGGTCGCCAATGGCAGCTTGACCCTCGGTCACGCCAAGGCCCTGCTCTCGTGCGAGGACCTGGCCTGGCAGACGAGCCTCTGCGACCGCATCGTCGGGGACGGGCTGTCGGTCCGCGAAGCCGAACGCCTGGCGAAAGAGGGGGCGCCCAAGGCGGTCGCGGCGCCGGCCGAGAAGCCCTCGCACATCCGCGAGCTCGAGGGCAATCTCTTCCGCCTGCTCGGTACCCGCGTGGTGGTGAAAGAGAAAGGCGGCAAGGGCACGCTCTCCCTGCGCTTCGACAGCAAGGACCAGTTCCAGCGCGTCGTCGCGATCATGGAGCGCTTCGTCAAGCAGGCCTCGCTCGAAGACAAGCCGCCAAAGTAGTCGGCAGCCCGGGGCCTCTGGCAGGTGGCGCTGGGCGAAGCTCCTGCCGCCTGGAAGGCCCTCCGCCGCATAGCGTCGAAATGAGATGAGATGAGCGAAGCGAGGTCGGCGACGGCGCCGCCAGGCCGTCAGTGGCAGCCGCAGGCGGACTCGGCGCACGCTTCCAGCGCGACGCGAGAGACCTCGAGGATGCACACCCAGGTCACCGGATCGGTCATGACGTCGATGGTCGCCGTCGCGGGAGTCAGCAGGGTCTTGCCGCTGATCTCCGCGACATGCCGGGCCTGGTAGGCGAACGCGCTATCGCGGCGCTCGGTCCACGGATGCGACCACATGCTGCGCGGGTGCATGAGCCAAATGTAGCCATTCGTTAACTTATGTCAATCCTCGGATGGGGTCTGGAAACGAAGAACCCCCGGGAACGACTCCCCGGGGGTCTAGCGGGCCTCTGGAAGGCGTTCGATCAACGACCGGCGGCCAGGGCCTTCAGGGGCTTCTTGGCGGCGGCGCTGCGCTTGGCCCCGCCCTTGGTCGCTTTGCCGCCCGCCATCGGGTGGCGCAGCGCGGCCTGGGCCGCCGCCAACCGCGCCACGGGCACGCGGAAGGGCGAGCAGCTGACGTAGGTCAGGCCGATCTTGTGGCAGAACTCGATGGTGGTCGGGTCGCCGCCGTGCTCGCCGCAGATGCCGAGCTTGATGTCCGGACGCGCGGCCTTGCCGCCCTCGATCGCGATCTCCATGAGCCGGCCGACGCCCTGCTGATCGATGGTCGCGAAGGGGTTGGCCTTCACGATGCCGATCTTCTGGTAATGCGGCAGGAACTTGCCCGAGTCGTCGCGGCTCATGCCGAGCGTCGTCTGGGTGAGATCGTTGGTGCCGAACGAGAAGAACTCGGCCTCGGCGGCGATCTCGTTTGCGGTGATGGCCGCGCGCGGGATCTCGATCATGGTGCCGACCAGGTATTTGAACTTGGTCTTCGCCTTGTCCATCTCCTCGCGAGCACATGCATGGACGATCTCGAGCTGCTGCTTGAGCTCGGCGACGTAGCCGACGAGCGGAATCATGATCTCGGGGACGACCTTCTTGCCCTTCTTGGCCAGCGTGATCGCCGCGCGGAACACCGCGCGCGCCTGCATCTCCGAGATCTCGGAGTAGACGATGCCGAGGCGGCAGCCGCGATGGCCGAGCATCGGATTCGACTCGTGCAGCGCGTGGCCGAGCGCATCGATGCGCTCGTAGCTGACGCCCAGCTTGTTGGCGAGGTCCTTCTTCTGATCCTGCGTGGCGGGCAGGAACTCATGCAGCGGCGGATCCAGGAAGCGGATCGTCACCGGTCGGTCGCCCATGGCGGCGAACAGCTCCTCGAAGTCCTTCTGCTGCATCGGCTGCAATTTCGCGAGCGCGCTGGTGAAGTGCTCGATGGCGTCGCTGTGCTCGTTCTTGAGGTGCGCGAGCTTGGCCTCGTCGCCCTTGGCTTCGGCGGACTCCGCCTTGAACTTCGCATAATCCTCGGCGAAGAGGATCATCTCGCGCACGCTGTCGATGCGGTCGCCACCGAAGAACATGTGCTCGGTGCGGCACAGGCCGATGCCCTCGGCGCCGAAGGCGATGGCGTTTTCGGCCTGGTCGGGCTGGTCGGCATTGGTGCGGATGCCGAGGCGGCGGTACTTGTCCGCGAGCTTCATGACGAAGTCGTAGGCCTGGAACAGCTCGCTGTCGGCGGGCTTCATGGTCTTGCCGATGAGCACCTGCTTGAGCTCGCTGTCCGAGGTCTTCACGCGCCGGCCGTAGACCGCGCCGGTGGTGCCGTTGATCGAGATGTAATCACCTTCGCGCAGGGTGGTGGCTCCGCACGAGAGCGTGCCCGCGGCGTAGTCGACGACGATGTCGCCGGCTCCCGCGACGCAGACCTTGCCCATCTGGCGGGCGACGAGGGCGGCGTGCGACGAGACGCCGCCACGCGCGGTGAGGATGCCCTCGGCGGCGATCATGCCGCGGAGGTCTTCGGGCGAGGTCTCGACGCGGCAGAGCACCACCTTGTGGCCCGCGGCGACCTGCGCCTCGGCCTTGCCGGCGGTGAACGCGACGAGGCCGCACGCGGCGCCCGGACCTGCCGGAAGGCCGGAGGTCATGTAGTTGTCCTTGAGCGCGGCCTTCTCGTCGGTGGTGTCGAAGATCGGCGCGAGCAGCTGGTCGAGCGCTTGCGGATCGCCTGATTTCACCGCGTGTTCAGGCGTCATCAGCTTCTGCTTCACCATGTCGTGCGCGATCTTGACGTAGGCCTGCGCGGTGCGCTTGCCGTTGCGCGTCTGCAGCATGTACAGCTTGCGCTCTTCGATCGTGAACTCGAAGTCCTGGACGTCCCCGAACTCCTTCTCGAGCTTGGCGCGGACCTTCTGCAGCTGCTTGTAGGTGTCGGCGAAGATGGCGTCCTTCGCCATGTCCTCGATCTTCAGCGGCGTGCGCACGCCGGCGACCACGTCCTCGCCCTGGGCGTTGATCAGGTATTCGCCGTAGAACTCGTTGGTGCCGTTCGCCGGGTTGCGTGTGAACGCGACTCCCGTTCCCGAGGTGTCGCCCATGTTGCCGAACACCATCGCCTGCACGTTGACGGCGGTGCCCCACTCGTGCGGGATGCGATACTTGTCGCGATAGAGGATCGCGCGCTCATTCATCCACGAGCCGAACACCGCGCCGACCGCGCCTTCGAGCTGCTTGTACGGATCGGTGGGGAAGGCCTTGCCGGTGCGCTCGAGGATCAACGCGCGGAAGCGCTTGATGATCTCCTTGAGGTTCGTTTCGGTGAGCTGGGTGTCCTCGGTGACGCCGCACTCGTGCTTGACCTCGTCCATGACGTGGTCGAAGGGCTCGTGCTCGTTCTCGCTGCGCTTCTGGACGCCCATCACCACGTCGCCGTACATCTGCACGAAGCGGCGGTACGAGTCATAGGCGAAGCGGCCGTTGGCGGTCTTGGCCTTGAGGCCCTCGACGGTCGTGTCGTTCAGGCCCAGGTTCAGGATGGTGTCCATCATGCCGGGCATCGAGTCGCGGGCGCCTGAGCGCACCGAGACCAGCAGCGGGTTCTTGGCATCGCCGAAGCGCTTGCCCTGGGCCTTCTCGAGCTTGGCGACCGCGAGCTTGACGTCGGTCGTGAACAGGCTCTTCGGGTAGCTCCTCTTGTTGGCGTAATAGTAGGTGCAGACCTCGGTCGTGATGGTGAATCCGTGGGGCACGTTGAAGCCGCGCCGCGCCATCTCGCCGAGATTCGCGCCTTTGCCGCCGAGTAGGGCCTTCATCGAGGCGTCGCCGTCCGATTTGCCGCTGCCGAAGTGGTAGATGTACCGGGCTTTGCCGCTGTTTTTGGCGGCTGACGACTTGGCGGCTGACTTAACGGAGGAGGCGGATGCCTTGGCCATGTGCGGATCCTTTGCTCGGGAAATTGCCGACACGGGCGCGGGGGGCGCCCGTCGGAAGGGTCTGGCACGATAGGGAGCGATCGGCTGCGGTCAACGCGCGCTCACGACGATTATGCGCCCTCGGCGAGCATCGCGCGGGCTAGCGCGATGCCCTCGTCCCGGCTCCGGAAACGACCCTCCAGTTGGGCGTCTTCGAGCCTCGCCAGGGTCTCGCCGAGCCGTGGCCCGGGACGGACGCCGAGCTCGATGAGGTCCGCGGCGCGGATGGACGGCTTCCAATCGGGCTCGGTCGCCTCGCGCGCGAGCGCGGCCTCGAGGGCTGTGGTCGCCTCTGCGGCCGGTGCGCTGGCGCGCGCAGCCTGCAGCAGCAGGGGGGCCGAGGGATCGCGGGCCAGGCGCCGGCCCTGGGCGACCGGCAGCGCCATGAAGCCGTCGAGCGCGCGCAGCCGCTCGACCAGCCAGGATACCTGGCGCACGAACGCCTTCTGGAGCGGCATCGCGGCGAGCCACGCCGCGCTCGCCCGCGGCCCGGTCGGCGCCAGCCACACCGCAGCCTTGGCTGGCAGGGCCGCATCATCGGCGATGGCGTCGAGCGCGCGTCCGAGCCGTTCCGACTCCGCCTCGGACAGCTCGGCGACCGGCGGGCACAGTTCGCGCAGCTTGCCGCTACGCGTCAGCAACACGAGCCACGCGCTACGATGCTGCCCGCCCAGCGCCTTGAACCACTCCTGCACCAGCCGTTCGCCGCTGAGCCCCGCGAGCGGAGTAGCGACGATCGCCCGCCAGGTCTCGGGTTCGATCTCGAGCCCGAGCGCGGCGGCGAAGCGCAGCCCGCGCAGCACCCGCAGGCGGTCCTCGCGCAGGCGCGCCGCGGCGTCACCCACCGCACGCAGCAGCCGTGCGCGCAGATCCGCCAAGCCCCCGACATGATCGAAGACGAGCCCCGAGAGGGGGTCCAAGAGCAGTGCATTCACCGTGAAATCTCGGCGTTCCACGTCATCGCGCGCGGTCCCGTAAGTGACGCCCACCGGCCGACGGCCATCGATGTATGCACCGTCATGGCGAAAGGTCGCGACCTCGATGTTCGCACCGCTCGGCGCGACCACGATGATCACCCCGAAGCTCTTGCCGACGGCCACGGTGCGCGGGAACAACGCCTCGACCCGCTCGGGCGGAGCGTCGGTGGCGATGTCGATGTCCTTCACCGCGCGCGCCAACAGCAGATCGCGCACGCACCCGCCGACGTACCACGCCTCGTGGCCCGCCATGCGCAACGTCTCCGCCACCGCGCGCGCCTCCTCCCACGGCGCCCCGCTGGGCAACGCCACGATTGTCGGTTGCGGGTTGCTCATGATCCCAGCTTGTACGGCCACTAACTCAGGGAAATGCGCGTCTTCCCTCGCAGGCGAGGACCGTTATCGACATCGAGGCCGAGTCGGCGACGCCGAAACGTTGGCAGCGACAGCGTGAACGCCCGAGACGACTCCGACGTCGTCGACAACGGCCGCAGCTGCCCGCAGCTCAGGACGGCAGGCTGATCGGCATGATCAGATACGTCGCGCCCGGCTCGCGCATGATCAGGCCGCGCGACAGTTCGACGGTGATGCGTTCTGATTTGTACACGCGCAGCACGTCGCTGAGATACTGGGAATTGATGCCCAGTTTGTTCGCCGCACCTGAATACGTGCAGGTCACCGGGATGCGCGCGCTGCCGTTGGTGTAGTTCAGGTTCGAGAACACCGCCTGATCGTGCTCGAGCGTGAGCACGATGCCGCGGCTGGTCTGATTGGTCATCAGCGCGGCGCGGCGCACCGCCGAGGCGAGCTCGCCGGCCTGGAAGGTGACGCTGGTCGCGGTCGATGCGGGCAGGGCGTTGCGGTAGGCGGGGAAATTGCCTTCGACCAGGCGGCTGGTGAGCTCGACCTGCAGGCCGGTCGCCATGATCAGGCGCACGAACACGAGTTTTCCCGCGAACGCGAGATCGACCTGATCGGGCTGGGTCGAGCCGAGGATGCGCTGGAGATGGCTGATGGTGATCGCTGGAACCACGGCCTGCACCGCTTCGCCGCTGAAGCTCTCCTTCTTTTCGATCGCCTCGCACAGCACCTTGCCATCGGTTGCGGCGAGCACGAGTTCGCCGTTGCCGACCGAGATGTACATGCCGGAGAGCACCGCGCTGGTGCGGTCCTTGTCCATGGCGAACACGGTCTGGCGGACCATCTCCTCGAAACGCGCGCCGTTGATCGCCGTCGAACGCACGTCGGTCGGGAAGAACGACACCGGCGGGAAGGTCTCGCCGACGATGGCCGGAATCTGGTAATCGCCGTCGCCGAGCGCGATATGCAGCAGGCTCTGCTCACCCTTGCCCTCGAGCGTCAGCGACACCGACTGCGACGAGGACTCCTTGAGGATCACCGCCAGCTGCCTGGCCTGGACCACGGCCTGGCCTGATCCGCGCACCTGGACCTTGCGCACCATGCTGCGCAGACCGACCTGCAGATCGGTGGCGACGATCTCGAGATGGTCATCCTTGGCATCGAGCAGCAGGTTGGTGAGGATCGGCTTGGTGCTGTTCGAAGGCACGACCGCATCCGCGGCTTGGATGGCCGCCAACAGGTGGTCACGATCGCACTGGAGGTTCAGTGCCTTGAGGACAGATGGTTCCATAGGTGTTTAGGACTCTATTCCTCTTATTCCCTCTGCCACGACTAAAGCGGCTAAAACCATGCAAGCCGGAACGATCCGAGGACTTAGCCAAGTCGAAGGAGTTGTCGGCCCGTGCGCGCGAGCGTGCCGCTTTCCGACGCTTCCGACGGACCGGCTCGTCGGAGGACTCGCGAATGGCTGAAGCTCGCGCTTTTAGCCGGCGTCTGGCGTGCCGCTGTCGGGCTATCGTCGTGGTCCTTGAGTATGCTCCCGAGCGCATGGATACTGCCTCCATGCACGGTGTCAGGATCCTCGCGTGGCTGGTGATCGGAAGCGGAGCACTTGGCTCGGCCGGCTGCCTGCAGACCCTGGTCGGCGCGATGATCGCTCCCGAGAGCGTGGCCGCCGCTGGCGCCTCCGGAGGCGTCAACGCCCTCGCCTCGGCGGTCTCGGGCGAAGACCTCGGCTCGATGACCGACGTGGCATCGACCGCCGCGGACATCGACCGCATCCTCGCCGCCCATCCCGATGCCGTGAATCGCCCGGAGCTGGAGGCTCTGAGGGATGAACTGAAGATGAAATCCATGCCGGAAGCCGCGCACCATCGCGAAGGCTCCGCCGCCGCCGAACCCGACCGGCTTGCCGAGCGCGACCGCCGCGTCACCGTGCCGATCGACCACGACATGCAGCCAGACGCCCTGGTGATCGAGACGCCACCGCCGCGCAAGCGCGGACCGTCCAAGGGGCCCGAGGCCTTCCCCGAGCCCACCAACCTCGATTGCTGGCAGCCCCAGTGGCACGTGCTCGACACGGAGCCCGTCCGGCTGCGCTGAATTGCGGGGGCTTTGCCCCCGGCCCCCCACGTCCTTTATCGCCCGTCATCCTGGCCCAGCGGTCCAGGATGTTTGCGTGATGGGCTCCGCCCATTGTTCACGCAAACCGGGTCTCGGCGGCCGGCGGCTTCAGCCCCGGTTTGTTGGGAGAATATGGGAGAAGCTCAAGCGGGCTTGACGGCTTCTGACGGGCCGTCGAGGGCGATCACGTCCATCAGGTTCATGCGCACCTGATCCTCCTCGGCGGCGTTCATGCCCGGATCGCGCAGGCGGTGGACCACACCCCGGGGACGGTCCTCGAGCAGCAGGAAGGTGCCGCTGGACTCCTTCAGCACCGATAACACGTGCAATTTGCGCATGCGCGCGAGGCACAGGGCGACGACATAGCAGAAGCATTGGCTCGGGCGGTCCTTCGCGTCCTTCAGATCGGCGAAGATGCGGCCGAGCGACACCGCGTCGAGCTTGAGGGCGCGGCGCTTGCGGTCGGGCTGGGGCACCGACTGGCGCCACCAGCTGAGGAAGGCCGCGGGATCCTGGGCAGGCCAGGCCTCGGCCGAGAAATCGCTGCGCGCGAACAGCCCGTGGGTCAGGCGCAGGGCCGAGAAGAAGGTCTCTCCTGGGGCCAGGGCCCGCGCGGTGGCCGCGCACACCAATTTCGGCTGTTCGATCTTGCCGTCCCACTCCATGCGCCGGCTCCTGCCGCAGCCTAGCGCGCAGTGGCAACGGACAACTCCCGTCATCCGATGGCCGATACGCCACGGGATGACCGAGCGCGGAGACCCGGGCCGGAAGGGATTCCCAAGCGCCCTCGCGCGGAGATGATGCGAGCGATGGCCCCCACCATACATGCCGGCGTGAGCCGCTGGGTCGACGAGATCACCGCGCTGTGCGCTCCGTCGCGCGTGCACTGGTGCGATGGCTCCGAAGGCGAATACCGGAGCCTCTGCGACCGCCTGGTCGCCGCAGGCACCTTCACGCCGCTCGCCGCGCGGCCGCGCAGCTACGTATGTCGCACCCACCCCAGCGATACCGCGCGCGTCGAGGACCGCACCTTCATCTGCAGTCTCAAGAAAGAGGATGCGGGCCCCACCAACCACTGGGCTGAACCGCTCGCCATGAAGCAGACACTGCTGGCGAAGTTCCGTGGCAGCATGGCCGGGCGCACCATGTACGTGATCCCCTTCTGCATGGGCCCGCTCGGCTCGCCGCTCTCGCGCATCGGCGTCGAGATCACCGATTCCGCCTACGTCGCGGTCAGCATGCGCGCGATGACGCGCATGGGCGCCGGAGTGCTCCGACAGTTGGAGAAGCAGGGAAAGCCGGGCGCTGAAAGCGCCTTCGTGCCATGTCTGCATTCACTCGGCGCTCCGCTCGCCCCCGGCCAGCTCGACGTGCCGTGGCCGTGCGCGCCCGATCCGGCGGATAAGTACATCGTGCATTTCCCCGACGATCCCAGCATCTGGTCGTTCGGATCCGGATACGGCGGCAACGCCCTGCTCGGCAAGAAGTGCCTCGCCCTGCGCATCGCCTCGACGCTCGCGCGGCGCGAGGGCTGGATGGCCGAGCACATGCTCATCCTGTCGCTGACCTCGCCCGCGGGCGCGACCCGCTATATCACCGCCGCCTTCCCGAGCGCCTGCGGCAAGACCAATCTCGCCATGCTGACGCCGAGCCTGCCTGGCTGGACGGTGCGCTGCGTCGGCGACGACATTGCCTGGATGCACGTCGGGCCCGATGGGATGTTGCGCGCGGTGAATCCCGAGGCCGGCTTCTTCGGCGTCGCGCCGGGGACCTCCGAGCATTCGAACCCGAACGCGATGGCGAGCATCCGCAGCGACACCATCTTCACCAACGTCGCGACCACGCCCGACGGCGACGTGTGGTGGGAAGGGATGACCGAGGCTCCGCCCGCCGGGCTGGTGGATTGGCACGGCAAGCCGTGGGATCCGGGCAGCGGGGAGCCGGCGGCGCAACCCAACGCGCGCTTCACGGTGCCCATCGCGCACTGCCCGGTGCTCGATCCGCACTGGGACGATCCCGAGGGCGTGCCGATCTCGGCGATCGTCTTCGGCGGGCGGCGTCCCGGCACCATCCCGCTGGTGAACGAGGCCCTGTCGTGGGAGCACGGCGTCTTCCTCGGCTCGACCATCGCCTCAGAGACCACCGCGGCGAGCACGCAGCAGACCGGCGTGCTCCGCCGTGACCCGTTCGCCATGTTCCCGTTCTGCGGCTACCACATGGGCGACTACTTCGCCCACTGGTTGGCCATGGGCCGGGCGCTTGGCGCAAACGCACCGCGCGTGTTCTGCGTCAATTGGTTCCGCAAGGATGCGGCCGGGCACTACCTGTGGCCGGGATACGGCGAGAACATCCGCGTGCTGAAGTGGATGTGCGAGCGCATGGACGGCGAGGACGTGGCCGAGCGCACCGACATCGGCTGGCTGCCCAAGGCCGGGTCGCTCGATCTCTCCGGCCTCGAGCTATCCGAGACGACGAAGAACGACCTGCGCGCCGTCGACAAGGACGGCTGGCGCCGCGAAGTCCACGCCGTCTCCGACCATTACGCCAAGTTCGAGCCCCGCCTGCCCGCCGCCCTGGCCGGCGAGCTGCGCGCCCTCAAGCAGCGGCTCGGCATCCTGAGCCACCGCATCGGCGTGCAGCCGTGATCCCGATCCGGTCTCGCCGGCAACGCCCCGCGCTCCCGCGCGTATGCCTTGGACGGGGCGTAACCTTATGGCGGAACACGACCGAAACCCCTTGCCGGCTGACGTGGAGCATCGCATGAATTTTCTGGTACGAGCCTGCCTGATCGCGGGCATCCCGGTGCTGGCGACGGCTTGGTCGACCCGCCTGTCCGCGGCGGATGATGGCGCGCCGGCGGTGGCAGTCTCGGTGAAGCTCACGGCTGACGCCTCCATCGGCAATCGAGCCGACAGCGGCGCTGACATCCGCGCCGAGGCAGTGGCCCTCCACCAGGCCCGT
This sequence comes from Planctomycetota bacterium, assembly GCA_038231435.1. GTDB lineage: Bacteria > Planctomycetota > UBA11346 > UBA11346 > UBA11346 > JACCZE01. The sequence goes on from JBBRLJ010000006.1 coordinate 74,886, forward strand.
CTCGCCGGTACGGTGTCGCGGCTCGAGCGCGAGCTCGGATCCTTCCCCGACGACCCCGACGGGATCGTCGCCGCGCGCCGCGGGTCCGACGCCGTCGCCGGCCTCGAGGTCTGGGATCTCAACGCCGAGCGCACCATGCTGCGCCGCCGCATCGACGCCCTGCGCGAGCGCATCACGCTGTTCGAGCAGATCGACCAGCGCCAGGACAAGCTCGACCGCGCGCGCCTGGTCGAGCACCAGGAGGCGATGGTCTCGCTCGCGACCGACCGCGCCTATGCAGGCAAGCGCAAGACCGAGACCGAGATCCGCCTCACCTCCAGCGAATGGACGGCCGCTCGCCGCCAGGCGAAGCTCGAAATGCTCGCGGACGTCCGCCGCGAGCTCGACGCGCTCGTGCTGCCGGCGACTCCAGCGAGCGCCACGCAAGTGGAGATCCGCGTGCCCATCACCGTCGAGCCGGCCCACGTCGACTCGGCAAAGTCCGATGAGGTGAAGACCGAGGCCGCGCCCGCTCCCCAAGCAGAGCAGGCCCCGGCTGCGCCCGTTGCGGAGCCCGTACCGGCCCCGCAGCCCTGATGCGTCCTCGACGGTTCAGCCGCGCATGGCGGCTTCGAGCCCAGCGACGTCCTTGGGGATCGCGCGCGTCATGTCCTCGCAGCCATCCGCGGTGATCAGCAGATCGTCCTCGATGCGGATGCCGAAGCCTTCGTCGGGAAGATAGACGCCCGGTTCGTTCGAGATGATCATCCCCGCCGCGAACGGCTTGGTGTAGTCGGCCGGATCATGGACATCGAGCCCGATGTGGTGGCTCAGGCCGTGATGGCGGGTGAAGCCGGCATCGATGATCGGCTTCCAGGCGATGGCGTTCAGCTCATCGCGGGTGATCCCGGGCTTGGCGTGCTTGCGGCCCAGAGCGTTGCAGCGCAGCACCAGTTCGTAGACCTCCTTGAAGCGCTTGTCGTCGAATCGGCCGTGCTGCGGCACGGTGCGCGTGACGTCCGCGCAGTAGCCGCCGGCGGTGGCGCCGGAGTCGATCAGCAGCGGAGCGCGCTTCACCAAGGGCTGGTCGTTATGCGGATAGTGCAGCGTCGCTCCGTGCACCGCTGATCCGACGATCGGCGGGAAGGCGAGGGGGCCGTAAGCAGACTTGCGGTATTCGGCGACCAACTCGCTCGCGACCTCGGACTCGAGCTTCAGCTTGGGGATGCGCGGCAGCACGCGTGCGAGACCCTTGCGCGTGATCTCGATCGCGTGGCGGTGCCAGGCGATCTCGTCGGCATCCTTGTACATGCGCTGATGCACCAGCGTCGGCTCGGCGTTCAGCAGGGTCACCCCCTTGAGTTTCTTCTTCCAGTCGGCGAAGGCGCTCGCCTGGAAGCCCGGCTCGCGGTCGCGGGTGCACATCGCCAGGCGATGACCCGCGCGCTTGGCGGCGGCGGCGACGCGCGCCTCGAGATCCTTGATCGAGGCCACCGCGTGCACGCCGTGCGCGCGCTTCGCGCGCTGATCGGGCCCCAGGCGCGGCCCGTCCCAGATCACCCTCGCCGGATCTCCCGGATCGAGGAACAGCGTGTCGCGCGTCGACGAGTCCGGATCGATCAGCAATGCGGCCTCGGGCTCGGCGCAGCCGCTATAGTAATCGAACCACGGGTCCTGGCGCTCGCGGCGCAGGTGGTGCTCGTCGCAGCCGATGAACAGGATCGGCACCCGCCGCTCGAAGGCGCGCTGCACCAGCTGCGCGGCGCGCGCGCGCCGGGCGCGGTAGGTGGCGATGGGCATGGCGAGGCCGCGGATGGTCATGGTATCCACTATCCTACGCCGGGCTCCGGCACAATCGCTCTCATCCACAACCGCGGGGTGCATGGTGCAGCGAGGAGACACCCGCACGGCGCCACCGTGCCTGCTCACCGCGCCAAGACTCGTGCGGTTGACGCCTGTCTCCGCACGCCGCACCCCGCTCCTGCCATCGCACGTCCTATCGCACGTATTGTGATCGCGGGGACCGACGCGAGGATGCGAGCATGTCGATGCGCAGCCTGCTCCTCGAACTCGCCAAGATCGGCGGGAAGATCGCCCGCGAGCATTTCGCCACGGTCGCCGAGAAGGACGTGCGGGTGAAGGGCCAGCACGACTACGTCAGCCATGTCGACCGCCTGGTCGAGGACACCATCATCCGCCGCATCCGCGCGCGCTATCCAGACCACCTGATTCTCGGCGAAGAGACCTCGGGCGCGCAGCCGCCGCCGGCCGATGATCCGCGCCCAATGTGGGTCATCGACCCGATCGATGGCACTACCAACTTCATCCACGGAATTCCCGCCTTCGCGATCTCCATCGCCTTCTGCGAGCGCGGCGAGCCGCAGGATGCGATCGTCTACGATCCGATGCGCGACGAGGCCTTCATCGGCGAGGCCAAGTCCGGGCTGTGGCTCAACGGCGAGCGCGCCAACACGTCGGGCTGCACCGACATCGCCAACGCGCTGCTCGCATCCGCCCTGCCCTTCCGCTTTCCCGAGGCGCTCGACGACTGCCTCAAGGTATTCGCCGGCATCCAGCGCCGGTGCGACGATCATCGCCGCGGTGGCTCGGCCGCGCTGGACATGGCCTATGTCGCGGTCGGGCGGCTCGACGGGTATTACGAGCTCGGCATCTACCCGTGGGATACCGCGGCCGGTGAGCTGCTGGTGCGGTGCGGCGGCGGTGCGGCGACCGATTATCGCGGCGGGACGGGCCAGCTGATCGGCCGGCGCTCGATGGTCTGCGGCGCCACCGCCCAGTTGCAGCAGGCCCTGCTCGAGGAGATGAAGCCCCTGGCGCCTTGGCTCGATCGCGCGCCGTTCGCCCGATGATCCCGCGCCCTCGGCCCGGCCGGGGCGCCGTGCCAGCCACAGGCGGAGGGCGCTGACGTGCTGCTCGTGCATCCGACCGACATCGACGGCGCGCCTGCCGCGGCCTCTCCCCCGCGCCGCGCCTGGGCCACCTGGGCGGTCGCGGGACTCGCGGCCTCGGCCTTCGTCGTCGACCGCGTCGCCTGCTGGAGCCTCGAGCACGGAGGGCGTCTCATCGGCGAACGCGCCGGCCGCGCCATCACCTTGGCGGTCGCGTCCTCACGCTGTTACCGCGATGCCGATCGCTTCCAACCGTGGCAGCCGTGGACCAGCGCGCTGATCCATGATGGCTGGTGGCAGCTGCTCGCGGGCCTCGCGGCATTCCTGGTCGCCGGCCGCGCGGTCGAGCGCGAGCTCGGCGCGGCGGCGCTGGTCACCGCGATCCTCACCCTGGCGCCGATCAGCGGCACCGCGGCGATCCTGCTCGGCGGCGATCCCGGCATTGGCGGCGTCGCGGTCGGACTGCTGGCGCTGATGTTGTGCCGCCGGCCCCGGGCGCGGGTGCAATGGGGCGTGTCGTACTACGCGGTCACGGTGGTTGGCCACGTGCCGCTATTCAGTCTCGCGCTCACCGACGTCATCGCCGGCTTCCTCGCCCAGGACGCCGCTCGCTGCCTGATCCACCACCAGGCGACTCCATGGGCCAGCTGGCTCGCCGCCGGGCTGGCCGGCGCCGCGCTCGGCTTCGGCTCGCGCCGCTACGGCCCACGCGCCTAGCCCCCCGGGCGCGTTTGAGGTGTGGAGCCCGCCGCACCGCGTATAACGCCCCCGCCCTCCAGCCGTATCTTCCGCTTTCCGCTGTCGCTCCGTCTTCTCCCGTTTCCTGTCTTCCCCATCCGAGACCCGACTTGCCCATGAGCACCATCGATCTGCAGCCGGTCAAAGGCACCCGCGATTTCTATCCCGAGGACATGCGCGTCCGCAGCTGGCTGTTCGCGCACTGGCGCTCCGTCGCCAACGCCTTCGGCTACGAGGAATACGACGCCTGCGTGCTGGAGAGCGAGGAGCTGTACATCCGCAAGGCCGGCGACGAGATCACCGGGCAACTCTACGGCTTCGCCGACAAGAGCGACCGCCGCCTCGCCCTGCGCCCGGAGATGACGCCAAGCCTGGCGCGCATGGTCATGGCCAGGGGCTCAGCCCTGCCGCTGCCAGCACGGTGGTTCTCGATCCCGCAGTGCTTCCGCTACGAGAACATGCAGCGCGGCCGCAAGCGCGAGCACTTCCAGTGGAACATGGATGTCATCGGGCTGCCGTCGGTCGCCGCCGAGGCCGAGCTGATGGCCGCGCAGTGCGCGTTCCTGCGCGCCTGCGGATTGCGACTGGAGGGCGACAAGCCCGACATCGTCATCCGCGTGTCCAACCGCCAGGTCATCCAGCATTTCCTCGAGGGCCTCGGCATCGTCGGCGACGCCTTCGCCAGCGTCTGCGTGGTCATCGACAAGCGCGACAAGATCGGCGCTGACGCCACCGCCGTCGAATTGGCGAAACTCGGGATCTCGGCGGAAGCCGCCAAGCGCATCCTCGCCCTGCTCGAGGTCACCGGCCTCGCTGCCGCCACCGAGCAGGTGGGCGCGGACAATCCCGGCATCGTGGCGCTCACCCAGCTCACCCAGCTCGCCGCCTCGTTCGGCTTTGGCGACGTCCTGCGCGTCGACCTCTCGGTGATCCGCGGGCTCTCCTATTACACCGGCACGGTGTGGGAGGTCTTCGACGCCTCGGGTTCGCTGCCGCGCGCCATCGCCGGCGGCGGCCGCTACGACAAGCTGATGGAGGTCTTCGGTGGCGCGCCCGTGCCGATGGTCGGCTTCGGTTTCGGCGACGTGGTCATCACCGAGATCCTGTCAGAGCGCGGACTGCTGCCCGCCCAGGCACTCGCGCGCACGCTCGACGACGTCGTCTATCCGATGAGCGCCCCTGAATTCGCCATCGCTAACCGCATCGCCGCGCATCTGCGCGCCCTGGGCCGCCGGGTGGCCGTGGACTATAGCGAGCGCCGATTCAAGCACGCCATCAAGCGCGCCGAGGACGACGGCGCCAAGCGCCTGATCATCCTCGGCAGCAACGAAATAACCGCGGGCGTGGCCATCGTCCGCACCCTGGGCGGCACCGAGCGCCAGGAGCAGAAGATTCCGCTCTCAGAGCTCGGCGCGGGATAACCATCACAGACGCGCGAACGCCAGCCCATCAAACCGGGGGCCCCATCGCTCCGCGATGGGGCGGGCGCAGAGGGGCGGTCGGCGGATAGAATGGGCGTAGCCCATCCGCCGATGAGTTAGCCTGCGCTCCGCCGGCTAACTCAAGCCCCGACCAAGCCCGTGGGGTAGGCCGCAGGCCGTAGGGGCGGAGCCCCTGAGCTAAGAGTCCGTCTTCTTCTCTTTCTCTTTCTCTTTCTCCTTCTCCTTGCCGTACAGGCTGCCGTCCAGATGGCAGCCCTGCAGCAGGTGGGCGACGTTGCGGTCGAAGCCCTCGTCGACGAGCATCTCGTCGATCACCGCGGTCGGGTCCTTGCCCGGATCGTCGGCGGTGCGCTCCTCGAACGCGGTCGCTACCGCGAGGATGCGCGCCTCGGTATCCAGATCGTCGCCGCCGATCTTCAGCGGCCCGGAGCCGTCGACGCGCTCGTACGCCAGGCGCACCAGGGGCAGCACCGGATCGAGATCGTCCACCGCCTCGAGCAGCTCGATGCCTTTGTAGGTGGCCTTCTTGGCGACATCGATCATGCGTGGGAAGCGGTGCAGCAGACCGGCCTGGCGCAGCCGCTCACGGCTCGAATGGCTCAGGTGCATGGCCTCGGCCAGCGCCGAGCAGGTACGCGCACAGCGCTCGCCGCTGCCGGGATGGTCGCTGCGGGTCTCGAGCGCGCGGATCATGGTGACCATCAGCTGCCACATGGTGCCGCGATGGCGGCGGCGCTCCTCCATGCCGTGGTGCGCGAGCCCGATCTGGATCGCGCAGGCCGAGATCAGCTCGAGATCGAATTGATCGAAGGCAGGGGCGTTGGTGCCGCGGCTGAGATAGAGCACGCCGCGGGTATGCCCGCCCACCGCGAGCGGAACACAGATCACCGAGCGGATGCCCTTGGCCACCACGCTGTCGTTGCGGTCGAAGCGCTCGTCCTCTTGCGCGTTGGCGCTGTGCAGCGCCTTGTTCTCGGAGAACGTCTTCTTGATGATCGATCGGCTGATCACCGGGCGCACGTGCGGCGCCGAGGTGCGCACCGCGCCTGGCACCAGCTTGCCGCTGGCCGGATCGCGGCGGAAGATCAGCGCGCACTCCGCGGGCATGGTCTGCACCAGGCAGTCCAGCACGCGCGCCTCCTTGTCGGAGCCTTCGTTCGGGTCCGAGATCAGCCGGCCGACCTGGTAGAGGATGCGCAGGCCTTTGACGTTCTGCGCCGGCGCCTCGTGCTCGAACGGCTCGGAGATATCCGACAGCTCGTCGACGCGGAACTCGAGGGTGTTAGAAAGCACGTCGGGGTCGTCGTTGTAGGCGATGCGGTTCGAGCTGTCGTCGTCGGCAAGCGCGGCGCCGCTCTCGAACACCATCTCGGTGGTGCCGATCTTGATGATGTCGCCGACGCGCAGCAGCTCTTCGTCGGCGAGGCGCTCATCGTTGACGAAGGTGCCGTTCTTCGAGTCCAGGTCGCGCACGAAGTACATGCCGCCGACCGGGAAGATCTCGCAGTGGAAGCGCGAGGCGCTGCGGTCGAGGATCTGGATCCCTGCCTCGGCGTCGCGGCCGATGGTCAGCGGTTTCTCGGTGACGGTCTTCTCGCGCCCGCGGTACGGGCCGTTCATGATGCGGATCTTGCTCATGCCCTGACCAGCGGATCCATGGGAAGACGAACGTGGAAACGAGGTGATGCAGGCATCGGGCCGCAGACTACCAGCCTCGGCAGGCGGTACCATCGCTTGCAAACATCGGGCGAAAACCAGTGCAATCGTCGCGCCTCGGACCGAGCAGCCGGATCAGGGCTGGCGTTCGATCGCACGGGCGTGGCGCGCCGCCTTGGCGGCGATGGCGGCCTTGCCATCGGCCTTCGCCATCAGCGCGAGCAGGTCCCAGGCTCCGGGTTCGCCCGGCGCGATCCGCGTCAGGCGCGTGGCCGCCGCCACCGCCGCGGGCAGGTCGTTGCGCAGGTAGGCGGTGGCTGCCTCGCGATGGACTCCGCGCACCGCTACCGCGTCGATCCGCGGTTGCCGCGCCAGCGCCCAGAGCCCCAGGTCGGCGGCGAGAGCGAGCGCAGCGTAGGCCAGGGCATCGCGCGCGATGCAGGCGGTGTCGAAACCCGGGACGCCGGCGAACCCCAGCGCGACCAGGCAGAGCGCGAGCAGGGCGGCGACCAGCAGGCCGAGTCCCACTGCGAGCTGGCCACGGGCCACCAGCGCCGCGCCCGGAAGCAGCGCGTTCGCCACGTAATTCACCGCCGAGGGAGCCGCGCCAGCCATGCCCGCGACGCTATGCGCGCGATCGGGGCGCGCAATCGCAGCCGCGTGCTCTGCTCCAGAGGGAACCGCCTCACGGCGGTGGAGGGCCCTTCCACCAGGCCCTGGCCCGTGCCGCGCCCGGCCTACGCTGCGGCCGTGGCGAATCTCCCGGACCATCCCCACGCACCCCACGCGCCCCCTGTAGATGCGCATCGCGCTCCGCTGCCGGAGCGCATCCGCCCGAAGACCCTTGAGGAGGTGGTCGGGCAGCCGCACCTGATCGGTTCCGATGGAGTCCTGACGCGCCTGATTGCCACCGGCCATCTGCCGTCGATCGTCTTCTGGGGCCCGCCCGGCTGCGGCAAGACCACCATGGCGCGGCTGCTGGCCGAGCGGCTGTCGCTACGCTTCGCGCCCTTCAGCGCGGTGCTCGGCGGCGTGCCCGAGCTGCGCGCAGCCATCGATGAGGCCAAGGCCGCGCGCGCCTTCGGACAGGGAACCCTGCTGTTCGTCGACGAGCTGCACCGGTTCAACAAGGCTCAGCAGGACGCGCTCCTACCCCACGTCGAGGCGGGCGTGCTGACCATGATCGGCGCGACCACCGAGAACCCGAGCTTCTCGGTCAACCGCGCGCTGCTGTCGCGCGTGCGCGTGTTTCCGCTGCATGGGCTCGACGCGCCAGCGCTCACCCAGCTGATCGCGCGCGCCCAGGCGCATCCGGAAGGGCTGCCGGGCCTCGAGGTCGAGGACCAGGCGCGCGACCCCATCCTGCGCCTGTCCGCGGGCGATGGCCGCCGGCTGCTGCTGCTCTTGGACGAGGCCTGGGCGCTGTGCCGTCCGCGGCCGGTCACCGCAGACGCGATCGCGCGCGTGGCGTCAGCGCCATCGGCGAGCCACGATCGCGCCGGCGAGAGCCACTACGACGTCGCCAGCGCGTTCATCAAGAGCATGCGCGCGAGCGACGTGCAGGCGGCGCTGTACTACCTCGCGCGCCAGCTGGATTCCGGCGAGGATCCGATGTTCGTGGCGCGGCGGGTGGTGATCTTCGCGTGCGAGGATGTCGGGCTGGCAGACCCCCAGGCGCTGGTGGTCGCCAACGCGGCGATGCAGGCGACAGCGGGGATCGGCATGCCCGAGGCGGTCTATCCGCTGAGCGAGGCGGTCATCTACTGCGCGACGGCGCCGAAATCGAATTCGACGAAGGGGTATTTCGCCGCCGCCGAGGCGGTGAAGCGCCGTCCGGGCGCGCAGGTGCCGATGTTCATCCGTAATGCGCCCACGCAGCTGATGCAGGATCTCGGCTACCATCAGGGCTACCAATACGACCACGACGCGCAGGACCATTTCGCCGGCAGCCAGTGCCTGCCCGACGAGCTGTTGGGCGAGGTCTTCTACACGCCTGGTTCGTTCGGCCACGAGAAGGAGATCGCCAAGCGCCTCGACTGGTGGGAGGCGCGCAGGAAACCGCGGGAAGGTCCGTCGTCCGTAGTCCGTCGTCCGTCGTCGAAGCAGGCCGATCCGCCACATCCGGACGCTGGCGGAAGGCCGGAAGCGCCCGACTCTTGAGCCACAGCGTCATCGTCCAGTCGGCGACGGACGACTGACGACGCGACGACGGACGGTCTGACCATGCTCTCGGCGCTGCTCTCGCGACACTTCTGGATCACCGCCTACGCGATGCTCGCCGCAGGGCTGTGGCTGCCAGGTGACTATTCGGCCTGGCATGCCTGGGTGCCCATCTTCCTCGGCGGCATCCTCTACTTCACCTGCCTGAAGATCCGCTTCCAGGAGATCCGCGACAACCTGCGCCTGAACGTGCTGCTGCGCGTCGCGGCGCTGATGCCGATCCGCCTGTTCGCGCTGCCGCTGGTGTGCTACGCGGCGGCACGGGCGGTGGCGCCGGATTGGGCGACGGGCGTGCTGGTGCTCGCGGTGATGCCGGCGGGCTTCTCGTCGATCGCCTTCACCGATCTCTACGGCGGCAACCGCATGCTTGCGCTGCTGCTGGTGCTCGCCACCAGCGTGGTCTGTCCGCTGACCGTGCCGCTGCTGGTCGAGGGCCTGGGCGCGGGCGGGCACCTCGGCGGCGCTGCGCTGGCGCACCGCGTCGGCTACCTGCTCGCGGTGCTGATGACGCCCTTCGCGCTCGCGCAGGTAACGCGCGCGCTGGCCGGCGACTTCGTCGAGCGCCACCGTGAGCGCTGGTCGTACGGGGCGATCCTGAGCAGCTGCCTGATGATCTTCGTCAGCGTGTCCAGCAACCGCCATGCCTGGGAGGGCATCCCGCTCTCTGGGCTGGCCCTGCCGCTGGGCCTCGGCTGCATGGTCAGCGCCATCGGCTTCGCCGGCGGCATGCTGGTGCGGCTGTTCGTATCGCGCGCAGATGCGATCGCCTTCACCTGCGGCGAGATCTGGATCAACAACGGTCTGGCGATCGCGTTCGCCAGCGAGTTCTTTCGCGGCGAGGCCAAGATGGTGCTGCCGGCGGTGCTGATGCAGGTGCCGATCGTGGCGACCATGGCGCTCTATGGCCAGTGGACGCGACGCATGCCGCGCGATGAGACTCCGACCGGCACGACGTAGTCCGACGCGGGCGGAACGGAAAGAGCCGGAGGATCTCCTCCGGCTCTGCCGCGCATCATCATGATCACCCGGATCAATCCGGAGGATCCCGGAGGGCCGGCTAGACTTTCTTCTGCGTGGGAGACAGCAGCGCATTCATGCGCCTGCCTTCCATGCGCGGCTCCTGCTCCATCTTCGCGACATCGTCGAGCAAGGCCGTGAATTTCTTGATCATCGCGATGCCGAGCTCCTTGTGGCTCATCTCGCGACCGCGGAACTGCAGCATGATCGCCACCTTGTGGCCCTCGTCGAGGAACTCGCGAGCGTGCTTGGCCTTGATCTCGAGATCGCCCTCGCCGGTGCCGGGGCGCAGGCGCACCTCCTTGGTGTCGACCTTGTGCGCCTTGGCCTTGGTCTGGCGCTCCTTCTTCTGCAGCTCGAACAGGAACTTGCCGTAGTCCATGATGCGGCACACCGGCGGCTTGGCCTCGGCGGCGACTTCGACCAGGTCGTATCCGGCGGCGACCGCGCGACCGCGCGCGTCCTCGACGGTGACGACGCCGACCTGCTCACCTTTTTCGTCGATCAGGCGCACCGAGGCGGCACGGATCTTGTCGTTGATGCGCGCCCGGTTGGCGTGCTCTGGAGGGGGAACGGGGATCCTGCTTCTGCGACGACCGAGCAAATTGCGACTCCTAAGGTTTCAGGGCGATCGGTTACGACCGAGCGCGGACGAGCCCGGGAGCATGCCAACCTCCTGGACCAAGACAAGACGAGCCCGGGACTCTTTACGCGGCGCGTAGCCAAGCCGGAAGTCCGGCCCCGGTCACGTGTTGGACGTAGCCCGGACGCGGAATCAGTTCTTCTGGTCGGGCTCGACCGCGACCGGTTCTCCGCCCGTGATGGCCGGAGTCTCGCCATCGGTCGGCGCCGTGGTGTCGACGATGCGGCCCTTGAAGGACAGCAGCAGCGGCGAGGCCACGAACACCGACGAGTAGGTGCCCGAGAGCAGGCCGATCAGCAGGGTCGCGGTGAACGCCTTCAGCGCATCTCCGCCGAACAGCAGCAGCACCACCACGGTCACGATCACCGTCGACGAGGTCAGCACCGTTCGCGGCATGGTCTGGGCGATCGAGATGTCGATGATCTCGGCCAGGCTCTTGCTCATCTTGCGCAGATTCTCGCGGATACGGTCGAAGGTCACGATCGTGTCGTTGATCGAGTAGCCGATGATGGTCAAGAGCGCCGCGATGACCGTCAGGTCGATGCGGATGCCGAGCATCGAGATCAAGCCGACGGTCAGCAGCACGTCGTGGAACAGCGCCACCACCGCGCCGATGCCGAAGCGGAACTCGAAGCGTGCCGCCACGTAGGCGAGGATCGCCAGCAGGCTGAGCATGATGGCGAAGAACGCGCGCCACTTCATCTGGCCAGCGACCTGGCCCGAGAAATGCTCGCTCGACGGGAACGGCTTGGCGATGGTCACGCGGCGCGCGGCGGCGGCGTTGCTGGTGGTGTTGTAGAGATCCTCGGCGGCGACCACCAGGCCGTTGAGCTCGCTGGGCGAGACCAGCTCGGTGGTCGACTTCGCGAACAGGTCGCGCAGCCGAGCGGCGACACGGTCGGAGGCGATCTCGGCGGCGTCCGCCCGCGCATCCGGCCTGGCGCGGAAGGTGGCCGTGAGTTCGAGCGCGTGCGGCTCGTCGACGTAGGTCGGTACGACCTTCTCGAGCTTGTTGCTCGCGGCGAGGCGATCGGTGATCCCGGCGAGCTGGTCGCCCTTCACCGGCTCGAGCACCGCCAGGCGCAGGGTGATGGTGCGGCCGCTGAACGAGGCGGCGAGGATCTCGTCGCCTTCTTGGCCGACGACGCCGGTGAACGCCTTGGCGATCTGCTCCTTGAAGGCCTCGGAACGGTTCGAGATGTCCTCGGAAAGCTTGCGGATCTGCAGATCCAGCGGCACGATCTGCTTGGACTGGATCTCCTTGGCCTCGGCCGACTGCAGGCCGTCCTTCTCGCGCGCTTCCTCGGCCTGGCGCTGCAGGTCGGCGCGCGTCTTCTCGAGCTCGGAGCGCTTGCTCTCGATCTGGCCGCCTTCCTCGTCGCGGCTGCGGAAGACCCACTCGCGGCTCGCGGCGTGGTTGCCGCCGAGTTCGGCGAAGTACGGCTGCTTGCGCAGCTCGCGGGGGTCGAGGAGGTTGAGGTTCTTCGGGTCGGATTCGTAGGCCTTGGCAATGGCCTGCTCGACCTGGCCGAGGGTGTACGGCTCCTTCAGCACCACCTGCGCGGCGTTGCCGCCGGTGAAGTCGATGTCGAAGTTGCGCTCGAAGGTGCCGCCTACCACGTGATGGCCGAACAGGAACCAGCCCAGGCCGACCAGGCCGGTGACGATCGAGAAGACGTAGCCGACCCAGCGCCATTCGACATACGGCAGCTGCACCGTCGGCACCCAGCTGGCCATGGACACGGTGACCTTCTTGCGGCACAGCCAATCGGTGAGCAGCCGGCCGATGTACACGCCGCTGAACAGGTTGACCACGATACCGATCATCAGCGTCAGGCCGAAGCCCTTCACCGGGCCAGAGCCGATCCAATAGAGGATGAACGCGGTGATGAAGGTCGTGAGATGCGCGTCGACGATGGTCAGGAAGGCGCGGTCGTAACCGGCGGAGATCGCCGCCTTCAAGCCCTTGTCCTCGCGCAGCTCCTCGCGGATGCGCTCGAAGATCAGGATGTTGGTGTCGACCGCCATGCCGATGATCAGCACCAGTCCGGCCAATCCGGGCAGCGTGACCGTGGCGCCGAAGATCGACAGCGTCGACCACACGAAGAAGGTCGTGGCGATCAAGCACAGGTTCGCGACCGTGCCGAGTCGGCGGTAGTAGATCCACATGAAGAACACGATCAGGGCGAAGGATACGCCCATGGTGATCACCGAACGCGACACCGTCTGCTCGCCGAGCGTCGCGCCGACCACGCGTTCGGAGAGCACTACCGGCGTTACCGCCAACGAGCCGCCGCGCAGGACCTCGCGCAGGGCCTCGATCTCCTCGTGGCTGAACTGGCCGCTGATCTGGCAGCTCGACGAGCTCGGGGAGATGACCTTGGGCGCCGAGCGCACTACGCCGTCGAAGAGAATGGCGATCTCGCCGGTGCCGGTCTTGTTGGTGTCCTCTTCCTTGGCCGACTTGGTGAATTCCTCGTTCTTCACCGCGCCCACCGCGGTGAACTCGATGCCGACCGCTGGCTGGCCGTTGTCGGTGGTCTCGTAGGCATTGGCGACGTCCGAGCCGACCAGGTCGGCGCGGCTGAGCAGGTAGAATTTCGTCGGCGGTTCGCCGGCCGAGACGTGGTCGGGGGCGATGATTTCGCTGCGGTTGCGCTTCTTCAGCTCGTCATGGCCGGGAGCGATGTCCCACTGGCCCTTCTCGTTCTTGACCACCGCGGGGTTCGGATCGGTGGGCGAGACGGTGATGTAATAGGAACCCCGGCCCGCGCCGCTGCCGTCGACGAAGGGATCGATGACGTGGCGGAATTCCAGCCGTCCGGTGGTCTCGAGCACCTTGCGGGTGCGCGCGGCGTCAGCGCGCGTGCCGCCGGGAATGACGACCTGCACGTCGCCATTGGACAGGCGCGCGACCGAGGGCTCGGTCAGGCCGCGTTCATCGAGGCGGTTGCGCAGGGTATGCACGACCTCGTCGTCGGCGGCGATCTGGCGGCCGTCGTCGCTGTGCAGGCGGCAGATGAACTCGACGCCGCCGCGCAGGTCGATGCCCTGGGTCAGGTGGAAGAGCTCGCGAGGCGGATTCGGGCGGCGGAACGGTACCGACTGTAGGCGCGCGCGGAGGTCGGATTCCTTGACCGATGGGTCGACGGTCACGGTGATCTTGAGGCCCGAATCTGCGGGTTCGCCGACGGTCTTGATCGGCTGGAGCTCGCGGCGCGGATTACCGCCGAGGCGGCGCTTGACCTCGTCCAGGTCGGACTGGGTGGTCTGCAGGACGTTGCCCGCCACGTCCTTGAAGACGACGTCGTAGTGCTGCTGCTTCTTCTCGGCTTCTTTCCCCGCTGCGGCATCCGGCTTGGCGGCCTCGGCCTCTGCTTCGGTCGCCTTGACCTCGGCCTGCACCTCCTGGGTGCCGAGGAAGCTCGAGCACTTGTTCTCGAGGAAGAGCAGGAACAGGCAGATCAGGCCGACGGCGGCGGTGACGGTCAGGCGGCGGAGCATCGGTGGTCCTTCGCGGCGGAGCCGCGGTATTCGCGCAGAAAAAGGGCAGAAAATGGGAGGGTACGGTGCCGGGGCTTCAGGAAGGGCGCGGGGTCGTCACTTGGACTTGCCGATCTCGGCGGCCGCCGGAGCGCCGGCGACGCTGCCGATCGCCGACTTGTTGAAGGTGATGATCGCGGCGTCGTCGCCGGAGCCCACCCTCAGGTCGATGGTCGACTCCCCGACCGCCGCCACCTCGCCGTGGGCGCCGCCGATGGTCACCACCTTGTCGCCACGCTTGAGGCCCGAACGCAGGTCCTCCTGGCGCTTGGCTTCCTTCTTCTGGCTGCGCGTGGCCATGAACCACATCAGCGCCAGCGGCACCGCCATGATGAGCAGGAAGTTCATATCGAAGCCGCTGGCCCCCCCCTTGGGCGGAGCCTGGTGGCCATCCTGGGTGACCGGAGCCGAGGTGGTCGTGGTGGTCGTGGTGGTGGTTCCGCCGGCGGGAGCCGCGCTCGAGGTGGCCGTGGTTCCGCCGGCGGGCGGCGCGGTGCTTTCCGCTCCGCCATTGGATTCGGCGCACGCGCCGGCCGCGAGCGCGAGCAGCAGGCACGCGGCGAGGGTCGAGCGGAACGCGGAGCTCAGAGGACGCGGGAGAAAAGGCATGGTGGAAATCCGTGGGGGTTCCGCCGCGGCGGAGCCACGACGGATGGGGGTTGCGGGGAAGAGGGTCGCGTCAGGGCGCGCGCGGGCCGCGCGACGAGCCGAGCAGCAACGCCGGGCAGTCGTGCGGGGCCGCGGCGGCTGGAGCCGTAGCGGCGGGCCGGGCAGCGGAGCTGGAATCCGTTCCGAGAACATCGGGGAGGCGCTGCCGGGAATCGTCCGCGCGAGCGATCTCGGCGGCGGCCATCTCCATCAGGGCATCGGCGCGCCTGATCACGGCCTGGTCGTCGACCCGGCCATCGCCGCCGACGAGGCGGTCGAAGCCGATGCGCGAGCCGCCGAGGGCTGACAACGCCAGCGCGAGGAGCGCGGCGCAACCCTGCAAGAAACGGCGGGGGAGCAGAGCCATGGGCCGCGGAGTGTATGGCGGGAGGGAAAGGGGCAAGAACCCGCCAGGAATGCGGCAAAGGTCCGAAGGAGGGGTCAGGAACGGGCCGCGCCCGACCAACCCCAGCGTCACTCCAATTCGCGGGAGCGTCGGTATTCGAGGTAGTTGCCCTTCCAATCGGTGAGACCGGATTCTTCCATGACGATGACCCGGGAACCGACGATATCGATGAACTCGCGGTCGTGGCTGACGAAGATCAGCGTGCCGGTGTACTCTTCGAGCGCCTCCTGCAGGGCCTCGATCGACTCGAGGTCGAGGTGGCTGGTGGGCTCGTCCAGGACCAGCACGTTCGCCTCCTGGAGCATGACCATCGACAGCAGACAGCGGACCTTTTCGCCGCCAGAGAGCACCCCGACCTGCTTCTTCACGTCGTCGCCCGAGAACAGCATGCGCCCGAGCATCGAGCGCATGTTGTTGATGTCCTGGTTGTCGGTGTACTGCTTGATCCATTCCAGGATCGAGAGCTCCTTGTTGGCGAACAGGCTCGAACCCTCCTGGGGGAAGTAGGCCTTGGTCGCGGTCTGCCCCCACACCACCTTGCCCTGGGTCGGCTGGAGGTCGCCGAGCAGCAGGCGCACCAGCGTGGTCTTGCCGATGCCGTTGCGGCCGACGATGCCCACGCGGTCGCCGCGGTCGATGCGGGTGGTGAAGTTGGAGATCAGGTTCTTGCCGCCGGGATGGGCGAAGGTCGCCTTCTCCACCGTGATCACGTCCTGGCCGCTGGGCTTGGCGACCTTGAAGAACAGCCGCGGCGCCACGCGCGACGACGGCATCACCTTCTGTCCGGACAGCGCGTCGATCTGCTTCACGCGGCTGGTCGCCTGCTTCGAGCGCGCGGCGTTGGATTTGAAGCGCTCGACGAACAGCTTCAGCTTGGCGACCTGGCGCTCGATGCGCCCGACCTCTTTGCTGCGTTGCGCGCGCGCCAGCTGCTCCTGCGCCATGTACACGTCGTACGGGCCGGCGAAGGCGCGGATGGTCTTGTAGTCGCAGTCGAGGGTGTGCGTGCACACGCGGTTGAGGAAGTGGCGATCGTGGCTGACCACGACGATGCAGCCTTCGTAGTCGGCGAGGTACTGCTCGAGCCAGACGATGGCCGGGATGTCGAGATTGTTGGTCGGCTCGTCGAGGAGCAGCAGGTCGGGCTTCGAGAAGATCGCCTGCGCGAGCAGCACCCGCACCTTCAGCGCCTGGTCGATCTCGCCCATCTTCTTCTGGTGCACGCTCGGCGGCACGCCCAGATCGGTGAGCACCTCGGCGGCGGCGGTCTCCTGCGCGTAGCCGTCTTGCTCCTGGAACTTCTCCTGCAGGGTCCCGAGGCGCTGGCCGTCGGCGTCAGAGAAATCGGCCTTGGCGGTGAGCGCCTCCATCTCGGCCTGCAGCTTCCAGATCACCGGATGGCCCATGAGCGCAACGTCGAGCACGCGCACGTTGTCGTGGCCCGAGATGTCCTGGCGCAGCGAGCCCATGCGCTTGCCGGGATCGAGGACCACCACCCCGGTGGTCTGATCGACCTCGCCGGAGATGATCTTGATGAAGGTGGTCTTGCCGGTGCCGTTGGCGCCGATCAGTCCGTAGCAGTTGCCGCCATTGAGCCGCAGCGAGACGTTCTCGAACAGGATCTTCTGGCCGAAGGCCATGCTCAGGTTGGAGGTCGAGATCATGCGGACTCCGGCGGGGCGCGAATGCTAGGACGGAGAGGACAGCGGAGAAGAGGCAAGCCAGGCAGAGGGGGAAGAAGTAGACGAGGGAAGACAGAAGAGAGCAGGGACAGCAGGGGAGGGAGACATCGGCCTCGATGCACGAGCGTCGCCCGTCGGCGTTCGCTCCCACGCTCCCACGCTCCCACCTTCTTTCCTTCTCCCTTCCCGTTCTCCTTCCCCCGCCTACAACCCCCGCCATGCCCACGCACGTCCAGATCCGCATCATCTCGCTGCTCGAAGAAGCGGCGAACAGCTTCGAGCAGCTCGAGACGCTGGCGAACCGCACGCTGACGCAGATCCCGGCCGAGCACGTGGACCAGGTCGAGCTGCGCTCGATCGAGCGCGACTACGTCAACGACGAGAACGAGCCCGGCAGCGAGATGGACCACGTGGTCTTCATCCGCTACCGCACCGACAAGATCGACGAGGCGCCTGACGCGCCTGAAACCACCGCCGAAGCCTGAGCCGCGGAGCCGGCCTCAGCGCCGTTCCCTGGCGTCACGACCGCGCGCCGTCGCCGAAGAGATCAGCCCGGAGTGCTCGAGCACGTCGTCGAGATGGCCGACGAAGGTGACCGCGATGCCCTCCTTCACCAACGGCGGCAGTTCATCGTAATCGCGCTCGTTGGCTTGCGGCAGCAGCACCCGGGTGAGCCCGGAGCGTTTCGCCGCGACCAGCTTCTCGCGCACACCACCGATCGGATAGACGCGACCGGTCAGGGTCAGTTCGCCGGTCATGCCGAGCTTGCGCCTGGTCGCCTTGCCCAATGCCAACGACAGCAGCGCGCACGCCATGGTGATGCCTGCGCTCGGCCCGTCCTTGGGCGTGGCACCGGCAGGCACGTGCAGATGCACGTGGTGCTTGTCGAACCAGCCGGCAGGCAGCCCGACCTCGCTGGCATGGCTCATCAGGTACGAGCGCGCGAGGCTCGCCGACTCCTTCATCACATCGCCGAGCTGGCCGGTCAGGGTCAGGCCGCCCTTCTCGCCATTGATGCACACCGCCTCGATCTCGAGCGTCGCGCCGCCCATCGATGTCCAGGCCAGGCCCGTGACCACGCCCGGCACCGGCGCATTGATCAGCTCGTCGTCGCGCATCAGCGGCTTGCCCAGGAACTCGGTGAGATCGGAGGGCCCGATGGCGCGGCGGACGAATGTCGGAAGCTTCGCCTTGGCGTCGCTCCTGGGCCGATCGTTCGCCTTGCGGTGCCCGTTGCTGGCGTCCTTGGCGCCGTCCTTGTCGGCATGCTTCGCTGAGCCATTGCGCGTGCCCGAGGGGACGGGATCGGGCAGCGACTCGGCTTTGGCGGTCGCCACCTTGCGGCACACCGTGGCGATGAGCTGCTCGAGGTGGCGCACGCCGGCCTCGCGCGCGTAGTCGCGGATGAGCGTAGCGAGCGCGCTCTTCGACAGCGCCAGGTCGGCGTTCGACAGTCCGTGGGCCTTCTTCTGCTTCGGCACCAGGTAGTCCCTGGCGATCACCAGCTTCTCGGCCTCGACGTAGCCGGCGAGGCGGATGATCTCCATGCGGTCGCGCAACGGCTCGGGAATCGAGCCGAGATCGTTGCCGGTGCAGATGAACAGCACCTGCGACAGATCGACGCGGACGTCGAGGTAGTGGTCGAGGAAGTCCTTGTTCTGCTCCGGGTCGAGGACCTCGAGCAACGCCGAGGCCGGATCGCCCTGCATGCCCACCGCCAGCTTGTCGATCTCATCGAGCATGATCACCGGGTTCATGGTGCCGCAGCGCCGCAGCGCCTGCACCAGCTTCCCCGGCAGTGCGCCGATGTAGGTGCGGCGGTGGCCCTTGATCTCGGCCTCGTCGCGCATGCCGCCGAGCGAGAAGCGGAAGAACTTCCGCCCCAGGTTGCGGGCGATCGACTGGCCGACCGAGGTCTTGCCGGTGCCCGGCGGGCCCACCAGCGCGATGATGCCGCCGCCGCGGTCGGCCTTGAGCCGCCGCACCGCGCAGAATTCGACGATGCGCTTCTTGACGTCGTCCAGGCCGAAGTGGTCGCGATCGAGTCCGCCACGCAGCGAGGCGAGGTCGAGGTTGTCCTCGCTGAAGGTCCCCCACGGCATCTCGGTCAGCCATTCGAGACGCGAGCGCACCACCGCGTATTCGGCGGCTTGCGGATCCAGGAGCGAGAGCTTGCGCAGCTCGGTGTCGATGACCTGCCTGCATTCGTCGGTCAGGTGCGAGCCCTTGGTTTCGAGCACGTCCTTGAAGCGCTTGAGGTCGAGCGCCTTCTCATCGGTCTCGACGCCCAGCTCCTCCTTGATGGTCTTGAGCTGCTCGTTGAGGAAGAACTTCCGTTGGTTCTCGGAGACCTTCTCCTCGATCTGATGCTGGATCTTCGCCTTGATCTGCGTGAGCTGGGCTTCCTTCGCCAGCAGCACCAGCACCTTCTCCATGCGCGGCAGGATGGGCACGGTCTCGAGGATCGCCTGCAGCTCCTCGCGCTTGGCGGTGGTCAGCGAGGCCGCGATGTCGGCGAGTCGGCCGGGACCGTCTATGTTATTGAAGTTCGACAGCACCAGCTTGATCTCGTCGCCGAACACCGGGTTGTGCTGCACCAGCTCCTTGAGCGCGGTGACGATCGCCATGGCACAGGCGCGTACCTCGGGATCCGACGAGTCGACCGGCGTGCGGATCGCCTCGCCGCGCACCAGCACCACCGGCTCGAGGCTCTCGATCTTGGTGAAGCGGAAGCGCGACACCACCTGGGCGAAGACCTGCAGGCTGCCGCTGTCGACCTCCTGGTGCTTCATGACGCGGGCGACGCAGCCGAAGCGGTGGAGGTCCTCGATCTTGAAGGTCGCGCCGTTGTCGAGCGCCTCGTGGGTGAGGAAGAAGCCGACGTAGCCGTGCATGTGGCCGATGGCGTGGCGCACCGCGTCGGACAGCCTCCCCGCCGGGATCACCAGCGGCAACATCATCGACGGGAATACCGGGCGCTGGTTCAAGGGCAGCGCGATGACCACGTTCGGCACGTGCTCCTCGGGACGGGCGATCGCCTGCTTGGCGTTGTCCGCCGCAGGCTGGTCCTCGGCCTTGCCTGGCTCGTGATCGACGTGCCGCGCTTCCTCGATCGGATGATCGTCCGGGATGACTTCCGCGTCCTTGGGATCGCTCATGGGAGTAGTCCTAATGGGTCGAAACGACAGAACACGCGCACGGCGCGTGCCAATCTCGCCGCGTGCGACCGGGGAATCGGAGAGACCGCCGTGCGGGGCGCTGGAAGCTGCAGCGCAGCCAACGTGGGCCGTGGGGCATGCGGGTAGTAGATGCGATGAAGCAGAATACGCTCTTGCCGATGCCCCAACCTATCGCCGCTCCTCGGGCCTCCCTGCACATTCCGCACATGCGCCTGTCCCGCGCCGCACGCCGCACGCCGCACGCCGCACGTTGCCCTCATGTATGATTTCCTGCGCGGCACAGTGGCCTCGGTCGACACCTCCGGTCGGCTCAGCTTCGACGTCGGCGGCGTCGGCTATTCACTGCGCATCAGCGAGCAGACCCGCCGCGCGATCCCGCTCGACGGCAGCCAGCTGATCCTGCACGTCCGCCTGCAGGTGAAGGAGGATGACCTGGTGCTCTTCGGTTTCATCGACGTCGCCGAGCGCGCGGCCTTCGACCTGCTGCTGTCGGTGCAGCAGGTCGGGCCGGCGGTGGCGATGGCGGTGCTGTCTACCCTTGGCGTCTCCGAGCTGCGCCGCGCCCTCGCGTCGCGCGACGTCGCGGTGCTCAAGAAGGTCAAGGGCGTCGGCCCCAAGAGCGCCGAGCGCATCGTGCTCGAGCTCGCCGACAAAGTCGAGCGCATCCCCGCGCCGCTGACCGGGTCGATGGCCCCTGGCAAGGCGGTGGGAGTCCAGGCGGTCGAGGAAGCGCAACGCGCGCTGATCGTGCTCGGCTTCGGCGCCAAGGATGCCGCCGATGCGTTGGCCAAGATCGCGAAGCCGGGCATGCCGCCGGAAGAGATGCTGCGCGCGGCCCTGGGGCTGCTGCGCTAGGCCACTTTCTTCCTGCGCCGCTTCCACTGCCGCCTTGGCCCGACTTAGACTGCGCTCGTGGCCGAGGGATGCCCGCCAGAGGCTTCGCGCTGAACGGGCATCGATGGGCGTGTCAGCGTGGCGGTGCGACGGCGTTCGCGATTCGCCAAGCGCTCGCAGGTCGCCCCGAGATTGCGGGCGAGCTCGAGGTAGCCGTCGTAGTGCCCGGGCTTCACCAGGTAGGCCTCGATACCATAGCGCGCGACCGCCTCCTGGTCCTTCTTCCGCGTCGACGAGCTCAGCACCGCGACCGGGATGTTCTTCCAGTCATCGGTGGTGCGGATGACGTCGAGCACCTTGTGGCCCTGGATCACCGGCAGATTGAGGTCGAGCAGGATGAGGTCGGGAGTCGGCATGCCGGCGTAGAGGCCCTGCTTGCTCAGGAACGAAAACGCCTGCACGGCATTCTCGACCAGATACAGCTGAGCCGGTAGCGCCTGTTCGCCGAAGCTCTCTTCGAGGAGATGGAAATCGCCGAGGTTGTCCTCGATGACCAACACGTGCAGCGTCCTGCCCATGACCCCTCCAGTGATTGACTTTCGGCTCGTTGACCATGCCGGCGGCGATCCACGTCTGACAGGTGATTTCGCCGAACCTTGCGGGCCAACGGCCTAAACCATGTCAGGGCCTGGGCCGGCCCTTGGCCTGGGGAACGGCGGCCAGGGGATCGTCGGGCCACGAATGCTTCGGATAGCGGCCGCGCAGGTCCTTGCGCACGTGGGCGTACGTGTTCGCCCAGAAACTGGCCAGGTCGGTGGTGACCTGCTCGACGCGGTAGTTGGGCGCGAGCAGGTGCAGGAGCACCGGCACCCGTCCGCCCGCGATGCGCGGGGTCGCGGGCAGGCCGAAGAGCTCTTGCAGCCGCACCGCGAGCACGGGCGCTGGCATTTCCGGCGGTCCGACTGACTCCGCCGGCTGCGAGGACGCACCGGGCGCCTCTGGATAGTCGAGCTTGACGCGGCTGCCGGACGGTACCGCCAGATGGGAGGGGGCCTCTTCGTCGACCGCGGCGAGCTGCTCGCGCGACAGGCGCGCCTGCAGCCAGGGCAGCTTGGGCTTGGCCTCGACCTCGCCGCGCGCCACGCAGCCGGCGGCGCATTCGGCGACGATCGCCGCGAATTCCACGTCGCCGAAGGCGGGTAGCCCGAGCTCCGGCCGACGCGCGCCCAGCCAGGCCTCGCGGCGCAGCCAGTCGCGCGCCGCCTCGTCGGCCTCGACGATGGCGCGCGCCTCGGGCGCGAGCGCGCGCGCGAGCATCTCGGACGCAGCGCCCACGTCCTGCGCGGCGCCACCGGCCTCGCGCAGCGCCAGGTCGCGGTAGCACCAGCGGATGGCAGTCACCACGCGGCGCGCCTCGGCGTCGTAGCGTGGCTCCTGTCGGCGCACCACCGCGTTAGGAACCACCGACGTGAGCAGCGCCTCGTCGATCTCGGCGCCTTGGCGCACCACCGCCACCATCCGCCCGCCGCGCTCGATCAGCTGCACCTCGACGGCCACGAACAGGCTCCCGCGCTGGGCCCGGTCGGCGAACAGCGCGCAGTGGCGGTCGATCTCGAGCGCGGCGCCGCCGACCATCATGGCGCGATTGGGGTCGGCGGCGGAGCGCCGCGCGACGCGATCGGGATGCGAGGCCAGGAGCAGCCGGCACACCAGCGCGGCGTCGGCCTCGGGCTCGCGCTCGCGCTCGGCCACGCGCCAGCCCGCGTGCTTGCCCGAGGCCTGGCCAGAGGCCGACATCCAGGCGGCGAGCGTCTCGTCGCGCGCCCGCGCCACCTGCTGCGAAGCCTGGGGGTCGATCAGACTCGCGCGCAGGTGGCCCTGGTGGCGGGCCCGTTCGGCCTGCTCGAGCAGTTCGAGGCGTTCGAGCGCATCCGCCGCCGCGGGCTCGGCAGGGGCGTCGTCGCGGGTGCGCCGCAAGCGCAGGTCGCGCTCGCCCAAGAGGGCGGCGAGCGTCGCCCCTAGGCGCGGGCAGTGCGCGGTGGCCGCCTCCATCATCAGACGGCCGAGGCGCGGATGCAGCGGCAGGTCGGCCAGGCGGTTGCCGAGCTCGGTGAGCGGGCCATGGGCCTCGGCGGTGGCGCCGAGCAGCGACAGCAGCCGTTCGCCCGCCTCCAGGCGATCGTCCTGCGGCGGCTCGAACCAGGGGAAACGCCGCGCGTCGGCGTGGCCCCAGCGCTTGAGCGCGACCAGGGGCGGCGCCAGGTCGACGCGCCGCACTTCTGGCAGGGACGCCTCGGGCATCTCGCGCTCGGCGAGCGGCGTCCACATGCGCACGCAGGTCCCGGGGGCGGTGCGTCCAGCGCGTCCGGCGCGTTGGCGCGCGGACTGGCGGCTGATCGGCTCGAGCCGCAGCTCCTCGACGCCGGTCGCGGGATCGAAACTGATCACCCGCACCAGTCCTGAATCGATCACCGTGCGCACCCCGGGGATGGTGAGCGAGGTCTCGGCGACGTTGGTGGCGAGCACCACGCGGCGGCGCCCGCCGGTGGACGGCAGCAGCGCTCGATCCTGCTCGTCTGGGCCAAGGCCGCCGTGCAGCTGCAGTACATCGATGTGCGCGCCCACCGCCGGCACCAGCGCGCGCTCGCACGCGCGGATCTCGCCGGCGCCTGGCAGGAAGACCAGGATGTCGCCGCCCTCGGGATCGGCGATGGCGTCGAACACCGCGCGGGCGACGCGGTCCTCGAGGCGCTGGCGCTGATCGATGTCGGCATGCCGGGTGGCCACCGGGAACAGCGTGCCGGCCGCCTCGATCACCGCGCAGCCCGCGCTTTCGCCTGGCGCTCCGGCGGCGCCGCCGAGGAAGGCGGCCACCGGCGCCGCGTCCGCGGTCGCCGACATCGCCACCAGGCGCAGGTCGGGCCGCACCGTCAGCTGCAGCTCGCGCAGGTAGGCGAGCGCGAGGTCGACATGCAGGCTGCGCTCGTGGAACTCGTCGAGGATCACGCAGCCTACGCCCTCGAGGTAGGGGTCGCTCTGCAGCTGGCGGGTGAGCGAACCCTCGGTCATCACCCACAACCGCGTGGCGGCGGTGCCCGAGCGCTCGAAGCGCACGCGGAAGCCGACCTCGCGGCCGAGCTGCCACGGCCTGCCCGCCTCGGTCTGCTCCTGGGCGATGCGCCGAGCCAGCGCCTTGGCGGCAATGCGCCGCGGCTGCAGCAGGTAGACCTGTCCGGGCAGCGCCCGCACCAGCGCCGGGGGCACGCGCGTGCTCTTGCCGGATCCCGGAGGCGCGCCGATCACCAGATTGCGCCCGGCGCCGATCTCGGCGAGCACGCGCGGCAATAGTTCATCGACGGGGAGGGGGAGCATGGATTCGCTGGGTGGTGCTGACAGCCGCCGCGCGGGATGCGGCGAGCGGGGTGCGGCGGGGAAGAATCGCGACCAGGACACCCGTGCCAGGGGATTCGCGCCGCTCCTGACGGCCGGTGTCTCCAGCCGTCACCTCGCCGCACGCCGCGCGCCGGCCGGTAGGCGGGCCGCACATTGTATCCCCGTGATCGCGCCGATCATGCGGGTTCATGCGCTATGTAACCGATGACGTCCGCATCGACCGGCTGCGCGCGCTGCTGCCGCCGGCGATCCTCATGGAGGAGCTGCCGCTCTCCGATCAGGCCTCGACCACCGTGGCGCTGTCGCGGCAGGCGGTGGCGAAGGTCTTGCGCGGCAATGACGACCGCCTGGTGGTGGTGGTCGGGCCGTGCTCGATCCACGACGTGGCCGCGGCCGAGGACTACGCGCGCAAGCTCAAGGAGGTCGCGGCCGACCTCGCCGGCGAACTGCTGGTGGTGATGCGGGTCTACTTCGAGAAGCCGCGCACCACCGTCGGCTGGAAGGGCCTGATCAACGACCCCCACCTCGACGGGACGTTCTCCATCAACGAGGGTCTGCGCCTGGGCCGCCGCCTGCTGCGCGATCTCGCCGAGATCGGCATGCCCGCGGGCTGCGAGTTCCTCGACCCGATCCTGCCGCAGTTCTTCGCCGACCTGGTGAGCTGGGGCGCGATCGGTGCGCGCACCACCGAGAGCCAGGTGCACCGCGAGCTGGCCTCGGGTCTGTCTGTCCCGGTCGGCTTCAAGAACGGCACCGACGGCAATCTGCAGATCGCCATCGACGCGGTGCGTGCCGCGGCGCATCCGCACCATTTCCTCTCGGTGACCAAGGAGGGTCTCGCGGCGATCGTGGCGACGCGCGGCAATCCCGACTGCCACGTCATCCTGCGCGGCGCCTCGGGCGGGCCGAACTACAC
The DNA here is from genome assembly GCA_038231435.1 of Planctomycetota bacterium. Classification (GTDB taxonomy): domain Bacteria; phylum Planctomycetota; class UBA11346; order UBA11346; family UBA11346; genus JACCZE01. The sequence goes on from JBBRLJ010000006.1 coordinate 100,091, forward strand.
GGCCACGCACGTCGCGAAGGCCTCCGAGACGCTCGCGCACGCGGCGCTGCCCACGCGGGTGATGATCGACTGCAGCCACGGCAACTCATCGAAGGACCACGCGCGGCAGACCGCGGTGGCCGCCGACATCGCCGCGCAGATCGCGGGCGGAGAACGCAACATCTTCGGCGTGATGATGGAGAGCCATCTGGTGGCGGGCCGCCAGAACCTCAAGCCCGGGCATCAGCTGGTCTATGGTCAGAGCATCACCGACGCCTGCCTGGGCTGGGACGACACCATCCCCGCGCTGCGCGGGCTTGCGGCCGCGGTGCGCGCGCGCCGTCAGGCTGCGGCTGCCAGCAAGGCCTCCTGATCCGCCTCGTCGTCGCTCTCGTTCCCCAGCATCCGTCCGCGCATCCGTCCGCCTAGAGGCTCGCATCGCCCCCATGGACATCGACGACGACCGCATCCGCGGCGAGGTGGTGGTCGAGCGCGAGCTGACCTCCGAGCACCGCATCCTGCGCTTCGTGGTGCCGAAACAGCACGCCCCGCCAGCGATGGCCGCGTGGCGACTCGACCGTTACCTGCACGCGCTGCTGCCGACCATCAGCCGGAGCATGATCCAGGGATGGGTCGACCGCGGCGCCGCCACCGTCGATGGCGTCGTCGCGCAGGCGCGCGACCGGGTGAAGGCGGGCACGCGGGTGGTGCTGACCGCGCCCTTGCCCGAGCGCGACCTGGATGCGCCAGCGCCAGCCGCGCTCGAGATCCTCTATCGCGATCGCTGGCTGATGGCCTGCAACAAGCCGCCCGGTCAGCTCGCTCACCAGGCCGGCAAGACCATGAGCGGGACGCTGCTCAACCAGCTCATGGACCTGCTCGCGTCCGAAGGGCTGGATCCGCGCGACGCGCGGCTGGTGAACCGCATCGACCGCGACACCTCGGGCATCGTGCTGGTATCGCTCGACGCCGGGGCCCACACCCGCCTCGCGAAGGCGATGGAGGCACGCGATCTGCGCAAGGAATACCGCGCGATCTGCACCGGCGCTCCGCTGAGCGACGCGGGCAGCTGGCTCGACCCGATCGGCGCGGGCGACGGGGTCTCGATCGCCCGCGTGGTGCGCGCCGATGGCCAGGCCTGCCATACGGATTTCGAGGTGCTCGAGCGCGCCACGCCGCCGTCTGCCGGCGCGGCCGCAGCCCATGCGCTGCTGCGCCTGCGCCTGCACACCGGGCGCCAGCACCAGATCCGCGTCCACGCGGCGCATCACGGCCACGCGCTGGTCGGTGATTGGGTCTACGGGACGCCGTGCGCGGAATTGCCGGGGCAGGCGCTGCACTCGGCGCTGCTCGCGTTCGCGCATCCGATGCATGCGGGCGAGGTCTTGATCGAGGCGCCTTTCCCGCGGCTGCTCTCCGCGCTGTGGCAGCGCCTGCGCGATGGCGGCACGGTCACGCCGCTGGCGCTGAGCGATGAGCAGCGCTCGAAGCTCGGGGTCGAGGACGTCGCGGGCATCCGCCGTCCGAGCTGGCTGAGCGCCGAGGAGTTCGCGCGCCTCCGCGAGGAGGCCGGCGATTGACGTCGGCGACCCGGCGTGGCCGGGTTCAGAAGGTGACGGGCGGCTCCGCGGGGACCGCCCCTGCGCCGTGCACCGCCGCGACCAGCATCCCGTAGAGAAGGAACAGCGCGAAGGACATCACCAGCCCGACCAGGCCGCAGACTTGCGCGGCCGAGGGCATCGCGCTGTCGCGGTAGCGGTCGGGTTCTGCGCGCACCCGTCGGCGCGCAACAAACGCGAGCGCGATCGCGATGATCGAGAAGACGCCGCCGACCGGCGGCAGCAGGCACAGCGGCAGGGACAGGATGCCCGCCGCCAACGCCATCGCCGATCCTGGTGGATGGTCCTTCACGTGGCCGACTCGCGCATGGCGCCACCATGGCCCCCATTCGTCTCCGGCAAGGCCCGTGGCCTCGCGCATCGACAGCCGCGAGGGGGTCAGCCGCGACCGTCGTATGGGGAGGGAACCGTGCGTAAACGCTGGACGGGCGCGCCGGCGCGGCAATGGTAGGCCCCGGAGCGGATGATGCTGGTTGTCGCCAATCTCGCCTTCTACCTGCTCGCCGCACTTGGTTTCGGCTTCGTCATCTTCATCCACGAGCTCGGGCATTTCCTCATCGCCAAATGGGCGGGCGTGAAGGTCGAGGTCTTCTCGATCGGCTTCGGCCCCAAGCTGCTGAGCCGCCAGATCGGCGAGACCGAATATACGCTGTCGCTGCTGCCCTTCGGCGGCTACGTGAAGATGCTCGGCCAGGACGACAATCCCAATGGCGAGCAGCCCAAGCCCGGCGATCCGATCGATCCGCGCAGCTTCCTCGCGGCGAGCGCCGGCTGGAAGGCCTTCATCCTGCTCGGCGGGGTGCTCTTCAACCTGATCTCGTCGTACATCATCCTGCTGACGCTCGCGCTCACCGGCATGCCGGTGTTCCCGCCCGCGGTCGGCAGCGTGCAGCCCCAGCTGCGCGCGCAGGACGGCACCAAGGACTTCAGCCCCGCCGACCGTCTCGGCCTGCGCCAGGGCGATCGCATCCTGACCATGAACGGCACCACGGTGCGCTCGTTCGAGGACATCATCACCGAGACCATCATCGAATCGCAGCATCCGGTGATCATGACCGTGGCGCGGCGCGGCGAACCCGCCCCGCTGACCCTGCCCCCGGGCGCGCGCGATGAGGTGAAGCCGATCTATTCGCAGATCACCGGGCACGCCGAACTCGGCATCGGCTGGCCGGACGGCGACCACGTCGCGCAGGTCATCTCCGCTTCCAAGGATGCCGCGGCGCCCGAGCCGGGCGAACGCGTGGTCGGCATCGTCGGTGAAGAGCCGTGGCCGAGCGATCCGCCGCTGATCGGACAGGAGATCCATGCACGTCTGCTGCCGTATCTCGGCAGGCACGTCACCCTGATGCTCGAGAAGGGCGGTGCATCGCGCACCGTCGACATCGTCTACGCCGGAGACGGCCCCTCGGCGATCGGCTTCCCCACGGTGGTCAGCGAGGTGCTGCCCGGCATGCCCGCTGAAGAGGCCGGGGTGAAGGCGGGCGACATCCTGCTGGCGATCGACGACCAGCCGATCAGCGACCGTTCCCAGCCGGTGCCGTACATCCATGCGGACATCGATCACGGCAAGGAATGCCGGCTGCGGGTGTGGCGCGCGAGCAGCGAGGTGGTCACGGGAGTCGAAACCGATCCCGGCCAGATCGTCGAGATGACCATGCACGGCAAACTCGACGGCGCCCAGCAACGCATCGGCGTTCGGCTCGAGGCCATGCTCTCGGGCAGGATGCCAGTGCTGCCCGCGCTCCAGGGAGGCGGGCAGACGCCGCTGATGACCGCAGGCGTGGTGGCGGGCGACACGGTGGTCGCGCTCCTGCCTACGGACAAGGACAAGGGAAGGGAATCCGCCGCTGTCGCGGTGCTCGCCGCGGGCGAGCGCATCCTGGTGCCCATTCCGAAGTCCGCGAACGAGCTGGGCGAGAAGACCGAGACCGCGCCGCAGTGGGCGCACTGGCTCGGCGGCACCGACAAGAAGAGCGTGTTCGAGCAGCTGATCGGCGCCAAGGTCAAGGCGATCGACGGCAAGGACGCGGCCGCCCCCGGCGGCGTCGCACCGGGAATCATCACCCTCGTCCGCCCCGAGGCGAAGTCGCCGCTGTACGTGGACGTGCGCAAGTTCGCCGAGCTGGCCCCCGAATTCCTCGCGCAGGTGCGCGTGGGCGATTGGATCGTCGCGCGCGTCTACTCGCCCCAGGGTACGGCGCTCGAGATCCTGCGAGGCGTGGATGGCGATCCGCAGATGAAGCCATACGAGCCCGGCGTGGCGTTCACCTTCGATCGCGAGGAGGTGCCCTACAAGCTCTCGGGCACCGGCGAGGCGTTCACCATCGTCAACACCACGTCGTACAACATGGTGGTCAAGACCTTCCAGCTCATCCCGCGCTTCTTCCGTTCGGCGGAGCAGGGCGGCATCAACCCGAACAAGTCGCTCAGCGGGCCGATCGGCATCTTCAGCCAGCTCAAGGTGCGCGCCCAGCACTTCGGCCTGCGCAGCTACCTGAAGTTCCTCGCGCTCATCGGCCTCAACCTCTTCCTGGTCAACCTGCTGCCGATCCCGATCACCGACGGCGGCCAGCTGGTCTTCTTGGGCATCGAGACGGCCATCGGCCGACCGCTGCCGCCATTGGTGCGCAATGGCTTCCAATGGGCGGGGGTCATCCTGGTGGTGGGCCTGATGGTCTACGTCCTGGGCCTGGACATCACCCGACTGCTGCCCGGATAGGCGTCCCATGGCGCAACGGCTGCCCCGCTCGTGCGTATACGTTGCCATGACCCGCCGCGGCCCGATCCCCAGCGCCTTGTCGCAAACGACGTCGATACAACTGTTTATGGCGTTGTCGCCAGACCGGCCGTCAGCCCTTTCGGGCGCCAGCGGGTCCGACCATGGCTGACGCGGCGCGCGAAGAGATGTTCCAGGCGATCGATGCCGAAGCGGCGGATCCGGCGGAGGGCAAGGACTCCAGGCTCCTGTATGAGGCTCTGCGCCAGCGCAAAGACCAGCTGAAGGCGGAGGCCTCGCTGCCCGTCGACAAGGCGCTGACCGAGAAGATCCTGGCCGAGGCGCGGACGCGCTCGGCGCACATCTCGGCTTCGCGTGGCGGCGCCTCGACCCGCGCCCCGGTGGTCTCGGCCGGCATTCCGATCTGGCTGTGGATCGCCTGGATCCTCGCCATCGCGGGCGTGATCGTCGCGTTCAAATACCTGGTCTGACTGTCCGTTGGGGGACTACGGCCCCCCAACATCGGCCTCCGGCCTGCCCCCCAGGCGGCAAGAGGTGAGGGCTTGGAGACGGCAACGCGACTTCCCGCTCTCCGCTCCCCCGCTTCCCGCTTCCTGCTTCAGCCTGCGGGTTAAAACACCGGCGTGCGGCAGTACCTCGATCTCCTCCAGCATGTGCTCGACCATGGCCGCGATCGCCAAGACCGCACCGGGGTGGGCACGCGCGGGGTGTTCGGGCACCAGATGCGCTTCGATCTGCGGCAGGGCTTCCCGCTGGTCACCACCAAGAAGCTGCACCTCAAGTCGATCGTCTGGGAGCTGCTGTGGTTCCTCGCGGGGCGCACCGACAACCAGTGGCTGAAGGAGCACGGCGTCAGCATCTGGGACGAATGGGCGAGCGCCGAGCAGTGCGCGCGTTTCGGCCGCGGCGCGGGCGATCTCGGACCGGTCTACGGCCACCAGTGGCGCAATTTCGGCGCCACGCGGCTGCCCGACGGCGGCTACGCGAAAGACGGCAAGGATCAGATCCGCTGGCTGCTCGACGAGATCGCGCGCAATCCGCAGAGCCGTCGGCTGATCGTCACCGGCTGGAATCCGCTCGAGGCGGATCGCGTGGCCCTGCCGCCCTGCCACACGCTCTTCCAATTCTACGTGCAGGACGGCGAACTCAGCTGCCAGCTCTACCAGCGTTCGGCGGACATCTTCCTCGGCGTTCCTTTCAACATCGCCAGTTACGCGCTGCTCACCTGCATGATCGCCCAGGTCAGCGGCCTGAAGCCTGGCGACTTCGTGCACACGCTCGGCGACGCGCACCTCTACCGCAACCACCACGACCAGGCGCGCCTGCAGCTGTCGCGCGACCCGCGTCCGCTGCCGAAGCTCGAGCTGAACCCCCAGGTGAAGGATCTGTTCGCCTTCACCTTCGAGGACGTCGTCATCAGCGGCTACGATCCGCACCCAGGCATCAAGGCGATGGTGGCGGTATGAAGACGACGGACGACGGACGATGACTCTCGCACCACTTGCGCTCGTGGCTGCCATGTCGCGCAACCGCGTGATCGGCAACCGCGGCCAGCTGCCCTGGCACGAACCCGAGGATCTGAAGCACTTCCGCGCCGTCACCGTCGACCACGCCGTGATCATGGGACGCAAGACTTTCGACGTCCTCGGCAAACCGCTCGGCAAGCGTCGCAACATCGTCATCACCCGTCAGCCCGGCTGGACGGCCCTGGGTTGCGAAGTCCGATCCGATCTGGCGACGGCGATCGCACTTGCGCGCGAGAGCGATCCCGAGCCGCGGATCATCGGCGGCGGTGAGATCTACGCGCAGGCGCTGCCGCTGGCGTCCCTAATCATCCTCACCGTGATCGACGTCGAGGTGGAAGGCGATGCGTTCTTCCCGGCGTTCGACGAGGCCGACTGGCGCGAGCGCGAGCGTCGCGTGTCCGGGCGGATGGTTTTCCGTACCCTCGAGCGCATCCGCGCGAGGATGTGAGCATGGCCCGCGCGCGAAAAACCTCGTCTGCACCCGCAGCCGCATCATCCGGCAACCGTTCGATCCGCAGCGGCGGCCAGTTGCCGAAGGCCACGCTCGGCAAGAAGACCCGGGTGGCTTACACCTACGATGCGACGCTGCTCGAAGCCATCCCCTTCGGCGTCGGCCGCCGCTTCGCCGACTCGTCGACCTGGGTGTCGAACAATTGCCTGCGCTTCACCTCGCTGTGCCCGATCACCGGCCAGCCCGACTGGGCCGACATCTTCATCAACTACATCCCGGACCGCCATCTGGTCGAAAGCAAATCGCTGAAGGAATACCTGCACTCCTTCCGCATGCACGGCGACTTCCACGAGGACGTCTGCCGGGTGATCTGCGATGATCTGGCCCGCTGCATGCTGCCACGATATCTTGAGGTCCTCGGCCACTTCGACTCGCGTGGCTCGATCGCGATCTGGCCGTACGTGCAGTTCGCCAAACGCGCCGACCCCGACGCGCACGAGCTGCTCACGCACCGCCGCCGCGCGTATGTTCCCGGCGCGTATGCGCCGACGCAGTACACGCGTTCGATCTAGACGGCCGGAGACGGTCAGGGATCGCCGGCCGAAAGCGAGGGACGGAGCGGGGCGCCCGACATCGCGCTCCACTCCTCCTCAGTCTTCCTTCATTCTGCCGTTTCGACCCTACCGATCACGGGACGTCACAGGATCGAGCGGACGAGCTTCGCGATCTGTTCCAGGCGGAACGGCTTCCCCAGGACCGGCCAATCCACACCTGGCGGCAGGCCGATCTTCTCGGCGGAATCTCCGCCGCCGGTAATCAACGCGACGTGGCCAAGCAAACCCGGACGTAGCTGGAGCGCGCGGCGCACCAGCTCGACGCCGCTGCCGTCGGGCAGCTGGACGTCGGCGAGCATCGCGCGCACCGGCTGCTCGGCGACCACCTCGAGCGCCTCGGCGACCGAACCGACGACGCGCGCGGCGAGCCCGGTCTCGACCAGCGCATCGAGCAGCAGCTCGGCGACCAGAGGCTCATCGTCCACGATCAGCACTATCGGGGCGCGGCCGGCGACCGAGGGCAGCGCTGGCAGTTGCGCGGTCACCGGACGCGAGGGCAGCTGGACGATGCACGCGGCGCCGGGGTTGCTGGATCGCCGCGCCAGCTCGAGATTTCCGGCCTGCTCGCGCAGCAAGGCGGTGGCGATCGCCAGGCCCAGGCCGCGCCTGCCCTGGCTCGACATGGTGGTGAAGAACGGACGCGTGGCGTTTCGCACGGCGTCGTCATCGGGAGTCGCGCCGTCGTTGTCGAGACTCAGCCACACCCGGCCGTTGGACTCGCGGGCAGAGAGCCAGCAGGTACGCGCGCCAGATAAGTGCGCGTTGTCCAGCACCTGCTCGAAAACCCGCACCAGCGATTGCGGAGCGGCCATCACCACCGGTATGTCGCCGAGGATCTGGCACTCGAGGGAGGACTGTCCGGCCTCGCGGATGCGCATGTGCGCTTGCATCAGTAGGCGCTCCGGCTGACACGGGACGATCTCCTCGTCGAGCGGCGCCGCGAGGTTGCGCAGCTGTTCGACCAAGCCTCGGCAGCGGTCCACCTCGGACAGGATCACGTCGAGACGACGGACCGCCTCTTCCTCCTTGGCCCAACTGCGGCGCAGGCGCTGGGCGTAGCCGAGGATGGCGGCGAGCGGGTTGTTCAGCTCGTGCGCGAGCCCCCGGACGAGCTGGCTCACCACCGCCTGGGTCTCGAGGCGCACCAGCTCCTGCTGCTGGTGCTTCAGCAGCTGATGGGCGTCGCGCAGGCTGATCGTGCGTTCCTCGACCAGCGCTCCGAGCCGATCCGACAGCGAGGTCAGCTCGCTGTTGCTGCCGGCCAGCTCGTCGATCAGGGCGCGGTAGTGGCGGCGCAGCAGCGAGGCTTCGCAGCCGTCGTGGATGAGCGCGCGCAGCTGCGCGACATCATCGGGCAACGTGACCAGGGCATCGATGCATCCGGCGTTGATGGCGTGCACTGCGGCGGCGAGATCGGTCGCGGCGAGGATGCGGAAGCCATCGGGATCGAGGCGGTGGGCGTCGACCAGGAAGGCCGCGCCCGAGGATCCGGGAGCGGACCCGCGTCCCAGATCCTGGGTCGCGATCAGCACCTCGATCGGCCGTCGGCGCCGCAAGGTCTCGACCTCGTCGTCATTGGCGCAGCAGTGCAGCTCGAGCTCGGGGCCGAGGCCCAGGCGCGAGACCGTTCCGGCGAGCACGCGAGCCGGGTCGAGGATCACGACATGTCCAGCGGCCATGTACGCTCCTCGCCCGCACTGTACTCCCATGCGAGACCACGGGCAATGCCGCCGCGCGATTGCCCCGCGCCGTGTCCGCGCCACCCTCTCACCATGGTATCGGCCAGAAACATTGCCGCGGAACCGCCTGGGAAGCTGGTGCTCGGCATCGAGAGCAGCTGCGACGACGCCGCTGCCGCGCTGGTTCGCGCGGGCTCAGAGGTGGTGGCCGAGGCCGACGCCAGCCAAGCCGATGATTTCGCCGCGTGGGGCGGCGTGGTCCCCGAGCTCGCTGCGCGCGGCCACGTGACCGCGCTGCCGGGCCTGGTTGAGCAGGTGCTTGCCGCCGCGAAGAGCGAGCCCCGTTCGCTCAGCGCCGTGGCGGTATGCGCGTGGCCCGGTCTCATCGGCAGCTTGCTGCCGGGGGTCACCGCCGCGAAGGTCATAGCTGCGCGCCTGGCGATCCCGCTGATCGCCGTCGACCACATCCAGGCCCATCTCGCGGCCATCCATTTGGGGCGAGAGCGCGTGGCGTATCCGCTGGTCGGCTTGGTCGCGTCCGGCGGACACAGCCACTTCTACGTCTGTCGCGGCGCGGGAGAGGTGGAGCTGATCGGAGGTACCATCGACGACGCCGCCGGCGAGGCCTTCGACAAGGCCGCCGCGATGCTCGGACTCGGCTACCCTGGCGGGCCGGCGATCGAACGCGAGGCGCAGCAGGGCGACGAGCGCGGCTTTGCGTTGCCGCGCAGCTTCATCGCCGACGACACGCTGCGGCTGAGCTTCGCGGGGCTGAAGACAGCGCTCCTGTACCAGGTGCGTGGGCCGCTCGGCAAGGACGCGCTCTCGCTTTCGCCGCAAGGCGTCCGCGACGCCTGCGCCAGCTTCCAGCGCGCGATCATCGACTGCCTGGTCGCGAAACTCGTCCTGGCGGCCAAGCAGCGCTCCGTCGCCGCGGTAGCGCTCGGCGGAGGGGTCGCATGCAATGGCGCGCTGCGCGCGGCGCTCGAAGCCGCCGCGCGCCGGAACGGGCTCGAGCTCTATGTGCCCGCGCCGCGACATTGCGCGGACAACGCCGCGATGATCGCGGCACTGGGCTTCCATCGCTGGCGGCGCGGCGAGATCGCGGACTTGGAGCTCGCCCCGAAACCCACCGGCAACGCCGGCCCGCGCCGTTTCAAGACCGGCACCTGAGGCGCTTGCCATTGCGCACGCCAGGCCGGCGCCTTGCCTCCGCATCCAGGCCGTCCCGCCCCGACCGACATTTCCTGGGCGGAAACGACGAGGCCCAGCGGGTAGCCGCTGGGCCTCGCGAAGCTGGAAGCCGAAACGTTACTTGTCGGCGGCTGGTGCGGCGGGCGCCGCAGCGGGCGCGGGCGCGGGCGCCGCGACAGGCGCCTTGTCGGCCTTCGGCGCGAACGTGGTCTGCACGAACTGGAGCAGCTCGTCCTCGCGGATGACCAGGATCTGGTACTGGCGGGCGGCGGCGCGCTCGGCATCCGAGCGGTCGGTCGACTCGCCCTGGACGACGAGGAAATCGCAGCCGGGCCCGAGCTTCTCGCGCACCACGCCGCCGGTGCGGCGGATGAAGGTCTCGAGATCCTCCTTGTTGTAGTGCTTGAACTCGCCGGCGACGACGAAGACCTTCGGCTTACGGGAATCGAACACCGGATTGCCGATGTAGTCTCCGCTCGCGATCGGATTGCGCTTGGCGTCGGCTTGCGAGATCATGCGGCAGGTCGAGATCTCGTCCTGCACCTCGATGACCTCGACGCGGCCCTTCTGCAGATATGCGCCGCGATTGTAGCTGAAGACCTCGAACAGCAGGCCGGGGAAGACGTTGTCGTGGGAGCCGCGGTTGATGATGACCTTCTGGTATTGTCCGTCGGCCTGGATCACGGTGCCGTCGGGATCGAGGCCGGCGTTGCCGATGATCTTGCCGGCCTTGTCGTGATCGACCATCCAATGGATGTCGAGCTCGAGCAGGTCGCGGATGCGGTCCTCGAGTTGGTTGATGTGGCTCAGGCGCAGGCTGGTGTCCTCGTGCGTCTTCTTCTCGGCCTTGTCGCGCTCGGCGGTCAGGGTCTCGAGCTGCGCGGCGAGGCGCTCCTTGTCGGCCTGGAACGATGCTTCCTGGTCGCTGATCTTCTTCAACACGTCGCGGAGCTCATCCTGGCGCTTCTTGATCGCCTCGTCGAGTTGCGGGAAGGTCTGGCGCTCGGGGCCCTCGTACTCGGCCTTCAGCTTGTCCAAGTAGCCGGCGTCCATCGCGATCAGGTCGCTGGTCAGCTTCCAGGTGCTGTCCTTGAGCTTGCGGCTCGCACCGCGGATGTCGGCGTCGGTGTTGCCGGGCGTGGAGACGCCGCCGAGCAGCTCGCCATCGGTATAATAGAGCCGGGCGGCGTTGCCGCGCAGGTCGAGGCGATAGAGCTCCTGCTTGCGGGCGTTGATCGCCTTCTGCGCCGATTCGATCTTGTTGAGCTTGAGATTGACCTCCTCCTTCAGCTTGGGGATCGGCTTGAAGGCTGCGCGCTCGGGATCGCCTTCGTACAGCCGGCGCACATCGCCGCTCTTCACGATCACCAGCACGGTGAAGGCGAGGGTGAAGATGACGCAGACGATGAGGGCGGTCAGGGGCACCGGATTGATGCGGGTTGCCACGATGTCGACTCCTGCTGCTGCGGTAACTGACGGCTGGTGTTGGCGGACGCTGTCGCGGGACGGAAGCGGCTACTCGGAGACGTTGTTCTTGGTCAAGTGCTTGAACTGGCTCTGGTCGATGACGGTGATTCCCAGCTCGCGTGCCTGGGCCATCTGCTTCTCGGCGCCGTCGCCGACGATGAGCGCGTCAACGTCCTTGCTGACGGAACCGGTGGTCTTGCCGCCGTGATTGCTGATGTAGGACTTGATCAGGCCTTCATCGGCCTGGGTGAACTTGCCGGCCAGCGCGAAGGTGCGGCCCTCTGAGGCGGCCTTGCGCACGGCCTGGAATGCGGCCACCGACGCGAGCCGCGGCTTGAGGCGGACGAAGTCGAGCAGCTGATCCTCGCTGAGGATGCTGACGCCGAGCTTGGTCGCCTGGTCCAGCGCCTTCTCGGCGTGGGTTCCGGCCACCAGGTAGTCGGTGCCGATCGAGACGGCGGGATCGACCACGCCGCCCGAATCCTTGATGAACTCCCCGATCTCCTCCTTGCTGTAGCGCATGAAATCGCCGCGGATGGCGAAGTGCTTGATCTTGTCGGGGTCGTAGACCGGGTTGTGCAGGTGATCGCCGACGATCAGGGGATCGTTGTGGTCGGTCTCCTCGAGCACGCGCGCGGTCGAGATCGCCTCCTCGACATTGATGATCTGGACCTGGCCCTTGGTGACGGTCTTGCCGCCGCGCTTGTTGTAGATCGTGAACTTCGTGCCGTTGCGCAGGTTCTGCTTGTGGCCGCGATTGATGACCACGAAGCCGTTGGCCGACTCGCTGGCGATGATCTGGCCGTCGCTCTTGAATTCGCGGTTGGCGAGATCCTGCTCCTGCATGAGCTGGCGGACGCGGGCCTCGAGCTCGGCGATGCGGGCGTCGTTCTTGGCGTTCTCCTGTCGGTTCTCTTTCTTTTTCTGCTCGATCTGGACCGAGACCTTCTCGACGTCGTCGCGCATGGCGCGGCGGCGGTCATCCGCCTCGCGCTCGGAAGCGTACTGGCGGTCCTCCTCGCGCTCGAGCTCCTGGCGGCGGGCGCGGGCCTCGGCCATCAGGGTATTGAAGGTCGCGACCTCCTTGTTCTGGGCGTCCTCGTTGCTCTTGAGCGTGGCGCCGTTGAGGGTGACGAGGCGATCGACGTCGGCGATGTTGGTCTTCTCGGTGTCGGCGAGCTGGTCGACCTTCTCGCGGCGCTGGCGGATCTGGTCGTCGAGGGCCGGGGGCACACGCTCGATCTCGGAGACGGTCTGTTCGAGCGCCTTGTTGCGCTGTTCGAGCAGGTAGTGCTGCTCATCGAGTCCGGCGAGCTCTGCGTGGCGCCACAGCAGCAGGCCGAAGGTTGCGGCGGCAGCGAGCGCGAACACGACCAGGAGGCCGAGCAGCCAGGTCGGAGTACCGCTGTTCACTGTGTCCATGATGACCCCTTGGGCGCGGAAGTGCCGGGTCACCGTAGTCACGACGGCGGAGGCTCACAATCCGGGGCCTCCGGGGTACGGGCCCCGTGTGTGAAGCGGATGCGGCGATTCGGGTTGCGACGTGGAGAGCCCCCAACCCGCGGTCTCGACGCGGCCGCCGCGCGCGATCTTGGAGAGCCCTTAGGCAACGATCCGCGGGGGCGTGGGGAGAGCGAGCGGAAGACAGGCGCACGGTTTTCGACCACCTTTCCTGCCAAGTGGGTAATTTTACAGCAACAAACCCCAGTTCTCATCGCGTCGTGTAAGGTGTTGACTGGTTAGACATTACGTAAGCGGCGAGCCATGCCGACGGGACTTGGAGCGGAATGTGCCAAGAGGCACCCATAGCCCCTCCACTCCGAACAAGGATGACGCTCATGCGGCGATCACTGCTTTCCCTCTTGGCGGCCCTGGCTCTCGCCGTCGGTTCATCGGCCTGGGCCGAGGACAAGGCCCCCGATGCCACTCCAGCTCCGGCCACCGCCGCAGCCCCGGCCGCTGCGCCAGCGGATGCCGCAGCAGCAGCTCCGGCGAAAACCATGGAAGAGCGCCTCGCGGCGGTCGAGGCGCAGGCGAAGACCGCCAGCGACTCGGTTGGCGAGCTGACGCTCAACACCGGAGACAATGCCTGGGTGCTGGTCTCGAGCGCACTGGTGCTGCTCATGACCCTCCCCGGCCTCGCCCTCTTCTACAGCGGCCTGGTGCGCAGGAAGAACGTCCTCGCCACCATGATGCAGTCGCTGACCATCGCCGCCCTGGTGTCGATCATCTGGGCGGTGGTCGGCTACTCGTTCGCGTTCGGTCCCGGGGCGACCCAGGACAAGCTCGACGACAAGGGCCAGGTGGTGAAGGACGACAAGGGCGGCACGGTGAGCGAGCCCGCCCCGTCTGCTTCGTTCTGGGGTGGAACCAGCTACCTCATGCTCGACAAGGTGCTGACCGACTCGGCGCACCAGAAGTCGACCATCGAAACCGACAAGGACGGCAAGAAGACCGCCAAGATCGATACCGATCACACGCTGATCCCCGGCCCCTACGGCGCCTACTGCACCAGCATCAACCACGGCACATTCTGCCTATTCCAGCTGATGTTCGCCATCATCACGCCCGCGCTGATCTGCGGCGCCTACGCCGAGCGCATGAAGTTCTCGACCATGGCGATCTTCAGCTCCCTGTGGCTGATCGTGGTCTACTGCCCGCTCGCGCACATGGTGTGGGGCGAGAACGGCTACTTCAACTGGGGCTGCGGCTTCGTGAAATCGCCGGCCTTTGACTTCGCCGGCGGCACGGTGGTGCACATCTCGTCGGGCGTCGCGGCGCTGATGTGCGCGCTGTTCCTCGGCAAGCGCAAGGGCTACCCGACCACCCCGCTGCCTCCGCATTCGATCGTGCTCAGCTTCGTCGGCGCAGCCCTGCTGTGGGTCGGCTGGTTCGGCTTCAACGCCGGCTCGGCTCTCCAGGCGGGTAGCCTCGCGGTGCTGGCCTTCGCCAACACCCACTTCGCCACCGCGGCGGCGGCGATCGGCTGGCCCCTGGCCGAGTGGATCATCCGCGGCAAGCCGACCGTGCTCGGTGGCATCTCGGGCGCGGTCGCTGGGCTCGTCGCAATCACGCCGGCCTGCGGCTTCGTGACCCCGATGGGCGCCATCGCCATCGGCTTCATCGCCGGCGCCCTGTGCTTCACCACCGCGAGCTACCTCAAGCGCGCCCTGGGTTACGACGACTCGCTCGACGCCTTCGGCGTCCACGCGGTGGGAGGGATCTGGGGCGCCATCGCGACCGGCATCTTCTTCAACGTCGACTCGAACCCCAACATCGCCCTGCTCAACGCCGACCTCTACCGCGACATCGTGGCGGGCGAGCACGCGGTGGTCATCGGGCAGATCAAGGCGGTGGTGATCGCGATCCTCATGTCGGTGATCGGCACCTCGATCATCCTGGCGATCCTGAAGTACAGCATCGGCCTGCGCGTCACCGCCGAACAGGAGAGCGAAGGCCTCGATATCAGCCAGCATGGCGAAGAGGGCTACACCGAAGCGGCGTGAGTCCAACCGGGCGGGAGCCCCCCGTGGTTCCCGCCCGGCGATTGTTTAGCATGCGTTCCCACCCACCCTACTCTCACCTGCCCAATCCAAAGGAATCCCCATGAAGATGATCGAGGCCATCATCCAGCCCTCAAAGCTGGAGGCCGTCAAGGAAGCGCTCAACGAGGTCGAGGTCGTGCGCCTCACTATCAGCGATGTCCAGGGCTTCGGCCGCCAGAAAGGCCATACCGAGATCTACCGCGGCCACGAATACACCGTCAACCTGCTGCGGAAAGTGAAGCTGCAGATCGCGGTGAACAACGAGTTCGTCGAGCCGACGGTCCAAGCCATCATCAAGGCCGGACGCACCGGTGACGAAGGCAAGGTCGGCGACGGCAAGATCTTCATCATGCCGCTCGACGACTGCATCCGCATCCGCACCGGCGAGCGCGGCCCAGAAGCGATCTGACGGCACCCTCGCGGCTGTGGTCCATGTGGACCCGCCCCCGCATCAGCGGAGGCGGACCAGGCCGCGAGGGAGTTTTCGACATCTGCTTCGCCGATCGACAGCAAGGCCATTGCCCGGACGTAGGTGCCCACTAGCGTCCGGGCTCTTTCGATAACCCCCACGAACCCTGGCGGCCGAATCGCCGTCTCTCACCGCATATCAGGAGTTGCAATGAGCGTTGAAAAAGCACTGCAGATGGCAAAGGATCACGGCGCCAAGTACGTCGACATCATGTTCGGCGACATGTTCGGGACGCTGCAGCATTTCACCATCGTCGCCCGTCGCCTCGAGGCGCAGCTGTTCGAGGACGGTCTCCCGTTCGACGGCTCGTCGATCCGCGGCTGGCAGGGCATCGAGAAGTCGGACATGAACATCAAGCCGGATCCGGCCACGGTGTTCATCGATCCGTTCCGCGAGCAGCCGACGATCTGCTTCTTCGGCGACGTCTACGATCCGCGCACCGGCCAGCGTTACGGCCGCGATCCCCGCTCGATCGCGCACAAGGCCCTCGCCTACCTCAAGTCGACCGGCATCGGCGACATGGCGTACTTCGGTCCCGAGCCCGAGTTCTTCATCTTCGATTCGGTGCGCTACTCGTCGAGCCCGCAGGAATCCTTCTACTACATCGATTCCTCGGAAGCTCCGTGGACGATGGGTCGCGACGACGGCATCAATCTCGCACACAAGATCCGCCACAAGCAGGGTTACTTCCCGGCCACGCCGGCCGACACGTTGATGGACATCCGCAGCGAGATCACCACCAACATGCAGACCATGGGCATGGAAGTGGATCTCCACCACCACGAGGTGGCGTCACCCGGCCAGTGCGAGATCGGCATCAAGTACGGCAGCGCGGTCACCGCCGGCGATCTCGTGCACATGTACAAGTACGCGTGCAAGAACACCGCCTTCCAGCACGGCAAGACCGCGACGTTCATGCCCAAGCCGATGTTCTTCGATAACGGCAGCGGCATGCACAACCACATGTCGATCTGGAAGGGCAACAAGAACATGTTCGCGGGCAACGTGTACACGAAGCTGTCGCAGGAGGCCTTGTGGGCCATCGGCGGCATCCTCAAGCACGGCCGCTCGATCCAGGCGTTCACCAACCCGTCGGCGAACAGCTACCGCCGCCTGGTTCCGGGTTACGAGGCTCCGGTGAACCTGGCCTACAGCGCGAACAACCGTTCCGCCTCGATCCGCATCCCGCATGTCCAGGGGGACAAGGCGCGACGCTTCGAGTTCCGCTGCCCCGACGCCTCGGGCAGCCCGTACCTGGTGACCGCGGCCATCCTCATGGCCGCCATCGATGGCATCAAGAATCAGATCGATCCGGGCAAGCCGATGGACAAGAACATCTACGACCTGCCGCCCGAGGAGCTGGCCACCATCCCCTCGACCTGCAAGAGCCTCGAGGAGGCGCTGAACGAGATGGAAGCCGACAAGGCCTGGCTCACCGCGGGCGACGTGTTCTCGGATGAAATGATCGAAGCCTACGTCGCCCACAAGCGCGAGGCCGAGGTCGAGCCGCTGAAGCTGCGTCCGAACCCGTACGAGTTTTACCTCTACTACGACGCCTGAGCCTGCGGCAGGAGCGAAACCCCGGTGAAAGCCGGGGTTTTTCGTTGGTATTCGTCATTGTCGCGGGCTCGCGGTGGCAACTCCGTGGCAACAAAGGCCCGGAATTGACATCGTTTTCACCGTTTGCGATTCCCTCCCATTCCCGTTTTTAGGATTAACGGCGCCAGCGTGGAGAGACGGAGGGAGCGGCGGTGGGCTGCTGGAACCCGGCTCCCCCCACCCATTCACCAGCGCCAATCCATCACTATCCACCACTACGCCCCGTCAAAGATTCGCAGCGAGCGGCCATGAGCTTCCCAGGCGCATTCGAGACCCAGCGGGAACCGGACCATTACGATGCAACGGCCAGTAGGGGTTTGGTCGGGAACCGCCTACTCCTTCGGGGGCGGGTTCGCCTGCTCCGCCATCCGCTCGGATAGGACGCGCCTCAGCACGGCGAGCGCGTCGACCTTCCGGCGGTGTGCACCCCCAGCGATGCACTGAGCGTGCAACCGGCGCAGGGGCATCGCCTGGTTGGCGTTTGCGGCGAGGCGAGCACGAGCGATGACGGCCAGTTGCTCGTCGGTGGTCGGCGTCGGTCTCTTCGGGCGGCCACCACTGAGACTCGCGAGCGCATCACGGAGGGCTTTCAGGTGCGACATGGGGAACTCCTGGTTCGGGGTGAGAGCGAGACGGTCCACTTGCGGTCAACCTGCGGTCCGAGTTCTCGACCCTGAGCCTGCCGCCAGAAGCGGGCTTCTGACATGGGGTTGAGTCGTCCGGTGAGTCTTGGTCCACTTGGTCCGACAAAAAAGGCCCACTCTCCACCCCAGGCATTTATTTAAGCCCTTCCATCCAGAGGTCTCTCTAGAGGTCTCTATGAGAGTGAATATATATGACATAGTGGACCAAGTGGACCGCATCGGTTTTTACCGATGATTCGTAGCGATTTGACAGTGGACCGGGTTGGGACCAAGTGGACCGCCGGCACCTGAGGACTGCGGGTCATGCACCACCGGTACCTTCGCTGGCTGTCGCTGGATCCCCACGGCGGCCATCGCCAGGGCGCAGGTAGAGCCAGGGCCGCTTGCCGCTGACGCTCGGCCTGTGCTTGATGAATCCCTCCTGGGTCAGGCGCTGCTTGAACGTTTGGCCGCCCATTACCTGTTCGCTGTTCGCGTAGCACCAGCAGGCGTAGCGGGCGCGCATGTCTTCGTAGGGGTGCCCGATCCCGGGCGAGTAGTCGGGGACGGTGGTCGACGGACTGTTGCGAGGTTCCCATACCAGACGCCTCCACGGCTCGTTTTCCAACCACATGGACACGGTGTCCTGATACCGCAATGACGCCTGGGCCGCGCGCAGCTCATCGAGAAAGCCGAGGATCGGGCAGGGATCTTTCTCGCTCACTGCCGTCCAGAGCATGCTGTAATCGATGCCGTTAAGGGCCTCTCGGTCTGTGAGTGGAAGGGACTCGATCTCGAAGAAGCGTCGGGCGCCGGTCGTGTCGCGGATCATAGTGCTGATGGACTTGTTGCTGGTGCCGATGAACGACATGCTCCTCACGGCTAGTGCCGTTAAATTGGTACCCATCGGCCGGTATGAGCGCGTCGTGCAACTGATCGTGTTTTTCAGTGCCTCGACATCTCCGCGATCAGCGCCCTCCATCTCATCCCAAATTCCGACAAAAAAGGTCTCAAGCTCCGGCGTGCGGCGACCATCCGTTAACGTCTCTACATTCACCGATGTCACTAATTCGAGGAGGGGACCGCAGAGCAATTGAACCGCTGTCGACTTACCGGAGCCCTGTTCGCCTATGATAACAGGCATGATGTCGTGCTCCCGAGGGAGTCCGACAAGTGAGCGTTTCACATTCCATATCCAATGCCGCAGGACGGCCAACTGAATGGGACTCTCGATTCCCGTGAGGGCCGTGAGGAACGCAATTAACAGGTGGCGCCCAGTGCCGGAGCTTGGCTTTCCCGTGAGCATCTCGACGAGCGCCCGCAGGCGAGCATCACGCTGGCGACGGGCGAGGACTTCGATGGTCTCAACGACGCGCTCGGTTTTCACGTCCTGATTCTCACGATAGCTGAAGGCGAAGTCTTGTGCGAGAGAGCGCGCCGTGACCTTTGGCATCGCCTTCCATGTCTTGGCGTCGGAGAATTGCAGAGCGGCATTCACTACGACGCGGCGCTGGTTGTTCATGTAGTGAATCAGCTTCTCGACAAGTTCGCGGTGCGGGATGTTGCCAGCTTGCCCTCCGCGACTCTTGGCCTTCTGCTTCATCTCAGCTTTGAGCGCCGCATTGTAGCGCTTTTGGAACTCGACCAAGCCGGGCACCTGCCAGAGATCGATCTCCCAATTCTGGCGAGCCGCCTCCTCCATGGAGGCAGGGATCACGATGTAGGAGAGCAGGAGCTTGGCGGCCTGAGCGGGGACAGGTTCCGAGCGGATGCGCTTCAGCAGATCATCAGCCATTGGCAGTGGATCGGCCGCAGCCAGACGAGCCAACTCGCTTCGCTCATGGTCGTACATCGCGGCATTGAGATCGTCAGACATGAGATTCATTCCTTAGCTTGAAGCCGATCGGATGACGCCGGTAACGCTCAGCTGAGCGAACCTTTTGGAGAAGCTCTTTGTGTGACCACGCCGGATCGCAGCGATGATTCCATGATTCCAGCAACGGCAGGAACTGCTCGGCGGTCAGGCCGAAGTCACCGCCAGCGGTCGCAGCACGGAACGTCTGGCCGTCTCCGCCCTCACCTTGACGGCCCCCAGGGATGCGCGCGAGGTATCGGCGACACTGCTCGACGGCATCGAGATGCCCGTGGCGTTCACGCCACTGAGTTAGCCGGCGCTCAGCGGCGACGGCCTCGGCGCCGACACGGGCGCGGTGGAGAGCATCGGCCGCCTGCCAGCGTGCGAGCAGTGAGACCAAGACGTCATTGGTGACCAGATCGACCGACTCAGCCGCTCGCTCCGTGAGGTCAGGCCACACCAGCCGGCCACCATCAGCGGCGGGAGGACGGCCAGGGAAAGGCAGGGCGAGCGAACTCCCGAGCGTGACGCCCCCGGCCTGCTTCGGGAACGCCTCGATGACCGCCTTCGGGATGCGCTTCACGGTCGCGGCGGCCAGCATCTTGGCGGTCCAGTGAGCGAACCCGGCGGGCTGCTCGTTGGCGAAGATGACCCACACGTGCCAGCCGCGCCCTCCATGGGATCGTTCGAGCACTGGGCAGAGCCCGGCGCGCTCGGCAATCTGATAGGCGGCGATGGCCACAGCGAGGGCGGCATCGCCATCCTGGCAGTCTCCATGAGAGTCGATGTCGAGCGCGATCCATCCGCAGACATCACCACGAAGAGCGAAGGTATGGATAGCTACGCCTCGACTCTCCAACCACGATGTTCCGTCCAGGCGGATAGCCCGGCGAGGTGGGATTTTCCCGGCGAGATGAGCAGCGATGAGCTGATCACGGTCGGCGCTGTCGAGTACGGGTGATGGGGCGATGAATTTCCGGCCGTCGCGCGTAGCCTGTTTCGGGATTTGCAGGCCAACGTGCGCGGGCGCCTCACCGAGAAGATGGAGCAGAAGCTGGGGGCGGTTCACGGCCGGCACCATCCCAGCGCGCGCGCATTGTACGGCAAATTCTGGAGGCCACGCGTGATCATCATCCGATCCTGACTGTTCGGGATCACCAGCCGAGACGGCACCTCCGCCTCGGGCCACGCGTCCACCGACAGAAATGGGCCGCCGAATTCGCCGTGGAAAAAATCTTGGCCAGGAAAGAGCGGGCCGCCCTGGGTGCCGAAGACGGTGCCGTCGCTCTCGATCTTAACGACGTAGATCGAGTGCGTAATGATGGTCCCGACCGGCAGTATGCAGAGATTTCCGTCAGGAAACCGCTCTACGAGCAGGCCGCCATCGTCTGCGGCTTCAGCGTCATGGCTTGAATCACCGGTGAATTGAGTAAGATCTTCTGCGGACATGGGGTGGTTCCCGTGTGGCGCCTCGCATCTGTCAGGATGCGGGGCGTCGGCTTTTTAAGGCCGACGCCACAGCGGCGCAGTGATGAGGTCAGGCGCTCGTGCGCGGGTTCCAGGCAAGGGCATCGGACCGCTTGATCAGATGCCGCAGCTTCCCGGCCCCACGGCCAGGCGAAGATCGGTCAGCCGGCAACTGGCCGGTCTGGATTGCGTCAAACACCGTTGAAGTGCGGCACTTTCTCAGGCGCGCGACAGCGGTCGCGGACATCAGCGTGTCGGACTCGCTCGTGCATGAGGAGCTTGGCGCACCTGCGATCGCTTCACGAATCAGCGACAGGAACTCGGAGCGTAGGCCTGGCTCCCGAAGCATCGACGCGAGCAGTTCGGCGCCGCTCACAACCGCTCCCCGGACATACTCGCGGCCCGAGCCTCAAGGGCGCTCAGGGCATCCACTGGGACGAGCCAGCGTCGGCCCACCTGAAAGCCGGGGATCCGGCCGGCTCGCAGCCAATCCCTCACGGTCTCGGGGGAGACACCAAAACGCGTGGCGATATCCTCTGTCCGGAGGTGAGGGGCTTCTGCGGCAGCTATGGCGTGGGGAGGCATGGGCTTTAAACTAGAAGTATGCCGGTTCCCGTCTCTCCCCCCAAAGCCCCCCTAGGAAATCGCGCACGGCGCCAGGACCTGAATTCGCCTCCCTTTCGCAGAGTGCTGCTAGATCCGACCGATCCCGAGAAAGTGAAGGCGGTTTACAGCGAGCGTTGGGATGGGCTGAAGGCGCAGATTGAGCAGAAAACCAGCAAGCCGTTCACGTGGGCCGATTGGCTCCGGAGGTCAGGCCTAGAGGTGACGCGGGGAACCCAAGAATGGTTTCGCCGTTTGCGATCCGGGGAGCGTCTTGGCCAGCGCGATGAATTAGGAGCATTGCGGCGCGTGGCGCTCCTCATCCCGCTCAAGGAATTCGGGATTATTGATTCCGAAGAGGATGAATTCGGGTGGTACTTCTCATGGTTATCACCACAGAAGGCGTGGACCACTCAAGACGCGGAAAAAACGCGATCGGTGATGAATAATGAGATCGAAATTCCTCTTCGAAAGAGGGAGCAGCAGCGAAAGGAATTGGTTAATGCGGCGGCGAAAAACGATCGGCATATTATTAGACGCCGCAAGAAGTCGCTGGGAATGAGGCCATGAATGGCGAGGCGGAATTAGCGAAAGCACGGATCTAGATTATCTTTATTGAGCTTCAATTTCCAGACGTTCGATCTGGTCGCATTCGGATTTTGCCGAATCCAGAGATAGCCCACGCTTTGTTACTTTAGACTTACCGCTCACAAGCATGTCCCACTTCGCGGGATCTGAACGGCTTTTCTTTATAGCATACGAATGTGAGATGCCCTGCGCCTTGGCATCGCCTTCGGAATCAACGGTCCAGTATAATTTTAGTCCTTGCTCTGAGCTAAGAAAAGACCGCCAAAGATCGAGTACCTCGCGGTCTTTCGCCTGAACTTGGCGATGCCCCACAGGATGCGTTTGCGTTAAGACGGCACCGATCACTTCAGTCGGCCGAATCCACGATGTCGGCCACTCAGCCTTAAAGGCATCGAGATTTTCCGGAGCAAATCTCTCAACCATCTCACAGGCACCAGCAAACCACCTGTCGTCCTCTGTTCTATGCCCTGGCCAGTCGCTAAGATCGATCAGTGAAATGCCGTGATGAGAAAATAAATTTAATACATACGTAACGCACGATAATCCCAGGCATCCTGGGGGTAAATTCGGCGTAAAAGACGTTACGTCAAAGCCGAGAAAGACACCGCCGTGCTTCGCCCCAAAGCGGAAATGAACCCTTTGGCGAAGTTGTTCGTTGCCAATGTTATGGATTCGCTCAGCTAGGAGGCGTGAAGTTGTGGCGTTGAGCTTAGGGGCGGCCCACCCCCAATAATATTTTGGGGGTCGCTGTGACAAGCTCTTTGGGCCTTCGAGATGAAGAAAGCTCATTCCCTCGGAGTCGGGAATATTATAGACTACTCCCAGATGTCCGAGGGATGGATCGCGATCCTTGAAGATAGAGTTGAAGATTGCAAGTACGGGGAAGTCCGCGTCCACGATGGACCCAGGTAACGCAAATACGGACATTTGGTTCTATGCAATCGATTGGAGAAATTCGATTACTTTATCGGCCGGCAGTTTATCTGGCAGCACCTTAGCGACTTTCGTCAAAAACTGAGATCGAAGACCCTGTAATCCTGGCGAGCCTTTTGTGATAAACAGGAAAGCCGCACAAACCATTGGCTCAAGGTTGGCCGGATTAGCGTTTAAGAATAATGCTGCAATTTCTTCTCTTCGACGGGCGGAAATCAGATTGGTGATGTAGTCGTACGAGCTACGAATTTTCTTTCCTTCAGTCCAATTAACTTGATAGAGAATACAAAGATAAACCTCTGCCTTTAGAGGTCGCAGCAATACCAACTCTTCCTGTTCCTCTAACCTTGATGAAAATTTCTTTTTATCGATTTCGACTTCTTCTGCTTCATCAGCCTCCGGGGCACCGAGGGCGGTTTGGTTCGGTAGCACAGACCACACATGTGCACTCTTAGACTGGCGCGACCAATCCGCGCACCAAAAAACTTGCGACTCACTCGTTGTCCGCCGTCTTGGCGAAGAATGGGTCGCTGGGATTTGCTTCAGAAGCGATCTGACGTTTTCTTCGATGATGCGATCGGCATCTACGTCAACGAATATTCGACGAGCCTGTTTTTGAATGTTTAGGCCGGCAAGATTATTCGAATATAGTTGATTGATTTCGTTATCTTTACCAAAAACTATATCGGCTTCCATAAAGCTCATTTGTCGCTCGAACCAGAGGTTGACGAATCAAACATCAGCGCCTGCGCATTCCGAATTAAAGCTGCTTTGGCGGCAGATCTCGTACATATCTTCTGAAGCTCTGAAAGATCGGAATCGTCCAGGGAGAAGTGAATGGTTTTGCGGTCTGGCCCGCCGTCAGTGTAATTAATAACCAATGAATGACCAACCGTGGAGTCAAGAATCTTGTTTCCCTCCCTATTAAAAACAGGCCGAATATCGGAAATCAGACGCAGGTCCTGAACAATATTTTGGTGGGTGTAGGTAAGATTGATGATTTTATAGAAAACCCCAAAGGGGTTATCCGAGTCAATGGCATAAGTTAGGCTCTTATGGTTTCGCTTCCAGCCATCTAAAAACTGCTGTTTCCATTCACTCGTGGCGATGGTTTCTAATCTCTCCGTCAGAGATGCGTAAAGATCCGCGGGTGTCAGTGCGTGAGAATTTCCAATTGAGTGAAAGAGGGCAAGGGCGTCCAATACTTCGCGCAGACGCTTCTCGTCTAAGCCCGTCATTTTTTTTAATTGAGCAATAACATCATTGAGCGTCTTGCTTTTGTCCAGGCTCCCTATCGAGGCAATCATTGGCTCAAGTTGATCAGCCAGCTCTACTATCGTTCCCAAGGCGGGGAGATATTTGGATGGTAGCGAGTAGGTGGCGTTCAAATTGGACTCGATTCAAGTGAGTGTACACCGGAAACCCTAAACTCGCGCATAGCTAATAGCCTATAGTGCTTAGGGATCTCTCAACGTCCGAAGCCCATGGTGGGGTTCATACGGCACCCGGAGCGGACGTTTTAGCGGAATTGGAGCGTTCGGCTGGCTGACTTCCGCCGGACTCCCACCCCTTCGGTGGCCACCCGCACGCGTCCACGAGCCACACCTGCGGCCAGAGCGATGAGCACAGGATGGCAATCGCCGCCTCCGCTGCCGGCATGTCTTCAGCCTTGAGGCCATGGGTGACGCGGTCTTTCGCGCTGACGGTGAGGGGGATCACAACCCGCCCCGGCCAGAATTTTCGGTGACAATAATTGTCATTCCATACACCTCGCCTCCGCCGCCCGTAGTCGTCGGCCAGTCCCGGGTGCGAGGCCAACGCATCCCGCAGCAGCCAGAAATGCATCAGTTGAACTCCGAAATGCATCAATCCCGGCTCTCATGCCCCAATTCTGATGCACACGATGCGCCGCCAGAGGTGGGGGTATAGCGCCCTGGCCATCGACGCTACCCCTTGACTAGCCTTTCGAGGTCCGCGGTGGATATGGTGACCGGCGCCCGGCTCTCCTCATGTAGCCGCTCTGCTTGAGCGAGCCGGGCCGCTACCGCGACCAACTTGACCTCCTCGCCGGTCTGCGCCGCAACCACGTCGTCGCATGCCTTCATCCCATCCATCAGCCCCTTGAGCGCCGCCTGCCCCTCGCCAGTGAGACGGCCAAGCCCCTTGGTTGCCTGAGCGAGTTGTCCTATCTGCAGTAATGATCTGACGATTAATTAGATAAAGTAGTTGAGGAATGCCTGCTCCTTCGCGGCGGAGAACCCGCCAAAGGAGGGGCCATGAGCCCAGACGACAACCACACCACCCCCAACGCGCGTGTCGA